>CAZSGD010000005.1:0-160415 GCA_964606155.1 uncultured Chitinophaga sp. | reverse complement strand
AAATATGGTGCGGTAGCTCAGTTGGTAGAGCAAAGGACTGAAAATCCTTGTGTCGCCGGTTCGATCCCGGCCCACACCACAACGAAAATGAAGCGATTATAACGACAGTTGTAGTCGCTTTTTTTATGCCACTACAACAATGCTACAACATCTACGAAATCGTCATTTAATATGAGATCGGAGAAGCACGCTTAATCATCGTATTCACAACTTATTAGAACCAAACTTTGAAAAGAAATACATTCGTAAGTTTGGTTTATGAATCCTGAAAAGAAGATTATCCAGCCGTTGGCAGAGGTTTTCGGTTTCCCAATCGACAATGAGAGCGAAAGGGCGATCAGGTACAGGGATAATAAGCTTTGCCCGTATAATAATATCGTTTCGAATTGCACTAAGAACAGCCTTGAATTTCCTTTAGGGGTTTGCAGCGTTTACCACAAAGAACATCCGGTCATTATTTGCCCCATAAGATTTCGGGAAGATTGGACGATTATTAGCGACGCAGCTAAGTTTATTTTCGACCCTGGCGAAACTTGGACGCATGTAGGAGAGGTAAGACTAAATGATAAATTCGGGAAATCAGCAGGAAATATTGATTACGTTTTAGTTTCATACGACGACAAAGGTAGAGTAGTCAATTTTGGGTCTTTAGAGGTTCAATCCGTTTATATTTCGGGCAATCTAACCGGACCATTCAAGGCATATCTCGAAACGCCTTCTCCAGATTTTGAATGGAAAAACGGGCTTAAATTTCCTAAGCCCGATTACTTGTCATCGTCTAGAAAAAGATTGATCCCTCAAATAATTGCTAAAGGCTCCATTTTGAATCAATGGGGTAAGAAGCAGGCCGTAGCTTTGCAGACAAAATTTTATGAGACGATTCCTGCGTTGCCGGAGATTAAAAAAGAGCAGTCTGATTTTGCGATATTTCTTTATGATTTGAAATTAGATACCGAGCATAAAACATACGGATTAAAACTACAGCGCGTCGTTTATACGAGTTTTAAAATTGCGCTAGAACATATTGCAAAATTTGAAGCAGGTTCTATCGAAGAATTTTCCAAAATATTACAGAAAAAGCTTGATGCGAAACGCAATGGTCAAGCAGATATTCCAAATCCAGAAAACATTGTTGTGGAATGAAACATCAGACGTTATTCGGAGAAATAGTAGAAACCAAAATCGTAAATGTAGCAAGCGTCCCTCAGAGAAGCCCCTTCAGATATCCCGGAGGAAAGACCTGGCTTATACCAATAGTGCGAAAATGGCTCAAACAAGGGAAAAAAACACCATTATTGATTGAGCCATTTGTTGGGGGAGGAATTGTCAGCCTCACAGCAGCTTTTGAAGATCTGGCAAAAGAAGTGCTAATGGTTGAAAAAGATGAGGAAGTTGCAGCTGTATGGAAGGTGATTACTGATGGTCAGAACGAATGGTTAGCCGATAAAATCATGTCTTTTGAGATGACAGAAAGCAATGTAAATACTGAATTTAAAAAACCGAAAAAGCAACCCAGGGATTTAGCTTTTTGTACGATCCTCAAGAATCGTACTTTTCATGGCGGTATTATTACTAAAGGATCGGGTTTTCTAAAACATGGCGAAAATGGGAAGGGAATTAAATCGCGCTGGTATCCTCAGACACTAAAAAATAGAATATTGGCAATCGGTCAAGTAAGTGAGAAGTTGAATTTTATTGAAGGCGACGCTTTTGAAGCAATCGAAGAAAATCTAAAAAACAAATCTGCATTTTTCTTCATCGATCCTCCCTATACAAAAGCGGGAAAACGTCTTTATACATACTTCGATGTCGATCATGAAAGACTATTTGAACTGACTTCACGGATTCAAGGGAAATTCATGCTTACCTATGATGATACGGAACAAATTCGGGCATGGGCAGATAAGTATAACTTGAAGTATAAAACAATACCCATGAAAACAACCCATCATCTTGAAAAAAATGAGATTATTATATCGGATAATTTTTCATGGTGGAAAGAATGAGTTGACACGGATTAAAATAGGCTATTCAGTTTTGGTCAGGTCGAGAGCAAGGCAGTTGCTGATTTCTTCAATCAATATCGGAGATATTTGCAGGGTTCGTATGTCATTCGATTTAATCCATTGCGAGCATTCCTCTTTTGTCAAATTATCATTTGCAATAAATTCGGACAAAGTAATTGCGGTTTGTCTGGTCAAGCCCAACGAGATCAGAGATACTTGTGTTCCTTGGGATACACCAAACTCCAACCAGATATGAAGATCAGGGATTTTATCGTTCAGTTCATTTTTATTGTTAGACGTCAAAAAATATCTCAAGATGTCAATATAACATGCTGAATACTTCGCGAATTTAAATCGAGCAAATTCTTCTACGTCTTTCATAGTGTCGCGGATTACTACATCCAGTTTCTTAGGTCTACCCTGTCTAGCAAAATAATCAAAGCTATTTTTAATTAATACTGATAAGGGGTATCCTCTCATCCAATTAACAACAAGAATCGCGTGATAAGGCGCTAGCGCTTCGGGATCTCCAGACAGCAATCGACTTATCTGTGTTATTATTCTAATGTATGAATTTCCTACTGCGTTTGTGGATTCAGGTAAATCAGGAATGTATGATTCTATTTCATTATTTTTTTGTTTAAAGTAATTCAAAAGATCTTGCTGCGCTATTGGACTAATTCCTGGGTTTCTTAGAAGAATTTGATTAGGAATCTCAATATTCTCTCTAATTTTTGAAAATTCTTCAGTTAGGAGATTGAGTAGGACAGAGTTCTTTCCACCCAGTAAGGCTTGTAATTCATTTTCAATGTATGCTGTATAATAATAGGTAACGGCGTATTCAAGTTCCGGCTTATCCTTCGCAATACTCCGAGGAGTGTTGTCTTGTATAAACTTAATCAAGACATCATGATTTTTAGAAACTTTGTCTATCGACTTTTCGATCTTTTGTTTGCGGGATTCGAGTGAGGGTTGTTGAGTCCAAGAATCTGGTTCAATACAAACTATATTTCCCTGAAACTCCCTTCCTAATCTACCCGCTCTTCCGGCTAAGTTCCAAAACTCGCCGTCTTTTAAAGGATTTCCTGAGCCCCGAGTTGGGTTTTTCAAGAATATATTTTTTGCAGGAAGATTAACCCCTTCTAAAAGCGTCGATGTACAAATCAAATATTTAATGAGCCCTATGTCAAAAAGTCTTTCTATCTCCTGGCGAACAAGGACTGGCATATTCCCATAGTGAAATGCAATTCGCCGCTTTAGGACCTTGTTTAGTAAATAATCTTTGTGAATAGTTTTCTTTGAAAAATCTATGAGTTCATTTAATTCTTTATTGTCACAATCTTCTTTGACCAAATCATAGAGAATATTAGAGAGCTTTTCCGCATATCCCGCTTTATTCATATAAATAATACTACCACCCTCTGATTTACTAAGAGCATGGGAGATAAAAGCGATTTTCTTAAATTCTGAAGTTGGTCGATTTTCGAGCGTTATATTTCCTAGCGCAACTTTATTTTCTTTTGTTAGGAGCTGAATATTCCATTCTTTCGTATTGCGTGGAACTTGACTCACAAAAAGTAAATTTTGATTTACTGCAACAAATTCCGTTCTAACAGACTTCTTTATTTTGTGCTCATCCAAATCTTCAAACAAAATTTCTGGATTAGTTGTAAGGGCACTTGAATAAAAAATTCTAGTATCAGGACTTGATCGAGTAATTTCTTCTATTTTTTGTTGAAGCAGAATACCTCTACTGCCTTCGCTAATTTTTTGAGCCTCGTCTACTATTATATAATCAAATTTAAAATTCGGGTTCTCTATGCGGAACCAGTGAAGACGCTCTTGGGTAAAGACAAATATCTTAGAGTTTTTAAGCTCTGAATTCTCAAGTCGGGGGATAGAGAAGACACTTATATTGTTTAGGTTATATTCCTTCGCAGTATTTCTAAAGTCTCTTTCCACTTGGCTAATCAAGGCCCTAGTGGGAACTATATAGCCAATATTTAAGGGGACTTGGGATTCTGCTATAAACTGCATAATTGTTTGGTAGAGTATGAAAGATTTTCCTGCTGATGTGGGCGCAGAAACACTAACATAGTCCGCCGACATAAATTGATCGTATGCCTGTTTTTGGAATCTATTTAAATATATTTCCTTACTGCCATTTAAGATAGTGTGTGTAATTTTCCTTTTTGATATATCCAGGGCGAGCGGTAATGGGATTTTCTCCTCATATCCTTCAACTAAATATTGACGTTTAAGAGCCAAACCTATTGCAGCTCTATTCGTAAGATTGTCGAGAAGTATGGCCGCAGAGATTTTTTGTTCTTCAGTTGTTTGAAGATCTTCTAGGCAGGTCTGTGCTATCCTAAGAGCCGCTTCTTGATGTTCAAATGTGTCTGAGATGCTCAAAATGCTGGCGCAAGAAATCAAATTATTCCAGTCAATAGGGTGAAGCGAAGGACTTTTTTCGATGTTGCCTAAAGAGTTAACGCACGACTGTGAAATAACGGACAAATACTGTCGTTGGAAACTTCCAAGAGAAAATATTTTATTTGGAAGGGTTTTCATCTCGTTTAATACCTAGTTCTTTTAAAAAGGCGTCTCTAAAGTCTTGAACAGATGGGAATGGAATTAGGAATACATGCAGCTCAAAACTTCCAAGATTTGTGAAGCCACCTATTTTTGTTTTAATTTTATCCTTCCAGCTTTGTATTTCTTTTTTTATAAACTCTTTTATTGAATCTGTTGAGGTATCTGAATTAGGGGTGGAGGGATATTGAGCATAGTCAAAGCCTATAAGACATGCGCCCTTATAGAGAACTTTATTATACTTATCGCTATCCTTATCCAGATAGCTTACAATTGCTTCTTCAAGATTATTATCATTCAAATCAATGTAGCTTCGTACAAGTTGTATATCGCGGTCCTGTGCATTTGTATTTCCGTCTGTATGCAGAAGGAAATCTTTAAGACTGTCAAGGCACTCAGTTAAACCGCTATCTAAGGATTGATACAACTTGGATTCACCCCAATAAAGCGAAAGCAAACCAGAACTTTCATCATATTTGGCGTGTATTCCATCACATCCATGAACGTGCATTTGCCCGGATGTTTTAAGATTCATTTTACACAGAATTTGTGGAACCTTTAAAAGTTCTTCAATCAGAATGTAAAGTAAAACCTCGCCACCTTCGCCCGACTTTTTTAATTTAGAAAATAGAGTCACTGCTTTTCGCTGTAGAGCAACAAATTTACTTGTTGAGCCTGTGGCCTGATAGTGAGCTTCGGCATCTACTATTTCAGATCTGGGTATCGAGAAATCGATTACTTTGGTTGCAAGAAATGTAGCGAAATCCTTAAATCGGACTTGGCCGTTTGCATTGAGTTTTATAAAGTGACAATTCGTTAGTGCTTTGGTACCATCAATAGCGAAGGCTACTTCAACTTCTTCAAGATACGCTGATAATTCTTCAGAGCTTTTTCGAAGTAAGGCTTCAAATTCACTAATTGTAAGCGTGTAATCAGTTGTTTCTAACATTTTTAGCAATCGGTTCGGTTCATATTTTTGTATATTACAAAATATTCCAGAGTATTCAAAAGAAGCCTAATTAAAGAACCCTTTTTGTTTTAAAAGTATGGAGGTTATCTCTTTGAAAGACAATGCCCTTTTTGCTCTATTTGACAGGGTTATAACCCATCAAATCGGCTTGAACACAATCGGGTATATTAACGGCCATCAACCGATACAACATTACTCTAACTGCATCCCGCTATCCGTTCTAATAGTCTCGGCGAGATCGCTTCTATGAATTTTAATGACAGATTCAAAAATCTCTTGAATAAACGGCGCTACGAAATACTGACTTCCTTCTTCTGGTGTCATTCCCATTTCTAAAGCATCCAGATAATCGCTTGATCCCATGTAGTGAGGCTTTAAAGTAAACAGGTATGAAAAGTGAAGGATAAATATGTCTCTCAAATCAGCGGAAAGCCTGTCAAGATAGGCCGCGCGGTTTTTATTATATACCTTATTGTCATTAACCATCATGTAATGAAATAGGTTATAGTGCATATGGTCATTGCATCTTGATCTTATTTTTTTATACCTATCATCCTTTCGAAGTAAAACATTTATCTGTCCAAGCTTTGAATGCTTTTCAAGATATTGCTTCATGATATTATATTCGGGAAGCTTTTCTTTCCCTTGTATCCATTTGTTTATTTTTTCAACGATAAAATTTTCAAGGCTGAAATGATCTTCGAGATAGGCAAGTTCATAAGCATTGATAATTATAGAATCATGATACTTACGCAGCAAGGCATAGGAATCGTTGATCCTTCCATGTGACAGGATCAATGCCATTGACTCCAACGTACCCTGAATGGAAGAAAAAATATAAGTGTCGAAATTTATTGCAGTTGTCCCCATCGAGACCCAATGCATCGTAGAATAGGCCAGTGATTTATAAAAACCTGCATAGGTTTTTATTTCCTCAAAGACGGTATGCCCTGAATATTTTTCGTCAGTTATGTGCATAATTTAAATATACTTGAATTCTGCTATTATATTGCTATAATAACTTGAAAATCAGTCGGGTTATAGATGACACGCAAAAAAACCGTAAGAGACGAATCATTGCCTCACTTGTTTATGATTGGTGATTACCGGACATTAACCATTCTCGCGGCACCAGTGCGGCACCGGGGATATGGCAGGTTCAATAAATGCCTAAAAAATGGAGCGGGCGAAGGGATTCGAACCCTCGACTTTCACCTTGGCAACCCGGATAATGTAATATTATCAGCGTGTTACCTGAATTATCCTTTATTATCAAGCAGTAGTTTCCTCACAAAACGCTCTTCAATTCGGTACAACCGATTTTTTCGAGTCTCAATTCCTAGCGCGGCATTCGTGCGGCAACAGGGATTCCCTTCGCTTCTACCACAGGAGATGCATCATGCCCCATAAAGAAAACCAGTTTCCTTTCACGCCGACAGTTTTAGACCAGCTGGAAATTCCTGAAAGGCGCACGGTGACTTACAAGGATGCAAAGACTGGGTATCTCAGTCTGTATGTAACTCCCAATGGCGTGAAAACATTCTTTGTCCGCAAAAGAGTAAAGGGAAGGGATGAGCGCCTGGTGATTGGGCGCTATCCGATTATTTCCATTAAACAAGCGCGTCAGAAAGGGGCGATCTTGTGTGGTATCATTGCTGACCGCAAAGATCCTTTAGAAGAGTTTCGCAAAGAGAAGCTAAACAGAAAGACATTCGGTGAGCACTTTTCTGAATACATGCATCGTTATAGCAAGCTTCATAAGAAATCGTGGGAGTACGACGAGCGCGAGATTAACCGTTTCGTGGGGCATTGGTTCAACCGCAAGCTGTCCGATATCAAGAAATCGGATGTAGAACTATTGCATGAAAAAATTGGCCGGGAGAGTGGGTATACACAGGCAAATACAATTGTACGCCGGTTGAGTTCCATTTTTAACAAGGCCATCAATTGGGGATGGGAAGGGGTAAACCCTGCCAAAGGTATTCAGAAGTTCAAAGAGCGCAGCCGTGATCGCTTTATCATGCCCAATGAGATGCCATACATTTTGCGAGCCTTAGAGCGGGAGCATAACGAGGACTTGCGAGACTATTTCCTGATGTTGTTCATGACAGGGGTACGCAAGACAAATGCCTTGATGATGAGATGGGATCAGATCAACTATGAATTGAGAGAATGGCGTATCCCTGAGACAAAGAACGGCGAGCCATTGGCCTTGCCACTCATACAAGGGGCGATTGACATCCTGAAGCGCCGACAACTCACTACCCAAAGCAAATGGGTATTCCCGCAGAAGGAAAACCCCAAACTACATATCAAGGATCCCATCAAAGCCTGGAAGCGTATTCGGAGCACAGCAACATTGGAGTTCTGGAATAGCCATGAATCGACGGCTGAGTTCATCCGCAAGCACGGGGATGATTTCAAGTCTTACTACGCCCCCTATACATTGGTGGAGAAGATAGAAGAACTAGCCCAAAAGGAAGGCTACGAATTGCCGCCTTCATACATGGATATTCGCATCCATGATATCCGCAGGACCTTTGGCAGCTACCAGGCGCTCACTGGAGCCAGCTTGCCCATTATCGGAAGGAGCCTGGGGCACAAATCAGTCAAAGCCACGCAGATCTATGCCCGTTTGAACCTCGATCCGATACGCGAGTCGGTTGAAAAGGCAAACCACGCGATGTTCAGCTCTGTGCAGTGCTAGAAGTAAAATTGGGACACGAGAAACATATGCTACGTCTGACATATACCGTTTTTCAGAATGATGGCTAATAATCATAACTAAGTATGCCTTTGATATAATGAGGTTTAATACTATTTATTCAGCTGATTATTTTTCCAGTTTGTAAACCTTTTTCGTTATCCCTCGCTTTATCTGTCTGTGATTCGCACAGCCAGACAACCCAGAAGAAGGAAATGCAAATGTTGTCCCCCAAACCAAATGAAGATCCCTTGTTAAGTCGAAAGGAAGCGGCTGCCTATATAGGCTTAAAAAATCCAGGAACGCTTGCCGTCTGGCATTCGACAAAACGTTACAATCTACCGATCATTAAACTCGGAACAATCGTTCGATATAGAAAATCCGATCTCGACAAGTTTCTAAATGATCGGCTTGTCCAATGAGTAGTTCATAGTAACTGCTCTCCCTCTTTCAAACGCCCATTTTTTATTTTGAGGTCTTCGATGAATATCGAACAGGCTAAAGCCATTTCTATTGTCAAAATTCTTGAAACTATCAATATCAAGCCAGCGCGAAAAACTGAACGTGAAGCGTGGTATTTTTCTCCGCTTCGTAATGAAAAAACTGCCAGCTTCAAAGTGCATACGAGGCGTAACCTTTGGTACGACTTTGGACTTGGTATCGGCGGCGACAGTGTCAAACTTGTCTGCTCATATCTCGAAAGCCGTAAACAACCATGTTCTGTATCGGATGCTTTGAAATGGATAGAGCAATCACTCAAAGGCGACGCGATAGCAGAGCTCGAAACGACCCCTGAAAATAGTCATGCGGATAATAACCCAAAACTGGTCCTTAAAAGCGTGCTGCCAATCCGACACAGGGCGCTTGTTCATTATCTGGAGTTGAGAGGGATTCCCTTGACCATTGCAGACCGGATTTTGAGAGAGGTGCGCTTTCAAAATATTCAAACCGGAAAAAATATGTTTGCATTGGGCTTACAGAATGAAGATGAAGGATATGAAGTTCGTAACTCGCTTTTCAAGGGCTGTATCGGTTCGAAGGACATTACTTTTCTTCGCGGCAAGGAACCAAAACCTGATGGCCTCAATGTTTTCGAAGGATTTATGGATTACTTGTCGGTCTTGACGCAACAGGAAGGTCGACCGTTTAAAGAAGATACGATTATTCTAAACTCCTTATCGTGTATCAAAAAAGCACAGGCCTACATTAAGAGCTACGGATATAAAGTGGCATTTACTTGGCTGGATAATGATGAGCCGGGTAAAAAAGCTACCCAACTTCTTGATGAGTTTTTCAAGACTGAAGAAGGGCTTCAGCACAAACCTATGAATGGACGCTATAAACCATTTAAAGACGTGAACGCTCATCACATGCACACTCTTGGGCTGTGAGGCACTGCATGGATCAAGTGACAATACAAAAATTGTTTTCAGTGACTGAAATAGAACTTGTCTATCGTAATAGAGTGAAACAGTCTGACCGAATACAGATCAGCACTGCGGAAAACGCTTACGATGTTTTTCTGTCCGCATGGGATATGAACAAGATTGATCTGGTTGAACAGTTCATGATCTTACTAGTCGATCGAGGCAATCGTGTGCTTGGCGTTTCAAATATTTCAACCGGTGGAATCTCTGCATGTCTGGTTGATCCAAAGATCGTGTTTGCCACTGCGTTAAAAGCAAAAGCGTCAGGAATAATTATGGCGCATAATCATCCGTCAGGAAATCTCAAGCCTAGCAATGCAGATATTGCTTTGACCGATAAACTAAAAGAAGGGGGAAGGTTTTTAGATATTCAGGTAATGGATCATCTAATCGTTACGCCCCAATCATTCTTTTCCTTCGCCAACGAAGGTCTAATTCCGTAACTCAGTTGAAAAAATTGGGGACACCCATCGTATCACGGAATTTCCCTCGGCACAACGGGACAATCGGGCCATATCCAATGATGTTTTACTAGTTGACGATAGTTGCGTTTCTGCCTCAAATGAATTAACAGAACCATGGGCCGCATGATGCAACAACCCGGATTGCTCATAACCTTTAATGACATGCATCACATGTCAGGTTCTTTTTCATGCCAAACAATTGAACATAAATCAGCGCGTCAGAAATGTCGCGCCATGAATTCAATCTCTGGCTCAATCCTAAAACGTAGAGGCACACAATGAATAAGCTTTCGCTCTGGGTACAACGTCACAAGATTTTATCGACGGTCTTAGGTTTAATTTTCGTTTCGTACCTATGGTACGACATGCCGTTTAAAGCAACCGATCCCGCCAGTTCCTATTTTGTAGAATCCTTATTTAGGATGCGCGACTATCAATGTGGAAGTGGTGTGGAAGAGCTTAAAGACAAAGTACTGCCTGTATTGTTTCCTGTTGGAACCGAAAAAAAATATGTTGACTCAGTGCTTGTGAACACCGGCGGTGCAAGCATTGATGATCAAACCAAGGGCTATGCCGAAGGTGCGTATTTCTATCGTTATTTGCCTCTATGCCTCCTATTTACACCAGACGAATACATTATCCGAGTGTACTACGATAAAAATGAAACTGTGGAGAACATTCATTTTGCAGGAGAAACAGTTGTAGGAAATAAGGATTTTAAACCGAAGTTGATACCAACCGGACTTAGAAAAAGGAAAGATTTATGACAGGACAAATTTATATCGCATCGAAAGGTGTTTTTCTTGATGGAAGCCCTGCCAAACATCTCTATCTAGTTTATGCTTCAGACGGAGATATAACCAATACGTCTAATCTTCGAATCATTCGAGGTGGCCAAGATTACAATAATCTCCATGTAGATAATTTGGTAATTGAGACGGGAGTTTTAATTGCCCAGTCGGAAGATGCATATAATCTGAGTCAAGGCGAAAGCCATTTAACACGGGGGTCTGTACCTCTGGACTTGGATGGTCGAGATGCATCTATTGTCTGGGGAGAGCTAATTGATACGGCTTTAGCGTTAGGGAGCACGGGGAAAAACATTTATCCCAGCTATGCTAACGGCGGCATAGTACGCGATACTGGTTTAGATTATGAATTTGTTGACAGCGGCGACCTTACGAATAACAGTAATGCGACAATTCGTTCGATTCTTGCAGCAAATGGAATTATCCTTGAGGATAACCTGCCACTCAATCTAACTTTTGATCTTGCAGGATCAGCACCTGGCCATGATACGATCTACGCAGGGGCAAATAATGATGAATTGATCGTCGGAGACGGGGTAAGATATATAAACGGAGATACGGGAAACGATACTGCCGATTTCACCCAATTTTCAAAAGCACTCACAGTCAACTTAGGAAGTGATTCATTTACTGGTTCTGGAGTTACAGGAGAAATCATAAACGTCGAAAATGCTATTGGCACAAACTTCAATGACACAATTACCGGAAATGCTTCAAATAACATTCTAAATGGCGGTGCAGGTATCGATACCCTAAATGGAGGGGACGGTGACGATACTTTCAAAGCGCATTTTTCAAATCCTCACAGCCTAGAAGGTGATACTTATAACGGAGGAAACGGAATAGATACAATTGACTATTCCGACCTTGAAACTTTTGAAACATATTATTCTGATTCTTTTGGAATTGCAATAGATCTTGCCGCAGTATCTCCGTTTGCTCATCCGTTTCTATTTCCCGATAATAAAGATTTTCTTGTTTCAATAGAAAAGGTCATTGGAACTGCTGGTCGCGATGATGTTCGTGGAAGCACTAATAATGAAATATTCGACTTGGGAGCGGGGTTGAACTTAGTATGGAAGAACCAGTACACAAATAATGTGGACTCTGATACGTTTATTATAAGAGACACATCTCAGCAAAATTATATTCAGTATACTAGTGGTAATGATGTAATTGAACTTCAAGGAATTTCGACAAGTGATTTCTTAGCAGTTTCACAGCAAGGGAATGAGTACGATTCAACAGACGCTGGCTGCTATTTTCTTGTTTGGAAGAAGAATGGTATAAACAACGATTTTTCTTTTGAGAATATGATGTTTATCAGTACTCAAGATCTGAACTACAATTGGCATGGAGACTATCATAACGTTAATCAATCTGATATTATCAAATTTCGAAACCCTGACGGCAGTTTGGTCTCATTATCAAGTCTTGTTATAGGTGATGTTGAAAGTATATGGGACGATTTTTACTATCCTAACCCAAATGATTTAACTGATGACTTTACGATTGGTGATGATCAAATTTTCGGCAATTTTTCAAATGAAACTTTGAACGGCGGAGCAGGAAATGATGAAATAGATGGCGATGCCGGGGATGACATTCTCAATGGTGGTGCAGGTGACGATGATGTCCACGGTGGTCTTGGTAATGATACGCTCAATTATTTTTACAATGAAAACACCAGTGCAACTGACGAATACTTTGGCGATCATGGTAACGACACTCTAGTCCTAAGTTTCAATAGCGGTGATCTAACTTCCGGAATAAAACAAGATATTGTAGACTACCGTAACTTTCTCCTCAATCCAACGAATGTTGATGAATTATCGGATTCTGTCGGTGAATTCGAATTTTCTGACATTGGCCTCACCGTTACTGGAATTGAAAACCTTTCTTTGGTCGTAAACGGTGTTGCTACATCTGTTGGCGTTGATGCCCGCGAAGATAATTTTTCGGGTGCGCTTAATACAAACATCACTGGAAACCTGTTATCAGACAACGGTAATGGTGCTGACTCTTCGTTTATTGGTACAATAAACGCGACGGCGGGGACATTCACGACCGCGCAAGGCGGAACCATAGTTATTTCATCTAACGGTTCATTTACCTATACGCCGCCAACAAGTTTTACCGGAGCGGATTCGTATACCTACTCGGCAGATGACGGTAATGGATCAACTGCAACAGCCATTGCACATTTCATGGTCGGCATGGCAAGCACGGTCGGGGGAACTTCAAGCAACGACACACTCACTGGCACAAGCGCAAGCGAATTGCTTTCAGGAGGTAGTGGTAACGACACGTTAAATGCCAATGATGGGAACGATATTCTCAATGGCGGCAGCGGAAACGATACCATGAATGGTGGGAACGGTAACGACACTTATATTGTCGACAGCGCGTCAGATACCGTTAGCGAAAGCGCGAGTGCAGGGACGGATCTTGTACAAACTTCCGTGAATTACACACTCACGAATAACGTCGAGAATTTACTGCTTGCCGGTATCGCCTCTATCAATGGAACTGGAAACTCGCTTAACAATACGATTACCGGCAATGCGGGTAATAATATTCTTGATGGCAGTTCGGGTAGCGACACATTGATTGGCGGAGCCGGTGACGACACTTACATCGTCGATACAACATCGGACGTTATTACCGAAAATTCTAATGAAGGCATTGATACAGTTTCGCACAGAACCGTAAATGACTACACCCTGGGCGTGAACATCGAGAATATGACGATGGATCGTCCTGATAATATGAATGGCTGGGGCAATGGCTTAAACAATATCATCTCAGGGACCGCGTACACTAATAATATTTACGGCCTTGATGGCAACGATACACTATATGGCTTTGCTGGTAACGATAACCTGTATGGCGGGAACGGAAATGATTTCCTAGATGCAGGTGAAGGCAATGACTCATTGCTTGGCGGCGCAGGCGACGACATCATGGTTGTAGACAGTGGTTCGGATAGTGTTGTTGAGAATGCTTCAGAGGGTACGGATACCATTCAATCGCATATCACATATACTTTGGCTACGAATTTCGAGAATCTGACGCTTTTAGGAAGCTCGAATATCAATGCAACGGGCAATAGTGTGAATAATGTTATCATCGGCAATATTGGTAACAACACGCTCGATGGCGGTGCCGGTAACGATACACTATCAGGCGGCGCAGGGAACGATATCTATACCTTGGATTCAGCATCCGATACGGTTACCGAAAATGCGAATGAAGGAACGGACACTGTTCAAACGTCTTTGGCGCATACTCTCGGTAGCAATGTTGAAAACCTGACCATCACGAGTTCATCTTCAGTCAATGGTACTGGCAATAGCCTCGACAACGTCATCACGGGTAATAGTGGCGTCAATACGCTTACTGGCAATGACGGCAATGACACCTTGGATGGTGGCTCTGGTAACGATACGTTGATCGGGGGCTTAGGCAACGACACATATATCGTCGATAGTAACTCGGATGTTGTCACAGAAAATTCAAACGAAGGTAGCGACATTGTTTTAGCGAGAACGGCAACGTATTATACGCTGGGCAGTAATGTTGAGAATTTAACGTTAGATCGTGCCGACAACATGAATGGTACGGGAAATTCTCTTGGCAATACAATTATTGGTACAGACTACGTCAATACCCTCGATGGACTTGCTGGAAATGATTATCTGCAAGGCAAATCGGGGAACGACACGCTATATGGCGGCGACGGTAATGATATCCTAGATGGTGGCAATGGTAATGACACTATGGTTGGTGGAACGGGCGATGATGATTATATCGTTGATAGCGCATCCGACAGTCTTACTGAAAACGCATCCGAAGGAACGGATTCCGTTTATTCTTTCGTTACGCATACTTTACAATCAAACTTTGAAAACCTTATCCTGACAGGGACGTCCGGTATTAACGGTACGGGTAATTCGTTAGATAACACGATTATTGGAAATAGTGCTAACAACACGCTTGACGGAAACTCAGGGAATGATTTCATCGACGGTGGTGCTGGTAACGATGCTATGTACGGCGGCAGCGGTGATGATACATTCATCGTAGATAGTACATCCGATAGTGTGAACGAAAGCGCCAGCTCGGGCACAGATTCTGTCCAGGCATCGGCTACGTTTACATTGGGATCAAATGTCGAAAATCTCATTCTTACGGGCGCTTCTGCAATCAATGGAACTGGCAATTCACTGAATAACACAATCACGGGAAATGCTGCCAACAATATTATTGATGGTGGCAGCGGCAACGACACTATGATCGGTGGATTGGGTGACGATACATATATCGTCGATTCTCTCTCGGATGTTGTGACTGAAAGTGCGAGTGAAGGCACGGATACTCTGCAGACGGCTATGACCTTTACGCTTTCTTATGCAAACGTGGAGAATCTTACTTTAACGGGATCTTCTGCGATTAATGGAACCGGAAATTCTCTGGATAACTACATCACCGGAAACAGCAATGGAAACACGCTTACTGGGGGAGATGGAAATGATACTCTCGATGGGGGTGCCAATAACGACACGTTGATTGGCGGTACAGGCAACGACACGTACATCGTTGATCATGTTTCAGACGCAATCACGGAAAACTCTAGCGAAGGCACAGATACGGTATCTCACAGAACACCGAATGATTACACACTTGCAGCCAACATCGAAAACATGACGATGGATCGGCCGGACAATATGAATGGATGGGGCAATAGCTTAAATAATATAATCTCTGGTACAGCCTATACAAATAATATCTATGGATTGGATGGTAACGACTCTCTTTACGGCTATGCTGGTAACGATAATCTTTACGGCGGAAACGGAAATGATTTCCTGGATGCTGGCGAAGGTAATGACTCACTGCTAGGTGGTGCAGGTGATGACATCATGGTCGTCGATAGCGCTTCTGATAGTGTCGTTGAAAATGCGAGTGAAGGCACAGATACCGTTCAAAGCTCGATTAATTATTCACTTGGTTCAAATGTTGAAAATCTAACCTTGATTGGCTCTTCAAATATCAACGGCACAGGCAATTCCGTTAATAATATTATTACGGGTAATAATGGTAACAACACTCTGGATGGTGGGTCGGGAATCGACACGTTAATCGGTGGATTGGGTAACGACACGTACATCGTAGACACCACAACCGACACCATTACTGAAAACTCCAGTGAGGGTACTGATACCATTCAAACGGCAATGACCTATACGTTAGCAACGGCCAACGTTGAGAATTTGACGTTAACCGGTAGCTCTAACATCAACGGTACGGGCGACAACTCAAACAATACTATTACCGGCAATAGCGGGAACAACACGCTTACCGGCAATGGCGGCAACGATACTCTTGATGGTGGCAATGGTAACGATACGCTGATCGGAGGAACCGGCGACGATATTTATATCGTTGATAGTGTTTCCGATGTCATTACTGAAAGCTCCAATGAAGGGATCGATACCGTTTATCACCGCACAGCGAATAACTACACGTTGGACGCTAATGTCGAAAATATGATCATGGATCGTGTCGATAACATGAACGGCTGGGGTAACTCTCTAGACAATTCTATAAAAGGCACATCTCAGACGAACAATATCTATGGTCTTGATGGCAACGATAGCCTTTACGGATACGCAGGGAATGATAATCTCTACGGCGGAAATGGAAACGACTTTCTGGATGCCGGTGAGGGAGCTGACTCGCTCCTTGGCGGCGCCGGTGATGATATCATGATCGTTGACCACACGTCTGATAGCATTACTGAAAACGCGAGCGAGGGGACAGATACCGTTCAAAGCTCTATTAACTACACTTTGGGGTCAAATGTCGAAAACCTAACGCTGACTGGAACATCCGGCCTTACGGGGACCGGCAACTCGTTAGCAAATACCCTTACCGGCAACAGCGGAGCCAATACGCTTAGTGGCGGGGATGGCAACGACACCATTGCCGGTAAAGCCGGGGTCGATGCTCTTACAGGCGGTAACAATGCGGATACGTTTATATTCGATGACATCACTTTTGGAGGCGCAGATACCATTAGTGATTTCAACACTGGTCAGACCGATAAACTGGATATTTCCGATCTTCTGATCGGCTACAATCCAGGCACGAGCAATATTGATGACTTTGCCACCCTAAATGTCAGTGGTGGTAACACAACACTCTTGGTAGACCGTGATGGTGCCGGTTCGGCCTATAATGATCAATCGGCGGTAACACTTACAAGCGTCACTGGACTGAATCTTGCAGATATGCTTACAAATGGACATCTACTCGTAACCTAAGGATAGCTTTCCGAGATTCTAGGTTTTGCTTGTTTCTAACAAGGAGATTCTGCCGCAGGCAGATATCAAATAAATGAGTAATTTGTTCCCTAGTTTGCCTCTGTTCGATAAACAACCTTTGACCTTGAAAATTAAATTACCTGAATTGATTTTTGAGCCTAAGAAGTTCTCTTATGGTTACGTTTATCAGCTTCTTCAATTGGAAACTGAGATTGAGGTAGAAACGGTAGACAAATTTCAAATTGGACCCCGAACCCATATTGATTGCTGGGTTCTAAAAAACGGTGAGAGGATACTTGTCACCCAAAAACAGGCTTTCCCTTTGCCTGGCGGCATAACAGGCCTGCTACGCCATCAGAAGGATGGCAGCTATACCTGGATTGATCATGTAACGCTGGTCGAAGCAAGGGAGAAAGTAAAAAAATTGGGGCTAAAAAGATATTCGGAAGAATTGGCTTCTTCCTGGCCGTCGAACTTTCGCTATAAAACTCCGCTTTATGATTCAAAGGGAGCTCTCATACCCGGTAGTAAGGGACTAAGACCGCCTCAAATAGGGGCCTTGTTTTCAATCGGCTCCCATTGGAGCCTTCATAGCCAGCCTGCTACTATTGTCATGCCCACGGGAACTGGCAAAACAGAAACGATGTTAGCAGTCTTGGGTGCTCATCAGACTGGGCCAATTGTCGTGGTCGTGCCCACTAAGGCTCTACGAAGACAGACAGCAAGAAAGTTTATGACCTTTGGGTTACTAAGAGAACTCGAAATTCTTCCTAATGATGTCCCAAATCCCGTTGTAGCTGTTCTTTTCGGTCAACCCAGAAAAGAAGAAGATCTCGAAATTTTTGAGGAATGCAACGTAATTATTTCCGTAATGGCATCTTTAACTGGAAGTCTTGCCATGCCACTGGCCAAAAAAATTGCGAATAAATGTGGCGTTCTGATAGTTGATGAGGCGCATCATGTTGCGGCATCAACTTGGTCAGAGTTTAGAGAAGCGTTCGCGAAAAATCGTGTCCTCCAATTCACAGCTACTCCATTCCGCTATGATGGAAAGCTGGTAGATGGAGATGTTATTTTTTCGTATCCATTGCGTAAAGCTCAACAAGATGGATACTTTAAACCCATTACATTTAAACCCGTTCATGAAGTAGGTCAACAAGCAGCAGACGAAGCAATTTCTAAAGAAGCTTGTGACTGCTTGCGTGCAGACATAAAGAACGGCTTTGATCACCTGTTAATGGCTCGATGCGATTCTATTGCAAGAGCTGAGGAGGTGCTAAAGCTTTATTTGAAATACGGAAAAGAATTCTCTCCACAAATAATTCATTCAGAACTCAAGGATTCCGATAAAAGGGTCGAAAACCTTTTAACAGGCAAAAGCAAGATTGCAGTCTGCGTAAATATGTTAGGAGAGGGCTTTGATCTGCCGTCATTGAAAATCGCCGCCTTACACGATCCGCAAAAGAGTTTGGCCCCACTACTTCAATTCACTGGACGTTTTACAAGATCCTCCGGTGCGAATTTGGGTGATGCCACTGTTATTGCAAATATTGCGGATATCAATGTATCCACTGCCCTCGAACGTTTGTATAGTGAAGATTCTGATTGGAATCTTTTGCTGAGTGAAATGAGTTCGCAAGCTGCAAAAGATCATGCAAAACTGGTCGAGTTCTTGAAAGAATCTGTTTCGCTGGCTACTCCGTCCGATGAAATTCCGAATTTATCACATCACTTATTAAAGCCCGTATTCAGTACTCTAGTTTACAAATGCGATACATTTTCTCCAAAGCGTTTTATTGAGGCAATTCCAAAAGGCACAGAGGTCGCTACTGTATGGTTAAACGAGAAAACGAAAACGCTGTTTTTTGCAACCAGAACGTTTGGCAGAGTCAAATGGACAAGATCCAAGGAAATTATCGATACCGCTTGGGATTTGTATGTCCTGCATCACGATGATAAACGAAAGCTATTATACCTCGCTTCATCTGATAAAACCTCCATGCATGAAACGATGGCGCAGGCAGTTGGCGCAACGGGTCAAATTACAGGAGAAGATGTTTTCAAAAGTTTAGGAAGAATCGGAAGACTGGTGTTTAACAATCTTGGAGTCAGCAAGCATGGTAGGCGGAATCTGAGCTATGCAATGTATACCGGTGCAGATGTGAGGCAAGCTTTAAGTCTTTCTGAAAAAACAGGGTCACGAAAAGCAAATCTAAGCGGTATCGGTTGGGAACTTGGAAAACAAATTACAATAGGCTGTTCTTACAAGGGTCGTGTGTGGTCAAAAGAAGCTGGAACGATCCCTGAATTTATTGAATGGGCAGAAAATGTAGGTGACAAATTACTGGATGCGGCAATCAGTACCGCTGATATTATCGATAACGTGTTAATTCCGGACGAAATTGAAAAATTGCCGGAAGTTCCGATTCTTGGAATTGAATGGCCATATGAGTTGATCAGGCAGGCAGAAGAACGTGTTATGCTTTCTGTGAACGGAAAGCCTACTCCAATTTTTATGTGTGACATTGTTTTTCAGGCTGTCGATTACAAAGCGAATACAATTTCCTTTAGTATTATTAATAACAGTGCCGACGTTATCGGAGAATATATTTTGTCTATCGACAAAGAAGGTTACAAGATCATAGAAA
The DNA here is from genome assembly GCA_964606155.1 of uncultured Chitinophaga sp. Classification (GTDB taxonomy): domain Bacteria; phylum Bacteroidota; class Bacteroidia; order Chitinophagales; family Chitinophagaceae; genus JJ008. Next base: position 140,469 of record CAZSGD010000005.1, on the reverse strand, counting down.
AGTCAGTTAATCCGGTCGCCCTAATTGTAGGTATTAACGAGCAATCTTTAGTGGAGTACTTTAACTACTATCCGCCTTTAATTCGATTCGTAGATCTTGCTGAATTAGACGGCAACCTGATCTTACGTCCTCAAAATCCAAAAGAGTTGGTTTTGCCAACTGACTGTCTTGTTGCTCATGACTGGACGGGAGTTGATATTACGAAAGAGTCTATCTGGAAAGATGGTGTCAAGCGAGATGATTCAATTCAGGCTGCCGCTGCTGCGAAATTTATCGCGGATGGATTTGACTTTGTGTTTGATGATGATAGTCCTGGCGAAGCTGCGGATTTGGTTTGTATCAAAGAAGAAACAGCACATATCACATTGGTTCTTGCGCATTGTAAATTCTCAAGTGATGTCAAAGCGGGTGCGCGTGTGGAAGATATCGTAGAGGTGTCTTCCCAGTCCATTAGATCGGCGAAATGGGCTGGAAAATTTAAAGAACTATGCAAGCACATTCAAAACAGGAATGAGCGCAGAGACAAGACAGGGGGAAAGAACTTTGTCTTAAAAGGCAATTTATCCGATGTAAACAGACTTTTGAAAGTATCCCGATTTAAGGAAGTGAAACCGCAGGTAATGCTTGTGCAGCCCGGTATATCAATTGCGAAAATTTCAGACGATCAGAAAATGGTCTTTGCCGCCGCAACATCCTATCTAAAGGAAACCATCAATGTTGAACCGGTGATACTTTGCAGTAAATAGTATATAGGCTCCTATTCGAGTTCAGCTTAAACTGGCACTCTTAAGAATAACCCTAATTCACCACCGTGAATCCCACTTGGCCAAATTTTGCCTTTTTGTTTAAAGCCGTTACGCTCCAATATTCCCCTCATAGAACTTCCGCTCACTTCAGTAGAAGCAATTAATTTGATTTTTCCAGCCGCCTCAATGAGCTTTTCAACGATTTCAGATGAATAGCCATTGCCGGTGTATTCAGGTGGGGTAAAACAATATCCTAATTCCCAATCAAATTGATCCCGCAGTCCTGGTAAGTCAGCTTTAGTCGGTCCAAAGTCTGAGGCAGTTTTTCGCTTGATCGCTCCAATTGAAACAAAGTTATTATCTAGAAAAGATACAGCTAGGAGTTTGCAGGAATTTAGTTTCAAAAGAGATGGGTCAACAACCTTGCCTTGCTGGTTTAGCAGGTCAACAAATGCGAGTTTTTCATCCTCGGTGAATTCAGACGGCGGGCCAATTTTAAATGATGTCTTTGACATTTTTCAGCTATTTCGATATGGCTAATTGTTGGGCGTTAAAAAATAAATTGGGGTGATTGGAAATTTTCTTCGCGCATTGTCATCAAGTTTATCTTGAAACTGTATCCACAACTCAAAGAAACTCTCCCAATCAATCAACATGACTTTTCGGCGTTCTTGGCTTCGTGCGTATTCTTCAGCATCTTTCGTAAAACCGCTGGTTGCGACAAACAATCCAGCGTCACCGTCACCAATAGTTGAAATAAAAGATTGCACGGTTTGTCTATCAACTCGAGCATCGGCATGTCTTTTTACTTGGGCTTTAAGTCTCGGTGACTGCGTACCTAAAGGATCGGGGTGAGCAATTATATCGACACCTGCATCTTTCCCTGGCGGCGATATCCAGGATACGAAGTACCCCATGCCCCTTAGTAAATCCGCAACCAGGTCCTGAAACTCGTAAGGATTCATAGTTTTTAAAAACTTTTCAACTTCCGACCAAGCTTGCTCTTCTGCTTGCTCAAAAGTGACGCTGTTATTTTCAGCAAGTGTTTCTTCCTCAATATTCTTATCAATAGAGGCTTTAGGGGAAACTTCTTGATTCTGCGCTTTCCATTTCTGATAAAGTCTAACGGCTTCTTTATAAAATGCTTCCGGATCTTTTATTTTCTCGTAAGCACTAATGCCTTCATTCGTGATTAGCCAGGTGCCTTTATGTTTTACAAGCCAACCAGCCTTTACGCAGTCTATAGTTGCAAATCGGACGATCTTTTCAAAACGTCGTGTACTAGTGCCATTACTTTCATACATACCTTTTTCATGCGGCGTCATTTCAACGGATGAGGCCAGCGCTTCCAAGGCAATATGGGCCTTCATACCATCTTGATGACCTTTCAAGATTTCAAAAAGCTTCCTTAGAAGCTCGCCTGTTCTTTTTCTTGTAATCTCTGCCATAAATTCTCCAATTTATTAAATTCCATGCCAGTACTTTGAAACATAGCACCTTCGACCCAAAAAATATCAAGGTAAATTAGCGATTATTGAAATAACGACTGATTTTTAGTAGTCTATTCCTTAACAGCAATACTGGAGTGTCTATTTTCTCCTATGCATATGATTGATGGTTTCAATCAGGCTCGTATACCGTGAGCGCTCATTCCACCAATCAAGAATTTTCGCCTCGCTGCGCGATTCCCCGCCCTGCCAAAATTCCTGTTGACTCATTCGCCTTTACTCACGGTTTTTATTCGCCTGCAACCATCAACCACGCAGGAGAAAACACCATGAAACTATTCACGCAATACGACTACGCAAAGCTGATCAAAAACAGCAAGCCCGAAAATCAGGACAAAGACCATTATCCAGTCCTCAAATTATTTACGCCGGATGCAGGTTGTACCTGGCTTTTGACAGAGATCGTCGATCTCGAGACCGCTTTCGGATTATGCGATCTTGGCGTCGGCTTTCCGGAACTCGGATATCTGCATATTCCAGAGATTGTCGAGTTACGAGGCAAGCTTGGATTACCTGTCGAACGGGATTTACTTTTCAAAGCAAAGTTTCCATTGAGTGTCTATGGACGAGCGGCATCACATCATGGACGTATTATTGAAGATGAAACTATCCTCGAACGTTTCGCATAAAATCAAAAGGGCTATCAAACCGATAGCCCTTTTATTCTTTTCAAAATTTCTCTTTTGCGTAACCCTCGAGATAATCATTTAAAGATTCTCGGTCGTATAGGATAATTCGACGTTCAGGATGTGTGTATCGTATCATTCCTTCATCGCGAAGTTTTTGTAAGGTTGTTTTGCTCTTGATGCGCAGTATATGCATGGCTTCTTCGGGCGAAACCCATTTGTCCTCCTTGATAAAGTGCTTCTCCTTGACGTACTCGACCAATTTATCGACAATTAGATATAAGGCCGGTTCTTCCATGCAAATCACTTGCATATTTCATTGCGTTAATTGATTAAGATTTTTATGTCGTTTACCACAACACTGTCATTATCGGTCGCCAAATTGTATCGTGCATCCAAACAGGCAATCACCTTTGGAATATTTCGCTCCAGATCGTCGTACAGTTTTGAAAGATGCTGTCCCGTCAATGTCACGGTATGGGACGTGAATGACAGCACGATCCTGTTTTCTTCCGGATAAAATTCATCCCAAATCAGATACGCATAATTGAGCCGAAGATAGCTACCGTTCGCCAATATAAAACACAGCTTGCGATCAGGACCGGCGATGTCATTGCGCTCGATCCCCGTTTGCCTGTCGGCTGGAATGTCGGAAGCATTTCCTTTCATGCGATCATACTTAAGACTAAATCCCTGGCTCATATTCGATGTCTATGGAGTTGCGTAAAAATTCTTTTGATTGCTGTCTTTCAGGTGTAAGCGAATAGCTCGTGAATTTTCGCCTATGCCATTGGCGCATGTAGTCCGATGTTTTCATTCTCTTGCTTCCAACGAGTTCGAGCGCGGATTGCCTATGTCCCGCTTCCGATGCATGCTCTACAAGCGCCTGCCTGTCGTCCGTATAGATATGCACGTTATGGCGCCCTCGCGACACGCTCACATAAAACTGCTTGAGATTGGTTGCCGCAAAGGTGGCTGCGGGTTGAACGATGAACACTTCATCTACCGTTTTGCCCTGGCTTGAGTGGCTTGTGACGCAGTAATCATGTGCGATATGCCCGAAATCTTTCTTAAGCAGGAACTTCGTCTTGCTTGCCGGATTGTGCAGATAGATGTCGCCTTTCTTCGTGACGGCTTTGACCGTCAAGGGCAGACCGTTATCCATGCGCCGTTTCTTTTCATCGTAGCCGTTACGCGTGATGCGCAGCTTGTCGCCTTTGCGCAACGAGATGTCCGATTTTTCGAAGACATCGAACCGGCTGCTTTTATCGAGGTCAAGAAACCGCGTCCGCTTTTCTTTGTTCTCGATGATGATCTTATTGTCGGTCACTTCCGCGATCATCCATAAGCTGCCACGCTTGATCTTCTCGACATTTTGGTTGAACTGGACATATTGCCCTTTGCAGTAATTGCGAACATCCGACTTTTCGGCAACGGTCAGGTTTTGGTTTGTCAGCCGCGTCGCCTTCAATTCGTTTCTGCCGAGCTTGCCCAAAGCACAGAGGCGGTAACGGATTTTATCCGTCACCCTATCACATTGCTCATGCGTCGGTGAGATGACGAGGGCGGATTTTCCTTTTCCGATGCTGCGCATGTAATCATCCAGAAGTCCCGCATAGAGATCCATCGAATCACCTGATTTGATCGAACCCATAGTATCCAGTTTTTCAAATGCGCCGGACACATTCCCGTTCGACAGGTCTTCCACCGCAGCGCGATAATGTTCCGGCTTTTGACGCCGAATCTTGCTGACTTCGGCAGCAGCGATATTGCCCACGGTGTTCAGGATACGCAGGGCATCCCCGCGCACGACGCTTGAATGCTGGCGTGTGTCGCCGCCCAGGATGAGCCGCGCCTGTTTTTTAGTCGCTAGCTCAAGCAGGGACAACATATCTTTTGTACCGAGCAATCCTGCTTCATCCACCCACAGCACCTGTCCGGTGAGCTTTTCTTGAAGCTTTTCATCATTCAATAGTTTGGCTACGGTTTCAGCGTCCTTGAATCCGTCATCTTTCAATACCCCGCGCGATGCTTGTGCGGTCGGAGCGACGGCAATCACCCGTTTACCCGTTTGTTCGATCCAGAATGACGCTTCTTGCATGAGCTTGGTCTTACCAGTTCCAGCACCACCCCTGACGATACTGACCCGATCCGTGGTCGTGAGAACATGAGCGACCGCCGCTGCCTGCTGGCCGTCGAGTTCCTTGAAAGACGGCACGGCCACATACATAGGTTTTAGTTTGCCGATGCCATCACGGGCCAATTCGACCATACGCTTTTCTTCACGCAGGGTCTGTTTCGTCGTGCAAAGCTTCCGTGAACCCTGATTGAATTGAAGCAATCGATCATCGACTTGGAATGCTGCAAGAATATCATCAATCGAGATCGCGGCATTGCCAATGGCAAAGCGTTGCGCGGCTTTGATAAGCGTTTTGTCGGGTACAACGGAGGCCCGCTCGAAACAATGCTTGATGGCGAAGTCGACGCAATGCTTTGCTTTCTGAGCGTGATTGATCTGAACGGTAGCGTGCCGCACGGGGTCACTATCCTGTTTGACATTGAGCCTTTGGATTTGCTGTTTCCATTCGGCACGAAGCATCTGCATGGACAAGCCTTTTTGTTTCTTCGAGCGGGTTCTTGCCCCGAGTTCATCCAGTGCTTTTTTGTCCGTGATGCCAAGTTGCTTTGCCAGCTTCCCGATGGCATCGGTGCGTTTGGAAAAATGATCGATCACTTCCTTCGGCACACCCTCAATCTCGAAGGAATGATCGGTAAGCCGAATGCGATAACCGAGCTTGACCAGCTCGTCGGATAGTCGCTTATGAAAACCTGCCTGATAGTACGGCATATCGCGTTTAATATCTCGAAACTGACCAGCCTTGAAACGTTTTTCAATGTCGTCCCACGTTGCGTTAAAGACGAAGCAATGGGCATGCAGGTGAGGGTCGGGAGCTTGATCTTCAACCGGCCTTGCTGTTTGATGAACAAAAGTCGCCCATGCCAGCTCACCGGTCTTCCTGTCCTCTTGACGGCCTCCCATTCGCAGGCGCGTACTGGCAGAACCCTCAATGTCCTGCATTGTCTCCAAAACGCTTTTTTCAAAGGCTTTCAGGATATGACTGTCCTGTGAAAAACTATGCAAAACTGACAACGATTTAGGGCAATGGAAGCTCACATCATAACCCGTCTTGCGGTTGTCCTTTGTACGAGGGGTAAGAGGTGTCTTCAGGGCAGGGTGTTTGTTGTCACAGAGGGCGTAGAACGCATCTCGTGTCGCCTGGCCCGTTATACCCAGACGTTCCGCCAAACGCCCATGGAAGGTTCCTTGAAGCTCTTGGTCCTGGATATAATAGTCGGCCTTGTTCAAGGCTTCGGAGAAGTATTTTTTGGCCTGTGCAGGTGCGTTGCTTTGGATCATGCGAATCATCTCTGAAAAGAATTTATCGGGTTCATAAATCAGCCGTGCAGAATTCACGGTTCGATAAAAAGGAAGCATGACCGTTAAAGGCCATGCTTCATGAAACCTGCGATGTCTAGAAGAAAGAATGTTTCCATAGCTTTTTTTGCATCAGACATCTCCCCTATGCGGTGCATAGGAAGTGTTATTCTCGGGACAAATCGTGCTCTTTCTCCTTTTGGATTTTATCGGGAGTATTTGCTTTTCCAGCCAGTCTATCTTTCAGAGAAGAGAATAGCCGGGCTGTTAAACCGGGTTGGGCGACATGGCGACCTGAACTTTCCTTGCACGATCTGATTTGTCTTTCGCGAAACTGATTGGCGCGGGAGTTCCGGCTTTCTTTTTCTGGATCGTCTTGTCCAGATCGGAAATACTGAATCGCATTGCGCAGTTCCTCCTTTGACCGAAAGCCATGTTCTCCCATCAGTGAATAGAGATTCGTATGCAGGTGGTAATGCATGGCCAATACAATTTCGGGTTCTGTGTTCTCAATCATGGCATGCATAAGTTGTGACACTTCCCATAAATATCCTTCTTCAGGTTGCATACTGAATTATTGAGCGATGGTTACAGGTTCGTTGTTACCGGTCGCATCGCTTTCATAAAATGAAGACACAAGCTTTTTCCTCAAGGCTTTTGATTTCGGCTTATCCATCGTGAAGCGGACACCGCGGGTCTTATTGCCGTCTATGTCTTCCACAAAAGCATTTGCGAGTTCTTCATTCATGATGATCTCATCTATCTTATCCATGATGAACGCGGAGCCACGCTGATACGCTGCCATATAGCTGAATCCATAACTGAGCGCCGAAATGATGAGAAGTATTCCGAGCTTCTGGCCGAAAAAGGCGAGAGCGATTCCGATTAATAAGAAAGCCGCAGGCTCAAGCAAAGTTTCAATGACCCGGATACTTTGCCGCTGGCTGTTAATGCGGAGATTCTTAAAAAAAGGATGGATGTCCCCTGAATAAAGACTGAACCGTGAAAAGTCGAAAATGGAAGAATTCAGTTTTACTTCCCTGCTGCGATGCCAGGCGAAGTACATAAAGACAGCAAGGAAAAGGTACCATGTGGCGTAGCTGGCCCAGAAACTATTTTTCCCATGTTCATAATAGGCCGACCGAGAAATTTTGTCGGCAACGAGGGGTAGCAGCGCCATCAGGATTGCAACGGTGATTACCGCTGCTATTGAAAAATAACGTTGCCCGAAGTTCTTCCGAATGAAGACTTCCATCAGCAGCCTCGGATATGAGGCCAAGCTCAGGAAGCCATCCAGAAAAACCGTTTTCAGAACATTCCGACGCAGGAGCGTGGATCTGAAATAAAGGTTCTTTTGCATGTTTGTTGATTTTTATGTTTGAGAAAAAGTTACTTTTTTGAAAGGCAGACCGTCAAAGAAAGGGTTGCCTTGCCGGTGTATATAAGCTTCAACCATGTGATTATTTTTCGGACCACCTGTTTTCAACGTTGCGAATTCTTCGGGCCTTACCATCCTTTCCAGCTTATAGGATTTCGTTCGTGAGGAAGAATAATTTCCGGCCATCGTGGCGGTATTGGATTCATCCTCGATCCACGCTTCACCGATCAGTTCGGAAGCATAGCGGTTGGTTTCGATGTCGGCATTTGCATGAAAGATTTTTGTACCCAACGTGCCAAGAAAACTTTTGACGCGGTATTCGGATTTAATGCCGCCCATATTCGCATGCAGGTTGTTTAGATTTTGGGTGATATATACTGTGGCAATTCGGCTGCTTCTTGCGGTCGCTTGATATTCGGCATCGTACTCATGTAGGAAGTGTTGGGCTTCATCTGCCCATAGGAAGACCGGTCTTCCATTAACGGACACATCTCGTTTTTCCATGGCACGCTGCCATATATACTTGAAAAGCACTTGCGAATCCCGCCCCACCTTGTGGAATGTTTTAACGGGCAACTCGAGCAGTATGATTTTTCCTTCCAAGCATTGCTCGGGTGAGAATGTTGATACATGATTGCAGAATAAAGAGTGGACAGGTTCTTTTAATAATCGAAACAGGAAACCCGAAAATGAAAATTCAATGATCGACCTTGTTTTCTCTGATAGGTTTCGGAAGTGTTCGACAAAAAACTGGTCGATGGATTTAAGCAACACGGCATCGGGAATGGCTTTGAGTATGGCGCTTTCAAATGCATCTTTATTACTTAGATTTTTAATTTCTTTATTGGAGAGATTTTTTTCAAAGACTTCGATCTGGCGTGTTACGTTGTCCTGGGCTAATTCAAACGCATGAGCAAAGCTGTCAATTTTTGTATTGTCATTTTTTTGATCGTCTTTTTTCGGAGCAGACAATACAATGTTATAAAGCTTCTGAATGGATACTGTTCCGTAAGCGAGAAGGCATAGATCAATTACATTATAGATAAGCATGTCTTGAGATGATTCCCAAAATGGATCATCGCTCTTGCCGCCGCTTTTTTCTTCGCTCGATCGGATAACGGTCTTGAGTACCTGCACGATATTTTCAGTGAAAGAATTGCTGCCGTTCTTTGCCGACGATTCGTATTCAAGAAAATTGAACGAATGCTTTCCGCCCGGCTCTATTATGATGAGATCATTTGATCGTCCGGTTTGTTTGCAATAATCTTCCCAGAGTTTTCTTTCATCGGGCTTTGTGGTTAGTACAAGTCCGCCGAAACCATGCTCTAAATACTTCAGGGCGATAAGGCGGCCTGATCCACTCGATTTACCACTTCCAATTCCACCGAATATTTGCACACCTTCGACAGCATCACGAGTTGTAAAGTGCGACCATTGATCCGAATCGGAAAATTTTATAAGCGTCGTATCGAGATCGAAATTCATTTTGTTTCATTTAAATGAAGGGCTGCTGATGAACAGCCCTTCATGATCTAATTATTTACTACTTGACCTTTTTTCCATTCGTGTGTTGATGAATAGTAAATGGTTTGTCTTTGTGACTATAAGACAATTTGTCGGTGTAGATTTCATCTTTTCCTTTGTAAAACGCATTGGAATTGTGTTTGTCTTGTGACCACCCGTCCTTTTTCAAGTCATTGGCAAGTAGCTGGTCTGCTTTTTTTTGACTCATAATTTTTAGTTTTTAATAGTTATAAAATATATACTTATCAAGAGGTTGACCTACACAGGTAGAACTGCTGTCTTCTAATAGAGTACCCATAGATTCATTTGACTTTCCTGTTGAAATATGTAATTGTCAAAACAATTTAGTTAAGGAGCTAATCATGGCCGCAATAGGAATGCCTACTAAGGAAGACTATGCAGAGCTGTTTGACGATGATTCTAAAACTGCGTCAATGTATTGTCAGGCAACGGAAGACATTACAGCGCATTTAGAGAAAATTTTTTCTCAGGCGCAAACTTTTGAAGAACTCAAAGATGAAATTTCTAACTTCATCAAAGATCGAAAAGATTTCATCGCTTTTGCCTTACCGTATAAAGGCCCATTAAAAGACTCGTGATTTTGAATTGAGCGTCAAAGAACTTTTGAAACTCAAAATTCTTTGCATTTTGCGAGAGTATAATTTCCGGGAATTTTTCGTAAATTTCTGATTACCAAAAAAATAGATATGAATTGCAAACTGCCGCCATGGACGGCAATTGAATTAGTCTGTAAAATTATTTGCCGCTATGAATTTAAGGTATTTGTTGAAGACGACTATAGAAATACACTCTACTTAAAAGCGTTTCTTGATAATTACATCAGCAAAGAGTTTTCCCTAGCGGTAGCAGAAAAAGTATTTGGACCCGCCCAAAAAATCACTAGATATACGAGTACAACGCGTCAGTCGCGAGCGTTTCAAGATGTAATTACTGATGTTAGATTGGATCGCGAAGTTGAAATATCAAAGGTGATTTTAAAAAAATTTAAAGACTACATTAAAGAGCCAAAGTTCGGTGAAGGCCTTATTATTGAAACAAAAAATAAGCTTGTAATTAATGCTGAACGTTCGCAACTACAGGGAAATTTTTATGAAGTATTCTATCACTATGTTGACCCATATGATGGGTTTGAGTGTGTTGTAAATTGTATCTTAGAGTTTCAGTTTAGTAGCGTAAAAATGACTTGTTATGATCCAACGGACGAAGTGTTTTTTGTAAGAAAAGGAATATACGATATTCATATAGTTCAGGAAGGGTATGTTTTACAACTCAATTTTTTGTTTGGCCATGCACCGGACGACGAAAAACCGAAGTATGTGAGTTTAACTATTCCGTTTGGGAAGCGAAGTGATTTTACGGCCGCTTTCGGTGCCTTATATCAGACTAATCCCTACTTCTCTTGTCTCAATGCGATTATATACAAGACTCACAAGCGAATTCTTGAGAAAGAGCTTATCGTAAGACACACAACTTTGCGAAAGAAAGATTTTGGTTCAGTGCCCTCAGGCATTTGGGATTTTCTTATGGCCTATAGGTCTAGTTTTGTAGGATCTATGCCTTTTTTTGAATCGTCGGGGAAGTTAGAGCAGTTTATCGACGATATGGTGGAAGAATTTCGAGAAAGACATTTTAAAATTGAGGAAGTTTATGACGTTGACAGGGCCTTATATGAGTTTAAGAAAAAGTTAGAAAAGGTTTTTATGTCGGGCACTACCAAAACAGTACAAGACTTAGTGAAGCATTTGGACGCTATTAGTGAGGGAATAAGCCTGTATTGTGCGGTAAAAGGAAAAAACCCACTCAGTGACGAGGAGGGAGAAAGTATTCGGTGGTTTTGGAAATATTATAAGGAAGCATTAAAAAGAAGAAGTGTGGAGAGTTGACTATTCTCTAGTATACTCATCTTTATCCTTGTCGCTTTTATTGTCTAGCGAAGACAAACGATCTTTTTTTAGCCAATCTGGTTTTCGGTCTTTAGATTTTTCAAGTTCATGTTGTTCTATACCGGCTTTCATTCCTTCAAGACGGGGATTGTTTCCCGTAAGCGAAGATAGTTTTCCAGCAAGCTCTGGAGTGTGCTTTGCTAAATAATAACCTTGGTTAAAGCCTTCAACATATTTCGGGTCGACATTTTCTGCTTCTTCCATAGAAACAAATTTTCTTAAAATTAGAATTTTTTGTTCATATGCAAACGGACGTCTGCCTGTAAACAAAATCCAGTCGATTTCAATGATCTTGCAATGCTAAAACCCAAGGTTTTCACATCATTTTCACGCCGGGAATCCCGGCGAAGTGTTCAAAGGTAACCCTCCGTTAACCGATGAACAATATGCTTTGCTTTTCCACAAGCGAAGCGAATTTGATTTTATCAAAAACACATACAAAATTGAAGAAGGCTATACCCTATTACAGGGTGTCCACTGAGCGACAGGGGCAGAGCGGTCTTGGCCTGGACGCGCAGCGAAAGGCCGTGCGAGATTTCGCTGTTTTCAACAAGCTGAAGCTCCTCGACGAATATACCGAGATCGAATCTGGGAAGAACAACAGACGGCCCATCCTTCTAAAAGTATTGGAGCAGTGCAAAGAAAACAACGCACTTCTTCTTATTGCGAAACTGGATAGGCTAGGTCGCAACGTCGCTTTTATATCAAAGCTAATGGAGTCAGATGTTGATTTTGTAGCAGTAGATAATCCATATGCAAACAAGCTGCAAGTACATATCATGGCGGCTTTTGCCGAATATGAGAGGGATCAAATCAGTAGACGGACAAAGGAGGCATTACAGGCGGCGAAACGTAGAGGTGTTGTTCTTGGTAGCAATGCAAAGAGCCTTGCAGAATTACATCGAAAGCAATCGAAAGCTTTTGCCCGGAAAATGAGGCCGATGATTCGGTCACTTATGAAAGAAGGGTATGAATCCATCCGAGAGTTGGCCGAAGCGCTTAATGAGAGAAGCATAAATACGTTTACCGGCGGAGGCAAATGGCATGTAAACAGCGTCTATCGATTATTGAAAAGAATAGAGCAACTATAAACTATAATTATCAAAAACTTTTTTTATGAAGAATTATTTGTTTGTTTTTTTAATCGTACTCACCAATTGTACAAAAAAAGAGGTTTCAAAACCTGTAGAAGAAACATTGAATATTGAAAAAGCCAAGCTTCAAATTTCTGCTGTCAACAGAAATATCAATACAATCAATTTATATTATACAGATAATCAGGGTAGTCATACTGTGAGTTTACTGAGGAGTGATTTGAACGATGGCACCTTTTCTATTAGTAACGATATCGTTTCTGACAACTCGAATCTTTCGGAGAGTTTAACCCTCAATTACTTTCTAGCATTAAAACCATTGAATTCAGGGAGCGTTATCATCAACGCGGGATCTGATTTGTCCGGTAGTGGAGGCGTAAAGAAAATTACCATTTCTCAAATTGAATTATTAGAAATAAATGTCGAGGATCAAGCCACGGTTGATCAATACATCGCTAACCAAACAGCCGGAAGAGACTATGCGCGTGTTTTAATAAATCAAGCCAAGACGAGGAGCTTCTTTCTAGATATTTATTAAAATCTGGCAGATGAATCTGGAGTTGATAAAAATGAAATTGAAGACCCTTCGAGCGAGACAGCGGAAACTTAGAAAAGAGATAGATCATCTTAGGACGATTGTGCGTAACGCAGGAGAAGATCCGGATGCAAGAGAAGTTGATTTAACCGACAGGAACAAACAATTCTATATCAAATGGAAGTCCGGCACCTCATTTGCTGAAATAGCGAGAGAGTTCAAAAAGTCAACAACCACCGTCAGTAGTGTATGCCATAGAATTGATAAGATACTTGAGCATAAGCGATTTCATTTTCAGAAATACAAAGACTTGCTTAAATACAAACGCAGGGCTGAAAAGAATTCAAAGCGCAATTAGCCCAAATAAGTGCGGCTACTCTTGCCAGTATTCCTTGGACATCTGAAGGCTAAAGGTGGTACGAATGTCGGGGCTGGCAAAATGCGCTTTTATATACCGTGGGTTATACTTCGATTGGTCATTCGTTGCGACGCTCCGTTTATCGTTCCGTCCTTTGAGCAACTATCAAAAGCAGATGCAAATGAAAAAAGGAAATATTGGTTATTTAATTTGATGTGTTGGTTTGATTGATTCAAAGGCTAAAATTGAATCAAGTGCATCGTCAGCCGTCTTGTGCTGGAACTGGCCCATATAGCCTTCCGTGGTTTCAAGTTTCGTATGTCTGAAAAGCATTTGCAATGTTCGCACATCGATTGATGTTGCGTTCTGTGCGAAGCTGTGACGGGCAATATGCATCGTCAGTTTTTTGTCGATCCCTGCTTTGGGTGCAACATGAAGCCTCAAACATTTATCAACTGCACTTGTTTTGAAAGCAATCGTTCTTTGCGTTTTGAACCTGTCATTGAAATCGCAACCTTTAAGATCGGAGAATATGAGATCGTCTTTGTTTTCTTTGAATCCTTCATATTGTGCAAGAATTTTGGCCGCCTTATCGGGGATCTTCAGAGAGCCAACTTTATTATTTTTTCCCATTGAATAGTGAAGTCGGTTATTTTGGATATTGTTCCATCGCATGCGAAGAACATCCGAAACCCGCATGCCGGCGAAATAAAAAGAAACCAGCCAAAGGTTACGGGCATGGTGGTGGGCAAAGTCACTCAATTCGACATTTTCTAGGGCCTGGATTTCTTCGGGCAATAATCCCACTTTGACGCTATCCGGGAACTTTATTTGAATTCCACCATCTGCAAAAGGTGATTGTGCTTTCGTGACAACTCCGTTTTTACGAGCATGGGCAAATACAGATCGAATTGTAACGAGGTGATTGGCAATCGTGCGCTCGCTGATGCGGGATGCCTTACTGCGTTTTGGTTTATGCGTCGATTTAAGATAAACGACAAAGCGATCCAGCAGACCGGACGTCATATCAGAAAATGCAACGTCTTCACCTTTCAAAAATTCTCTGAAGTGTCCGATTCGGGGTTTGTCGGATGTATATTGGTTGTATTTACCGGATGCTTTCAATGAATCCAGAAAGCTTTGCGCCTGTGGAAAGAATGTAGCGCCTGCTGTTGGTTTAATCTTGTTGCGAACAGCCTTTGCGCTGACATGCGATTTTTTGCTTTCGACTTCCAACGCATTGTCTGTTGCCTCAGACAATTTTTTCAGAAGGAAGTTATTCAACCTCGTGTGATTAGGATGTGATTTTTTGACACGCTGAGAAACCTTGTCCCAATCGGATTCAGCAATGCGATAGTCTAGGTATATATAGCTACTTTTCCGGTCTTTTGTAATCCGGATAGCGAGCGGGTATAGACCGTCGGCTTTTTTCTCTTTTCGCAATATAACTTTGAGTGATGCCATAGCAGGAGCACTACAACAATGCTACGGCGAACGACGCGTTTTCTTTTATTTGATAACGACAAATAAACTCACGAAATACTGACCATTAGTCATTTAGAGTTATGTGAGATCATATAGAGCCATTAAACATTCAGAAGAAAATCACTACAACAATGCTACAACATTTCCTATATTTATGTGGTGTTACATGGTGTGTGAAAAGCGAAGTCCGGTTGATTATCAGTCAGTAGAGGTCATGTAAAATCATATTAAGTCATTGATTTCAACACTGAAAATCCTTGTGTCGGCGGTTCGATCCCGCCCCACACCACAGGTAAAATAATAGGTTGAAGTAATTGTTTTTCAATTATTTCAGCCTTTTCTGTTTTTAGGATTATCCCTCTCTTAGAGTAGCATTTTTTAAACAGCTACCAAAATAGCTACCAAAAATGCTCATGCAATGAAAAAGCATCTTCCTAATGGCTGCTCATACAGCCAGCCCTTTATTAAACCCCAAAATTGGCAGACTAAAAAGGCAAAGGTTTCTGAAAACTGGTTTATCAAGTACAGGTTTTTTGACCCCCGGTATAAAGAGCCAAAACAGATAATGATTAAGGGGATGAATAGATTTAAAGTATTAGCTGAAAGACAGGCTGAAACTCAAAGGCTGTTAGATGAAGAATTGAAAGCATTGCAGGAGGGCTATAACCCTTTTGAAAAAAATACCCCTTCTTCCAGTACAGATGCTCTTACATTGATACAAGCATTAAGAATGGCAACAGATAAAATGAGTGTTGCAGAGTTCACAAAAAGAGATTTAATGCGTTGTCTTGCTGCTTTTGAAAGGGCAATCAATTTTTCTGGATGGGAGCAGCTATTATTAACTGAAGTTTCAAGAAAGCACATAAGGCACATACTTGATGTTTCAAGCAAATCAGATGACAGGTTCAATAAGCACAGAAGCTATATGATGATGATGCTGGCTTTTTTATGTGAACTGGAAATGATACCCACCAATTTTGCAAGGGATATAAAAAAGCGAAAGGTAGTAAAGAAGATAAGGGTAGTATTAGAAGATGATGAACGCAAAAAAGTAAATGAATACCTGAAACTTTATTACCCAAGTTTTCACAGATTCCTTCATATCTTCTTTCATTCGGGAGCAAGAATTTCAGAATTACTTTCCCTTAAAGTAGCTGATGTGGATTTACAAAAGCGAAGGTTTAAATTGGTTATCAGAAAAGGAGTAACATATAAGGAAGTTTGGCGTGTGATAAAAGATATTGCTTTACCATTCTGGACTGAGTTATTAGAGAACAGTAACGAAACTGATTATGTATTCAGTGTAGGACTAAAGCCAGGAAAAAATAAAATTCAGACTTTCCAGATTACTAAGCGTTGGTCAAGGTTGGTCAAGCAGAAGTTGAAGATTAAAGCGGATTTCTATTCACTAAAGCACCTTCATTCAACAGAAGTTTCAGAAATGATTGGTGAAAAAGAAGCAGCACTACACAATGGACATACTTCTACAACAATGGTTTCACAAGTGTATGATGTGAGGAGAGAGGAACGGAAAAACAAGACAGTTTCTTCTCTTGACAATAAGTTTGCGTGAGGGGGTATTCAGAGCCGAAAACCAGTGTCCCTAATTACTGTTTAAAGGATTTTCTGCATTTTGTATTAAATTGCCCTCATGTAATGCCACAATAACTAAGTTGTGGCATTACTTTTAATAACTGCTTATGAAGTATAAACAAATTCCTGTTTACCCAACAAGAGTACCCATTGAATATAAAAGACTTTCACCAAAGGATTTTTCACCTGACTATCTTGTTGCGAATAACACAATCACTGAGTTAGAGCCTGATGAAAGTGGATATATCGGTGATTCTTTAATGGGAAAGATAAATCTCGAAGAAAAGAATACTGTAATAATTAATACCGGAGTAGGCACAGGAAAATCCACAGCTTGTATCAATATCGCAAAAAAGTATCTGGAACGGTATGATGATAATGGGAAGCCCAAATATGTTGTTGTTTTTGTTGCCCCTTTTATTTCATTAATAAACCAATATCACAAGAAACTTGTAGAAGCAGGGGTTGAACCAAGAATCATTTTTAATTACCTCCGACTAACTACTGGCAATATCAAAATTGCGGCTAATGCAAATGTGCATCTAATTACAATAAATACCCTCATTGGGAACTATGGTGATGACAGCTTTTTTCAATCAAGGGTTAGGAGGTCGTATGTTGATGAAATAATTACACAGTGTGAAAAGAAGGGCAAGAAAGTGGTTTTCATATTTGATGAAATTCATGATAGTATTCAGAATTTTCAGCAGAGGTTCATATTTAATTTATGGAAATGGAAATATGTAATTCATAAATCCTTTGTGCTTAGTGCAACATTCACAGAAAGTTCAAAAGTAGTAATCAAATATCTGGCCGACCTAACTGATGATAAGATACAACTGCTTGATTCAAAAAGAGTGAAACAAAATGCGGGATTAAGTAATCTTCATTTGTGTTTTATAAACAGTCCCAATTACTCTGCCGATGATGAAGAATTAGCTTCATTAATTAAAATGGAATTGGACAAAGGGAAGAAATTGCATATTCTTTCTTTTTCAGAGAAACTCGCAAATGAAATTGCAATCCCCAAAAAACAGAAAGGTGCAGCCCCCAAGCCTTCTCTTATTGGCAAACTGCTTCTCACCAACACACCTGGCATTAATCTCTGCACAAGTAAAACTAAAGCTGCTTTTAATGACAATAAATGCAACGTAGGGACTACCTTTAAAACAGGAATAAGTATGGAAGGCGGCAATATATCTCTGTTTATTATTGCCCCTCCGAACTCATCCTACCCTGATAAGTATTTTGGGATTTTCTCAGATGGCACAACCCCAATTATACAAGCTGTTGCAAGGTTAAGAAATGGAGAGAATAACGATATTTATGTTATTACTCCTTCCCCAAGTCGTTTAATCAAAAATCCAACAAATTTTTACGGAGCAGACAATTATTTAACAAGAGTTTCCAGAATACGAAGCCTTAGAAATGTGAAGATTCAAAATCGAATTGAAAACTATTATTCAACGAAAGAGCAGTTTGAGATTTTGAATAAATATATGAACACGACATTAACTATCGCAAGAAAGGGTATTGAATATCATAACTACCAAACGATTTTCATAAAAAACAGAAGTAAGACAAAACCAAGACTGGACTTCCCTACCCTTGATGAATTTATATTAACTGATGGGGATAGATTTCTGGCTTCAGAGTTTTCAATTTTTGGAGCTAATCCAGCGGCATATATTGTATGGGCTTCCTATAATAACCAATTCGTTAATTGTACTCTCAAAAGTATTTACGATGAAGAACAACTAATTCTTAAAGAGGGAGAAATAGTTGATAAACTAATTGAAATATTCAAAGAAAAATACGAGCACCCAAGAAATATTGATGATGTATCAGAAAAGGAACTCTTTGATTCATTCTATAAATATATTACTGAGACCCTGAACGCAAAAGTAAGACTAAGAGATTCGACAAAGCCTGTCCCTTCAATAAAATCTCCATTAATTAAAAAGGGAGTTATCAGTGTAATTCAATATTTCAAAAGAGCAAATACTGAATTTAATAACCTTCTATACCCAAATAGAACAGGTAAAGCGACTGACTATTTTATTGATAAAAAAACTTACCTTTTTTCTCAGATTGCTAATGCTACCGGCTTCCTTGTTCAGTATCAGAATCAGTTGGATGGTACAGAAAAAATGATGACAACTAATTATCAAAAACTGAAAGCTGGAATTGAAGCAATAAGGAACAGAGTATTATTTTCAAATGATGCTGGTGTAAAGTATTTTCCTCAAAAGAGATTTATTATAGCCAACAACTTATTTGACAGGCAATTTATCCTGAAGTTTTTGGGTCTCATTAAGAGTATCAGAAGCCTCGATTTCTTTATAAAGGATGATACATTCAGCTTTTGTCAGTTTATTGATAAATACTCGAATCAGGAGCTTGAAGAAAATGACAGGTTGCGAAATCAGGCTTTTGGTAAACTTATTGATGAAATAAGAGAGACATTTTTCGATACTAAAAGAACCAACATTTCAGCAAGGAGCAGGTATGTAAACAGAACAGGCTTTTCAATTACCCGCTTAACCTCACCATATAGGGTTACGAATGAAGTCAACTTGGAAGAATGGTCTGGCTATGTGAATCTGACATACACTTCAAACTGCCCGTGGAATGAAAGTACAGTTTCTGAAGATTTTCTTATCCGCTTGAATGAAGCTCAAAAAAATCAACCTCCGGAAGCAATACTATAATGCTTACTGTCCGTGTAAGATTTACCCTGACCTTATAGAGAGCAAAGGGTAAATAATTCACGATTAACATATTTAGTTGTTCCTTATGACCATCCTCCGGGATGGTTTTTTATTTAATAAAACTTCAAACAAAATCATACTATATGCAACTACAAAAAGCACAAAGAAATAAAGCCAAAATCAAAATTGGCTTACAAGGAGCTTCGGGTTCTGGAAAAACTATGTCAGCATTATTATTGGGCTATGGCCTATGTAATTCATGGGATAAAATAGCTGTCATTGACAGTGAAAATAACTCCGCCCACTTATACAGTCATCTTGGAGGCTACAATGTTATTGGAATATCAGCCCCTTTTAGTCCTGAGAAATATATCGAAGCTCTTGCCCTGGCTGTTAAGGCAGGAATGGAGGTAGTTATTATTGATAGTATCAGCCACGAATGGGAAGGAGTTGGAGGCATTATTGACCTGCATGGAAGTATGGCCGGTAATTCCTTTACAAACTGGAATAAGATAACACCAAGACACAATGCCTTTGTTAATGCCATACTTCAAAGCCCTGTTCATGTACTGGCAACTATAAGAACAAAGCAGGATTATGTTCTTGTAGAAAAGAATGGAAAACAAGTACCAGAAAAAGTGGGATTGAAGGGCATAACAAGGGATGGAATGGATTATGAATTAACCATTGTATTTGACCTTGACATAAAACATAATGCAGTTGTCAGCAAGGACAGGACTGGAATCTTCAGTAATGAAGCTGAATTTAAAATAACTGCTGATGTTGGAAGAAGAATATTGGATTGGTGCAATACTGGTGAAAGCTTGGATATGCCTTCAAAAAGAAATATACAGGAAGCAGAGCAATCCCTTCAAGAAAAAATCTCAGCCACAAAAACAGTTGAGGAGCTTCTTTCATTGTACAAACTTCAAAGTCCTGAAATTCAGAAACAGTTTTCTGCAATGTTCACAAAGAAAAGAACTGAACTAACTGTTATAGCTCCTAACGAAACAAAACACATTTCTCATTACTTAAAACCTACTACAAATGGAAACATTGGAAATACAACCCATTAATTCAAACGGTATAATATCTTTTGATGAAGGTCAGGCTATTCACGAACCAAGCTCTGTCAGTACAGATAAACCTTTCATTCAGGCAAACACAACTGAGGTTACCCTTCAAGAAATAAAAGACAATCATATAATCCCTGTTTTCATCAAGGATAATGAGCCTTTGATTTCTCACGCAGATTTTATTGAAACAACATTGAAAGTTGCTTCAGATGTTTATTCTGGTGAAACAATTCTTACTCCAACTGTAAGGGTTAGCCATCCAGTTAAAGGCCGTATTCCTGAAGCCAAGAATAAATCTGCAAATGAGTTGGAAGAATGGGAGAAAACCATCTACTTTGAACGGATGGCATTTATCATTGAAGTCCCTTCAATTAGTGATGTCATTGGTGGTAATACACTTTCATTAACTATCGGTGGTGTAAA
The DNA here is from genome assembly GCA_964606155.1 of uncultured Chitinophaga sp. Lineage (GTDB taxonomy): Bacteria > Bacteroidota > Bacteroidia > Chitinophagales > Chitinophagaceae > JJ008. The sequence continues at coordinate 120,012 of CAZSGD010000005.1, read as the reverse complement.
ATCTTATGGGCTCGACAATTTGTATAGCAGAAAGACTGACCAGCATTTCAAACTTTTTGTGGGCTTCAATAACCGGGTGTGTTTGAACCTGAAAATTTGGAGTGATGGCTACATGGGAGATTTGAAAGTAACTACCATAGGTCAGCTATCAGCTTGTATCAGGAGTTTGCTGGAACAACATAATGCAGTCTTTCAACTTAATCAAATGAAGTTGCTGAGTGATTATTCACTATCTGAGAGCCAATTTGCTCACTTGATAGGCAAGGCCAGAATGTATCAGCATTTGCCTAAAGATTTCCAAAGGGAAATACCTCAGTTAATGTTCGGAGACCAGCAAATAAGTTCAGTGGTTAAGGACTACTACCGGGATAATTCCTTTTGTAGAGATGAACAAGGTAATATCAATCTGTGGAGGCTTTATAACCTTTTCACAGAGGCTAACAAGAGCAGCTACATTGATAACTTCATTGACAGGTCGGTTAATGCTTATCACTTCATAGAAAAAATAAGGTGGGCATTAGAGGAAAAAAGTAATAACTGGTATTTGAGTTAATTCTTAATATCAGGAGAGATATGCTGTATTTTCTTTGCTGTACAAATCTCACACTGTTCAGTACAGATTTCTTTTGAGATGGGTACTCTGTAATAAAAAACCACTGAAAAGAAAACAACGATTTAAAGCAAATTCCTAAGAACAAGAATTTGTTTTAGGTCAAGGGGCTTGTAGGGATTGTAGTAATACAAGGCTTACTCCCCTTTTTAATTTACCTTTAAACTAAACCATTAACTATGTCCATTATTAACCTTGCAGAACCCTTCATTGGAAAGGATTTGATAATAACCTCAGCTCATGAGGCAGATAAAATTCATAAAAAGTTAATTGACTTCAGAGTTGACTTATTTATAAATAAGCGGATTGGAGATTTCATGCCTCATTACAGAGGGGAACAGAGATTAGGGTGGGATATTAGGCCAGGTATATTCAGACCACCCCTTGATGGATTGAATTCTGTTAGAGGAAAACAATTAGAGCAGGAGGGCATCAAGGAATTTGAAAATACTGTTAATAATAAAATTGGTAAGCAGGCCTTAAGAAGTCTGTTCAATAATGAAAAATATGGGAAGGATTGGGATTTGTTGTTTCAAGCACAACACGCAGGAGTTAAAACGACCTTAACTGACTGGACTGCATTTATAATATCCGCCTTGTATTTTGCTGTTGAGGAATCTAAGGATGAAGTTATTGAGAACTCTGATGGCCAATTATGGGCTTACATGACACCCTCTGAGCAAATAGCCAGCCATGATTCCTTTTTTCCCGAAGGTTCAATTTATAACGTAAATCCATTTGATTTAAAAGAAGGGTTTCTTATTAATCCATCTTCCTATTTACACGAAATAGACAAAAGAGTATTTGAATCCAGAATGTATAAGCAGAAAGGTAGATTTATTATTTCTTCAAATGATTTATGCAGCATACCATTGAACAATCAAAAAGAGTTCTCCCAAAATCTTTTTAAATATAAAATTCCCGTTGAATATAAAAAGGTAATCAGAAATGAACTTGCTGAAAGGGGAATCACAAGAGAGTACATGTATGTTGATGAAAGTCCAATACATCAAGATTTTGTAAAAGAAATAAATCAGAAAATATTCATTCCCTGAAAAAACATCTTAACAATACTTTTGTGAGCAAGACTGATGATTTTTTAGGTTAGTCTCAGGTTCACCTTTAGCCGTTTTCAACTATCTACACAAGTTGAAAAAAAACGACCATTAAAGAATAGAATAATTAATATTGTTCAATATATTGCAACATGCAATCCTCTGATTCTTAGCTTCATATTAAAAAGCGGGGGCAACGCTATACTAACTGCAAATAATTTATGAATTCCAGTAATTCAAAACAGGAAGTCAAAGTCGGTGATAAAGTGACTTTTGACAATGATAAAATTGAAGTCTTTAAGGCTGAAACCAGTGGCAATGATAAGGCTATAATACAATATCAGCAATTGGTTTTGGCAGGGATAGATCAAATAGGAATAGTAAAAGAATTGAATGGTAATCTAACAACAGTGTCTTATCCCGATGGGTGGGAGTTACCAGTTCCTACGAAATATCTTATTGTCCTACCCTGAAACCTATAAGTTAAGGTAGCATATATATGAATAAAAAAATAGGGCCTACTGATCAGTACATTCATGAGAATCGTGAATCTATTGGAATGAGATTACGAATACTAAGAGAGAAACGAGGTTATAGTCAAGATGAACTTGCTGAGATCATGGATGTACATCGTTCAACTATTTCAAAGGTTGAAACTGGCAAATTTGCAATTACTATTGACTATTTGGTAAAGTTTGCCTGGTATCTAGACTTTGATTTAAATCTTATCGAAAAATAGTAATAATAAAATTGAAACCGTCTATTCAAAGTCCAAGAAAACAGAATCTTCTAAGCTTTTTAAGAGATGGCAGAGCTCCCATTCCCCATAATGAAGCTACTTCTAGATTAATGAGTGCTAATAAAGGAAAGAACACAAAGCCAGAAATTGCATTTAGAAAAGCTTTATGGAATAATGGAATAAGAGGTTATAGATTACATTGGAAAAAAGTACCCGGTAGGCCTGATATTGCTTTTCCTGCAAAGAAAGTGGCTGTCTTTGTCAATGGTTGTTTCTGGCATCGATGTCCATATTGTCAACCACCGAACCCAAAGTCCCATTCAGAATTTTGGAAGAACAAGTTTTCAAAAAACGTTTTAAGAGATAAAAACAAGATTGATCTCTTAAAACAAAATGGCTGGAAAGTAGTGGTTGTATGGGAATGTCAAATTAAAAATAGCTTAATGGAATTTATTAACAAGACAAAAAAAATAGCATTAAGATAAACTGTTTTATAATTGTTCGAGACTAAACTAACTCAGCATGGATAAACTTACAGTCATTGATATGTTCTGTGGAGCAGGCGGTTTTTCTGAAGGTTTTAGACAACAAGGGTATGATATAAAATTGGGAGTTGATTATTGGGAACCCGCAATCAAAACCTTCAATCACAATTTTGGTTTAAAGTGTACAGTAAAGAACATGCTTGCTTTTGAACAGAGTATTGATGAAATTGAAAATTTACCAGATACAGATATTATTATCGGCAGCCCCCCTTGTGTTACTTTTTCTTCATCTAACATATCTGGAAAGGCTGATAAAACCTCGGGAGTTACATTAACTCAGATATTTCTGAGAATTGTTGCTGTTAAAAAGTGGAAACCCAATTCTATTTTAAAAGCTTGGTTTATGGAAAACGTACCAAGTTCAATTAAGCACTTAGGCAAAGAGTACACATTTGATGAATTAAATTTGGGTGACTGGGCAATTAAACACAAAATCGGAAAAAACAAGGTAGCGATAAAATTAGAAGGCAATCAAGAAATAATCAATTCAGCAGATTATGGAAGTGCTCAATGTCGTGAAAGAGTAATATGTGGCGAAATAATCAACAAAAGAAAACTAGTAATTCCTGAAAGATCATATGGAGAGAAAATATCAGAAAATAATTCGTTGAGTTTATGGAGAAATCTTGAAGTAGTTAAAACACATTTACCTTCCCCATTTTGTTGTAGCAATTCAAAAATGATTTCTGATCCAAATTATCCACAAATAAAAATTCCGCTTAATAAATTAACTGATCAATTCTATGATACAGGCCTTTTTAAATGTGAATGGAAACAATCACGATTTCTGAAGGTCAATCACCCCTATATGGGCAAAATGTCTTTTCCGGAAAATGATAATAGGCCTAGTCGAACTATAACTGCAACTAAGATTGGCACTTCAAGAGAAGCAATAATATATAAATCAGAATACCCTAGAATTGGCAATGGACAATTTCGAACTCCAACAGTCAGAGAAGCAGCTTGTATAATGGGATTTCCTATCACCTATCAATTTTTAGGTGGAGAAACAACAAAATGGAGACTTGTCGGGAATGCTGTTTGCCCCTCTGTAGCTAGAGCATTTGCTAAACAGGTACAAGTTGAACTAGGCATGAAATTGAATGCTCATTTGATTGTTCAGAATCAACCAAACCTAGAAGGCGTTAATGATTTAAATACTTTTTGTCTTAAAGAGTTTAAAACACCCCCAAAAAGAAATAAGGATTCCCGCTTTAGAAGGCATCCTTTTAAGGACGGAAATATAACAGTCACTTTATCAAATTATGATATTCTAAAAAAGAAAGTCAATACTGCAAAATGGAAAACTTCAATACAATATGGAAATGGTGATGGGTTTCCTACATTCAATGTTACAGATGGGTATTATAAAGACATAGAATCATTGATAAAGAAAACAACTAAGGGATTTGAATTTCTAAATATCATCAATAATGGGTTTTCTGAAAAAATTGCAAGGGCAAGTGTGTTACAAGAAATGTATGAAAAACAAACTTCAAGTGCACCATATTTAGAGCCGACTGAGTTAGTAGAAAAAGTGTCACACATTATCAATGATCTTAGAATTACCAAGGAAGAGTTTGATCAAAATGGAAAAACTATTTTCAAAAACAAGGAATCCGTTCCATTAAAGCAATTATTTGCTCTATATGCTATAAACAAAATTGCCACCATAGCCAATAATTGATATAATGCCCGTAAAGTTTTACCCTGAGAAACCTATTGACCAATTAGAAAAGTACATTGTACATGAAGATGGAACACCTTTAAAGGGTGAAATTGAAATGTACAGAGCTTTGTATCATCAATTGGGACAAAGTACCGATAATTGGTTTGTATGGCACGATCTAAAACTTCCAACCCACTCAGATCAATTTAATGACTATAACAAAACAAGTTCGCAAATTGATTTTTTGATCTTATCAACTTCTGGTGTCTTAGTTCTTGAAGTTAAAGGGGGAGCTATTTCGGTCTCAGAAAGTTCATTTTATTATGGTAAGACCTTGGAAAGTAAAATGAAGCAAGACCCATTTCGCCAAGCAGAGGGGTATAAATATACCTTGAAAGATAAGATACTTAATAACCTAGGAAAATGCTTCTTTTGTTACGCTGTTGCTTTCCCACATGTTGACTATCCATTTGAAAGTAAAATATTCGATGAAAATTTATTGTGGACAAAATTTAGATCATCAAAATATAGCAATTCTGTAGAGACATTTATAAAATCCGTATTTAAGCACTCTAAAGATCAACACAGGAAGTACAATCGAGTTTATCCAGACCTGGGAGATAAAGAAATTACTGCTATTCAAAGAACTCTTAGTCCCTTGATTTGGGATAAAAACAAATTTGAAAATATAAACACTCTTGAATGGCTTCAGATAAATAATCTAGAAATCCTTGAAAGCCTTTACAAAAACAAAAGGATTATGATTGAAGGCCCTCCCGGAAGTGGAAAGACAACTATTGCTAAGGCTTTTGTAGATAATCAAGTGGGTAAAAAAGGAATCTATATATGTTGGAATAATCTTTTGATGCACTTCACAAGAAAAGCTATTATTGAAAGAAAAAATATAGGAAACTTTGAAGTAACTACTCTTACAAGATTTTTAAAACAGCTTGATCCAACCCTAAAGCTTGAACAGATCATAAGTATGAATGAAAACGAATTTTATGATCTTACAAAAAAGCTCTTGAATAAACTTGAATCCGAAAAAAGGTTACCAATATATGATTACATGATCGTGGATGAGGGTCAGGATATTTTTGACAGAGGTATTGATCTAATTCTAAACAAACTTTGTGGGTATAATAGAAATGGGTTAGACAGTGGAACAATATTATTGCTTTATGATATTGACCAAAGCTATGTTGCATCAGGTAGAAATGTACTTGAAATAGCGGATTTATTATCAGAGTATTTTTCCCATTTTAAATTGAATCATACCAGAAGAAGTGCACAAAATCCTGATATAAGAAAATTAGCATCAGCAATTCTAGAAAATCCGAGAATTCTTTTGGACAATGAATTCAAAATTCACTACCCAAACATCTCTGTAAATTATCACAAAAGTTTGGAAAGTGTAAAAAAACAATTTGTTCAAAATGTCCTTAGTGTCATGCGTTCAAAAATATCTTCATTAAGAGGAGAAGACTGTGTAATATTGATTGAATCAACTTTATTGCGTGGTAGTTATAAGGGCAATCCCGACATGCACTATGAACTTACAATCAAAGATGTCGAAGAACTAAATGAAGATAATATAACTGATACTGCTAATAAACTTCGTTACACTTCTATCTTAAAATACAAAGGCTTGGAGAAAAAAAACATCTTCATGGTAATAGCTGAGCCTTGTGATTATAATAAGTATGAAATATTTGTCGGAATAACTCGTGCAATACTTAATGTTGAAATCAACATTATTATACAATGAAGATAATAATTGATCATATTATCCACTACTTAAATAACTACGTTAATAGAGATGATCAATTATTTGAAAAAGCATTTCATGAACTCCCATATGCGAAAAAGGATAATATTAGAGACCTTTTAAAATGCATATCGAAAATAATTTCAGATCAGGATGAATCTGCTGCCAATGATTTGAATGTCCTTCATCTCCATTTTGAAGATGAAGTTGAAGATTACATTAAACAGGCTTTTGCAGAGTTTCTAATAATTTATCAATTTCATAAATTCATTGGACTAGCTCCAGTGTCAAAGGACAATGACTTTTCAATATCAGATAAAATAATCCTGCTAAAGGGTTTACAAAAAAAACTATCCACTTGTCCAGATGGTGCAAGTGGAAAAAATGGTGGTAACAAGATTTACAAAAATTGGAAAAATGAGAAAACAAGGACAATCTCTTTACTTAATTTTTTTGAAAGATTTGACGATTCAAAGACATTATCGCCTAAAGTTTTATTCAATTGTACTATAAAGTTTCAAAGAGAGATCACTAATTCCTTCAAAGAAAACCCCTATGCGTTAGATCTCACGCATAAAGGACAATTAGATTCTTTTGTCACTATCAATACTGAACCCTTAAGTTCCATAAGAGGAACAAAAATTAATGACCAGTTCCTTCTTAAATTGATTCAGACAATTATTTTGTTTGATTCGGAAAATAGTGCAAAAAGATTTGGTGACTTTAATGTCGAAAGAATAATTGATCTAAACACTAATCATGCAACACAATTCAAACAACTAATTATTGTTTCATTTGGGAAAAAAGATGGATCATTTGATGATATTCGACAGAAAATCGAATTAGTGAAAGACAGATTCAAGCTCCCTGACAATTCAGCACATACATTACTTTCATCGGAGCAGACTTTTTTAAAAAGCTATAAAACTAAAAATGAAACCCATGTTAATTTCTGGGGAATAGAACGATCCACTTTTTGGGACAGCTTTATTAGAGAAACAGGTATTAGAGATTTGTATGAACTACGTTCTATAAAAATGCTTAATATATATTCCTTGGCTTTTAATATAGACATTAAGAATTATATATTGAATGACATTTTCTCTGAAAATTCTAAATCTCATTTACTATCTGAAGAGACAAAACAAATCGTTCTTCTGCTAAATTTAGAAGACAGACAAGTTCTATATGAAGCTCTATCAAACACTCTAGATTTAATAGTTCAAGAGAATTGGCTAAGCCATATACTTAAAACAAAAAAAAGCAATTCAGAAATTGTCTTACCACAGGAAGTTATTAACGACATTGAACTAATTTCTAAAATTAGGGAAGTATTATGTATTACAAAAGAAAATCAATTAACCTCTTGGAAAAACCTGAACAGATTGACAACAAGACCTGTTATGATCTTAGCGTATAGGGATCAAGGGAAGCATCCATATTATTTTAATCAAAATATTTTAGAAACAAATTTTGAAAATTCCTATTCAGCATCTGCTGAATTTTTAACATGGTTTTTTTATACGCACTTTCAATGGGCAAAATTTAATCTGTCAAAGAGTATTCATAAATGTCTTGATCACCCGATAAGGAGGGATTTTTTTGGATGGAACGAGTTGAAAAGAAAAATAACTAATCTTAAACCAGATGGTATTAATAGCACGCTTTGGGAACTTGAAAATGATTACACTGTCAATGATAATAGAGAAACAATAAGGGTAAAATTTAAGATCTCAAAAAAAACAAAAATATACTTAGCCTCAGACTTGTTCATTGTTAAGTACAATAATGGATCAAGGTATCGGGTTGAGAAATTAAATGAGCTTGCCAACCTTGATTTAGATGAAGAGTTAATTGCGGTTCAAAGCCTCGATGAAATTCAAGAAAGCATCAATATTTATGACAAAATAGTGGATAGAGATCAACAAGACAAAGAGTTGAAGTTAATTCGAGATCAATTTAATCTCAGTGAAGTTGACCCTACAACTCTATGGAAAATCCTTTTGAAGGAAAAAGTAAACTCAAAGTCCGAAAAGGTAATTTATGAAGAATTAAACGATTTCTTAAAAGCTAGAAACTTAAAGATCGTTTCTTTTTTTCATTTTAGGAATAATTGGATTAACCCCAAAAGTGAATCTTTCAGTCCTTTAAGTAAGAAAGTATTTGTGTCTCTATGCGAATATTTGAAGATTCCCAAGTCTTACTATGCAATAATGCAGAGTATTAAAAACGCATCAAAACAAGCTTCAAGGCAAAGTACAAGACAAATGAATTATTTATTGAAAGATCTTTTTAATGATGGTTGCTTCGATGATATTACTCAAGCGAAAAATATATTAGAAAGTAAAAGCCGATACTATAAAACTTACCATCCTGCTGATGAGCTTGGCACAAGCAATGACCGTTTATTGGATGTTCTTGTAACTCTGATAGAGCTTATATCCCCTGAATTAAGGCTTCTGGATATTGAATCACTACAAAAAATTGAAGATGAAAATCCTTGAAAAGAGAAATTCATTGGAACGGTTTGTTAAAGAACAAACTATTGGCCCAGGAATAAATGGTTATCGATTTGTCGACTTAGAAGATGAACATCTTCTAAAAAATAAACTTTTGGATTCTTTTCCAATTGATTATTCAAATGAGATCATAGATATAGTTCCTGCTGCTGTTTATAGTACCGGAATATTATTCCCTGATGATGCAAGCGAAACTTGTTCAAGTGGAATTGTGCTTGCAAATAATGAAATCAACGATGATAAAGAATATGAAGAGGGTGAGGAGGACTCACAAGATAATAGTGGTGATGATATTGAATCAACTGATGTGATTGAGCTAAATCAAATGTTTCCTAAATTGATGGGCTTTACCTGTTGTCTTGAAGAAAAGGTTCTCAATGAAAAATATATTGAAATAAAGGTACAGGCTAGATATTATAAAAAACTAAAAAAAGACAGTGATGGCAAATTTAATTATAGGTATGGTTTGTTATGTGAAACAAATCCAGAGATTACACAAAACTTTCTTACTCAAAATCAAATTACTTCTTTTAGTTTAAGAGTTATTGGGCACAATTCATTTATTATTCTGAACAGGATTTCTGTTGAAGAAACCAATATCTTAAATACCCAAATTAGAGATATTCAAAAAAGAATTGCTGAGAACTTATATGATAAGACAATCAATATTATTGATTTGACAAATTTGAAAAAATCTAGTTGTTATTTAAGTAATCTTAAATCAACAATTTTCTATGATTTGAGAAGTAAGATCACAGACCAGCAATTAAGAAAGAGCCTTTATGACATAACACAAGAAATTGAAACAATTGAAGCCATAACTGATCAATTGCGAAATTTGTTGGATGTCAATTCAGGTGGTTATGGCCTTTGGCAATCAAGTATTATCGAAAGGACAATAAGAATTGAAAATCCATCCTTTCCCCAACCTCAAAAGAAGAAATCCTATCTGTACAATAAATCGGGATATTCCGAAAAAATAAAAGTATTGCATTCAGATGGAACACAAATTTCAGAAGGGCTTAAGGACATCTTCAAACATAAGATTGATGATAAAAAGGAGGATTATGCTTCTCTAGCAATGAATATACAATTGAGCAGAGATTCACGGAAACAGGACAAGAATATTTTCTTGAAAGTTCAGTTGGTCAATAATAGCACTCCATTTAAAAAAGAAAATGACGATAGTAGATACTATTCCACCTTTAATGAATTAGTAAATCAAAAATCATTTTTTGGCGTTAAGCTCATTTTCACAAACTCCAACCTAATTCCTTACAATGAATTAGTGTTGAAGCAAGATGAGAACAGAATATTTAATGAAGACACAACTACTAAATTTATTTATGAGCAGTTTAAGGATTACGGAATTGGACATGGATGTTCGGTTAAATGGGATGGGAAAATCAAATCAATAGAAACCGAGTATTTGCCGACTTGTGAAACGCCTGATGTTGATCCTATCCCAAGAAACAAGGTTGGAAAAGCCGTGTATGAAAATAATGAATACAAAGACCCTTTGTTCTTAGAAAATGCCAGAGCACAAGAATTTAAATGGCTGTCTGTTTTTTCTGAGGCTTCAAATAAAGATATAATAGGAGCATTATATGAGTTTGTGGATTCCTATGGAAAATGGATTTCGATCAAACAAAATATCTATAAAAAAAGTGAGTTTAAAGACATAGCTCTGCAAGAACTAGATAAATGCTACACTGATTTTTTAAGAATGAGGAATAACATCGGTAATTTTTTAGAAGGAAAGAAAAATGAACAAAATCTTGAGGCATTTCGTCTAATGAATGCAGCAATGTTCATGCAGCTATGGCATTCAATAAATGTGAAACAAGATCAAGTAACCAAGTATTTTACTAAACCTGATTTTTCCAGTTTCAATTACGGCTTCTACAAATCAAAAGATAGCTCTACTTCATGGAGAGCCTTTCAGCTTGCTTTTATACTATTGAATCTAGATGGGATTTTTAAATTGGAAAATGACTCCCAATGGAAAAGAAGAAATGATTGGGTAGATTTGGTTTGGTTTCCAACTGGAGGAGGTAAAACTGAGGCATATCTAGGACTGATTGCGTTAACTGTGATCAACAGGCGTAGAATTTATGGTGAAGAAGGTGGAGGGACTGCGTCAATCATGAGATACACACTTAGATTGCTTACCATGCAACAATTTCAAAGAGCTACTTTGGTCATAATGGCCCTTGAATTGATCAGAAGATGGAACAATTATAATTTAGGTAATGAACCAATTTATATTGGCTTTTGGGTCGGCAATAATTCAATCCCCAATAAATTGACCCATAGCTATAATGATAGCAAAAAAGACTCTTTGCAATTTGAGTATGAAAAATTAATTCAAGGCAAAGAAAATAAAATACCATTTACAAATTGTCCATGGTGTGGGTCTAAGCTAAGACCGCAAACAACCAAGATAACTGATGAGAATGATGTCTTTAACTTTAATCGAATTCATCTATACTGTGATTCAAATAAATGTTCTTTTACTGAGGCTGATTTCTTTGAAGGAGATGATCAAAAAGGCCCAATTCCTGTAAATCTTTGTGATGAATCCATTTATCAACATCCACCAACTCTTTTATTTGGCACAGTAGATAAGTTTGCTCAATTGGCTCATAAAGTGAACGGCAAAGCTGATGGCCGAAATAATGATTCAAGAAGGATTTTTGGAAACAAGAATTGTAATTGGGAAAAGAAGAAGCCTAGAAATGGATATTTACCACCTGATCTAATAATCCAAGATGAACTTCATTTATTATTAGGCCCACTAGGTTCTGCTGTAGCTCTATTTGAATCAGCCATAACTCAACTTTGCACCAGAGAAGATGGAACGAGACCCAAAATTATCTCATCAACAGCAACTACTAGAAACACCAACCTACAAATTGCAGCATTATTTGATAGAAAGGTCGATCTATTTCCTAAACCTGGGGTTGAATGTGATGATTCGTTTTTTGCATACTACAAAAGAAAATATTTAAACGAGAATAAAACTCAGTTAGAATATTTGTCTAAAAGAAAGTATATGGGGATACTCCCAACAGGCAGAACTCAGATTTGGATGCAAATGAGGCTAGCAGCTATATTAATGACCCACAGGGCAATTTTTGAATTGCGTGGAATTGCCAACAATTCCCCAATTGAATTTGAAAAGTATGGTCAGATTGAAAAGGCAATGGACTATTATCATACAATTATTTCTTATTTCAATAGCTTAAAAGAAGTTGGCAAAACACAATCTCAAGTACAATCTTACATTTTAAAGGAATTAAGAAGAGTTTTCTCAAGGGTTATACGTCCACAAAAATTAATGCATTCTATTTATACATATGGGCCAATTCAAGAATGTGAACTCACTGGAAGACTATCAGGCGAAGAAGTAAAAAATGAGTTGAAAAATGTTGAAAACAAATGGACAGCAGGAAACAGGTTTGCACATATAGAGGACAATAATCTAGTTAGAGGTAAAGTTCCTCCAGAATTTGTGGTGGCAACCAATATGATCTCTGTTGGTATTGATGTGTCAAGGTTCAACACAATTATCATGAATTCAATGCCACGTAATACCGCTGAATATATTCAGGCGAGTAGTCGTGTTGCAAGAGAAACTTATGGGATAGTTCTCACAGTACACCATCCGTTTAGGGCAAGGGATATTTCTCACTATGAAAAGTTCATAGAGTTTCATGAAAAAATGTATAGTTATGTTGAACCTATTTCAATAACTCCATTTACTCAAAAGGCCGTAGAGAGATACATGGGGTTGTATTTAGCAACTATGCTTCGTCACAAGACTTCTTTTGTTGATAGAGACTCCGCAGTTTCTATTTCAGCTAAAACAAATATGGAGTTGGAGTCAATAAAAACGAATCTTACAAGGTATTTTGAATCCCGAAAAAATAGATTAAGTGACTTTGACCAGTTAATTAAAAACTTACTTAAGGACGAAAATGTCATTCAAATAAAGAAATGGATTGGAGAGGCAATAGAAGAATGGAAAGATGAATCAAATAAAACTCTAGCAGAAGGTAAAAGGTTTGTGTTTAATAGAAAATCTGCAAAGGCTGTTCGTCCACAAGAACAACTTTATGTTGATATTGAAGAATATGAAGGGAATATTCATAGTGAAAAATGGCAAATTCCAATGTCACTTAGGGTAATTGAACCAGCAGCAGCAATAAAGATCAATTCAAAATAATATGAAAATATTAAAGCAAAATCAATACAATCAGGAAATAGGCAAATACAAACTTCTTTCTTCAAGTTCAGGGGTCGGATCAATAATCACTACAAAATTGGGTTTCTATGTATTAATATCAGATGTAAATAAATGGAAGTTTGTTAAATGGGCCAATTCAAAAATAGGAACTATCAGAGAAAATAATACAGATGATACAACGATTTATCGAAATAGCAAGAATGAAATTTCCAGTCGTGGTTTGATTTTCATTGACGATCTAAGGTTTGTAAAATTTTTGCGTAGAGAAAAAGAATTAGAGCATCTAGTTTGCCTGATCGGAATACCTCATATGTCATTGAATGAGACATTTAATACTCCAAACTGGAAGCATCATCCAATAAAAATGGCACTTCAAAAATTAGAAGAACAGCATGATGGAGTCGCAGGAAACTACATGATAAATGGGACACATTTCCCAAAATGGTTCAAAAACAAAAAAGGTGAATTAAAAAAACTTCATGATTGGTATTCTCTTTGGAAGAAAGAATGCGAGAAATATCCTGATTCTTTGAAGTTCGACTATTTTGCCCCTCCTCGTGATGCGAATAATTTCCTAAGTGAAATAAATTCAAAAAATGAAGATGGAAATCCAATTAAGATTAGAGAATATAAAATATTAGATCAAACTAATTTAGTTTTAATTTGTCCAAACGGACATTTATCTGATATTCCTTGGGCAAACTATTTGAGATGGAAGACAGAAAAACAACTTCATTTAAGATCAGATGACGATAAAGGTGAAAATCTTTTGTTTAATGAAATGGTGAATCCCTGTTGTGCCAACCCTAAATTAAAATGGACAGAAAGTGCAACAAAATCTGAAGGTTACGCAAGTATTTTTATTGAATGCGAAAACTGCCGATTAGGGAGTGGTATGGCGAATATGCCTAAGATTAACCTCGAAGGTATAAATAGTTTACAGCCATCTTGTATTGGTCAAAAACCTTGGGAGATGGAATTAGAAGATAATAGCTTAATACCCTTTGAAACATGTTTTGTTCGTAATGATCCTACAAAGGAAAGAGAAAAAATGAGAGTTGCTTTAGTAACTGCAAACAATGTTTATTTCGCAAGTGGATTTTCTAGCTTATATATCCCTATACATTTAGCTGAAAACAAAACTCAAGAGATCATAGATTCAATCTTCATTCTTGAAAAAAAGTATCAAAAATTTTTTGAAAGAAGCGCAATATCTAGAAACGAGTATTGGGATAAGAAATTCAACTTGGAGGATTTTCTAATTGATAACGATATTCGTCCAAAAGATGAAACTGAATTTTACAATCAATTAAAAAATGAATTTTTAAAATCTAAAGATCAAGAACAGAATATTGATTTTCATGAAGATTACAGATGGCAAGAATTTCAATGTTTTTCAAATAATCAATCAATACCAGATGATCCGCAAAATAAAGGATTAAAGTTCTTTGATACCAACTTATCAAAAGAGTTAATAGAATACTTTACAAAAGTTCAACAGGTAGAAGAATTAAAAATAACCAATGTGCAATTAGACTTTACCAGAGTAAAGCCTAAAGAACGAGTTGTTGTCAATGGTGCTGCTACGGAATCTATAACTGGAAAGAATATTTTTTCAATAGATTCACAGGAGGTTTATGTAATGCCAGCGAATGAAACTCTTGGTGAAGGGCTATTTTTTCAATTCTCGGACTCAAAAATAAAAGCATGGATTTCTCAACATTTTGAGGTTCTGAAAAATAGATTTTCAAAATTCATTACTTATGAACCTAACCCTAATAGTCAAGGTGCAGGTGTAAAGAGAAAGATTTTTAACAATGGTATTAAACACTTCCTAATTCATTCATTTTCCCATATGCTTATGAGAGAGCTAGAGTTTTCATGTGGTTACCCTACTGCAAGTTTGAAAGAAAGACTATATATATCTTCTAATCCTGATAAAAAGATGTCAGGAGTATTGATTTACACTGCTGAAGGTGCAGAAGGGAGTATGGGAGGATTAGTTTCTCAGGGTGAGCCGGAAAAAATTTTACAAATAATCATTAATGGTCTTGACAGAGCAAGTCATTGTTCATCTGATCCATTGTGTTGGGAATCTGATGGTCAGGGAATATTTGATTTGAATCTTGCAGCCTGCTTTTCATGTTCACTGGTCTCTGAAACAGCTTGTGAAGAAATGAATCTAGGTCTTGATAGACGTGTTTTGATTGATGAGCAATTTGGCTTTTTTCGCAATCTGATTTTATAAATCACTTATGCAGGTTTATTTTTAATTTTTTTTAAACCAAATATTTTTGACCAGATAAGTAAATAAATACTACCCCAATAACTCACCCCGGCCATTTTTTGATTGCCAAGCTCCCCCGTACCTGCATCAACAGAGCCAAAATTTACCCCGCAGTAAATCCTCCTGCAAAGATGTCCTTCAAAGAAAAGAGATAGGTGCTTCATGTAAAAGATAGACAAAGGAGCAGCACTTTGTCACTCAACTCTTGCTCCTCCCTGCAAGCCCTCCCTTTCTCTCTGGGCATCCTCACCTATCAGCCCCCGCTAATTCCTGATAGAGCAGTAATGCTCAATTTTTGAAACCTAAAACAAAAATTATGTCTGTAAAAATTGTTGAGTACAGGATTCGCTTAAACAGTGAACAAAAACCTTTCCTTGCGTTGATATTGCAGGGAGGTATTGAGATTGTTAAATCGGCAAATGGCAATGTATATGCCACTGCTAAAAAGGCCAGTCTTGCCACGACTTTTGATGAGGCTACTTGCAAGTCCTTAATTGGGACTGAAATGCCAGGTCAGATTGTGAGGGAAGAATGTGAGCCTTATCAGTACACTGTTGAAGAAACAGGAGAAGTGTTGATGCTCTCACACAGGTATGTGTACACAGAGCAGGAACAGCCTGTACAGCAGGACTTCACCAAAATTTATCAGGGTACTGATAATGGAGTGAAGCAAATGGCTTAGTGGATGGGTTAGTAAGAAGTGTCCTATATCCTTATGGTTATTGTAGGACACTTTCTTATTTACTTCTGCATCAAATAACTGGTTTAATCGTGTAAAATTTACCAGCGACAGTATAATAGTAATAGGTAAATCTTTCACTGAATCACCTGATACATATTTTCTTTGAGGAATCAGGAAATTTCAGAAGACTATTTAGTTTTTACAGATTAAAATGAATATTCTATTTGTGAAAATGAAATAGTGCTGCCACTATGTTTTGTAGTGATATATTTTTGTTTGAAGGACGTGGGAAACACATTACTTTCTTCTGCAAAAACTCCTGCATTTGTAGGGTAGGTTGTTTGGCCTGAAAATTCAGGGGTAATAGATATTCCTTCAAAAAAAGACAGATACATATAATAGCCTTTTCTTAAAACCCAGAGGTTACTTTTCAATTTCATCCAGTAGTTCTGAGAGGGGTATATCAAAGGCTTCCGCTACTTTATACAGGGTAAATATCTTGGTGTTAAAGAGGCCAGCTTCAAGCCTTGAAACATTGGATTTCTCAACATCTATTTTATAACCAAATTCCCTTTGGGACAGGCCATTTTCTACCCTCAGTTGTTTGATTCTTAACCCTATCTTTTTCAAAAGCTGTTTCTCAGTCATTAAATGGGGGTATCATGTACACCATCTAAATTGAGATTTTGTATTACTTTAGAGGTTATC
Source organism: uncultured Chitinophaga sp. (assembly GCA_964606155.1). GTDB lineage: Bacteria > Bacteroidota > Bacteroidia > Chitinophagales > Chitinophagaceae > JJ008. Next base: position 103,181 of record CAZSGD010000005.1, on the reverse strand, counting down.
ACGTACACCATGAATATCTAACCCATTAAAACCACTTCTAACTATGGCATTAAGACTATCACCAGAATCATGGATTGCTGGCCTTGTAAAGCTTTCAACTGGCAGAGTTATCTCTGCCAAATTCAGAAGAATTTTAACGGTAATATTAGTGTCTGTTTGGTTACTCTCTTTTGTACAAATTATCATGTCACTTCTTGATATAAAAAGAGAAGTTAATGAGCACAATAAGAACCCGCATATTTATCCTGAGCATATTTTGAAGCACAACCTGAGGGAGCCAATTGAAATTATTATCTACATGATCGCTTTGATAATAGTTCCCTGGCTTCTGTTAAGATTAGCGTTTTGGGTTATTGATGCTGATAAACCCAAAGAACCTACCAAACAAAATCAATGAGCCATTATTTATAGAATAATCCCTGATTCATTAACTCAATTAAAACTGCATTTAAGCTGTCCAGTTAGGGCAGCTTTTTTTATGACTTCAAACCAAAACAGTCTATGAATTTTGATTTTCTACCTTACCAGCTAAATGCTGATATAAGCGATTTTAAGGACAATGTGGAGTACATCAGTTCTGACAATGGTGTTGACCTTTACAGGGCAAAGGATGGATTTATAAACCAGATATTGGGTTTCCGCGTTACTATGGCTAACCTATATTTCTTTGAAGGGAGTTTGATTACCGTGTATTGTCATCTGGAAAATTCAGAGGGCAGCTTTGAAAGACTAAAAGGTAAGATTGAGGGTATATTGAATAAAGCCGCAACTCCTTTTTCAGATAATGATAATTCAGGTTTTTCTTGGGACTCAGAATATCTGGTATTGGCCATTGTCATGGTTAGGGATTCCGATAAAATGTACCTGTATTATTCAATGCTGAAATACTCGGTGTTTTGAATAGCTTGATGTATTATTTACAGTTGTTATAATCGCTACCAAAAAAGCTACCAGAAAGGTATATTTACATGGCAAAAGCTACTTGAAAGAGAATGGTTTTTACCTTTAAAACATTAATATTCAGTGGACTGAAAATCCTTGTGTCGGCGGTTCGATCCCGCCCCACACCACCCCAGAAGCAGAAACCCGGTACTACTCTTAAAGTACCGGGTTTTTTATTGGGTTTCGCTTCAGGGGTGTTCCCGAAGCGATCGACGAAGGAGATCTGCTTCGGGACAAATTAAACCACCGCCATATGATTACGAACTGCCCTCTTGGATATTGTGTTTATATACTCTTCAGCGAGAAAGACCACTTATTATATACAGGGTTTACCACAAATCTTGGAAAAAGAATTGCAACACATAATTCCGGGGGAAGCAAAAGTACTGCTCCAAGAAGACCACTTAAATTGATTTTTTGTGAATTCTATCTTTTTGAAGAAGATGCCAGAAAGAGAGAGATGTATTTTAAAGCTACTGCAGGAAAAAAGGCGATTAAATTAATGTTAGGAAGCACGCTGGCAAAAATCGGCTATAAGCCAATCGGAAATCAGACGATCAATATATTAGAAACAGAAGAGGAATAGTCCCATGTTTGTTATTGGTCATTTGGTATTATAGGATCCCCGAAATGATCAATGCAGAAGATTTGTCTGAGAGGTGCTCCTGAAGCGATCGATGAAAGATATCTGCTTCAGGAGCACCCATTGAGCCCAGTGAATAACAGGTAGCCCCATTTTCGCTTAATACAGTATCTGCCCCTCGATCTCAATTTTAAAATTGACAAATACCGAATCATTGACCTTACGCCAGGCCTCAAAGAACGGTGCATTATTATACATACCCATCCAGCTGCCTTGCAGCCACTCTATTTGTTTAGGATCTGCCCCGGCGTTTTGGGAATAGCCTTTGCATGCCAAGACCATGGCCAGGAGTATAAGTATAGGTTTTGGTCTCATTATGAAGCGTATTAGGGGATTCAAGTTAAGTGAAAAGAAAAAGATACCGTTAGCCTGGCGATATTTTCATACAAGTCAATGGCTACTCCTCTCTCTTCCGTACAATTAAATACCAGTCATTATCCAGCGGCAGGTAGCCATGATCATAGCAATAATAATATGTTTTACCAGTCTTGGTGGTATAATGATGAGTCAGGTATTTGAATTGAAAACCCAGTCTCAGCAGCTTGTCTTTATTGGCTTTTGCCGTTTCCTCTGTGCCGGGCAATAACGACTCCAGTATCTTCCTGTTCTTTAATAAAGCATTATTGATGTTCCTCACCAGCCCGCTATAATTCCCCCTTGCCTTTTGCTGGTTGTTATAATTGTTCCGGCAATAATCGTTGCAGAATTTCTTATCAGCACGGCCCTTTAAAATGGCTCCGCAGGCAAGACATTTTTTTACATTTTCGGATAAAGTATTCACAAGGATAAAATTTATATATCTAATATACAATAGTTTATCCGTGTGCAAACGATTATACACGTTTAGCTTCGGGAGTAAACGGGTAAAAACCGAATACGGCTTTCAGGCAAGGCCATCTTTGTCCTGTCAACCGGTTAAGACGTCGGCCGGAAGATTGAGATAACAAAATTCAAAACAATTGCCCGCCTTCGCCAAGGCTATGGCGGGTGAACAAAACTTAAAATTATGTACGCATTAAAAAACAAAGTTCAACTGATCGGCAACCTGGGTAATGCACCTGAAGTAAAAACATTAGAAAGCGGTAAAAAGATGGCCCGCTTCTCCGTAGCCACCAGCGAAAGCTATCGCAATGCCAAAGGGGAGAAAGTAACGGAAACACAATGGCATAATCTCGTGGCCTGGGGCAAACTGGCCGATATCGTCGAAAAATTCCTGACCAAAGGAAAAGAAGTGGCCATTGAAGGCAAGCTGATTAACCGCAGCTATAGCGACAAAGAAGGGAACAAGAAATACATTACCGAGATACAGGTAAACGAGCTGCTGATGCTGGGCGGCAAGCCTGCAGAGGCATAATAGGTTAATGGCCACGAGTGTTCTATGAATAATCCATGAGCATTCGTGGCTATTTTTATGATTGAATTATTGTAAAGGAAAAATTGTTCACCAAAAGAAGGCGAGTTTTCCCTTTGCCAATTGCTGAAATGCAAAACCCGGAACTATCTACAGGCGCTTGTCCCGATATTGCAGGGAACAAAGTGGAGCACAGGCCCTATATTTATTAAAAAACCCCGTGTTATTCCTTCTCTTTTGTGGCGGGATATTTCACGGCTATAAGCATATAACATGCTATCATTTACCCCCGATACCAGTAACACACTATTTCAATTAGCCGAAGAGCTGATCAACCAAAGTAACCGCAATATATTTCTAACAGGAAAGGCCGGGACCGGAAAAACCACTTTTCTGAAACATATACTTCAGAATTGCCCCAAACAAATGGCTATCGTTGCTCCAACAGGCGTAGCGGCGATCAATGCGGGTGGCATGACCATTCATTCCTTTTTTCAGTTGCCCCTGTCGCCATTTTATGCAGAATCCCCGGGAATTGAACGTGATGGGAAAACGATCAACAGGCGGGATCTCGTGGGCCGGCTCCGGTTTAATAAGGATAAACGCCGCATGTTTGAACAATTAGAGCTGCTTATTATTGATGAGATCAGCATGGTCCGCTGCGATATTATGGACGCCATTGATACAGTTTTGCGTCATGTAAGGCGGCGACCGTTTGAAAGATTTGGGGGGGTACAGGTTTTGCTTATCGGCGACCTGTTTCAATTGCCTCCGGTAAAAGACGAAAAGAGCTGGGGGCTTTTATCTCCCTATTACACCAGCAACTATTTCTTTGATAGTAAAGTAATGCAGGAAGAACTGCCGCTTTATATTGAATTTGAAAAGATATACCGGCAAAAGGATGAGAAATTCATTCACCTGCTGAACCAGGTGCGAAACAATAGCCTGGATGAAGAAGGGCATCATATAATGGAGGCCCGGTTTCTACCCGGAATAAAAAGACAAAAGGGAGACGGGTATATTATCCTGACAACACACAACCATAAAGCAAAGGAGATCAACGATTGGGAGCTGAGCAACCTCGAAGGAAAACAGGTTTCCTATAAAGCGGATATAAAGAACGAGTTCGGGGAAAATGCTTTTCCGGCAGATAACACACTAGAGCTAAAAAAAGGGGCACAGGTCATGTTTATCCGCAACGACCAGGAAAAGAGTAAGCGATTTTTCAATGGAAAGATAGGCGAAGTGACCAGCCTGGAAGATGATGCGATCTGGGTCAGGTGTAAGGATGAAGCCGAAGAGATTGAGGTTAACAGAGAGATATGGGAAAATGTACGTTACAGCCTGAATAAAGAAACACAGCTCATGGAAGCCAGCGTCATCGGATCGTTTACTCAATTTCCGTTACGGCTGGCCTGGGCTATCACCATCCATAAAAGCCAGGGGCTTACATTTGAAAAAGCCATCATTGATGCGGGAAACTCTTTTGCCGCCGGACAGGTATATGTTGCACTGAGCCGTTGCACGAGCCTGGAAGGAATGGTTTTGAAAACAAGAATCACAGGAAAGAACCTTTCAGTGGAACCCCCGGTTGTACAGTTTTCTGAACATTGTAAAACATCCCAGGCGCTTCAGCAGGAACTGGAAAGGGCAAAGAAAGAATATAAATTCAGGATACTTACCAGCACATTTGATATCGGAAGCACGCAAAGCATTTTTAGCGAACTCCGGGATTATCATAAAGAGAATTCCGGGTCCTTCAACAACGAAACTGCGCCCTGGCTGGTCCGGCTGGAGGAACTGATCACTAAGATATCCGGGCAGACCTTACTGTTTCATAATTGGGCCCGCGGTCAGTTTAACCTGCCTATAATACCGGATGAAAATGAACTGTTAGACAAAAAAATTAAAGATGCCGCACGTCATTTTAGCGGACTAATTAATGAAGTGATGGAGGAGATGAAACGCTGCCCTGTACAAACAGATAGTACAGGACATGCCAGGGAATTCAACGAGGGCCTGAGAGAGATGTTTTCTGAATTGGCATTTAAGAAATTCCTGATGCAGGATGTTGAAGGAAAGCTGGATGCCCGGGCCTGGCATGAAAGGAAAAAGCAGTTTACGGCCCCCTCCTTTCAGGTGAATATATATGCCGGGGCCGGCCAGCAACAAAAGGAGGTACCGCACCCCGCCCTTTACAGACAGTTAAAAAGCAGGAGGGACGCCATTTGTGAAGAGGAGCAACTTCCTATATATATGGTAGCGGGAAGTAATACCCTGAATGAGATGTGCAATTATTTACCACTAACCCTGGAGCAATTAAAGCAAGTAAGTGGGTTCGGTGAAACAAAGGCCTCGAAATACGGGCAAGAGTTCCTGGATCTTATTGCAGAATATTGTGAGGAAAATGGGTTACAATCACGGATACACGAAAAACCTGCTAAAGGAGCAAGAAAAGTAAAAGACAGGCGTATCGTGAAAGAGGGAGATACCTATTCCGAATCATTCCGGTTATATAAAGAAGGGCTAACGGTAACGGATATAGCAAAATCAAGGGGTCTTACTGCCGGAACAATTGAATCCCACCTTACCAGGTTTGTTTTAAGGGGCGATATAGGGTCCGAAGAACTTGTTGGCCCGGGTAATCATAAGAGGATAGCCGAAGCCCTGAAAAACTATAAAGGGGGGTCCATTACACCTATTAAGCAGGAATTGGGTGATGGGATAAGTTTTGGAGAGATAAGGATTGTAATGGCAGGGATGGGGTTGGTGCCGAACAATACAAGGGACTAGCTTTATTACAATGGTAACCGGCCACCCGATTCACGGAGAGTGCCATGATCTGTATTGCCGTTATTGCTGGCAAGGTTTATATAAGCTATCAGTTGTTAGCGTTGCTGAAAGTATAAAGTTACCAGTAACAAATAGCAGCAGATGCTTCTGCGTCTCATGTGGTAGTATAAAAACAGTTTGGGTTATTAAGCATTAAACGTAAATTATTCACATTTAATAGCACCAATCTTGTTGAATTGAAGTTTATATATATCTTCATATTAATACTTACCAACTCTACTTATGGACACACTTATTACCCCTACTTACCGTATCGTAAGCAATCATGTGATTGCTGAAGTGCGCCAAAAAAACTCCAATCAGCAAAATGCTTTATTTGTCCTGAGGCCCTACCGGGCAGGAGATGATATCGCTGAATTTTCAGCCGGGACCATATCTGCTGAGCCCACTTATCTCACCGTACAGATAGGCATTGGCAAACACATCACCCTGCAACCGGAGTTTTTGCAGTATATCAACCATAGTTGTGACCCCAATGTGTTCTTTGACACCACCACTATGAAATTGGTAGCCCTGAAAGACCTTCAGCCCGAAGAAGAACTGACATTCTTCTACCCCTCCACTGAATGGAAAATGACCCAGCCCTTTGGTTGTTATTGTGGAAGCCACCAATGTCTTGGTAATATAAAAGGAGCGGCGTATCTTACTAAAGAAGCCATAGAAAGATACCGGCTTACCGACTTTATTCAACAACAACTGGCTAAGCGGGCGGCAAAAAAAGTAGCCTGATAGAACCACTTTATGAACTTACAGGAAGCGACCCGGTTATTAAAGCCCTATACTATTTGGGTATTAGCCCCTCACCTGGAGTCTGACGACCCCAACATCCGGCACTATTACGATTTTACCCAAAGCATCAAGGAATACACAAAAGTCTTTGATGAACTGAAAGCGCAATGGAAGTGGCAGCCCGTTACGATGGATAACTATAAATCCATTATAAGGTCAATAGCGGAAAGCAAGAATGGTAAAACACCCCTTGTATTGAATCTTTGTGATGGGGATGAGGTGAATGGAACACCGGGCGTATCAGTTATTCATGAGCTCGAAAAAAATGGCCTGATCTATACCGGATCAGATGCCCATTTCTATAACCTTACCACCTCTAAAATACCGATGAAGAAAGCTTTTGATAAAGCAAAAGTCTCCACCGGTAACTGGAGGGTGATCTCCGAAAAGAAGGGATCGGTAAAAGGTATTTGTAAACGGGTCGGTACGCCTATCATAATCAAACCAGCCGTTTCCGGGGGCAGCATGGGTGTATCTGTAAAGAACGTAGTGCATACGGAAGAAGAGTTGATAAAGCGGGTTGACGAAATAAGGCAGGGCTATCATGGCTGGAACCTGCTGGCCGATGGCTTATTTGCCGAACAGTTTATTACGGGCCCTGAGTTCACCACTTTTATAACAGGTTCCTATGATGACCCCGGCAATTGTACCGTATATGAACCCGTTGAAAGGGTATTTCACCAATCACTCCCCGATACGGAGAAATTCCTTTCATTTGACCGTTTATGGGAGATATATGATGATGAAACCCCCATGCCGCAAAATGAGAACTTTTATGAGTACCAGGGCGTGGCTAAACAGCTTGTTCCATTACTCAAAAAGCTCAGCCTGGATGCATATAAAGCCTGTGGTGGAAAAGGCTACACCCGGATCGATATCCGGCAGGAAAATACTACTGGAAAACTATATGTATTGGAGGTGAACGCCCAATGCGGGTTAAGCGAAGACGAAGACTATACCTCTATCGGGGCAATCCTGAAAGTTTCAGGGGTAGGCTTTACAGATATCATTGCCGAAATTCTCAAAGATGCTTTAAGAAGAAGCGTTACTACTGAACGGGTCACAAAAAAGGAAAGGGCTTCCAAAACTAAAAAGACCGTTACGGTCAAATAACCACCCTTGCGTTTCATATTCTTTAATTATATACATTTATTGTGTCACTCTCTTATTGGAACCGTGCAAGATGATCTGCTGCAGGGAGGGCATTTAAAATTTATGCGATGAAAGTCTGTGTGCTGCAACCCGACTATTCCACCACGGGAGTGGATTATAAAAATTATGACCCGCCCAGGGACCTTTCACAATGGTTACCTGATGCCGAAGTGCATACTGTATTTCTCAATAAACTCACTACGTACAAGCAGCTGAAGGAACTTAGCAAAAAAGGGTATGATATATTCGTAAACCTCTGTGAAGGTTACCTGGAATGGGAAGTGCCTTCTATTGATGTTATTTATACACTGGAGTTGTTAGACCTTCCATTTACCGGTCCCACCACTAAATTGTATGACCCCCCCAAAGAGCTGATGAAATACCTCGCTTATTGTGAAGGGGTGAAAACACCAGGATATGTTATTATCACGGAATTGAAAGATGTGGAAGAGGCGGTCAAACACCTGAGCTTCCCTTTATTTGTAAAACCCGCTAAGGCGGGTGACAGCCTGGGTGTGGATGAGCTTTCGTTGGTACATAATAAGATTGAGTTGCAACAAAAATGTATCAGTATCATCGAAGAATACGGGCCTTTATTGGTTGAAGAATATATCGCAGGAAGGGAATTTACTGTACTGGTAGCTGCCAATACGGACGGCCATAATTGTACTGTATTTAAGCCGGTAGAATATATTTTCCCGGAAGGGAGAGAGTACAAGACCTATGCATTAAAGACCTCAGAGCTGCATCCCGACTGCAATGTTCCTTGCAGCGACCCTGTTTTAGAAAAAAAATTGCGGTCAGCCGCGGAGAAGATCTTTAAAGGTTTTAATGGTGTAGGATATGGCCGTATGGATTTCAGGGTAAATGATAAAAATGAGATCTATTTCCTGGAGATCAACTTTACATGTTCAGTTTTTTATACAGATGGATTTGAAGGTTCTGCGGATTATGTATTGAAGCATGATGGTATCGGCCAACCCGGTTTTTTGAAACATATTATTAAGGAAGGTATCGCCAGGCACCAGCGGAGAAAGAAACCTTATATCATGAAGGGAAACTCTATTGCCGGTTATGGCATCTATGCCAGCCGGGATATTCATGAGGGGGAGATCATTTTTAAGGGTGAAGGAAGGGCCCAGCGCATTATTACCAAGCGATATGTGGAAAACCATTGGAACGGGGATGAGAAAATGCATTTCCGCCGTTATGCATACCCGGTAAGCGAAGAACTTTTTATTTTATGGGATGATGATCCTGCAGAATGGGCCCCTCAAAACCATTCCTGCGAACCGAATACAGAATTCAATGGTCTGAATGTATTGGCGCTCCGCGATATACAATCCGGGGAAGAGCTAACCCTGGATTATGCCAAATTTTTGGATGAAAATATGGAACCGTTCCAATGCAGGTGCGGATCCAAACAATGCAGGGGGCTGATTACCGGCATTACCAATAATTCACTAACAGTAAGGGAAAGGGGGATCAATATTCTGGTGGAAAAATAACCGGGACCTACCTACCCATAAACACCATCAATATCTGCACATCACTGGGATTGATCCCCGATATGCGACTGGCCTGCCCCAATGTCCGGGGCTTTATTCGGGTCAGCTTTTCCCTCGCTTCATTACCCAAAGAAGCAATCTTTTTATAATCGAATGTTTCTGGGATTTCCAGTTCTTCCAGTTGTGACATACGCTGAACCAGTTCTTTTTCCTTCTCTATATATACATCATACTTCACCTGGATAGAAGCTTGCTCAAGCGAGTCGGTACTAAAGTATCGCAAAGCGTCTTTTAATTTTGGCAATGCATCAGCGAGCGTATTCAGCTCCACATCGGGGCGCAGTAATATTTTTTGTGCTTTTTGTTTTTCTGATATCGGTGAAGATCCGATTGTATCAAACCAGGAATTGATCTCTCCGGGCTCAACAGGAAATTCTTTCAATATAGATCTGATCTTTTCAACAGACTCACGTTTGGTGATCACATTATCCATTCTCTCCTGAGATGCAAGGCCCAAACGATAACTTAACTCTGTTAACCGAAGATCAGCATTGTCCTGCCGCAATAATGTTCTGAACTCTGCACGGGAAGTAAACATTCTATAAGGCTCTTGTGTGCCTTTGCTGATAAGATCATCAATGAGTACGCCGATATAGGCATCACTTCTCTTTAAAATTACAGGAGAAAGATCCCTTACCCGCTGATGTGCATTAATGCCCGCTATCAATCCCTGGCAGGCCGCTTCTTCATAACCTGTTGTTCCGTTAATCTGCCCGGCAAAGAATAAATTCCGGATCAGTTTTGTTTCCAGGGTATAATTGAGTTGCGTGGGGGGAAAGAAATCATATTCAATAGCATAGCCCGGCCTGAACATACGCGCATTTTCAAAACCCGCTATATTACGAAGGGCTTCGTATTGTGTTTCTTCTGGAAGGGAGGTGGAAAAGCCGTTGACATATATCTCTACCGTATTCCATCCTTCCGGCTCCACAAAAAGCTGGTGCCTCTCCCTTTCGGCAAACCGGTTGATTTTATCTTCAATACTGGGGCAGTACCTTGGCCCTACTCCATCAATACGGCCGGCAAACATGGGGCTCCTGTCAAATCCGGTCTTAAGAATGTCATGAACCGTTGAATTTGTGTAAGTTATCCAGCAACTTTTCTGTTTCTTTGGCTTTTCCGTATCCAGGTAGGAGAAACCCACCATCTCATCATCGCCGGGCTGCTCCTCCATTTTAGTATAGTCCAGGCTCCTTCCATCCACCCTGGGCGGGGTCCCCGTTTTCAGGCGATCACTTTCAAATCCCAGGCTAACCAATTGTTCTGTTATTCCCGTGGCCGCTTTTTCCGCCATCCTGCCGCCACCAAAATTCTTCTCCCCTATATGCACGATACCATTGAGGAAAGTGCCATTAGTTAACACCACCGATTTTGCCCTGATCTCGTGGCCCAGCCCGGTTACTACGCCAGTACATCTTCCATCTTTTATCAATAGACCTTTTACCATATCCTGGTAAAAATCAAGGTTTTCTGTGTTTTCCAGCATTTCCCTCCATTTCAAATGGAAAAGCATGCGGTCGTTCTGGGCCCGGGGGCTCCACATAGCAGGGCCCTTGCTCCTGTTCAGCATCCGGAACTGGATCATGGACAGATCTGTAACAATTCCGGAATACCCCCCAAACGCATCTATTTCCCTGACAATCTGACCCTTAGCAATTCCCCCCATGGCGGGATTACAACTCATTTGGGCAATAGTCTGCATGTTCATGGTAACCAGCAGGGTGCGAGAACCCAGGTTGGCTGCTGCTGCAGCTGCTTCACAACCGGCATGACCGGCCCCTACCACAATCACATCATATTCTGGAAACATAAGTGGGCAAAGGTACTTTGTTATTTGCTCAAGTTTTTAAGGAAATCAATTTCCTTCTTTACATCCTCAATGCTACGGCCGTTGTTGAGCATTTCAAACTCAAAAACCGAATAACCCTCAATCAGTTTTAGATAGTCCCAATGATCGCGAATAAATTGTTGTTGTTGTTGTGTACTTATTAGCTCAGATAGTTCAATTTCATCTATTTTTTTCAGCAACTCCAGGCAAGGCTGATAATGTGTGGCATTATAGAGGTCATGAAAGTAACTTTTGGCAGCCAGGACATCCATCCGGTTCCCCCTGTCTTTGTTTCTTTGGTTAACCTCCACCCTGAGGTTAGTAAAGTTCCAGCATAATTTTAGCTCGGATTGAGAGGAAAAGTCAAAATAGGTCACAGGAATGATATGATCGAATTGCCATTTCTTACCAAAATCATCCCATCCCACACCAGGACTAAACTGATATTCAAACCACTGCCTCATATTTTTGATATCTAGTCCAAAATAGGGGGCATATTCTGCACAAAGACCTCGTTCTAATACATACCTCCGAAGGGCGATTTGCCATTTTCGCTTTTCCCTGAATTTTAAAAGAGCCGGAGTTATTTCTGTTTGGGGTGTCCTTTTTTTCCTGGCCATGAAATGATGTTTCCTCAAAGGTAATGGTTCCACGGGACACTGTTTCAGGCTGAAACAGTGTCCCGTGGAACGCTATTTGAAGTATTTTATAAGATATAGGTCTTCTTTCTTCCTCATGATTTTTTGATCTGCAATCTTTTTATCGCCGTATCCACATAAATGGAGGGCCCCATGAAAAATAACCCGGTGCAGCTCTGACTTGAAAGTAACCCCAAGGGCACGAGCATTATCCTTTACCCGGTCAATGCTGATATAGACTTCAGCCTCTGTTGCGTCTGATGCGGAAAGGTCAAACGTGATGATATCCGTATAATAGTCGTGCGCCAGGTACTGGCGATTGATCTCCAGGAGCCTTTTATCGGAACAAAAAATGTAGTTGAGCGACCCCAGTTTTTTCTTTTCCTTTCTGAACAGGGCTTCAATGAAAGTTTTGAGATGCCCGCGGTTCTCGAGTGAAAAACCCGGTTTTTCGAAGAAGAAACAAACTTTTGATTTTGAAGAGGAAAGGGGCATTTTTCAAAATTCGTAAACAAAAACAAACTAACAAGGGTAGATTTGTATTATATAGTTATGGAAATGATCTTAAAACTTTCAGATCTTAAGCCCGGGCAGGAGGGTATCATCAAGCAGTTTAATGATAATGAGATCCTCCTGAAGCTGATGGAAATGGGTTGCGTACCCGGTGAAAGCATACTCCTGGAACAAGTGGCCCCGCTGGGCGATCCTATTTCTATAAGCGTGGCGGGATACCGACTCAGCCTCCGGCTAAACGAGGCAGAGCATATCTTAGTTGAAATAAACAATTGATTATCAATTAATTAAATGAAAATCGGTCTATATTTCGGCTCCTTTAACCCCGTTCATATCGCCCATCTTATCATTGCCAATCACATTTTGAACGAAACAGATATTGAAAAGATCTGGTTTATTGTATCCCCCCAAAATCCTTTTAAATCAGAGGCTGGATTATTAAATGAATACCATCGCCTGCACCTGGTAAAAGTGGCGATCGAAAATGATCCCCGGATCAAAGCATCTGATATTGAATTCAATCTTCCCAAACCCTCTTACACGGTTAATACGCTGGCCTATCTCTCAGAAAAACATCCGGAACATCAGTTCTGCATCATCATGGGCAGCGATAGTTTTCAAAACCTGCACAAATGGAAGAATTATGAAGTGATCGTTAAAAACTACCCGGTCTATGTTTACCAGCGCCCGGGTTTTGAAATAAGTAATTCAATTGGAGCAGATCTTCATGTATTGAATGCCCCATTATTACAATTATCGGCTACGCAAATACGTGAGTATGCACGCCAGGGAAAATCGCTGCGCTACATGGTGCCGGACAAAGTGCTTGAAGAAATAGAAAAAGGAAACTACTACAAGAAATAACCCAGCGCCAGGCAAGCCATTACAATAAAGGGGGAAGCAATACGGGTGAAACTCAGCAATAAGATCGTACCCATAATGATCAACGCATTTACCGTACTGAATTTAGCCGGTTCCACCAATGAAATATCTTTCATGATATAAAAAGAAGAAGCGATCATGATACCCACCACCACCGCATTGATACCCTCAATGGAGCGGTAAATAGCTGCATATTTTTTCAGGTTGTTCCAAATGGGATAGAAAAATAAAACCAGCAATGCGCTCGGTAGAAAAATAGCGAGCATGCCAATTAAGCAACCAATCAGTTGCATTTCTGTGCCCATATCTTTCAGCGCCATCCCTCCGGCAAAGGAGGCAATTGAAAAAACAGGCCCCGGCACAGCCCGCACAATTCCCATTCCTGTATAAAGACTTTCCTCATCTATCTGCACCACGTCGGGGTTCTTAACTTTTATCTTTTCTGTTCCGGGCCTTACACTCCATTGTTCGTACATCATCGGCATCAGCACCTGTCCGCCACCAAATACCAGGCTGCCCATACGATAAGTATTCTCAAAAAGATTGATCGGCTTCCTGTTCGGCCACTCCTGCTTGCGGGCTGTTTCACTCAGTATACCCGCCACAATGAAAATGATACCAAACAACCAGAAATTCCACCACTTTATTTTCGCAGGTTTTCGCTCCAGCTGCGGAATCCGCTTCCGGCTCAGGTTGGTGGCAAAGCCACCCGCAAAGATCAATGCAGGGATCACCCAGGGCTGTCCGAAAAGAAAATAAGTGATCGCAGCACTCATCACCATGATAGCCCAGGTAATGGTATTCTTTATAGCGTGTGGAAAAGTAACCACCACCGCATAGCCGAGGAATCCGGCCGCCATGGGCGGAATAAACTTAAAAATATCAGTGCCCAATTGTTTTTTATCGATATACTCGAGCAGGAAAGAAAAAGCACCCATCACAATACAGGCCGGTAAAATCCAGATGAGCAGGGTCATAATGGCCAACGGCACCCCGCCTCTTTTATAACCGATCAGTGTAAGCGTTTGCGTGGAAGACGCCCCTGGTAATAACTGGCAAAAGGCATTGTACTCCATCAGTTCTTTCTCAGTCACGTAAGGCTTTTGCTGGACAAAAGTTTTCATCATCATGCCAATATGTGCCTGCGGTCCGCCAAAAGCGGTAACACTATGGAGAAAAACAGCTTTTAAGAATGAAATATGGCGCAGCAGCATTGGACTTTAAATATAAATAAAATCAGTAAAGGAGGCCATACTGTTCGGCAAAACATCTTTTACGGTAAATTCAACAAAAAATAAGACGATGAAAAAATGGATCCTGGTACAGGCAGCAATTATTTATTCTGCCATATCCTGGTCACAACCAGATATTACAAAATTGAAAGATAAGATAAATGTACAGGCAGATAAGTATGAATCAAAATGTATTGGCTGGAGAAGGGGGATCCATGAACACCCTGAATTGGGCAACAGGGAGTTTAATACAGCAAAACTGGTAGCCGGTCATTTACGCAGCCTGGGAATGGAAGTAAAAGAGACGGTGGCCAAAACCGGAGTGGTGGGTATTTTACGTGGTGCCAAACCCGGGCCCTGTATCGCTCTTCGTGCCGATATGGATGCCCTGCCCATCATTGAACGGGTGAATTTGCCCTTTGCCTCTAAAGTAAAATCTAACTACAATGGGCAGGAAGTAGGGGTCATGCATGCCTGTGGTCATGATGCCCATGTGGCCATGCTCATGAGTGCGGCAGAAATACTGGCCGGAATGAAGAATGAATTGAAAGGAAGCGTGAAGTTTATTTTCCAGCCTTCCGAAGAAGGTCCGCCTGAAGGCGAGGAGGGCGGGGCCCCGCTCATGGTAAAAGAAGGGGTAATGGACGACCCCAAAGTAGATGTGATCTTCGGGCTGCATATTGAATCAAATATTGAGGCCGGAAGGATAGAATATAAACCCGGCGCCTTTATGGCATCCTCCGATTGGTTTAATATAAAAGTGAAAGGAAAAGGAAGCCATGGTTCACAACCCTGGCTGGGGATCGATCCCGTACAGGTGTCTGCTCAAATTATCGAAGGGCTTCAATCCATCGTCAGCCGCCAAATGGAACTGACCAAAGCGCCGGTGGTGATTACGGTGGGAAAGATCCATGCCGGTGTAAGGAATAATATCATTCCGGAAGAATGCATCATGGATGGCACCATCAGAACCCTGGACTCCGGCATGCAAAAAAAAGTATTTGAAAGGATCCGGACCATGGTCACAAATATTGCCGAGGCCTCCGGAGCCATAGCTGAAGTATCTTTTGATACCAAAACACTGGTAACGTATAATACTCCTGAATTGGTCAAAAAAATGATCGCTTCGCTTCAATCGGCTGCCGGTGCTGGTAATGTGGCGGAGCGGGAGTGGGTAACAGGCGCAGAAGATTTTTCATATTATGGCACCAAAGCGCCCTCCTTCTTTTTCTATTTAGGCGGAATGACAAAAGGAAGAGATCCAAAAACAGCACCGCCGCATCATACCGCAGATTTTGAAATTGATGAAAGCGGAATGAAAACAGGGGTCAAAGCATTTTGCCACCTGGTGATCGATTACATGAATATGAAATAGATTTTGAAACTTCTATAGGGTATATGAAAAAACTAATCTCGTTTGCTATTATTTGTCTCCCACTAGTTGTTACTGCACAAAAGACAGACAAAAAGTTGCAGGGCAAACTGGAGGAGGCCATTACAGGATTTAATGGTAATATCGGTATCTATGTAAAGAACCTGCGTACGGGTAAAGTAGCCAGCATTAATGCGGATACAATATTTCCCACGGCCAGCATTGTAAAAGTGCCGATCATGATCGGGGTAATGAATAAAATTCAGAAAGGAGAGCTGGGTTATGATTCTGTGGTCATATATAAAGACTCATTGTTGTATGAGGGTTCAGATATTCTGGGATCTTTTAAAAGCGGGGAGAAGATACTGCTCAAAAAAGTAATAATGCTGATGCTGACCACCAGCGACAACACAGCAAGTCTGTGGTTACAAAGCCTGGCAGGTACGGGGACCCGGATCAATGAAATACTGGACAGCTTGGGATTAAGGAATACACGGGTAAATTCAAGAACGCCGGGAAGGGAGAACAACCGGACACAATATGGATGGGGGCAAACTACACCCGCTGAAATGGGAGCGCTGTTTGAAAAAATCTATCGCCTTGAAGTTTTTTCTCCTGCGGCCTGCGACCGGATGATGCGTTGCCTGGGCCGGAATTACTGGGATGAGAACGAAGCCATCTCCCAAATACCTCCCACCATTGAAGTGTTCAGCAAAAATGGATGTGTGAATGCCTCCCGCAGCGAAGCCATGATCGTAAACGCACCGGGTAATCCTTATGTGTTTTGCATTTTTACAAAGAACAACAAAGATATCAGCTGGACACCGGCCAATGAAGCCTGGACCATGGCCAGGAAGATATCATCGTTATTGTGGAATTATTTTGAACCGGGCAACACCTGGAAAAAAATCCCTGAATGATTTACTTCAACAACTGGTAAACCAATAAACTCATCACATAAGCGAGGCCTGTCATATACACCAATTGTATTATGGGCCATTTCCAGCTTTTGGTCTCCCTTTTTACCACCGCCAGTGTGCTCATGCATTGCATGGCAAAAACATAAAAGATCATCAGCGAAAGCCCCGAAGCAAGATTGAATACAGGTGTTCCATCGGGACGAACAGCCGCTTTCATTTTTTCTTTCAGCAATAAACTGCCATTGTCATCATCGCCCACACTATACAAAGTGGCCATAGTGCCCACAAATACCTCCCTGGCGGCAAATGAAGTAATTAAAGCGATACCGATCTTCCAGTCATACCCCAATGGAGCAATAGCGGGCTCAATAGATTTGCCCAGGATACCGGCGTAAGAATGTTCCAGCTTCTCGGTGCGGTATTCTTTATTGAGCTGTGCAGTATTTGCGCCGGGCTGCAACTTCAGCTGTTCGTAATGTGCTGTCACTTTTTGCAAACTGTTGCCCGGGCCAAAAGAACTTAATGCCCAAAGCACCAGGCTGATGATCATGATTACCTTACCGGCATCCGTTACAAATATGCGGGCCTTACTCAGCATGGTGGGGAATACATTATTCCAGCGGGGGGAGCGGTAAGTGGGCAACTCCAGGATGAAAAAGCTCTTCTCATTTATTTTAATGAACCATTTGGCCACATACGAAACGATCAGCGCCATCACCAGGCCCAGCAAGTAAAGTCCCATCATTACCAATCCCTGTACCCCCAAAAACCCAAACAGGTAGGTTTGGGGAATTACTAAGCTGATCAGGATGGTATAAACGGGTAAGCGGGCAGAACAGCTCATCAGCGGAGTGATCAGTATCGTGAGTAATCTTTCTTTCCTGTTTTCAATATTACGTGCGCTCATGATGGCCGGAACGGCGCAGGCAAACCCGCTGATCATAGGCATTACGCTTTTTCCATTCAGGCCCACACTTCGCATAAGCCTGTCGGATAAAAAACTGATACGGGCCATATAACCGGAATCTTCCAGCAACGTGATCAGTCCAAACAGGATCATGATCTGTGGTACAAAAACAAGGATCCCGCTCAGCCCGGCAATTACACCATTGATGAGCAGATCGGTCCAGCGGTTATCGGGCAAAGAGTTGCTTAAAGACTGACTGAGTTTAGCAAAGCCCAGTTCGATCCAGTCCATCGGGTATTGGGCCAGCCAAAAAATACTTTGAAATAATAAAAATAACACAGCCAATAATATCAGGTAGCCCCAGCGGCGGTGCAGCAGGATATTATCAAGCCGCTCTGTGAACATGGATTTCTGCAATGGGTCGGGTTCCGAAACCGATTGCTGCATAATATGACGAATACGGCCGTATCGCTGCAGTATTTCTTCCGCCTGTGTTTTGGTGGGGTTGAAATTATTCCTGGTCTCGATGTTTTCGATCAGGTCCTGTGTGTCTCCATTCAGCTCAAATGATTCATGGTTGATGAGATAATGGATGGCTGTATAATCGCTCAGGTGCGGGAGAGATTGTTTTACACTATCAATGGCTGATTCTGCCAGGGCTTTATTATCGATAAAATCCCTTGAGGGTGGTTTGTAGGAATGCTGGGCCGTGAGCGCCATGGCTTTCTTTAATTCGGCAATTCCCTTATTTTTTCTGGGATTCACCGCCACCACAGGCACGCCCAATTCCCTTTCCAGCGCAGCAAGATCGATCTTGATCCCTTTTTTCTTGGCCAGGTCCATCATGGTCAATGCGATTACCGCCGGCACTTTCAGGTCAATGATCTGGCTGCAAAACAGAAGGTTCCGTTTCAGGCTGCTTGCATCTGCCACCACTACCACCACATCCGCCTTGATTTGTTTGTCCTGGTCCAGCAACACTTTGTAACTCACCCATTCATCCAGCCGTTTGGGATAAAGACTATAAGTGCCGGGAAGATCAATGATCTCTGCAGCAAGGCCAGCCGATAAGGTGGTGGTCCCTGTTTTTTTATCGACTGTTACGCCGGGAAAATTGCCCACCTGCTGGCTTAGACCTGTAAGACAGTTGAACAGCGAACTTTTTCCACTGTTCGGGTTGCCCACAATGGCAATATGTAATTTTTTTTCCTTCACAAAATCGTAGCCCGCAAATGTAGAACCGGCTATCCAAACAGCCTTACGAATTGCGGTGTTTAAGGCCCCCATTCGGGAAAGATTGACGGAAATATGTGGCGGGGCCGCTGTAAAAAACAAAAGCCCTCAATACCTTTGTGCCTCACCAACCTACTGATCATGCTTTCTCCATTTTTGCAGGGCAAACTGTTACGGGCCAGCTTTTTTTTCAGTGTTTTTTTGGTTACTGGCTGCTCCTCGCCGAAACAAACTGCTCAAACCGATACCCGGATACTGGACAATCTAAGATCACATATTCAATACCTGGCAGATGATAAGCTCGAAGGAAGACGTACGGGTACCAACGGAGAAAAGCTGGCCATGGAATATATTGGCGATCAATTTAAAGCAAACGGGCTCGACCCTAAGGGGAGCAACGGGTATTTCCAGGCATTTGAGGTGAATGACGGCAAGAAGATCAATGACTCAACAAGACTGAGCATTAACGGTAACAGCCTGGTGGTTGAAAAAGATTTTTTCCCTTTTCCTTTCAGCGCCAATCAAAAAATGGAAGCATTGCCCTCTATTGCCGTGCAGGAAGCCGATATGCCCTGGTTCTTTGACCTGAAAGAAACACTGGAAGAAAATAAAAGCAACCCACATTTTGACCTGCCGGATTATATCCGTACCAATGCGAAAAAAGCAAAAGAACGAGGTGCTTCAGCCATCCTATTATATAATAGCTCCTCCATCGATGATAAGCTGCAATTTGATCCAAAAGATAAAAGCGAGCTGGCAGGTATTGCAGTTTTGTTTATAAAAAAAGCGGCCGCAGATAAATATTTAAAAGACCCCTCTGCCACCATCGAACTCAAATTCCTGGTTAGTATTGGTGAAAAGAAAAGAACAGGGCATAATGTGGTCGGTTATATTGATAATGGTGCGCCCACAACGGTGATACTGGGAGCACATTATGATCACCTGGGGTATGGAGAAGATGGCAACTCGATGTTACGAAATGCAGAAAAACCCATGATTCATAATGGCGCCGATGACAATGCCAGCGGCACGGCAGCCCTCATAGAGCTGGGAAGAAAACTGAAATCATCAAAAGCTATCGGTAACAACTACCTTTTTATCGCTTTTTCCGGGGAAGAACTGGGTTTGTTCGGTTCAAAATTTTTTACTGAGAACCCCACCATCGATCTCAGGACTGTGAACTACATGATCAATATGGATATGGTGGGAAGGTTGAATGATAGCAGCAAAGCGCTGACCGTGGGAGGTTACGGCACTTCACCGTCCTGGGGCCAGGTGTATCGTTCCATCAACCCGGAATTTTCCAACAGGCTCAGTTATTTCAATTTCAGGTACGACAGCAGTGGTACAGGACCCAGCGACCACACGTCTTTTTATCGAAAAGATATCCCCGTACTGTTTTATTTTACCGGTCTGCACACAGATTATCATAAACCGTCTGATGATGGCGATAAGATCAATTACAGGGGGGAGCAAAAAATCATCGAACACATCCTGCAAGTGGTGGAGTCTTTGAACAAAAGTCCCAAACTGGTATTTACAAAAACAAGGGAAACACAAACGGCCACATCGGCCAGGTTCAGTGTATCCATGGGCATCATGCCTGATTACACTTATTCGGGTGCGGGAGTAAGAGCAGACGGAGTAACGGAGGGAAGGCCGGCCCAGAAAGCGGGTTTGAAAACAGGCGATATAATAACGCAAATAGGAGAATACACCATCTCCTCCATGGAAACCTATATGCAGGCACTCGGCAAATTCAAAAAAGGGGATAAGACAAAAGTAAAATTCAAGCGGGGGAAGGAGACCCTGGAGGCGACTGTTGAGTTTTGACAGATATTCAAGTAACTTGTAAAAAATAACAGGAATGGCTGAACGCAGCACGAGGTTGTTATTAGATAACCGGGAGATGATCGAATCATTTTTCGAAGACACCCGGCTGCTGGGGATCATGGCCCCGGTGAAGGACTACCAGTTCTGCTGGCACCTGAACAGCTCCCTGGGAATGGATTTCCGCATCAATGATATTGAGATTCAGCGCACGAATAAAAAGCGGAACTATTTTTTTGCCGTATATGAATACACAGAACCAACCGGCTCCCTCTCGCACTATGTTTATAATAACCAGTTTGATGGCGAATACTTGTTGCCGGAGTTCAGGCATCTTGATTTCCTGTGGCTGATGAAAGGAGACGAAGTGGCAGAAGATTCGCTGCAACAAACGATACAAACAATAAAAACCATCAACAATGTGCAACTGGTGGTGGAGTTGAAAACAGGGAAAATAAAAAATAAAGAAAACCTCGTCTTTTAATAAATCTGTTTACCATGTGGGAGGAAAAAGATAATAAACTATATCGGCGTTTTGAGTTCCGGAATTTCAGCGAGGCCTTTGCATTTATGACCCGGGTGGCGATAGAGGCAGAAAAAATGAACCACCACCCTCTGTGGACAAATGTATGGAATAAAGTGGAGATATGGCTTTCCACCCATGATGCAGGAGATATCGTTACTGACAAGGACCATCAACTGGCCAAAAAGATCGATGCGTTATTATGAATCGTGTTTTGAAATGTTCTCCCCTCCTGTATCTTTTATTTATTACTTCGTGTAATAATGAAAAAAATAATATTGACGGGGGTCCCTGTAGTTACAAAGACAATATATACCCCGCACGATTGATCAAACTGGAGACAAAAGACAGTCTTACCTACGATGCACAGTTTGAAATTGGCCCGGGAGCAAGGTCAGCCGGAACAGATACTGTATCGTTTCATCGCCTTACCAACCGTGATATTTCCGCACAACAAGTGGTCAATGATAGCCTTTCCGTTGGATCAGTATATCAATTCGTGTCGCAAACAATTATATCCGGGAGCTGCGATCCGCATAACGAAACAATAAGACTGGAAAAATATAACACACAATAACTCTGTTGCCACTTGCTTCCACGATACTAATGGTAAGGCCTGCTTCCTTTGGCTTCAACGAGGAAACTGCCGCCAATAATTATTTCCAGTCGAACCCGGAAATGGGACGGGAGGAACTGCAACAAAAAGCGCTGGAGGAATTTGATAGTATGGTGGAAACGCTGCGCTCTCATCAAA
The DNA here is from genome assembly GCA_964606155.1 of uncultured Chitinophaga sp. GTDB lineage: Bacteria > Bacteroidota > Bacteroidia > Chitinophagales > Chitinophagaceae > JJ008. Next base: position 81,251 of record CAZSGD010000005.1, on the reverse strand, counting down.
TTGAAGTGCTCGTAATAGAAGACACCAAAGAGCCGGCTAAACCGGATGCTATTTTTCCCAACAACTGGCTCAGCACATCGCCTGCAGGGGTAGTGGCTGTTTTTCCCATGTATGCACCCAACAGGCGGGCCGAAAAAAGAGATGATATATTGAATCAGCTGGCAAAGAAATTTATTATTAAATCACTTCAGGACTGGAGTGAATATGAAGCAGAGGGGCGGTTCCTGGAAGGAACAGGCAGCATGGTGATTGATCATGATAATAAAATGATCTATGCCGCTGTGTCAGAACGGACCAACCTTTCTGTACTGGAAAAATATTCAGCCACAAACGGTTACCAGGCTATCGTGTTCCTGGCTACAGACAAAGAAGATCATCCTGTGTATCATACCAATGTGGTCATGGCCCTGGGCGAAGGTTTTTGCGTGCTTTGCGAAGAATCCATTGAAGAAGAGTGGGAATTAATTGCGGTACGGCAATTATTAGAATCAACCGGGCATATTATTATTCCGATCAGCCGCGACCAGATGTATGCCTTTGCCGGAAATATGCTGCAGGTAAGAAATACAAAGGGAGAAAAGCTTATCGTATTAAGCCAAACGGCTTTACGGTCGTTGAAAAAAGAACAGAAAGAAAAACTGGAACTCTTTGCAAAGTTATTGCCCGTTGCAGTTCCCCTGATCGAGCAGGTGGAAGGAGGCAGTGTGCGGTGTATGATGGCGGAGATATTTTTAGAAAAGAAACAATCAGAATAGAATCTTTTGCGTCCTGATGTGTAAAACACCCTTACCTGCTTCAGTCGTAGTTTTCCATGGGGGAGAATCGCGGATTACTTTTATTACTTCAAGGTCCACTTCAGGATGGATACTTTTAACAGGATTGACATGAATTAATTTACCCCCCTCACCTATAACAAAGGAGACGATGATTTCCCTGTTATAACGGCCAATGAGATGTTCTGTTTCCATTTCACGGAGATGGAGGTCTAAATAACGCTTCCAGCCTTTAGCCCCACCAGGAAACCCGGCGCCGGCATCGGTATCACTTGTTATACGTTCTTCCAGTGAAGCATAATAACTATAGTTCAATGAATCAGTAATGCGGCCATTTTTCAGCGAATAAAAATACCAGGCACCCACAGGCTCATTATCATGATAGCTTCCGGAATACCAGGTCTTGCCCCTGTTCTCATACCGGGTGTACACGCCATGCCTTTTTTTCAACAGACTATCCCTGAATAAAGTTCTTTGATAAGGATTGCCACCGCGGATATAATCAAACTGCTCCCAGGTGCTGTCGTTGAGTTTTTTGATGATACGCAGGTAGTTAAAATCGGTATTGTTTATGACTTCAAAAAAACGATTTAAACGATACACAGTACTGTCCTGGGCTGTAACTACACCAGCCGGAAATAAAAACAATAGAATGATACCCCACTTTTTCATATCATAATACAGTAACATTTTTTTCCTGCAGCGCATTTAATTTACCTATTGGAACAAATGAATGACGGGGTATAAAATTATTCAATACCGCCGATACTTCTCCAATACTTTCCTCTTTTACGCTGATCAGTAAACCTCCGTTTGTTTGAGGGTCGGGCAATAGGGTAAAAGCTTCCATCACGTTCACGCCTTTTTCAAACTTCACCTTGCTGCTATAGCTGCTCCAGTTCCGGGTGGTGGCATCGGGAAAAATGCGTTGTGCGATATAATCTTTCACTCCCTCTGCCACAGGTATTTTATCATAATAAATTTCTGCACTAAGTCCGCAGCCTTCGGCCATTTCAATTAAATGCCCCAGCAAACCAAACCCTGTTACATCGGTCATCGCTGTTACACCCTTTATTTTACCCAATTCTTCGCCTGCTTTATTAAGAGTTGTCATCAAACCAGTCATCACCTGTATATGTTCCTCTTTTAATAAACCTCTTTTTTGTGCGGTGGACAAAATACCCACGCCCAAAGGTTTGGTAAGTAATAAAAGGTCTCCCTTCTGCGCCGTATTGTTTTGCTTTAAATTTTCTTTAGAAACAATACCTGATACGGCCAGGCCAAAGATCGGCTCCGGAGAGTCAATGCTATGTCCGCCCGCTAAAGGAATGCCCGCTTCTTTGCAAACAGTCCTGCCTCCTTCTACAATTTGTTGTGCCAGCTCCACCGGTAATTTTTCCACCGGCCAGCCCAGGATGGCAATAGCCATTAAAGGCTTTCCTCCCATCGCATATACATCGCTGATAGAATTGGCAGCAGCGATCCGGCCAAAATCAAAAGCATCGTCCACAATGGGCATAAAGAAATCCGTGGTAGAGATCAGGGCCATACCATTGCCCAGGTCGTACACCGCTGCATCATCTTTTGTATTGTTGCCCACCAGCAATTTATCATTGTCGGGTAAGGTAATGTTGCTCTTTAGAATTTCATCCAGCATTTTGGGGGCGATCTTACAACCGCAACCGGCGCCATGGGAATATTGCGTGAGTTTTACGGGGTTAGGGGCCATGAAAATAATTTCTTTAAAAATTCAAAGTTAATCTTTCAGGGCCTCAAATATTTTATCAACGGCGGGTTTCCGAATGCTGAAATGATTGGCATTGCCGATCTCATCTTTACGGATACTAAGACCGGTATATTTTCTTTCGCTCACGGTTTTGTAAAAGCTGCGGGTGGAGGGTAAAACTTTATTCAGGAATTCAAGTCCCCCCACATAGATCGTAACAGTTGCCTTCAAAGACTTTTTTACTTTATAATATTGTTCCTCTATCTTATCCAGCTCATAATAATTGGCCCAGCAGGAGGGGCTTATTGCAAAATGCCTGTCGAACAGCTTATCATCTTTAAATAAGGTATAAAGACAAAACAATCCGCCAAAGGAATGACCAATGAAAACACGGTCTTTCTTATTGGTCAGGTCTTTTTCGATACGGGGTATCAATTCCTTTTGGAGGAAGAGATAAAATTTATCGGCTTTGCCAAAATTCGTTTCCACGTTTTGACTGATGTCGGAAGGGATAAGGTCCCTGGGTCTTTTGTCATGCCAATTACCGGTATGGGAGATCGCAATGATGATACAATTGGAAGGAATAGCGGCAGCCCATGATTTACTTTTTCCCAGCACATAATCGCCCATGCCAATAGAGCCATCGGTCATGTACACATGATGATATTTCTTAGAGGATTGGAATCCCGCTGGCTTACGGATGGTAATTACAAACTCATCATTCACATTCGTGGAATGAACGGTGTCCGTCTGAGTAGTTTGCGCCCCGGCAATTGTGGAGAAGGCCAGTAAAGCGATCAGCATGAACGGGTTCATGCTTTAAATTACTTCTTTCTTCTGAACACCACACCCGCATTTTTCTGGAAATCGGCGCTGAAACGGAGGTTATAAACATCATTACCGTCCCGCACCACCAGCAACCCGGTATTGGGAGGGTATGAACCCAGGTTTTCAGCATAAAGCACCAGGGTAAACTCGTCGTCTTTTCCGGGGGTCAGGTAAATGGTTTTTTTAATAGCGCTTGACTTAAGGCCCTGTTTGGCCATGATCACTTCGCCATTCATGTAAAGGCTAACAGTATCTCCATCCACCACTCCATTATCGTAAATAGCGATCTGGAGGCTATCGGAACTGAAGATCACTTCCTGGGCAAATTCAGATTTTCTTCCGGCAACGACGGCGGCCTTTAAAGTAATATCAGGCCTTGAGCTATTGGGGGAGAATTCTTTTACAGATTGTTTTTCGGGGGCAACAACCGGTTTGATGACAGGCTCTGCCGGGTTAGTAACAACAGCAGTTGTCGTGTTTTTATTTTCCGGCTCTTTGGTAAAAGATGGTTTAGGCTGAGCGGCTTTAGGATCGGGCTGCTGACTAACGATACTGGTGTTGGATTGTGTTTTTTGCGGGGCCTGTGTTTTGATCGCGGAAGACGATGCAGACATATTCTTCGTTTCCTGCCTGTTTGGATTATCAACAGGTTTTTTCAGGTTCGCAGCTGCCAGTTCCGGCGAACTGATCTCATCTGCATCAGCACGTTGTTTATTGACCGGGGCCTGCGTCTTGATAGAAGTGGAAGATATGCCCAGGTCTTTTGATTCTTGTTTGGGTAAATTATTGTCGGGTCTTTTTACACTGGCGGCGGCCAGTTCCGGCGAACTGATCTCATCTGCATCAGCACGCTGTTTGTCAACAGGGGCATCCACCGCAATAGATACGGTATTGTTCTTTAACTCGTCAGATCCCGGGCCGGCAAATGATGACATATTTCTTTCCGGCTTCACGATGCGGAGAGCAGGCGTTGTTTCTTCTTTTCTTTCCGCATAGAAGGGAACGTCTTTGGAAAGGTTCAGCTCTTCGAGGTGAGGGAATATTTTGGAGGCAGACAGGTCTTTCTCTTCGGATAGCCCCACTTTTCCTGAAACTGCATAGTATTTTTTGGTAGCATTGGTTTTCCAGGTCCCTTCCAGGTGCCATGTACTGTCGGTTTCATTTCTTCTGAAAGTGCTTGTTACCCGGATGCCCTTATCCAGTTTTCCGCGGAAATTATAGGAAATGATCTCGTCATCCTTCACTTCACAAATATCACCCTCAATCGTTCCCTTCACTCTTTTTACGATATAGTATAAGGTATCGTTTACAATGAACTCACTGCGTGAGTAGCCGTAAACCTTACCCCGGTATTCTGTCAGGGCAATCTCGAAATAATGGTCTTTTCTCACGGTATTGCTATCATTACTTAAGGCGCCTACCCACAAACCGGTAAGGGTTTGGGCAAAGAAAATCAGGGGCATGAAAAGGAAGAGGATAGCCAGGCTAAGACCTTTCGGGTTGATAGGCAGTTTGGTTTGCAAGGACATTGGCATTTTCAGGGGTTACTGAGTTACATTCAATCGTATGTAATAACGAATGAAGCGCCTCCCGATTGTGCAAACCCTTGAGGTAAAACTTGTCGTAATATTTCAGCAAAATGCGGAAACTTTCGATAGTATCGCCATCCTCCAGCAATTGGGCGGCCAATTTGGCATTTTGCCCCCCCAATTTCTCCCTGATCCTGCCGATGGCATCCAGCATTTTTTGTTTGTCGAGCTGCCCGTATTCCTGGACTAAGTGTTTTAACCGCTCTTCGAAGGGGATATCCATAAAATAAACGGGCGACTGGCGCATGGTCTTCCAGATATCATTGGGAAGGTTGACCAGGCCGATTCTCTGGCTTTCATCCTCCAGCCAAATGGTATTGCTTTCCGGCGGAACCGTTGCCCGGACCGATTTATTCTGTAATTCCACCGCCAGCAGGTTTTCAAACATTTCCTGGGTGGGTTGTTGTGGCATCCCGATATTTCCAAAAGCAGAACCCTTATGTTTTGCAATATCCTCCAGGTCAATGATTACCTCTCTCCTTCTTTCCAGTTCTTTCAGCACTTCAGTTTTGCCAGACCCGGTAAACCCCCCGAGTATTTTGAATGAAAAAGGGTCTTTAAAAATACGCAAAGCATAATTCCGGAATTTTTTATAACCGCCTGTAAGTGTGTACACCTTAAAACCATACATATCCAACAGCCAGGATACAGCTCCGCTGCGCATGCCTCCGCGCCAGCAATAAACGAGGATGATTTTTGAATCAGGAGCTCCTGACTCCCGGCTAAAGACTAACGACTCAGCCTCCTCAACCATCTTTTTCATCTTTGGCCCAAAAAAATCGAGCCCGATCTTAATGGCTTTTTCGCGTCCCTCCTGTTTATAGGCAGTGCCTACGATCTTTCTTTCTTCGTTGGTAAACAAGGGCATATTATGCGCACCCGGCCAGTGGGCATGGGCATATTCGCCCGGCGAACGAACATCGATAACGGGATACTGTTTCGCCAGTTCTAAGAATTGTTCAATATTGATTTTTTCAGCAGCCATTTAATAAACACGAATTAAAAAAGCCGCTCCGTAAGAAGCGGCTATATGAGGTCTGATCAATCATTTTATTTCTTCGATACAAATTACCTGTTCATGCTGGCCAGGAACTCTTCATTGTCTTTCGTACCTCTCATCCTCTTCAGCAACTCATTCATAGCCTCTTCCGTATTCATATCGGTAAGGTATACACGAAGCAGGTTCATGCGTTGTAAAACATCTCTTTCCAGCAGCAGGTCATCACGGCGGGTAGAAGATGCGGTGAGGTCGATGGCCGGATAGATACGTTTGTTGGACAATCTTCTGTCTAATTGCAGTTCCATATTACCGGTACCTTTGAATTCTTCAAAGATCACCTCGTCCATTTTACTTCCTGTATCGATCAACGCGGTGGCAAGAATGGTGAGAGAACCTCCATTTTCAATTTTACGGGCCGCACCAAAGAATTGTTTGGGTTTTTGCATGGCATTTGCTTCCACACCACCCGATAATACTTTTCCGGATGCAGGGGCTACGGTATTGTGTGCCCTTGCCAAACGGGTGATGGAATCCAGCAATATCACAACATCATGTCCGCACTCCACCAGGCGTTTTGCTTTTTGTAAGGCGATGGTGGAAACCTTTACGTGTTTTTCGGCAGGCTCGTCAAAGGTGGAAGCAATTACTTCACCTTTAATACTACGCTCCATATCTGTAACTTCTTCCGGCCGCTCATCCACCAGCACCACCATCAGGTAACATTCCGGGTGATTGCTGGCAATAGCATTAGCTACTGCTTTCAGCAACATGGTCTTACCCGTTTTCGGTTGTGCCACGATCAATCCGCGCTGACCTTTACCGATGGGTGTGAACAGGTCCATGATACGGGTGGAGTAATCACTCGCCGTAGTAAAAAGATTTAACTTTTCGAAGGGGAATAAAGGGGTGAGATAATCAAAAGGAACCCTGTCGCGAACATCTTCGGGGCTTTTTCCATTGATCGTATCCACTTTTAATAAAGCAAAATATTTCTCGCCTTCTTTGGGTGGGCGGACCGCGCCATGCACGGTGTCACCCGTTTTCAAACCAAATAATTTGATCTGGGAGGGAGAAACATATACATCGTCAGGAGAGGATAAATAGTTATAATCAGATGAGCGAAGGAAGCCATATCCATCCGGCATCATTTCCAATACACCCTCACTAAGAATAACGCCATCAAACTCTATATTGAATTGTTGTTCCCTGCGGGGGGGATAGAATTTATTAGGCTGACCGGGACTGGAAGTTTCGGGGGCTTGTTCAGTTGTTGGCTGGGCCTCAGGTTCGGCCACTCCTTCCGCTTCCTCCAGGATCACTTCTGGCATCTCGATTTCTTTCTCTTCGGGCTTTTTCCGTACTTTTTTGGGATGAGCTTCTTTTTTAGGAGGCATATTGGGTCTTTTAATGATTGTTTTTTCGTCGCCGCTTTCCACCACGGCTTCTTCGCTGCTGTTAGCGGTTGTTGTTTTAATGATGCGTTTGCGTTTTCCTTTTTCATCGGCGCTGGGGGCACCTTTTGAATTCGCAATAGCCTGGTTGTCAAGTATTTTATAAACCAGGTCCTGCTTTCCCATCTTCTTTGCATTCGGGATCTTAAGCTGCTCAGCAATATCAAGCAACTCAGGAACGAGCATATCGTTCAGTTGAAGAATATCGTACATACAAAAATCTTGAAGTTAGTCAGAACTCGAAGTCACCAATCTTAGAATCTGAAAATTTTGAATTTATGTTGAATGAAATTGGCGGGTAAATGTGAGCTAAATCCAGGGAGAACTATACTTATCTGCCTATTTCCGATGCAATTATACGCCGAAATTATGAAAATCAAAAAAATTTGCCCGATTTTAAGGCCTTGCTCTTAGTATAGCCCCCTGATTCAGCAGTGGTTATACTGCAGTTCTTAGAACAGTTGCCCGCCGAAGCGTACCTTTGCTGCTCTTAAAAAATCAACATGTTCAATAAGCGAACAAGGATAAAAGAACTGCTGGCTATGGAGCCGGCCGGACAGGAAGTTACGGTGATGGGATGGGTGCGGACCTTCCGCAACAACCAGTTCATTGCGCTGAATGATGGCAGCACCAATAATAATATACAGGTGGTGGTGGAACTGGGCAGTTATGATGATGAGTTGCTGAAAAGGATCACTACGTCCGCCTCTTTGAAAGTAACAGGTACAATTATTCCTTCGTTGGGTAAAGGTCAGAAGATGGACTTAAAAGCTTCTGCCATTGAAATATTGGGCGATAGTGATGCAGAGATTTACCCCCTGCAACCAAAGAAACACAGCCTGGAGTTTTTGAGAGAGATCGCCCACCTGCGTTTTCGTACCAATACATTCGGTTCAGTTTTCCGGGTTCGTCATGCACTGGCATTTGCCATTCATAAATTTTTCAATGATAAGGGCTTTGTGTACATGCACACGCCAATCATCACGGCCAGCGATGCGGAAGGTGCCGGTGAAATGTTTCGGGTAACTACTTTACCTTTTGATGAAACGCCGAGGGATGATAAAGGAAATGTGGATTTCAAACAGGATTTTTTTGGAAGGCCCACCAACCTCACCGTTAGCGGACAGCTGGAAGGAGAGTTGGGTGCAACCGCATTTGGCGACATCTATACATTTGGCCCTACATTCCGCGCAGAAAACAGTAATACGGCAAGGCACCTGGCCGAATTCTGGATGATAGAACCCGAAATGGCATTTTGTGATTTAGAAGACAATATGAACCTGGCAGAAGAATTCATCCAGTATATCATTCGCTATGCGATGGAGAATAACCGCGAAGACCTGGAGTTTCTGGCACAGCGGCTGGCGGATGAAGAAAAACAATTGCCGCAGGATAAGCGCGGTGAAATGGGATTACTGGAGAAACTGGAGTTTGTGCTGAACAATAAATTTGAACGCATCACCTATACCGAAGCGATTGATATTTTAAAAGAAAGCAATCACAATAAGAAAAAGAAATTCCAGTACCCGGTTACAGGCTGGGGAATGGACCTGCAGAGTGAGCATGAACGATACCTGGTGGAAAAACATTTTAAAAAACCTGTAATACTCACGAATTACCCTGCTGCCATCAAAGCATTTTATATGCGTCAGAACGAGGATGGAAAAACAGTGGCGGCGATGGATATACTGGCACCGGGTATTGGCGAGATCGTGGGCGGATCACAAAGAGAAGAGCGGTTTGACAGGCTGGTGAAAAGAATGAGAGAGATGCATATTCCGGAAGAAGAACTGTGGTGGTACCTGGATACAAGACGATTTGGAACCGTACCCCATGCCGGCTTTGGATTGGGCTTTGAGCGTATGGTGCAGTTTGTTACGGGCATGTCGAATATCCGGGATGTGATCGCTTTTCCGAGAACGCCGGGTAGTGCTGAGTTTTAGGGGGGCAGAAATAAAATGTTGCAATAAAAGTTAAAAGCGCAGGAAGCGCTTTTTTTGTTTTTCTTCCAAACCGGGTCGCCCTTGTACTGATCGGATGAGCATAACCGTTAGCCAGTAAGATTCTGTATATTCAATGTCCAATCAAAATGTTAGCAATGAAACGTATCCTGGTTTCATGCTTTATACTCCTCTCGCTGACTGCATCATCCCAAAATATGATGGAGCTTACACAAAAGGCCATCGAATTGTACCAGCAGGAGGATTATGAGAACACGATCCCGGCTGCAGAAAAAGCTGCGGAAGCCATCCGGCAATTTCTGGGGGAAGACAGCCTTTTTTATTCTGCCATGGTCAAGATACAGGCCATCAGTTATTATAACACGTTTCAATACGGGAAAGCAGAAGCAAAATACCTGCATTTACTGGAGGTGGTGAAAAAGAATACCGGCGGAAGTTCTGAATCCTACACAGCCTGCCTGAACAATCTCTCCAACGTATATGAAGCCATGGGAAAATATAAGGAAGCGGAATCATTGCTGCTGCAGGTAAAAGATATCACCTTCAAAACAAGAGGGGAATATGATAACGGTTACACCGTAAGCCTGAACAACCTGGCGGCGCTTTATCAAACCATGGGTTTATACCAGCAATCGGAACCACTGTATATCCTGGCCAGGGATATACGCAAAAGAAACCCCGGCGAGAATTCTGCCGAATACGCCAATAGTATCAATAACCTGGCAACCCTGTATGCCGTGATGGGACAGTATAATAAAGCGGGAGAGTATTACCAGCAGGCAAAAGATATCCGGAAAAAAGTGCTGGGAGAAAATCATCCTGATTATGCCGCCAGCTTAAATAATATAGCCTCCAACTACGAAGACAAGGAAGATTATGCAAGCGCCGAACCATTATATATTGAGGCAGCAGAGTTGAGAAAAAAATTATTGGGAGAATCGCATCCCGATTATGCCACCAGCCTGAATAACCTGGCAGGCCTTTATACAAAAAGGAAAGAATATGAGAAGGCGGAGGCATTGATGATAAAAGCGATGGAAACATGGAAGACTCAGTTGGGAGAGACTCATCCCAATTATGCCCTTAGCCTTAATAATTTGGCAGCCCTGTACCGGCGAGCGGGCATTCATTATGATAAGGCCGAAACCTATTACAGGCAGGCTTTGGCGTTACGAAAAAAAATATTAGGAGACAACCATCCGCTTTGTGCGGATACGGAGAATGACCTGGGCCTTTTGTACATGGATATGGGGCTGTATGAAAAAGCAGCGCCACACCTTCGCCTTTCCAGTAAGATCATGATGCAAAACCTGCTTAACGGGTTTTCTGTATTATCTGAAAAAGAAAAGAGCAACCTGGTAAATTACAATGCAACATTTACGGCCTGTAACAATAGTCTTCTATACCGGTCTCAAAACGCTGCTTTTGTGTACAACAGCCTTGACCTGCAACTTTTTTATAAATCAGTTTCCCTCGCAGATACCCGGAATATGCTGGAGGCCCTCAGGGAAAGTAAAGACAGTTCCATCCGGCAATTATTTACAAAATGGCAGGCCAATAAACTTCTATTATCAAAACAATATGCCTTGCCCGTTGCCGGGCGATTAAAAAATCTCAAACAAAGGGAAGAGGAAACGGAGTCGATGGAAAAAGAGCTTAACCGTAAGTCCTTTGTTTTCCGGGATCAGCATATAGCCTTACAAATAACAGCGAAGGATATTCAAAATAAACTAAGGGACGATGAAGCGGCTGTTGAGTTTGTGAGTTTCAGGTTGTACCATAAAGGATGGACAGATAGTATTTTGTATGGTGCTTACATTTTTCGCGGAAACGATACCGCTGCTCAGTTTGTTCCCCTTTTTGAAGAAAAGGAGCTGCAACAACTCTGTATCAGTGCCGGCCGGTCTGCTACCGGTACTGCCCGGAGTTTTTACCAGGCTAATGGTGGCCCGTATGGTGACCAGTTGTATGCATTGGTATGGAAACCGATAGAGCCTTTTTTACAAGGAATTCACAGGATCGTTTACTCACCGGCAGGCAAATTATATGGGATCGCTTTTCATGCATTGCATACGGGGAAGGGTATTTTACTGATGGATAAATACCAGCTTCAACCATACGTGAGTACCAGGCAAGTGGCTTTGCGCAGCCTGGAACAGGAGGCTGTAACACCTGAAGCGGCCGTTTTATTTGGTAACCCAGATTTTTCTATGGACAGGACTGAAATAATGAAACCAAAAAAAAATCAGCAGACTGTTGGTCCGGCAAAAGGATTCCGGGGTGGCGATGGGCTGGAATGGCCCGGGCTTCCGGGAACAGAACAGGAAGTCAAAGAAATTGATCAATTGTTCAAACAACATAACAGGCGATCACAAGTTTACCTGCAACAAAATGCCACAGAGGAAAGCCTGAAACAAATTTGCCTGGACCCGCCGCAGGTACTGCATATTGCCACACATGGTTTTTACCAGGCGCCCAAATTAAAAAAGCCGGAAATGGGTATACCTACTCAGCAGGAGGATGATCCCCTGCTTCGTTCCGGACTTATTTTGGCCGGAGGCAATTATGTATGGAAAGGGAATACACCGGTGGAGGGAGTTGAAGACGGGATAGTCACCGCATTTGAATTAGCGCAACTGGACCTTGAAAAAACGCAGCTGGTAGTATTAAGCGCCTGTGAAACAGCCCTGGGTGATGTGCAGGGAACGGAAGGTGTGTTTGGGCTGCAGCGTGCATTTAAAATGGCAGGTGCAAAGAAAATGATACTCAGCCTCTGGAAAGTACCGGATAAAGAAACAGCGGAGCTGATGACTTCATTTTATAGTCATTGGATCAAAGGGAAATTATTAAAGGAAGCCTTCAAATCAGCACAGGCAGATATGCGCAGCAAGTATACACCTTTCTATTGGGCAGCTTTTGTTTTGGTAGAGTAAGAGCGAGCGGCCAGTTGATAATAATCCATGTTCAATTTTCGGTTATTCATAAACGTTAGAAGCGTTTTTATTTAGTAACTTACTATAAAACCACCACCTAATGCCACTCAGGAACCTACTTCTTGCCGGGCTATTGCTTTTTTGTTCGGTAAATGCCACAGCACAAACCTGGAAAGAATTACTTGTAAAGTTCGATTCCGTATACAGGAAAAGGGATTTTAACGAGGCACTGAGACTGGGGGAAGATCTTATTGCCAGGGCTAAAGAAACGTATGGCGAAGCCGATTCTAATTATGCCACCAGTCTTTACAAAACAGCCAATGTTTGTTATTTCAAGGGCCAATACCCGAGGGCAGAGAAACTTTACCTGGAAGCCTGTGAGATAAGAAGAAAAGTATTTGGAGAGAATTATCCCGACTATGCAAACTGTTTGAACAATCTGGGAAATGTGTATTACCTGCAAAAAAGATTCACAGAGGCAGAACCATTGCGTATACAGGTAATGAATATCCGCAAAAAGATACTGGGGGAGAGTCACCCGGATTATATTGCAAGTGTGGGAAATCTGGCATTGCTTTATGAAGGCGTTGATAATTATAATAAAGCGGAAGAATATTATACCCTGGCCGCAGGTCTTGCAAGAAACGCATTGGGAAAGGACCATGTGGAGTATGCACGGATCACTGCAGGGCGGGGACTATTGTACTCCAGGAGAGGAGAATATGATAAAGCTGAGCCTCTTCTGAAAGAAGCCGCCGAAATACGCAAAGTTAAACTGGGCGAGTATCATACTGATTATATCAACACGCTGAACGCTCTCGCTATTTTGTATAAAGAAACAGCACAATTTGAAACTGCTGAATCCCTGTACCTTAAAATAAGAGAACTAATAAGGAATAGTATGGGGGATAACCATCCTGACTATGCACAAAACGCTAATAACCTTGCTGTTTTGTATTATTTAACTGGCAGGTATGAAAAAGCGGAGCCTCTTCATCTGCAGGCCATGGAATTGCGGAAAAAAATTTTTGGCGAGAAAAGCCTGCATTATCATGCCAGCCTGAATAACCTCGCCATACTGTACGAGGCGATGGGGCTTTATGGGAAAGCAGAAAAATTACACATGGAAGTACTTGAGATGCGCCGAAAAGCTTCCGGGGAGAACAGCCTTCCTTACGCAGAAAGCCTCAACAACCTGGCTATACTGTATGTGAGCATGGACAGCATCAGCAAAGCAATTCCATTACACAAGCAGGCCATGGAAATTCGAAAAGAAGGTTTGGGTGAAGATCATCCCGAGTATGCTAATAGCCTCAATAACCTGGCCGTGGCATATCGACAGGCGCATGACCTGGAGAATGCCAGGTTACTTTATGAACGATCAGCTGCGATAAGTAAAAAAATACTGGGTGCCAACCATCCTAATTATGCACAAACGATCAATAATCTTGCCCGCATTTACGAAGCAGAGGGAAATTATACTAAGGCAATAGAATATTTTACGCAGGCGGAGTCTATCCGTAAAAATGTGCTGGGTGCCAACCATCCGGATTATGCTAGCACCCTCAGCGACCTTTCTTTACTCTATGCGGAGATGAATGAGAACGAAAAAGCGGAATCATATGCTAATTCGGTTATTGGTATAATGTTGCATAACCTTCAAAAGAATTTCGGGGTCTTATCTGAGAATGAAAAAAGCACTTACCTGGCTAATAACAGTGTATATCAGAATGTAAACAGCAGTTTCTTATTTCATCATAAAAATGCTTCCGCTAATGCGGTCACCACCGGGTTCAACCTGCAAGTATTATTGAAATCGCTGGCACTGGCAGATACAAAAAACATGCTGGAAAGTATCCGTACAAGCTCCGATACAGCCATACGTGCTGTTTTCGGCAAATGGATGGCCTGTAAAACAAGACTGGCCAGTGAGTATTCAAAACCACTGCAAAACAGGATGATAAAAATAGACAGCCTGGAAGCGCTCGCCGAAAATTTAGAAAAAGAACTCAGCCGGTATTCATCTGCTTTTCGGAGTCAGCAACAGCTTTTAAAAATATCTTCCGGTGAACTTAAACAGTATTTAAAAAATGACGAAGCCGTGATTGAGTTTTCCCGGTTCAACTTATACAACAAAGGCCTGACTACAGACAGCATTATATATGGGGCATACATTCTGAAAAAATCTGAAGAAGCTCCTGTTTTTATTCCTCTTTTTGAAGAAAAACAATTGCAGGCCGTTTTAAGTAAATCCGGAAGATCAGCCACCGGTATAGCAAAGAATATTTATAGTTATACCGGAGGAAAGAGCAGCAGCGCAGCAACGGAATTGGAGCGCCTGATCTGGCAACCGTTAGAGCCTTATCTGAAAGGTATCAGGCAGGTATCCTATTCTCCTGCGGGGTTACTTTATGGAATAACATTGCATGCACTTCCATATGGCAATGGAATGCTCATGGATAAGTATTTATTGCAGCAATATACCAGCACCCGTCAATTGGTGTTCCGCAAAGACCCATTATCTGCGCGGCCTTCCAATATCATCATTTTTGCCAATGCAGATTTTTCGATGGATAGCACAAAACTCGCGGAGAGGAAAAAAACAACCGGTACGGATAACAGTTATGTATATACCGGGTTGGTGCCATTGCGCGGCGATGCCGATTTGTGGGCCGACCTTCCGGGATCGGCCAGAGAGATGAAAAATATACTTTCTTTATTTAAGACCAACAAAATGAATGCAGGGTCCTTTGATGGTGCCAATGCTTCTGAAGAAAACTTTAAGTTACTCAGCAATCAGTCACCTGCGGCACTGCATATAGCCACACACGGATTTTTTTTACCAGGGCCCGGAAAGAATAAGAGACAAAGACCTGATTACCTGACCAACACCTATAAGTTGTCTGAAGACCCCATGTTGCGCAGCGGACTGGTACTTTCCGGGGGTAATTATACATGGAGCGGAAAAGTGCCTATCGACGGAGTGGAAGACGGGATCGTTACGGCGTATGAAATATCTCAATTAAACCTCAGTAATACGGAGCTGTTGATACTCAGTGCCTGCGAAACAGCGCTGGGCGATATAAAGGGAACCGAGGGTGTATTCGGGCTGCAGCGTGCATTTAAAATGGCCGGAGTAAAAAAAATGATCGTGAGCCTCTGGAAAGTACCGGATAACGAAACGGCCGAACTGATGACTTCATTTTATGATCACTGGATAAAAGGTAAAACATTGAACGAAGCCTTTACCACAGCACAGGCCGAAATGCGAAAAAAATATCCGCCCTTTTACTGGGCTGCATTCATATTGCTCGAATGATCCTTATTCATGCACACACATCACCGGTACATGTGATTCACGGATCAGTTGCTTGGTGGAACTGGGTTTAAAGATCCCTTCCAGTAATTTGTGCTTTTTAGGGATGGTGATCACCAGGTCCAGGTTATTCTTGTCGGCAAACTCAATGATACCATCCTCTATGTCTTTGTTCTCAATGAAATGGTAAACAGGTTTGGCGTCTTCCAGCAAGGTGTGCAACAAGGCAGATTCTTCCGGGGTGGAAGGTGTAAAATGTTTATCATTATAATCTACATTCAGCACATGAAGCTCAGCCTTTAAAGCTTTTTGAAAATCAGTGATGGCATGTGCCGGCATGGTTTTTACCACTTCCCGGAAGTCGCAGGCAAAGCCGATCTTTTTAATGCCTTTGCCAAAAGTTTTACCGGGTGGTACACATATTACCGGCCAGGTAAGATGACGGATGGCGGTAAGGGTATTACTGCCAAACAATACACGGTCCAGGCCTGTTTCACCCTTGGTCCCCATTACCACAGCAAAGGGTTTGATATTGTTGCATAGCAATTCCAGTTCGTCTGCCACATTGCCCAGGCGGGTTTCCGCATAAACTTTTATTGAACCTGAAACAATATGTTCCACTTCTTTTTTCAATGTTTGGACCTTCTGTTCGGCAGATTTTCTCAATTCATCCACTGACACTAATACAAGCGGAACATCCCCGTAGGTAACAGGCACCTGGTACACATGGAAAAGAAGGATACTTGCATTTACTGTTTTGGCCAGGTCAATACCATAATGCAGGGCATTAGTAGCTACCGGCGAAAAATCGGTGGGAATAATGATGGTTTTCATTGCTTCAATTTTCAGTAAAACTATCAAGAATGATACCCGGTTGCTATGAGTATCGTCAGGATACAGCGTGATTTTTTGTGGAAAACCCTCTATAAAGAATCTTTATTATAAAGTAACGCTTATGTATCAATTCAATAGCGACGGAACATATTCAGCCAGGAAAGAAATAAGAACCCTGAAAAAGTATAGAAAAAAACTGAACACCGCTGTGGATATGACACCCATGGTGGACCTGGGATTTTTATTGATCAGTTTTTTTGTCATCACAACTGAGCTAAGCAAACCCGCCGCCATCAGGCTGATTGTGCCAAATGATACAAGAGGAGATTCTTCCGAAATAGGTAAGTCCTCTGTAATGACCGTATTATTGGGAGAGCATTCAGTTTATTATTATGAAGAAAGCTGGGATGCAGCACTTAAGGAAAACAGGATAATTGCAACAGATCTTACAGGGACAGGATTGAGAGAGTTGATTGCCGGCAAACAAAAGAAGATGGACCTGTTTTATAAAGAAAAAGGAGGAAGGGATGAACTGATGCTGCTCATTAAACCATCTCCAAAGACAGGGTATAAGGAACTGGTGGATGTTTTTGACGAAACCACCATCAGCAGGGTAAAGAAATATGCTCTTCTAAAAATCACAAAAGAGGAACAGGAATGGCTCGGCAAAAATGAAAAATAGTAGCGGTCCTTTCGCCATGGTTGGTGCAGATTCAATTCAGTTGTGGTTTGTTTTATGTTGAACACCAGTAAAAGCTATGCAGAAAAATAGCAGCGCTTATTATCTTTTCCAGTACATGCCGATCCGGGTCCTGACATTTTCCCGCAGGTTGAGATAATACAGGTTAATATCACCAATATGATAATTCCGGGTGAAGTATAAAAAACTCCAGGGAAACTTAGGCCTTCTTACATACAATAAACCGTTGCCGATCTGTGCGTCGGTGGTATGTGTATATATTTTATTGAATTTGGTGAGCACGCTGCCTTTATTCAGTTTACGGGATCCGTATTGATCATCTGTTGTCCAGGTGAGCGGGTTGGTGACATACGAATTCCCCTTTTCTTCTCTCAGGTAAAAAGGAGTGAATCCTTTTCGCACGGTGCGCCAGCTGCAGAGACAACCTGTTTGTAAGGAATCGCTGCACATATTTAGCGAAGTGAAATATTCTTTAGGAACGGGCCAGCCAATGATATAGGCCACCACCAGTTTGTTGTAAAGTGGTTTCCCTTCAAAATAATCTTTCAATAATCGTTCTGCCAGCAAACTTCCCTGGCTATGCGAAGCAATGATGATGGGCCTTCCGGTGTTCCAGGTCTGTAAATAAAATTCAAAAGATCTTTTCACATCTTCATAAGCGAGGTCAAATGCTTTAATGGCAGCTTCCTTGTCTTTAATAAAGAAATTCCGGATATGTGCCTGCCGGTAACGGGGAGCAAATACACGGCATTGCTGGTTAAAAACACTGGCCTGGTATAACACAGAGGAATAATCAGTTTTGGCATTCAGGTAATCATCATCGATAGCGGCATTTGGCTTTTTTGATTTTCGCCTGGTGGTGTAGGTGGTGGGATGTAAAAAGAAAACATCCACCATCGAGTCTCTTTCTTCCTGCAATAATGGTTGGGGGATACTGTCTGAAGGATCATGTTTCCAGGGATGTGCGGCCCAGTAATCAAATGATGCGTAATCAGGCCTGCCATCTGTACTTTTGAAGGTATAACGACTCCGGAAAGCCTGGTATTTATCAGAACAGGAAAAGAGAAAAACAGGAATAAATAGTAAGCAAAACAGCCATTTCTTCATTTCACAAAGTAATTGAATCCCGCTGAAAACATCTTTTATCCATCTCTGGCACCACTTATCCAAACCCCGGAAATAATTTTTTAGGAAACTAAATATTCATAAAATATTGATAATGAATTAATAAGTTTGATTTCTGGTAAGTCTCATAGGCAGTTACCTTAAAAAATATGGTACTATGTGTTGCACAGTACCAAATATCACCTTATCTTTGGTGTATTAATGATAAATTTCGGGCTATGAATATTGAAAATACACAGAGTCAGATGAGGAAGGGGATCCTGGAGTTCTGCATTCTTTCCATTATTCGCCGGGGTGAAGCATACCCGAGTGATATAGTGGAAGAGATGAAAGGCGCCAATCTGAATATCCTGGAAGGCACGCTATACCCGCTGTTGACCCGCTTAAAGAATGCCGATATGCTGACCTACCGGTGGGTGGAAAGCAACTCGGGCCCGCCCCGAAAATATTTTTCACTAACGGATAAGGGTGAGCAATTCTATAAAGAACTGGAGCAAACCTGGAATGAATTATCGAACGGAGTGAATACACTGGCCAGTAAAAAAATATGATCAACCTCAAAATAAAGTAAACAACCACACCGCCAAAGCGGATCCAACTTCAACCAAAAAGTTATACAATGAAAAAGATCATCAATATTAACTTAAGCGGCCGGGTGATACCGATAGAAGATTCTGCTTATGAAAAATTGCAGGCTTATGTCGAAAGTTTACGCCGCTACTTTGCCAACGAAGAAGGTCGTGATGAGATCATCAACGATATTGAAAGCCGTATAGCCGAGCTGATGAATGATAAAGTGCGAAAAGGCGCCGCCTCTATTACAGATAATGATGTGGAGGAGATCATCAACTCGATGGGCCGTGTGGAAGATTTTGAAAAAGCAGAAAAAGAAAGCGCGGATACAGCAACTGCCAGCGCCGCCTCTTCTTCGTATTCGCAGCAAAGCGCAAGACAGGAATACACCCATACCACAAAAGAAAAGAAGGGAAGATTATACCGGGATACCAATGATAAGTTCATTGGTGGTGTGTGTAGCGGTATTGCTGCTTACCTCAATGTGGACCCGGCCATCGTTAGAATCCTTTTTGCAATCATCAGCTTTGGCGGTTTCGGATTTGGCATACTGGCCTATATCATATTATGGATTGTATTGCCACCGAAAGACCTGGATGGTTTTATAGGAAAAAGATTATACCGCAACCCCGATGACAGGATCATTGGTGGTGTGGCCGGAGGGTTAGCCGCATATTTCGGGAAAAGCGCTAAAACCATACGTCTGATATTCGCAGCCCCCCTGTTGCTGAATATCCTGTTCAGCATATTAAATGGGTTTAACTGGAACCGCGATTTCAATGTGTTTTTAAATATAGGCTTTGGGTCATTAACGGGCACTTTCATATTAGCTTATATCATTTTGTGGATCGTGCTGCCCGAAGCCAGCAGCGATTATGAAAAAATGGAAATGCGCGGCGAAAAAGTGGATGTGAACCGTATTCGCCAGAATGTAAAGGAAGGCATGGATAATATGAAAGAAAAGATGAAGAACTGGGGTGAGGAGGTAAAACAATCTGCTGAAAACCTGGGCAACAGGGCAAAAGAATATGGTAATACAAGAGGAAGGGCCATGGCAGCCGAAATGGGTGATACCGTACGCCGCACCAGTGGCGGACTGGGACATGCTATCGGTGTGATTTTTAAAGTGTTCTTCCTGTTCATTGCCGGTGTGATCGCTTTTTCTTTATTCGTTACACTCATTGCTTTATTATTTGGTGGTGTGGCCTGGTGGCCGATCAATAATTTTCTGTGGACAAGTAAATCACAGCAATTATTTGCCTGGGGTACCCTGATATTTTTCCTGGCAGTACCCCTGATCGGGTTCATTACATGGGTGATCCGCCGCATAATCCGGACAAAATCAAAAAGTAATTACCTGGGCTGGACCTTTGCAGGTTTATGGACCATCGGCTGGGTCTCTATGGTGCTTTTTGTAACCAGCCTGGTAAAAGATTTCCGCGAACAGGGTATCACCAGCACACCAATAGCCATTACACAGCCGCCTGCCGGAAAAATGATCGTGGCTGTTTCACAACCCGAACTGGAGTTTACGGGTGGATTTGGATGGATGAATGAGGGAGATGGGGGAAGCGGATGGGACCTTAGTAATGACACACTGAAGATAGCAGCGATTAAATTCAAAGTAAATGCCAGCGCAGACGATCAGTATCGTGTTACGATACGGAGACATGGATTTGGTAAAACATTTGAGGAAGCCAATACAAGAGCGGAGAGTATCCGGTTCAATGCCGCCTGGAGAGATAGCGTGCTGGACCTGGACAATGGATTTGCAGTAGGTAAAGAGAATAAGTTTCGCTGGCAGTTTGTAGAAGTGGAAATACTGGTACCCATCGGTAAAAAACTGAGATTCGACCATTCTGTCAGGGAGAAACTGAATGCCTGGAATATACGGGTTAGAAGCGGCCGCAGGGGTGTACGTATTGATAATGAAGAGAGGTCCTTTCATTTTGTGTCGGATGTGGACTATGTAATGGGAACAGATGGCACCCTGAAAGGCCCGGATGGCTTACCTGTGACAACACCGGCGAATAACGATTATCGTTACCCCGGAACAGAGAATACCAGCGATACTAAGGCCGATACTTCGTCCATTGATAAAGACATAGAAAAGAAAGAAAAAGAGCTGCAGCAACTGAAAGAGAAAAAGAAAGAGAGCCAGGAAAAGAAAACGACAGTCAATAACAGGCCGATAAAAGGACAACACAATGATGGAGCGCTGTCGGGAGGCCCTTCTGCCGTATCAGCAATGTCTCAATGGTTTTAAATGATGAAAATGTTTAGCATAAAAGCAGCAGGAATAGGGTTGTGTTGTATGTTGATACTGTTTTCCTCCGGAGCCCGGGCACAAAACAGCGGGCAACAGAACTACATACCGGTATCCAGGGAATTATTTGACAGCATTGCGCATATGGACAGTGTTCTATTCCATGCTTTTAATAAACGGGATACGGCAACATTTAAAAGCCTGTTCACCACTGATCTTGAGTTTTATCATGACAAAGGGGGTCTTACAGGTTACCAGCATACAGTTGATTTTATGAGATCGGTAACAGTCAATAAGTCTGACCTCCGGAGAGACCTGGTGCCGGAAAGTTTGGAAGTATATCCTATTGGAGACTATGGGGCCGTTCAGATTGGGAGTCATCGTTTTTGCCATAGTGAGAATGGGAAACAGGATTGCGGCACATTCAAATTCATACATATCTGGAAAAGAATAAGAGGTGAATGGAAGATATCACGGGTGATCAGTTATGATCACTAGGCCATGAAGGACAAAATAGGTTGAAGTCGAGTCCCGCTCCCGCGGGACGGAAAAGCCCCCCTCAAAAGGGGCTTTTCTACTGAATAGTTATAACTTAAGGTATGAAAGATAATTTCTCCCGTCAGTCGGAACTCTATGCGAGGTACCGCCCAACCTATCCTGACGAATTATTTGATTTTATTCTACAGCAGTTGCCGGAAAAAAATATTGCCTGGGACTGTGCCACCGGTAACGGGCAAACAGCTACAGAATTGGCAAAGCATTTTAAAAAAGTATTGGCAACGGATATCAGTGCCCGGCAGATCGGGAAAGCGCAGCTGGCCCCTAATATTGAGTACTCGGTGCAACCGGCGGAGAAAACGGATTTCGATAAAGATACATTTGACCTGGTGACAGTTTCACAGGCATTACACTGGTTACAATTCGACTTATTTTATGCAGAACTGAGAAGGGTGGCTAAACCCGGTTCCTGGATCGCTGCCTGGATGTATGCATTATTAAGGATCTCACCGGCCATTGATGAACTGATCCATCATCATCATTATGTAACGCTGAAAGCATATTGGGATGAAGAAAGAAGATATGTGGATGATCTTTACCAAACCATCCCCTTTCCATTTGAAGAGATCAGCTGTCCCCTGTTCCATATTCGCTACGAATGGACGCTGGGTGACCTGGAAGGATACCTGAATACCTGGTCGGCCCTGCAAAAATTCATTAGCTCCAATAATTACAATCCTGTGGATGCATTAATAGCAGAGATCCAACCCCATTGGGCCCCGGACAAAATGAGCATTGACTTCCCTGTTTATTTGCGTATGGGAAAAATAATCAAATGATTTTGAGCTACATTTGTACCCAATTTTTAATACATGAAGAACACTCCATTTACAGCAAAACATCTGGCCCTGGGTGCGAAAATGGCCGGTTTTGCGGGCTATAACATGCCTATTTCCTACTCAGGCATTAATGATGAGCATGCGGCGGTAAGAAAAAATGCCGGGGTATTTGATGTGAGCCACATGGGAGAGTTCATTCTGAAAGGAGAGAAAGCGCTGGACCTGATACAAAGGGTGACCAGTAATGATGCCGCCAAGCTGAAAGCAGGACAGGCGCAATACAGCTGCCTCCCCAATGAGCAGGGCGGTATTGTGGATGACCTCCTGGTATATTGTATCGAGGAGAACAACGTGTATATGCTGGTGGTGAATGCCTCTAATATTGAAAAGGACTGGAACTGGATACAAAAGTTCAATAGCCAGAATGTGGAAATGCATAATATTTCGGATAAGACCTGTTTGCTGGCCATACAGGGCCCTAATGCCACCAAAATATTACAGCCACTAACGGATATGGATATCCTGAATTTGAAGTATTACACATTTACCAAAGGAAAATTTGCGGGAGTGGATAATGTGCTGATCAGCGCCACGGGTTATACCGGTGCCGGCGGGGTGGAGATCTATTTTGAGGATAAAGAAGGAGCTGCGGATACAATATGGGATGCCATTTTTGCTGCCGGTGGACCACAGGGCTTAAAGCCGATTGGCCTGGGTGCAAGGGATACTTTACGATTGGAAATGGGATTTTGCCTGTATGGTAATGATATAGACGATACCACTTCGCCGCTGGAAGCAGGGTTAGGATGGATCACCAAATTCACCAAGGACTTTACTTCTAAAGAGAAATTTGCGCAGCAAAAAGAAAAGGGAGTTGAAAAAAAGTTGGTGGGTTTTGAAATGATAGAGAAAGGAATTCCTCGCCAGGGATACGAAATAAAGGATTTTAGTGGCGATACCATCGGGCAAGTTACTTCGGGTACCCAATCGCCCAGCCTGGGCAAAGCTATCGGTATGGGGTATGTACGAACCGCTTTTGCGGGCATGGGTACGAATATTTACATCAAAGTGAGGGATAAATTGCTGCAGGCACAGGTGGTGAAGATACCTTTCAACTGATCATAAAATAAAAAATCCGTGCCCCGGAAAATGATTATGGCCTGAAGATTGCGGTTTTTTTACGCTTTTATTATTTTAGTACTGATATCCTGAAACACTATGCCCACTATCCACCTGACCACTTTTATTGCTGCCCCTGTACAGGTAGTATTTGATCTCAGCCGTCATATTGGTTTACACAAAGAGGCGATGACCCCCTTCAAAGAAGAAGCGGTGGCCGGTACCCGTTTTGGATTGATTGAAAAGGAAGAAACGGTGACCTGGCGTGCCAGGCATTTCTTTAAGACAAGGCTGATGCGGGTAAAGATCACGGAGATGAAAAAACCGGAGATGTTTACGGATGAACAGGCGCAGGGTGATTTTAAAATGATGAAACATGAGCATTATTTTAAACCCTGCGATAATGGCACCATCCTGATCGATCTGTTTCACTACGAATCAAAATATGGGATGATCGGCGAGTGGTTCAATAACCTCTACCTGACCAAATATCTCCGCCGCCTGCTGGAGATGCGGAACAATACGATTAAAACCTATGCCGAGAGCGACCGGTGGAAGAAGTTATTAATTAAGTAAAGAAAATGCCGGCTATATTCAGCCGGCATTTTCTTTTTAGGCCCGGTCATATATTAACATGAAATATTTTTTCCAGGAATACTGCGATTACAAAGAATGAGCAAAGTATCATCATCAGAATTGTTCTGGTGTCTGGTTTTGCTTTGTGAACAATCCAATCATAATATTTTGATACGAGAATTATAGCTAAAATGCCTGCGAAAATTATCTGGAACATAGGTGTTTACTTCAACAATGGCTTAAAAACTTCAATTTTTCTGTCAAGAAAAGCCAGACTATTAGTCCTAGTATGGCTAAAACCAGAAACTGGAGAAGTAAAGCAATCAGCACATCTGTAATTGGCCTTTTTTCTTCGTTTGAAGCAATTTTTTGTTCTGCATTTGGAATGTATAAAAATGCATCTATTGAAATACCACAAAATGTGAGAAATAATGTCAAAACAATAGTGGGGGAGTCAGACTTAAGGTAAAGTATAAAAAGAAAACTGTAAAAAATTTTTTGGATCTTACTTTGTACAAATTGTGATACCATTAAAATAATAATTGAGACATAAATTTATGCCTCTTAGGGGAAGCAGATATTTTTTTTCGACAAAATCAGCATTTCAGGGAATAAAGCCGGTGATCGGGTCGTTAAAAATCTTTGTTAAAAGGTATTCAATAAGGTTAATTTCAATTTGTTATTTTTGCGCTCAATATTATGAGCGATAAACCTTGTATTCATACTTCCCTGTCTCCCGCCCTCCTGCATTTATACGATCTGAGCAACAGTGTGATCGTTATCATTGATGTTTTTCGTGCCACTTCCACCATTGCTTCTGCATTGTACAATGGGGCCAAATGCGTGATCCCGGTTGACTCCGTACCTAAGGCCATTGATATTGCCAAAAGCATTGATGGCATAGCTGCCGGTGAACGGGATGGAAAAGTAGCCGAAGGATTGCAGCATGGTAATTCGCCACTGGAATACCACAGGGAATTTATTGAAAATAAAACCCTGGTACTGACCACCACCAATGGTACCCGCCTGTTACAAATGGCACTGGATAAAAATGCCGATACGATCATATCGGGGTCCTTTCCTAATCTTTCTTCGGTTTGCAATTACCTGGTGCAGGAAAAAAAGAACGTGGTGCTGGGCTGTGCGGGATGGAAGGACCGCTTTAACCTCGAAGACACTTTATTTGCCGGCGCGGTGATCAGCACCATTAAAAAGCATTTCACTGTTCATTGTGATAGCTCGCTGATGGCGGAAACGATGTTTGAAAAATACAAAAAGAACCTGCCGGGATTTGCTCCCAAACTAACACACTACCATCGCCTGGTGGAAAGATTTGGGCTGATAGAAGACATTAAATTCTGTTTGACAAATGATGTGGCCGATGTGTTGCCGGTGTATAAAGAAGGGAAGCTGATCGTGAAATGAAAAACCTGTAAAGATACTCCATTTTCAGGGCATTTTCCCCAATAAATTTTTATTTTTTATTTACCTCTTTTTACAAGGAAATCCGCTTCATATTCGTTTACATTTGTCGATTGCCCTTTTCGTCAGCCTGTGCCGGGCAATGGGCGGAATGATATTCGTTATAAAGGAATCAACCCGCTGATTACAGGCAGCAAATTATAACATTGAATGGCTTTACCGCACCTTATTAAGTATGTATATACCCATGGAACCGATGAAGTGATCCGCAGAGGTAAGAAAATTCATGCCATTGGGTTTGTAGAGTTGGTGGAATATGATGACCTGTTTGGGTCAGCCGTGTTTCGGGTAAAAGATGATAGCTACTCCACCTATTATAAAGTTTACATTCAAAAGTTCAAAGACCCCAAATCTACTTCCTTGCGTTGTGCCTGCCCTTATAACCTGGGCGATATCTGCCGGCATGAAGCAGCTGCTTTGTTCCAGTTGCAGGAAATGATCGACAGGGGCCATTTACAATCGGAAGATGTAAAGTATGATCAGCGCCACACGGTGGCCAAGATGAAAACGATCGATCTCAAGAACCTGCGCCTGCTTTCTTCACAGGAAGTATTTACCGAGGCAGAAAAATTTCTAAGGACCAATAAGGCAAAGATCGAATTTGCGGAGAATGAGACTGTGAAAGCTTCCGTGACCCTGAATGGAGAAGTATATAAAGTAATTATCCGGAAGAACGAGGAAAGGAATTTTGATACAAGCTGTGACTATGAGGACACGGAACACCCCCTGTGTTTACCTAAAGTGATCGTGCTGCTTCAGTTATTAAATAATCACGGGGCCAATTATTTTGACAGCATACGCAACTGGGATAAGGAAAAGAATAAATTACTGGAAGCCTATGGCTATTCATTGAGCGATGACCTTACCGGTAAATTTGAGTTTGCTTATAAAGAAGGAAAACCCTTTCTGCGGGTTTTGGATACCAGTATAAAACGGGTGGCACCTGTGGCCGCCCCGTCCCGCCCGGTTATCATTCCGCAAAAGGAAAAGGAAGAAGAGAAAGTGCAGGAAGTGATGGAGCCGGAAGAGCAAAAACCATCACAGCGATTAGGAATAGTATTCAATTTTACCCGGAAGGGTTACCCGCAGTTCAGCCTGGATGTAGTGATGGGTGAACCCAATGATGCCAATGATAATTTTGCCGGGAAAGTGGAAAAACTGGATATCAGCCGTTATGTGAATGCTGATCTTTTATCCGAAAGTGACAGGGAAATGCTGACCCTGCTCCGTAAATTCCAGGATACGGAGATCAATAAATACATCAGCCGTAACTCACCCTTTTCAGGAATATGGGAAAACATCATTCACCAGGAAGAAGATGATTTGCCGGATGAGACCAAAGAATTGATGGCGGAATACCTGTTGCCCAAACTGAAAAAGATATTTACGGATGCTGCCCCTAACCCTCTGGTATTCCTGCTTCCGCAGGGGAAATCGTTCAAGACAAATAACCTGGAGCCCGTGCAGCTGCAAACCGAAGAGGCAAGGCCCCATTTTATCGTGAAGAAAAACTCGCATTACACAATCCAGTGCCGTGTAATTGCCGGCGGTATTGAATATGACCTGGGAGATAATGAAAGTGTGAGCCCCCTGTTCTTTATGTATAACAACCAGCTTTTTCTCTGGAAAAGTAATGATGTAATACACCTCGTTGACAAATTCCTGCCATCCGGCAAAATGGCTAAACCTGAAGAGGAGTGGAATAAAACACTGAATGAATTCATTTTACCTCTGGCAAAAGAGCACAAAGTAGATTTTGATAAAGCGCTGGTCCAGGAAATAAAAGACGGCAACCCTGAAGTAAAACTCTTCCTGCTCGAAAAAGGTGATTATCTTGTTTTCCAGCCTGTGTTTTCTTATAAAGGATATGAAACAAGGGCCAGGGACAGGGATGAAATGATTGTGCCCCAGGGAGACAAAGTATTGGTGGTACATCGAAACAGGGAGAGGGAAAATGAATTTATTCAAAAAATGCAGAACCTTCATTCCAGTTTTATTTATAATGAAGATGCAGCCACCCTGGCATTAAAAGGCGCCGATGTACTAAAGAACAACTGGTTCTTTTTATTCGTGGATGCGATGAAGGACATGAAAACGCCGGTATTCGGATTTGAGGCGCTGAAGAATTTCCGGTTCAATACGGCTAAACCACAGACCAAAATATTCATCAGCAGCAATACCGACTGGTTTGATGCCAAAGTGGATATTGTTTTTGGCGACCAGAAAGTAACAGTGGCAGAAGTGAAAAGGGCCCTGGCGAATAAACAGCAGTTTGTACAGTTGTCAGATGGTACATTGGGCATATTACCGGAAGAGTGGCTGAAAAAATATTCCTTACTGTTTCGTGTGGGAGAAGGGAAAACAGATTCGTTAAAACTTTCCCGCTATCATTTAAGTGTGGTGGATGAACTGTACGAAACAAGGGATGAGGAAGAGCTGGCGGTTCAGCTGGAAGAAAAGTACAGCAAGCTGAAAGAATTCAACAAGATAAAGGAAATAGACCCGCCTTATAACCTGAAGATGATATTGCGCCCCTACCAGGTGGCGGGGTATCAATGGCTCAACTACCTGAGAGATATTAAATGGGGTGGTATACTGGCTGACGATATGGGTTTGGGTAAAACGGTGCAGGCGCTTTCGTTTCTCGAATTTTTTACAAACGAGAAAAGCGATATGAAAGCACTGGTGGTTTGCCCCACCACACTGATCTACAACTGGGAGAACGAGATCAAAAAATTTACGCCAAAGCTTTCCTATCGTATTCACCACGGCAGCACCCGAACAAGGGTGAAAGAAGAGTTACTGGGCCATAATATCACGATCACCACCTACGGTACCCTGCGCAGCGATATTAAATTATTGATGAGCGTGGAATTTGACTATGTGATCCTGGATGAATCGCAGGCGATCAAAAACCCGGCCAGCAAGGTAACCAAGGCGGCGGGGCTGCTGAATGCCAAAAACCGTTTGTGCATGAGCGGTACTCCTTTGCAGAATAATACCTTTGATATTTTTGCACAAATGAATTTTCTGAACCCGGGCATGCTGGGCACCATGGAATTCTTCCGCCAGGAATTTGCGATCCCGATCGACAAATTTGGAGAGCAGGACCGCAAAGAGCATTTGAAAAAGATATTATATCCTTTCATATTGAGGAGAACGAAGGAGCAGGTGGCCAAGGACCTGCCGGAGAAGCAGGAGATGATCCTGTTCTGCGAAATGGAAGATGAACAACGGAATATTTATGATGCTTACCGCAACGACTTCCGTAACCAGATATTAGGCACTATTGAAACACAGGGAATACAAAAGTCACAATTGACGATCCTGCAGGGGTTGATGAAGCTGCGGCAGATCTGTGATTCGCCGGCTATTTTAAATGAGCAGGAAAAATTTGATAACCATTCTATCAAGCTGGATGAGCTGGCTAGGGAGATCACAGAAAATATTGGCAACCACAAAGCCTTGGTGTTCTCGCAATTCCTGGGCATGCTGGCGCTGATCAAAGCCAAACTGGATGAGCTGGGTGTGAAGTATGAGTATTTTGATGGCAGCACTTCGGCCCCCGACCGGGAAAAAGCCATTCAAAGTTTCCAGAATGATGATGAAGTAAGGGTGTTCCTGATCTCGCTGAAAGCCGGGGGAGTGGGTCTCAACCTTACAGCAGCAGACTATGTATATATTGTGGACCCCTGGTGGAACCCGGCGGTGGAGCAACAGGCCATTGACCGTACTCACCGTATCGGGCAAACGAAAAATATTTTTGCTTACCGCATGATCTGTAAGGACACGATTGAGGATAAAATATTACAATTGCAGGAAAAGAAAAGGGCGTTAGCCAAAGACATTATTTCGGATGATACCACATTTGTAAAGAGCCTGACGAGGGAGGATGTGGAGTATTTGTTTAGTTAAGGAGGTTTATACACTTTAAAAGGCATCAGCACAGAAAAGCTGGGGCCTTTTATTATTATATAGTGTGTTTGATTTGTATTGTCCGGCTAAACATTTTGAATAGCCCGGTTAATGCTTTAGTAATCACGGATATTTTCTGATCTCAGGCCAGGTTTTCTGCATTTAACCAGTCCCGTTAGCCACACCCGCCGTTCATCGCCCCATTTGGCCGGTTCATCGGGATTTTGGCCCAAAAGCCTTATTTCCCGAAGGTTGTTTTCCGTTCTTACGTCTATCTTCGTACACTTATTTAGTTGATTATGAAGAAGATTTTTACGCTTTTAGCGATTACCTTTTCCTTATTCACTGTGACTCAGGCACAAAAGATGGACGGCACAATCAAGGGAAAACTGGTGGACAGCCTGTCCAAGCTACCCATTGCCGATGCCACCATATCTGTAATGAATTCCAAAGACTCCTCGCTGGCCACTTTTACCCTTACTAATAAACAAGGCGGGTTTGAAATAAAAGGCCTGGCGGAAGGCAATTACCGGGTGATCATCAGCCATAAAAGCTATGACCCATTTAGCATACCTGTGGCCATATCAACCAATCAGAAAAATGTTGATCTCGGCGACCTGTACCCCGGCACAGGGGGTAAATCCCTGGAAAATGTCACGATCATTTCCAGTGTTCCCATCCAGGTAAAAGACGATACGGTCCAATTCAATGCCAATGCATTTAAAACAAAACCCAACGCCACCGTGGAAGACCTCTTGAAAAAACTACCGGGTGTGGAAGTGGATAAAGATGGTAATGTGAAAGCACAGGGAGAGCAAGTGCAGAAAGTGTATGTGGATGGAAAAGAATTCTTTGGAAACGACCCAAAACTGGCCACCAAAAATTTGACAGCAGACATGGTGGAAAGTGTGCAGGTGTTTGATGATATGAGCGACCAGGCAAAATTCACCAAAATAGATGATGGGAGCCGTACCAAAACATTGAACATCAAATTGAAAAAGGATAAGAATAAAGGTGTTTTTGGAAGAGCGCTGGCTGGTTATGGCGATAATAACCGCTATGAGGGCAACTTAAGCATCAACAAATTCAAAGGCAATCAGCGGTTCTCCCTTTTATTCAATGCCAATAATATTAACAAGCAGGGATTCTCTTTTTCAGATATCATCAGCTCCATGGGCGGATTTAGCGGATTTGGAGGAGGGGGTGGTGGAAATTTTGGCGGTGGCGGAATGAGCGGTATGCAAATGACTTCTACCCGCGGTGGCGGCGGTTTCTTTGGTGGCGGCAGCAGTTCCACCGGTCTTATACGCTCTATCTCCACGGGGCTGAACTATACCGACCTGTGGGCGGGAAAGATCAAAGTAAGTGGTAGCTATTTCTTCTCAGACTCCAAACCGCAGCAGGAACAAAGCAGCCTGCGAAGAACAACATTTTCGCTACCCAATAATGGTGGGGATTCGGTAATTACCCGGAATACATCCTCCATTACCAATAATCAAAATCAGAACCATCGTTTTAACCTGCGTATGGAATACCAGATAGATTCTATGAATTCTATCATCTACATTCCTTCGCTGACGCTGCAGCACTCAGAGAATTATTATGAGGATACCAGCTTTTCCAATGTGAGTGTACCGGGTAAGGAATACCTGTTCATCACCGGACAGAACAGGCAGGCCAATCAAAGAAACGGGTTTAATTTCGGTAACAATATCCTGTTCCGTCACAAGTTTGGTAAAGTAGGGAGAACAGTAACACTGGGCTGGAACAATAGTTTTGGCGACAGCAAGAGCGAGAGCTTTGTTTTATCCTCCAACCAGTTATATTACCAGGATGGTAACCTTCAAAGCTCCATCAGCCAGAACAGGCAGACAAACCAGAAGACCACAACAAACAATAATGTACTGAGTGCTTCTTATACCGAGCCTTTCGGTCTCAATAAATTACTGGAATTAAACTATGCTTATACAAATAATAAGAGCACATCCGACAAGGAAGCATATGATTATAACCCGGGAACAAAACTGTATGACAACCCTAATCTTCTTCTGACCAATAACTTCGACAACACTTTTAGAGCACATCGTGCCGGGGCCAATTTCCGTGTACAGGAAAAGAAATATAATTACCAGTTTGGTATCGCAGTTCAGCAATCTACATTGGAAAGTATGAGTTACCAGGCCAGCACAGGAAAAGACTCATTAACAAAGGCAAACTATGTGAACTATTTTCCAACGGCAAACTTTAACTATACACCATCAAAGAATAAAAACCTCCGTTTCAGGTATAATGGCCGGACGAACCAGCCCAGCATCTCGCAATTACAGAATGTAAGGGATGTATCAGATCCGCTGAACCAGTCGGAAGGTAACCCTGAGCTGAAGCAGGAGTTCACCCATAATTTTAATGCTAATTACAATACTTTTAATATCCTGACCTTTAAGTTCTTTGCTGCCAGCATTAACTATACGATTACACAAAATAAGATCGTGAATAGTATTGAATCATTGGGAAATGGGGCTCAGCTGACCAAACCCGTGAACGTGAATGGGTATTCAAGAGCATTCTCTTTTGTTACTGTTGGAATCCCTTTCAAGAACCCCAAACTGAAAGGCTCCAGCATCAACTTCACCAACAATCTTTCTTATAACAGGGATGTAAGCCTGGT
This sequence comes from uncultured Chitinophaga sp., assembly GCA_964606155.1. Taxonomy (GTDB): domain Bacteria; phylum Bacteroidota; class Bacteroidia; order Chitinophagales; family Chitinophagaceae; genus JJ008. Next base: position 49,079 of record CAZSGD010000005.1, on the reverse strand, counting down.
ATTTGGACAGGAAAATATTGGAAAAACTTTTTCTGTGAACCAGGGTGCTGGTGTGAACTTCAATAAAGAGAAAGTTGATTTTGGTCTGAAGGCAAATGTGGCTTATACTGATGTTAGCTATTCTGTAAACAAAGCCCTGAATGAGAGCTATTTCACTCAAACATATTCTGCTGATTTTTCCTATACCTTCAAGAACAGCTTTATCTTCTCCACTGATTTTGATTATTATATCAATACAGGTCGTGCAGAAGGCTTTAACCAAAGCATCCCTTTGTGGAATGCCAGCCTGAGCAAGCAGATATTTAAAAACAAAGCGGCAGAGATCAAGCTATCTGTGAATGATATCCTGAACCAGAATCAAAGCATTACCCGCACTACCGGCGATAACTACATACAGGATACCCGCAGCATGGTGCTGAAGCGCTTTTTTATGGTGAGTTTCTTATATAACCTTAATAAAATGGGTGGCAATAACCAACAGGGTATACCGGGTATGCCCAGGAACATGCAACGTAATATGAGAGATGTAAGAATGTATTAACAGGCTATACTTCTGAGACATAAAAAGTCCCGCATACTTTATGGTAGCGGGACTTTTTATTTTAGCGGATAGCTAAATGGTATGTTGGGGGTTAGTAAAAGAAATAATCACTTCCTTCTGTGATAGGCCGCAGCCGATGAACCCGAAATAAAGACGGATAATATCGACTTCAGTAGCAGTAAAATATTAAAAGAGGGCCTGTAATAATCCTGGTAAATCTTTGCGGATTCGTGTGAATGTATAAAGCGTTTGTTTCTCATGATAGGATAATTTACTAAGGGTAAACGATTTAATTCTTTTTAAAATTATGTAATAAACACGAAATTTTATAATATTAGCCCCAATTAACAAGCCTTTAAATACCGAACCAATGAAAAAATCCGTAAAAACACTTGTTTTTATTACTAGTTTCTTTGTTTTCTCCAGTCACATCCACGCCCAGTTAAAACTACCGGTAGCGAACACTATCGCAAACGATCTGCGAAAAGTTATTAGTGATTACCCCAATCATTTCAGCAGTTTCACCGGAGAAATGATCGAAGAAAATGTACAGTACACCGATTACGAATGCAATTTTGTTCCCAAAGGAGCGGAGAAAGCTACTATCACCCGTTACAGTTCAAAAGGAAATGATGTGTATAGCTGGCAAACCGTGATATTGACCACAGATAATTTTGAAACAGCCAGGCAAAAATTCAGAGCGTTGTATAACCAGGTCAATAACCTCACCGTAAAAGCAGGTACTGGTACCAATGCTGTTCACCTGCGAGGCCATTATGAAGCCCCGGTAGAGGAAAAGAAATTCAACAGTATTGTTTTTCGTGCAGACCCTGCCGATGAAACGAGCAAAAAACTGAAAGCAGAGCTTTCGATTGAATTTTATGCTCCCATGGAGTGGAGGGTGAAGCTGATGGTCTATGACAGGGACAGGGAGGATAATGAGAGAGGGAAGACAGTTGAGCAATAGACAGGCTGGACTTCTGGCTACCGGCTATTGACTAATATATTAACCTTCATTAACATTAAACCAAGCCCTTTTAACCCAGTTTGAAAGGATCTCAGAATATTTTCGTAGCCGAAATCATTCAGCTATGAGAAAAGGTTACTTATTAACGATCTTACTAATTGGTTTTGGCTTAAGTGCAATGGCCCAGAAGAATGGCACGGTCAAGGGCCTGGCATACGATACCATCAGCAAGCAGCCCGTACCCGGAGCTACCATCACTGTATTAGAGCGCAAAGATTCTTCGTTGGTTACTTTCACAATGACCGGGAGCGACGGCCGCTTTGAGTTAAAGGGGTTGGCCAATGGGGAGTACCGGTTATTAATTACACATGTAAGCTATCACAACAGCAATACCTATTTTAAGATCAGCGAGAACAACCATGATATAGTATTAGGAAATGTGGTCATGAATGATAAGGCCAAAGTGCTGGAAGAAGTGGTGCTGGCCGCAGAAGAACCCCCGGTAACACTGATCAATGATACCATCCAGTATAATGCAGGGTCCTTTAAAGTGCAACCCAATGCCAGCGTGGAGCAGCTCTTAAAGAAATTACCAGGAGTAAAAGTGGAAAAAGACGGCACTATTAAAGCACAGGGGGAAAAAGTGAACCGGGTGCTGGTGGATGGAAAAGAATTCTTTGGAACAGACCCCAAGATCGCCACCAAGAACCTGCCCGCTGATGCCGTGGACAAAGTACAGGTATATGATAAACAAAGCGACCAGGCCCAGCTGACAGGGTTTGAAGATGGTAATTATGAAAAGACCATCAACCTCAAACTGAAGAAGGATAAAAAGAAAGGGATGTTCGGGAAGGTCAATGCAGGCGCGGGAAATAAAGAAAGATTTGAGGGGAAATTCAATCTTAATTCATTTAAGGGAGCCAGGCAATTTTCAACTATTGGTATGGGTAATAATACCAACGCCGAAGGTTTCTCTTTTATGGATATCCTGAACTTTACCGGCGAACTGTCGAGGATGCAACGGGGTGGTGGCGGCAATATCAATATAAATATGACTTCGGAAGAAGCAGCAGCCATGGGTGTAACCGGGGGAGGGCGAAACAATGGTATTAATACGGCCTGGGGTGGCGGACTGAATTACAATAATATTATTGGTAAGAAACTGGATTTCCAAAGCAATTACTTTTATAACCGTTACAACCCTAACCAGGAAAGCCATATACAACGCCAGTATTTTTTACCCGACTCATCCTACTTCTATAACCAAAATTCTTTCTCCAATTACCTGAGCAACTCCCACCGCTTCAACCTCAATATGCTATACCAGATTGATTCTTCAAGTTCAATCAGGATAACACCATCTTTTAGTTATCAAAAGACCAATAACAAGGCGCAAACAGATTACCAGACACTGTCGGAAGCTAAAGCGCTGACCAATGAGGGCTATAGCAACACCACTACCAATAACGAGGGTTACACATTCAGGAATGACATCATCTGGCGGAAGAAATTCAAAAGAAAAGGAAGAACACTCTCCTTGTCGCTGCAAACCAGCCTGAACGAAAGCGACGGTGATGGCACGCTTTCATCTGTAAACAGCTTTTATACTCCAACGGGATCGTTATCGAAAAGAGATACACTAAACCAGGTAAATGAAAGCAACGGTGACCTGCGGGGCTACAATGCACGGGCCGTTTATACAGAACCGTTATGGAAGAGGTCCTTGCTGGAATTCAGTGTGGGAAGAAGCAATACAAAAAGCACTTCCGAAAAAACGACTTACGATTACGATAAAGGAACGGGGAAATTCGACAAGATCAACGAACAGTTGAGCAATGACTTTGAAAACACATACGGCTATACCAATGCAGGTGTGAGAGTGCGTACCCAAAAGAAAAAATTCAATTACTCTTTTGGCGCCAACTGGCAGCAGGCAGAACTGGAAGGCAAGATCATCAGCGGGACAAAAGATTCGCTGATCAGCAAAACCTTCCGGAACATTTTACCCAATGCAAGATTCCAGTACAATTTTACCCGCTTCAAGAGTTTATCGTTCACGTATGGAACATCCACCAACCAGCCCAGTATGTCGCAATTACAGCCGGTGCCGGACAACAGCAACCCGTTATATATTCGTGAGGGTAATCCTGACCTGGAGCAGGAGTTCAATCATGCCATACAGGCCAACCTGAACTTGCTGAGCCCATTCAGGAATAAAAACCTGTTTGTGATGCTTAATGCCCGTGCTACGGAAAATAAGATTGCAAATTATGACTCCGTGAATTTGCAAACAGGAGTGCGAAAAGCAAAACCTGTGAATGTGGATGGTGTGTATAGTATCAATGGAAATATCAGCTATAGTATGCCTGTCAGGTTTTTAAAGAGCACTATTGAGATCAGCAACAGGGGTGGGTATAATCACAATAAGCAATTAATTAACGACCAAAGTGGCCAGGCAGTGGTCAATACGATCAAAACCTGGAGCCTGGGCCCGGATATAAGACTGGATATTAACCCTAACGACAAAGTAAATTTTGCAGTGGGGGCAGGAATTAATTATAATAAAACAAAATACTCATTGGGCCCGGTGGGGGATAATGAATATCTCACCCAGGAGTACACGGCCTCGGTTGACTGGCAGCTGCCCAAGGGATTTTTCTTTTCTTCCGATTTTGAGTACAGTATCAACAGCCAGCGGGCGGCGGGATTCAATGTGAAAGTGCCTTTATGGAATGCGAGTATCAGTAAGCAAATGCTGAAGTTTAACAGGGGAGAGCTGAAGTTCAGTGCCCGTGACCTGCTGAACAAGAATGTAGGTATCAGCCGCACTACCAATAACAACTATATTGAAGACTCAAGAGTGCTGACACTTCGCCAGTTCTTCCTGTTAAGCTTTACTTATAGTTTAAGTAAAACTGGCCTGAACAATGCGGGCGGTGGCGGCATGAGGATCATTGCGAGGTAATTAAATCACACAGCAACCGATAGCCCGGATCAGAAAGTTCTTTTCAGGTCCGGGTTTGTTATGATGATATAATCTCCCAGCAAACTAAGCGATGACCAATCGGGGTTAGCAAAGGACTTGTCGGGGAAACAACTGATATTGACAATACGTAGTTTCTTATTCTTCATTTGCAGCTGAGCGGCAGTTCCCAATTTTTCGTCTGTATGAAATTTACCCACACAGTGAAAAACTTTTTTGCCTTTATTCTTCTTCATGTACCGGTAAATATGGTAACTCATGCCGGCATCCCAGAGGCTTTGGCTGTAATAAATATTCCGGCTGGATGATTCCGGTGCACCTTTCATAATATCCATGAATTTTTCACGGTAGCGCCCACCCAATGTATCATAAGGCAGGGGTGGCAGGTATTGTTTGGCTTCTTTGCTGAGGCTATCCAATAACAGCATACCCCTGCGGGTAACCATGTTTACATATCGGCGGGGTGGATTGGCAGCGATGACCGGCACTTTGTTTTGTTTGGCATATTCAATCATGGGCCGGTAATCTTTATAATTATTCCAAAGCCGGACATCGCTGGACAAACGTTTTTCATCAATCCGCCCTTCCAGGTATTCGTTCAGCACTAACTGGTTATCGCTCTCAAACATTTCCATGCTCAATGCCACCTTATCCGCATACCGGTTATGCAACGCCCGGAATATTTTATTCTCGAGATAATGGCCGATACTGTCGTTATGCTCCTCTCCAAAGAACAGCACATCGGCATTAACCATATCTTCTATGATCTTATCAACTGTGATGACCTGTTTACTGCGGGTGTCATAGATCTTGTAATGGATGGACATACTGTCCTGTGCAGCAGAGGGGAAGAGTACAAAAAAGAAGAACAGGGTGGTCAGCCATTTCATAAAATAAATATTTGAGTGAAAGTAGGCTTTTTAGCAGGGTTTCCAACCCTTGCACTTTAGGCAATACCTATCGTAAAACTGAAACGGCTGCCTTTTCCATATTCTGATTCTACAGCAATATGCCCGCCTTGTGCTTCTATGAATTCCTTGCAAATAGCAAGCCCCAGTCCCGTACCCTCCTTATTCCCGGGAATACGGAAGTAGCGATCGAATATTCTGTCTTTATACACTGGTTCGATACCTTTTCCAAAGTCACGAACACTAAACTCCACCCATTTTTCTTTTTGCTGTACGGATAAGATTATTTCAGATCCTTCGGAGGAATAGCGGATGGCGTTTGTCAAAAAATTGTTTAGCACCCAGGTGGTTTTATCGGGATCGGCCCTGATCAAAGGCATTTCCGCAGGGAACTCTTGTCGTATAATTATATTTTTTTCTTTCGCCACATTTTGCACAGAATCCATCGCTTTTTTGGCCAGGGTTTCCGGCGTGATTTCACGAATTGATAACTGAATTTTGCCACTTTCCACCTGCGACATATCTAATAACTCACTTAGGATCCTCAACAGGCGTTTATTATCATCTTTTAGACTTTGCACCAATTCTTTTTGTTCAGGTGTGAGCTTGCCCACACGTTCATCTTCTAAGAGCTTTAAACTAAAATCAGAAGAGGCCAAAGGTGTTTTTAGTTCGTGTGACACGGTGGCGATAAAATTCGTCTTTGCCACGTCCAATTCTTTAAAGGGGGTAATATTTTTCAATACAATCACATTCCCAGCTCTCCGGTTTTCGTCGCTCAACTCAATCACTTCTTTAGTGAAATAATTTTCTTTTCCTTCAACCACGATCTTAAAAGGGGTACTATTTTGTTCATTGATCAGGAAACGAAAAAGATCATTCCTTTTTTTTACATCATCCTGCGACACACCAACAATCTCCTGCTCTTTCAGGTTCAACAACTGAAGTGCCTGCTGGTTAGCAAATAATACAACTCCTTTATTGTCTATACCGATGCTGGCATCTTTCAGCGAGTTGATAACGGCTTCAGCTCTTTGCTTTTCAAATAAGATTTTTGAAAGATTGCTGTGTTCATATTCATCCAGCCGCTCTGCCATCGTATTAAAGGCATTGGCCAGTTCTCCAAATTCATCATTCCTGTTGAGGTGTATACGCTGGCTGTAGTTCTTAACGGCGATCGCCCGGATACCTTCGGTAAGTTTTGCAATAGGGGAGGCGACAAGGGACGGGAAATTGAAAAGAAAGGAGAACCCCAGTAAGATGCAAATGGAAATGATAACACTGATGATCGTTTTGGCATTTTCGGCAGATTTTTGTGCAGCCTGGTTCTTTTGGTCAATCGCCGAAAGATTCACCCGCATGATCTGGCTGATATCATCACGCATGAGGACCAAAAGTGAATCGGCATTAGCTTTTTGTTGAAGCAGGTTGAAATGTTTTCTCAGGCGGGTTGTCATTTCCTGTTCACCCGGTTCCGTAATATTTCCTTCCTGTTGTTTCAGGGACATTTCAAAAGAATCCAGCAGGGCGATATTTCCATCAAGCCGGTCCATCCATCGGATCATGTCCCTTGAATAGTTGAGTGTTTCGTAATTATCTTTTACAATAGCCTTTGCCTCCTCGCTTATTTTGTTGAAGTAGACAAGGCTCACGGCGCCTACCAATATCAGCAGGGCAAAAAGGAAGATACCCCCCAACGCTACTTTGGTCTTTAATTTAATAGCCATTACGATAAAATGATAAGATCAACATCATTTTGCGAAAGGGTCTTTAACAATTGGTTGAACACATTGGTCCTCAGGATCACCTGGAATAATTTTATACGGGGCTTGCCTATACAGACGGTGGTTATCTTTTTTTCTATCACCATATCAATAATGGCTTTTGCCACATTGTTATTTTTTACTTGTAACACTTCAGCGCCTAATTCTGTTGCATTCTTAAAATTATTGATCAGGTGACGCTGGCTGGCCAGCGGGATTTTATTAACAGATTCCCCGGGCGTTTGCACATACAAAACAAACCATTTACTGTTATAGTAAGAGGCCAGTCGTGCCGTTTTCCGGATAATATTTTGGGCCATTTCGTGGTTAGAAGAGATACAGGCCAGGAAATATTCATGTCGCCAGGGCCGGTCTTTGGCAGTTACCTCATAATCAACTTTTCTTTCCACCTGTCCTGCGACCTCCTTCAGGGCCAGCTCACGCAATTGTAATATCTTTTCCGGCTTAAAAAAATTTTGCAGGGCCTGCTGTACCTTGCTGTGGTCGTATATCTTGCCCTCCTTTAGCCGGGTGATCAGCTCATCAGCCGTAAGATCGATATTCACCACTTCATCAGCGATCTGTAAGATTTTATCAGGGACCCTTTCCTTCACCTCCACGCCGGTGATATCTTTTACGTCTTCATTGATACTTTCGATATGCTGAATGTTAATAGCAGAGATCACATCAATGCCTGCATCAAGAATATCCAATACGTCCTGCCATCGTTTTTCATTTTTACTCCCCGGGATATTGGTATGGGCCAGTTCATCCACGATCACCACTTCGGGGTGTAATAATAAAACAGCCTGCACATCCAGTTCATCCAGCTCCTTGCCTTTATAAAATACTTTTCGCCTCGGAATAACAGGGAGCCCTTCTACCAGTGCCTCCGTTTCTTTTCTTCCATGTGTTTCAATATAGCCGATCTTTACATTTATGCCATTGCGCAACAGGTTGTGGGCTTCCTGCAACATGCGGTAGCTTTTTCCCACACCTGCGCTCATCCCGATATAGATCTTCAGCTTCCCCTTTTTATCCTGCTGGATCCTGGCTAACCATTTATCTGCTTCGTTTTCGGGCATATCAGTTTATAAAAGATAGTTTATTTCTTTTTTAACGCACCTGTTTCCATATTAAAAACTTACCGCCACGGAACCGGTAAGGAATGTGTTATTCTTTACCACTATATCCTTCTTAACAAAGATTCTGTCTTTACTGCTCAATGATCTTACTTCCAGCCTTATCAGCGCATTTTTGAAAGGGCTGTGATCAATATTCAGAGAATAGCCACTTGTCTGAAAACCATTGGGCGTTCCCGTGGCAATGATCACTCCGTTCTCATCATTATAATATTCCACCCTGCCGGCAACAGCCCATTTGTTACTGATCGTGTATTTGACTATACCCACAGGGCTGTACCAGGTATTGGAGCCATTTCCACCAGGCGTTTTTTCTTCTGTACCGATATCAAAACCAAGTGTCAGCCCCAGTTTATCACTCAGGGTAAAAATGCCATAGAAATTATGAAAGGTGCGGAACAGCCGGGCACTGTCTGGCTTATCAGTACCCAGGAAAGTACTGTAGTTCAGCAATACTTTATCTGATGGCTTGAATTGTAATTGTGTGCCCCAGCTCATGAGTGAATTACCACTTAGCCTGTTGATCCTTTGCCAGCCATTTAATGCCATGCCGCTCAGCAGCAATTTTCCGTTATTGGTGGTGTAGTTTATTTTAGCGCCTGCTTCATAATATGGAGAATTGTCGGCAAGGATCCCCCTGGTAAGTGTCCAGCAATCTTTGCTGATAGCGCTTTCAAACCCGATATGAGAAGGGAATATGCCTGCGTCTAACCAAAGATTCGTCTTTTTACTCAACTTAACCCCGGCATTGGCTTCAAAAATATTCTTTAACACACCAGGCTCCGCGGCATAATTCGCATTCATATAGGTGCCGGCAGCCAATGCAAGATTTGCCCTTACTCTTTCGGCACTGTAGTTTACTTTCAGAAAAGCCAGGTTTGCGTTGAATTCGTTATGCCTGTTGTGACTGTAAATAAAACCGGGACGGTTGTTGTCAGATGGTTTATTAAAGTCGTAGGTATAGTATGCTTCTGCGTAACCGCTGATACTCACAGAGCCCCGGGTTGAATCCTGTGCCGCCAGGTTTGTGCTCACTAATAAAGCTGTTCCCATTAAAACCTTTTTCATCGTCATTTTATTATTTAATAATATCTAATGCAATATTTATTTTCAAAACGTTGACAACTGAAGGGCCCAGGAAGGTTTTTTCAACGTAGCTGTCAACCAGTGCTTTTATTTTATCTTCCGGTATACCCCGTACAGTTGCAATACGTTTTACCTGTATATAAGCGGAAGCAGGAGAGATATGCGGATCAAGCCCGCTGCCACTTGCTGTTACAAGATCGGCAGGGATCTCTTCTTTTTTTATACCAGGGTTATGCACCAGTAGTGTATCGATCCTGTCCTTTACAATTTGTAAATAGTCCGGGTTGGAAGGGCCCTTATTGCTCCCGGCTGAGCCGGCTGCATTGTAATCAACAGCAGAGGGCCGTCCCCAGAAGTATTTATCCTCCGTAAACTTTTGCCCCACATTTTCATAACCCACTACTTTGCCATTGACAGAAACAGTTTTGCCCTTCCCTCCGCCTGGAGTGGCTTTGCCTACTGCTGCCATGAGTAAAGGATAAACTGCGGCACAAAGAACAATCATTACAAAGCTAAGTTTCAGTGATATTAATAAGTTCTTTTTCATTTCTACTATTTTTTTTCTTACATAAATAAACCCAGTAAAAGGTCAATTAGTTTAATGCCTATGAATGGTACAATGATACCGCCCAGGCCATAAATCAATAAATTCCTTCTCAGCAATGCGCTGGCGCCAATAGGCCTGTATTGAACACCTCTCAATGCCAGCGGGATCAGTAATGGTATGATGATGGCATTAAAAATGATGGCGGAGAGAATAGCTGTTTCAGGGCTTTTCAAACCCATAATATTCAGGGATTGTAAAACCGGGATGGAGGCAATGAACAGTGCCGGAACGATGGCAAAATATTTCGCCACATCATTGGCAATGGAAAAAGTGGTAAGTGTACCTCTTGTAATCAACAATTGCTTGCCAATTTCCACTACTTCAATCAGCTTGGTGGGGTCATTGTCCAGGTCCACCATATTACCCGCTTCTTTTGCTGCCTGTGTACCGCTGTTCATCGCTACACCCACATCGGCCTGTGCCAGGGCAGGTGCATCGTTGGTGCCGTCACCCATCATGGCAACGAGTTTGCCAGCAGCCTGTTCTTTACGGATATAATTCATTTTATCTTCCGGCCTGGCTTCGGCAATAAAATCATCCACACCGGCCACATCTGCAATATATTTTGCAGTAAGGGGATTGTCGCCGGTGACCATTACGGTCTTCACGCCCATTTTACGCAGGCGCTGGAAGCGCTCCTGGATACCGGGCTTGATGATATCCTGTAATTCGATCACACCCTTGATTTCGTTGTTCACGGAAACAACAAGGGGCGTACCCCCGTTGGCAGCAATGTTTTTTACTTTTACTTCAGTTTCAGCGGGAATTTTATTGCCGCTGGTGGTAACCATCTTGCTGATGGCATCAAAAGCACCTTTCCTGATCCTGATACCACCGGCTGTATCCATGCCACTGCTTCTTGTTTCTGCAGTGAATTTGATGAAGGTTGCAGCAGAGCCATTTCCAAAGGTTGGAATTTCGGTGCCCTTGGTTTTGGCCAGTTCAATAATTGATTTTCCTTCTGGAGTATCATCTGCCAAAGAGCTGAGTACGGAGTAGTCAATAAATTCTTTTTCATTGATGCCATCAGTAGCATAAAAGTTGGTGGCTTTTCGGTTACCGATGGTAATGGTGCCGGTTTTATCCAGCAACAATACATCCACATCACCGGCAGTTTCCACCGCCTTACCACTTTTTGCGATCACATTGGCCCTTAGGGCCCTGTCCATCCCGGCAATACCAATGGCTGATAATAATCCACCGATCGTAGTGGGAATTAAACAAACAAAAAGAGAGATAAATGCGGCAATAGTGATGGGGGTGTTGGAATAATCGGCAAAAGGTTTTAGTGTAACGCACACGATAATAAATATGAGTGTAAACGCTGCCAGCAGAATCGTCAAAGCGATCTCGTTTGGAGTTTTTTGCCGGCTGGCCCCTTCTACCAATGCAATCATTTTATCTAAAAATGACTCGCCGGGTTGTGTAGTTACTTCCACTACGATCCTGTCGCTTAAAACCTTTGTACCACCGGTTACAGACGATTTATCTCCTCCGGCTTCACGAATAACCGGGGCCGACTCGCCGGTAATAGCAGATTCATCAATGGTGGCAATACCTTCCACAATTTCTCCATCCATGGGAATAACATCTCCTGCTTCGCAAACAAAATAATCGCCGAGCATTAATGATGAAGAAGGAACTATGGTCAGTTCTTTACTGAAACCATTGCCGGCGGCCACCACTCTTTTAGCGGGTGTATCCTCTCTTGTTTTACGCAGGCTCTCTGCCTGTGCTTTACCCCTTGCTTCTGCCAGTGCTTCAGCAAAGTTGGCAAACAGCACGGTGATGAAAAGTATGAAAAACACAACCCTGTTATACCATAAAGCTCCCTGTGAAAGATCACCTGTAACCATTTGATAAATGCACACCGCCAGCATCACGATCGTGCCGATCTCCACAGTAAACATTACAGGGTTTTTGATCATCAAAGCAGGATTTAGTTTTACAAACGACTGCCTGATCGCAGCCCCTACCAATTGCGGATCAAATAATTTTATATCGCGTTTTCTTTTTGCCATGATCAGTTAAGATTAATAGATGGAGAAATATTCAGCTAAGGGCCCAAGGGCCAGCGGCGCCAGGTAAGACAAAGCTGTGACGATAATAACCACCACCAACGTCATTACACCAAATGTGCTGGAATCAGTTCTTAAAGTACCAGGAGATTCAGGAATGAATTTCTTATTGGCTAACAGGCCAATGATAGCTATCGGACCAATAATTGGCAAATATCTTCCAAGAAGCAGGACAATGCCTGTGGTTACATTCCAGAAAATATTATTGTCGCCTAAACCTTCAAAACCACTTCCATTATTGGCGTTGGATGAAGTGTATTCATACAGCATTTCCGAAAAACCGTGATAAGAGGGGTTGTTCAACCAGGCCCCGGGCTTTACCGCCCAGGCCATTTCGGGATGGTGCGCTACTAAATAAGCAGCCAAAGCCGTAAACCCCTTTATCAGGAATGCAGATAATAATGTTATCAATGCAGCGATCTTCACTTCTCTGGCTTCCACTTTATGGCCCATAAATTCAGGTGTACGTCCCACCATCAACCCGGAAATGAAAACGGCGATAATGATAAAAATGAAATAGTTTAATAATCCCACACCCACACCACCGTACAGTGCATTGATCATCATGTCCAGTATCACCACTCCCCCGGACATAGGAGTCAGGCTGTCATGCATACCATTTACGGAACCATTGGATGTGGAAGTGGTGGCTACACTCCAGAATGCAGTGGCGGCCGAACCCAAACGCACTTCTTTTCCTTCCATACTTCCCATTGTCTGGGCCACCCCCAGCCTGTCAATTGCCGGATTTCCCTTTGTTTCATAATAAATATTGATGGCGCAAAAGATGAGAAATAATAATGTCATAACACCAAAGATCACTTTGGCCAATTTCTTTTTGTTGATATAAAACCCTAACGCAAATACCAACGCAATAGGGATAAGAAGAATTGAAATTGTTTCAACGGCGTTCGTAAAGTAGTTAGGGTTCTCCAGCGGATGTGCTGAATTTACGCCAAACCAACCACCTCCATTGGTGCCTAACTGTTTAATCGCGATCATTCCGGCTGCAGGGCCCCTGGAAACCTGCACACTATCGCCCTGCAGTGTTACAATATCGTCTTTGCCGTCATAGCTGGTGGGTGTTCCGTTGAATGCCAGTATTACTGCAACAATAATGGATAGCGGTAATAATATCCGCGTAGTGCTTTTAACCAGGTAGTTCCAGAAATTCCCCAGGTTTTGCGTGGTCTTTTCTTTCAACCCGTTGAACAGGGCCACCAGGACTGCAATACCAGTGGCAGCGCTTACAAACTGGAGGAAGGTAATGACAAGCAACTGTGTTAAATATGTAAGCCCGGTTTCACCGGAATAATGTTGCAGATTACAGTTTACCAAAAAGCTAATAGCCGTATTGAATGCCAGGTCAGGTGTTTGACCGGGATTGCCATCGGGGTTCAGCGGCAATTTGCCCTGGAAAACCAGCATGAGCATGGCATATACCAGCCACAGCAGGTTGATCGTAAGCATGGCTTTCAGGAATTGTTTCCAGTTCATGCTTTCTTTAGGATCGATCCCGCTTATTCTAAAAATGAATCTTTCCAGCGGGTTCATAAAATCGGTAAAAGTCCTTTCACCTTTAAAAACTTTGGATATGTACTTTCCCAAAGGGTAAGCCATTAGCACCGTGGCAAGGAAAATAAGAATGGTTCCTAAAATTTCTCCTGTCATAAATCAGAATTTTTCGGGTTTAATCAATACATACAGCAGGTAAAAAAATACGGCAATGGATAGAATGAATAATACGGTCATCATAAAAAGTAATTTTTATTTGTAAGATGGATAGCAGCAGGTCAGATCTTTTCAAACCAGTCAATGCATTTGAAAAACAACCAGAATAACAGGAGGGCCGCCGCCAGCAAAATGAAAGTGAACATAATTCCGGGTATTAAATTTTAAATACTTTATATGCGATATAGGAAAGGCTGATGAGCAAAAGGACCGCTATAGCAACGAGAATGATATCCCTGAGCCTTGGACTTTCCATATCCACAGCAGCCAAACGGAATGCCGGGACAGAGAAACAGGAAGGGATAAACAGGAAACCATTTATGGGAGATAGTTTCAGAGGAATTGCTTATTGGGGCACCCCCGGCATAAAAATAGAAACCCCTCCAAAATGGAAGGGTGTATTTTCAAAATGGAAGAGTTACCGCAGATGGTACTCTTCTATTTTTCGATAGAGTGTGGTTAATCCGATGCCTAATAATCTTGCTGCCTCAGTTTTATTACCATTAACATGTTGCAATACCTTCTGAATGTGTAATTTTTCTGCACCTGCCAGCTCAAATGTTGAAAAAGCCAGGGTGCCGGTAGCTAATTGAAGTTCTGGCGGAAGATCTTTTATAGTTAATTGTCCATTATCATTAAGAATTACTGAACGTTCGATAATGTTTTTTAATTCACGGATATTGCCCGGCCAGGGGTAGCGTTGTAAGGCTTCGAGGTATTCCTGTTCGAGTACAGGCACAGGCTTATTTGTTTTAGCAGCATATAAAACAGCAAAATGTGTTGCCAATGCTGAAATATCTTTTATTCTTTCACGTAAAGCAGGCAGAAGGATCTGGAATGCAGATAAGCGATAAAACAGGTCCGACCTGAAATGTCCTGCTTCAATCTCCTTTTGCAGGTCCCTGTTGGTGGCAGCAATGATGCGCACATTTACTTTTATGGTCCTTGTATCTCCAACTTTCATAAACTCTCCTGATTCCAGCACCCTCAGAAGTTTGGCTTGCAGTTCTGATTGCATTTCACCGATCTCGTCTAAAAACAGTGTTCCGCCATTCGCTTCTTCAAATAACCCCTTCTTATCTTTTATCGCCCCGGTAAAAGCACCGGCTTTATGACCGAACAATTCACTTTCGAGCAATTCTTTTGAAAAGGCGCTGCAGTTGACGGCAATAAAAGGTTTATTACACCGGCTGCCGGATTGATGAATGGCTTGGGCAAAAACTTCTTTCCCGGTACCTGTTTCGCCGGATAACAGAACTGTGGTATCGGTGGCGGACACTTTCTTTGCCAGGTTGATGGCTTGTAATATGGCGGGGGATCTGCCAAGAATACTTTCAAAAGAGTATTTATTCCCGATTTGTTTTTGCAATTGTTCCACTTTCCTGGCGAGATGCACTTTGTCAAAAGCCCTGTGAAGTAATGGGATGATCTTGTCATTATCATCGCCCTTGAGAATATAGTCGAATGCGCCATTACGCATGGCCTGAACGCCATCCGGCACATTTCCATAGGCGGTCAGCAAAATGACTTCCGAAAGGGGATTGGCTTTTTTTATTTCTTTTACAAAGTCAACACCATTACCATCAGGTAGTTTTACATCACAGAGAATTACATCAGCCGCCTCCTTGTCCATTTGCTTTACACCTTCTTTCAAGGTGCCCGCTTCCGTCACATCAAACCCTTCCAGGCTGATGATGCGCTTCAGCAGTTGCCGTAGCTTCTCTTCGTCGTCGATGATTAGAATCTTGTTCACAGAATAAAAATGTAAAGCTAGAAGTATTCAGCCCCTTCTGGAAATACTTTTCAGATACTCCAGGCTTTTCTTTTCTGTTTCGGTCCGCAGCGCTACCGATTCAGGATATAGTTTCCTTCTCAGTGATTTATAGATACTGACAGCGTTATCCAGTGCTTTAAGAATGGAAGCCCGGTTATACTGTGCCACCGTGATCTTCAGGTTTTCCAGGTCGGGTTTGGCCAGTTGGGTTTCCACCCTTCTCAGGGCCCTTGCCTGCTTTTTGTTTTTTAATTGCATCAGCGGGGCCAGTACATTACTCCGTAAATAATCCAGTGAGCTGAGGCAGTCAAAATATTCGCCACGTCCTGCTTTAGAAGCAATATAGTGTACCCATATCCAAAACCGGTCTTCGATCCATTGAAAATTGGGAGAAGGCCAGGCAGATTTTGTTGACTGAATAGTCCTGGTCAGGGCATTGTCCCTTTCAAATAAAACAACAGGGTCTTCCACCCGCTGTTCAAACTCAGGTAACAACAGAAACTTGATGTCCACATGTATCAACGGATTGTCGTAGAGGCAAACCAGCAACCGCGGCTCACCCACATGCTCACCCGTAAACCCGGAAAGGAGATCACCAAAGCGATGTGCATAACCGGTCATCTTCTTTTTATCGCCTGCTATTTTTTGCTGTGTGACGAGTACCAGGTCAAGATCAGAATACTCGTCCAGCTCATCGGTGATCCAGGAGCCGGCGGCGGCCAGACCGATCACATTATCATCATTGCGGACAATGTCCGCTACTTTTTGTGCAAATTCCTTTTGCATGATCGATAAAGATAAAAATTACGGCAGGCATGACCATAAAAAAACCCTTACGCATTACCGTAAGGGCCTTCTTTCATGGCTAAGGTTGTATTTGTTAATTCATCCGGATAACGCGTCGTCCGCCCTGGTTACTGTTGTTCATCTCTTCCAGCATTTTATCCCTTTCTTTTCTGAATTCGGCCTGTGTATATTTTTTCTTGCCCGTGGGTTCCCTGATCACCGCAAGATCTGCTTTTTCTGAAATGCTGCTGGCTTTATATACCTGGTCTCCGTCTCTCACATCCAGTTCAAGGATGAGGCCCGGCAATTGTCCCTGGAACTCGGAAGGGCCTGCAGGAACGGGAATATCCGTAGCAAACCAGGCTACAATAGTAGCGGTATCATCAATCTCTTTTCTTTCCATATTGCCATTGTCCATATTCATCACCGTACGTTTGCTGGTGCGGGTGGCTATGGCTTTCATGCAGGGATGGTTGAGAATGGTCTTTGTTTCGCCTGTCATTTTCCACTTTAGTTTAGTTACCGTATCATCAACGATAAATGTTTTATCAAACATTTCTCTTTTTTCCACTCTTTTGCCTGTGCCAAAATCATTAAATAGTACATCATTGGAACCTGCCACCACCATACGTACCTGCATCCCTTCGCCCCCAAACGCAGGGCCCTCATCGTCATTGTCCTGCTCGGCCGCTTTCCAAAGCGATTGGTTATT
This sequence comes from uncultured Chitinophaga sp., assembly GCA_964606155.1. Taxonomy (GTDB): domain Bacteria; phylum Bacteroidota; class Bacteroidia; order Chitinophagales; family Chitinophagaceae; genus JJ008. Next base: position 32,001 of record CAZSGD010000005.1, on the reverse strand, counting down.
ACCAAAGGTCAGCTCATATTTATCCGTACGGGTACTGGGCATTTGCTGTTCCATACCACCCGGCATCCCGGCAAAGCTGAACTGGAGTTTTACCGTTCTGTCGTAGGTTACTTTGCCCTGGTTTTGTTGTGCCTGTGTTAATGCAGCAGTTAGCAGTGCACAACCGGCGATCAGTATCTTTTTCATGATTTTATGTATTTAGGTCAAAACTAAACAGTGATCTTTCCGGAATGGGTTAACCCACCTTTCATTAAGGTTAATAAACGTTAATGGGGCTGAAAATGCCGCAGGCATTCAACTACATTTGTACTGTAAACGGTGCAAATGAGCAGACTACACTGGCTGGCCGCATTGATGGGGATTACCATACTAGGGGTAACCGCTTTTCAGCTATACTGGCTGAAGCAGAGCTATGACCGGGAGAAAAGAAGCCTCGCCATTAAAACAGAACTGGCCTTCCGGGAAACTGTTGTCAGCCTGCAATCCAGTAAACTTAAGTTAGACGGGGTGAACTGGTTCCGCAATGGAGAAGTGGCGATACCCGGTATGAAAATGTTTGTGACCAATAAAGACATGGAAGAATCCCCTGAAAGAACTGAACTGCCAAAACAGGAGATCGTTTCTTCCATCAATATCATCAGGGATAAGCTGAGAGACTCCCTGAAAAAAGACGTAAAAGGCAAAGTGATCATTTCGATGAATAATTCTACGGTTACCTTTAATAAAGATTCCGTACCATTTAACAGAGCAGTGCCGCCACCACCCCGTGGCGATTATATCTTCAACCTGTTGTACAGTGTGGATTCATTACAGGATTCTATCCGCCTGGAAGAGCTTGATTCTGCGTATAGCAGTGCGCTGGAAAAGCAAAAACTAAAAGTCCCTTTTTCTATTGAGCGTATGGAGGGAAAAGAAAGACACCACGAACCTGTTTTTAATGAAGTAACGATAGGGTTTGCAAAACCTGTAACCTATAGATTGCAACTGGGCAGTTCAGTTTCATATTTACTGAAACAAATTGCCCAGCCCATTTTATTCTCCATACTTTTGTTAGGCATCACCATACTTTCATTTGTATTATTATACCGCAACCTGCTGAAACAAAGAAGACTTGCTGAACTGAAGAATGAGTTTATCAGTAATATCACGCATGAATTAAAGACGCCGATCGCAACCGTGGGCGTGGCTATTGAAGCGTTAAAGAATTTTAATGCTATCGATAATCCTCAACGCACAAGAGAATACCTGGATATTTCTCAAAACGAATTACAACGCCTCAGCCTGCTGGTGGATAAAGTGCTGAAACTTTCCATGTTTGAAAAACAGGGAATTGAGCTGAAGTATGAAACACTTGACCTCAGGGAAATTGTAAACGAAGTATCAGAATCCCTGAAATTACAGCTGGAGAAATACAGGGCCCAACTTACTGTGGCAGCAGAAGGGGACCTGATCATGCAGGGAGATAAACTGCACCTGCTGAGTGTGGTGTTCAACCTGCTGGACAATGCACTGAAATACAGTAAGGAAAACCCTGTGATCCAGGTGGAACTGAAAGGAGCTGAAGACAGCGTTATACTGTCCGTAAAAGACAATGGCATCGGAATACCCACAGCATATAAGGGGAAAATATTTGATAAATTTTTCAGGGTGCCGCATGGCGACACACATAATGCCAAGGGCTATGGTTTGGGCCTTAGTTATGTGGCGCAGGTTGTAGAAAGACATAAAGGCGCCATTGAAGTACAGGGCGAACCAGGAGAAGGAGCGAATTTTATCATCACACTACCTAAACATATCTCATGAGCGCAACGAAAGTTTTATATGTGGAGGACGAACTTTTTTTAGGCAAGATCGTCCGTGAAAGCCTCGAAAGCCGGGGTTACGAAGTGATCATGGAAACAGATGGCGCCAAAGTCGTCGATCTTTTCAAAAGAACGAACCCGGATATCTGCGTACTCGATGTAATGCTGCCGAATAAGGACGGGTTTGAAATTGCTGATGAAATAAGGCTATTGAATGAGGAAGTGCCGATCATATTCCTGACAGCCAAGACACAGACTGATGATGTGGTGAAAGGGTTTTCGCTGGGGGGCAATGATTATATACGCAAACCCTTTAGCATGGAAGAGCTGATCGTACGGATACAAAACCTGTTGCGGGGTAAAGGGGAGGGATCTTCCAAAATTGCCGGCAGCCAGGTAACGATCGGAAAATATAATTTCCAGCTGAACCGGCAAACACTGGGAGATGGAAAAGGGGAACGCAAATTATCTTACCGGGAAAGCGAATTGTTGAAGCTCCTGTATGAGAACAGGGATAAGATCATTGACCGTAAAGAGATACTCAATTTATTATGGGGCAACGATTCTTTCTTCAACAGCCGCAACCTTGACGTATATATTACCAAACTTCGCGGTTATCTCAAAGGAGACCCCTCACTGGAGATTATCACTATTAAAGGCATTGGCTACCGCTTCGTAGCAGGATAGTAGTACCTTTAGTAAAACCTTTTCTCATGCGTTCCCTGATAGCTTCCCTGCTACTGGCCCTGCCTGTTTCTTTAACGGCACAGCATTGTCCCTGGGATTGCACCGGTATGCTGATGCTGAAAACAGACGCTACTGCTGCGGAGATCAAAAAACTGCAACCTGCGCTGGTAGATGAGAATAAAAACACCGTGATCGATACTTTATATGGCACCGGCAGCGATCAAACTTTTGATACCTGTTATTTCCTGCTTTATAATGATTTTGTAAAATACCGTGCCGGCCGTATACAGCTGCATCACTGGTATGCATTTGACACTTTATTTCATTTTGCAGAGGGCAACTATGTGGTGCATTATAATTACTGCAAGTATGGAAAAGAGGGTAAATTATTTATCCGCTACAACGATTCGTCCGGGACCAGCGGCTATCGCTATAAAGAAGTGACCGCTATGAACCGCATTCACCTGCATGATTATAACAGGGAGATAAGAGAACATCAAACAGATCAATTGCGTAAAACGCTGTCACCATTTGTCATTGATTTCAACAGGAAAGACCTGCAATAGGGGTTTAGGCTTTTACAAATCCCCACAATCAATTATCTTTCGCCACGGAAGTGGCCCAACTTAAAACATATATTGCCGACCGCATATTCACCGGAGAAAACTGGCTAAGCGATCATGCTGTCATTACTGAAAACGGGATGATCAAAGAACTGATTCCTGTTTCTTCTCTTCCTTCTTCGCAGAAGGCAGACCAATTTCATCCCGATAGCTATCAGGATTGTTTTATTGCACCGGCCTTTATTGACCTTCAGATATATGGAGCTTATGGCAAGCTGCTCGCCGTTTACCCGGAAACAGACTCCCTGTATAAACTCAGGGAGTATTGTGCAAAAGGCGGAGCTGCGTGTTGCCTGCCAACAGTTGCCACGAATACAAAGGAAGTATTCCACCAGGGCATAGAGGCTGTAAGAAAATACTGGCAGGAAGGCGGAGAAGGTATTTTGGGTATACACCTGGAAGGTCCCTGGATCAACCCTGTAAAAAGAGGGGCACATATTGAATCATTGATTCATGCGCCGGCATTACAGGAAGTAAAAGAGTTGTTAGCCTATGGACGAGGGGTGATAAAAATGATCACACTGGCACCGGAAGTATGTAGTAAGGAGATCATCGAATATATCCTTGCTGAAGGAATCATTATTTCGGCCGGACATAGCAATGCCACTTATAAAGAAGCAAAGACAGGATTTGCCAATGGTATAAAGGCTGTAACACATCTATTCAATGCTATGAGTCCCTTACAACATCGTGAACCCGGACTAGCAGGAGCGGCTATGGACGATGATGAGGTGATGGCCAGTATCATCCCGGATGGTCATCATGTGGATTATGCGGCCATTCGCATTGCCAAACAAGCGATGAAAGAAAGATTGTTTATCATCACCGATGCAGTAACGGAAACGGATAAGGGCTATTATCCGCATAAAGCAGCAGGTGATAAATACGAAGCAGGAGGTATACTCAGCGGGTCTGCGCTAACTATGGCATTGGCTGTTCAAAACCTGGTGGCCCACTCGGTAACAGACCTGGGAGAAGCGTTGCGTATGTGCAGTTATTATCCCGCCAAGCTAATGGGCCTTGATAAAGAATATGGAAAGATAGCAAGCAGCTATAAAGCCTCGATGGTGGTCATGACCAATGCCCTGGAAGTGGTGCAATTAATTTAACCCTGGCGGAACATGAAAGCGAAAGGCCTGTACTTATTGATCCTGACATTCATTAACTGTTCTTCCCTGATGGCACAGGATGAAAGGGCGCAATATCCCCCTGTTTTAAAGGATTCTTATTTTGGGGTTAATATCGGTTATATCAATTATCCTTTTTCTTCGGCACAATTAAAACCCGGCCATACAGTTTCTTCAGTGAAAGTGCCCCATACCGCAGTGCGGATTATTTTATTCGGGCATCAGTTCAATAAGAATATAGCGGCACAAATAAGTTATATGCGGCCTGTAAAATGGGTGGAGTACCATAATATCAATGGTAATGGACTTACGCATACCGTATGGATGAATGTGGCGGGATTAACGCTGGCCGGAAGATTTCCTTTAACGAAAAAATTATCGCTGTTCACAGAAGCAGGCCTGGGGCTGATCATGCGTAAGGGGTTCCGGGTCAATAATGAATACATAGTGCCTAATGCCTCGTATGGTACCGGTTTGTTTGGTGGCAGTCTTCAATATAGCTTGAGTAAAAAATGGGATCTGCAGTTGAGCACGGTGTGGTCGCCTGCCAATAAATCCGTTCAACAACCGCAAACCTTGTTTTATTCTGCCGGGTTCAATTATTATATGCGCACATTGCCCAAAGAGAGGGTGGATAAAGTAAAAGCAGCAGGATATCATTTTCCTAAACAGATACTGATGGCAGCTTTTGCCACTAATGGCCTGGGTTACGGAGTAAATAAGGCAGTATCACAGGGGCCTGTTCCTATTTTCTGGGGAGGGGAAGTGAAAATGAAACATGGGTTTTCGCTTAGCTACCAGCGAAATATTTTTCATAGCCGTAAAGTATTTGCACTGGATTGGGGAGTGAGTGCTTCTTTCTGGAAAACGAGGAAGGATGAAGCTAACCTGTTCACGCTATCCGCTTATCCTGTTTTCCGGTTTACGGCAATACGCTCCAAAAAAACGGATATGTATCTTGAATACACCGTGGCGGGGCCCACCTATATTTCAAAGGTGAAAGTGGACGGCCAGGATACCGGAGAGAAATTCACTTTTTATGATATGATGGGGATGGGCATTTTTGCAGGGAAGAATAAGAATATCAATGCCAGCATACGGATAGCCCATTACTCCAATGGGAACCTGTTTCCGCATAACGACGGGTTCATGGTGCCGCTGACATTTGGTCTCGGCTATGCCTTTCCGTGAGTATTTAACCGTCCCTGCTCCTGTTTTTGTCTTTTTCCCAAACTTTATTATCTTTTGTTGTTCAAGTTTCTATTAACCTAAAACAACTACGTATGAGAAAGCTCATTGCCGTGGCAGTGCTTGCCATTACTGCTGTCATGGCCATCCATCTCAGTTCCTGCAAAGACAAAAAAGCAGAACCCGCCACTTCTGCTGCGGAAGATTCTCTTAAAAAAGTAATTGAACGGGGAGAGTACCTGGCTAATCATGTAACGGTTTGTATTGACTGCCACAGTAAAAGGGATGTAACGTCTTTTGCTATGCCCGTGATTGCCGGAACAGAAGGCAGCGGCGCTGCTTTTACCTTCGGTAAAGAAGAGGGTGTACCGGGTGAAGTAACAGCACCGAATATAACACCCGCCCGGTTGAAAGACTGGACCGATGATGAAATAGCAAGGGCCATTACCCGGGGAATTAACAAAACGGGCGACACACTCTTTCCGATTATGCCCTATCATTCGTATGCCCGTATGACAAAAAGTGATGTGTATGCAATAGTAGCTTATATACGCACATTAAAACCCAGCGACAGTACCACGCCCCCCCGGAAACTGGAAGTGCCGATGAGTATGTTTGGCCCTTTGCCGGATGGTAACCTGGATAATAATGTGATGCCCGACCCTTCTGATAAAGTGAAATATGGCCAATACCTGGTTACATCTGCCGCCTGTTCTGACTGCCATACTCCCATGGGGCCGCAGGGACCCGATTTCAGCAAAGCCTTCTCGGGAGGATTTGTATTTGATAACCCGGCCATGAAAGTAGCGGTTTCCAATATTACACCCGATAGCCTTACTGGTATAGGTGCGTGGTCGGAGGAAATGTTTGTCAATAAATTCCGGAGCAACTCCTCTCCGGAAATGCTAAAGACAAAGCCGGGTCGCCAAAATACTTTTATGCCATGGGCCATGTATGGTAAGATGAAAGAGGATGACCTGAAAGCTATCTATGCTTACCTGAGAACCGTGAAACCCATCAGCAATAAAGTGGAAAAGTATCCGAAGTAAGGAAGATGTTCGCAAGAATAAAAAGCGATTGTCGTAACAGGCCCGCCCGACCACGACAATCGCTTTTGTAATTTAGTAGGCTGAAGGGCCACTTATTTTTTCCAGCACCCACACATCATTGCTGTAAATAAATTCCGTTTCTGTACTTCCTTTTCTGAAACCCCCGTATTTGCCTCCTGTCATGTATAGTTTTCCATTAAAAACAGTGGCGGCTATGCCTCCCCGTGGCGTCCAGGGCGCATCCTGCTCCTCCCAGTGAAGGGCATCGCTGCTTACATATACTTTACTGGCAAACTGCCCATTACGGTTACAGCCGAGCAGCCATATTTTATTGTCAAATACAACAGGTGTATAGCCAAACAGGGTGGCATTGGTAATATGGCTGGTTACTTTTTCCCAATGCAGGGCATCCTCAGATACCCACACATCGTTATCCAGCATATATAGCTTTTCGTTGAATACTACAAAATGCTGCCCGCTCCTTTTTCCGAAAGGAAGGCGTTCAGCTTCTTTTTTCCAGGTAATACCATCGGAAGAACTCCAGGCGTCATCAAAATTATTTTCGCCGTTGCCGGTGCCGCCGAATATCCATATCCTGTTTTGAAATACTACGGGATGATAAAAGAAGCGGCGGGGAAGATTGCTTTCCTCAGCTATCGTGGTCCACGTGGTAAAATCCGTGGTTTGTGTAATAGCAGTACGGAGCTGGTAATTATCAATATTTCCTTCAAAATGCCCAAGACCGAGTACAGTGTTGCCGAAAGGAACATAATCCAGGAAAGCCAGGTTGTTGATGCTGTTGGGCAGGGGCGATTTCGTCCAGTCCTTACCGTTTGAAGAGTAATAACCGCCATCCGGGTGAAAGGCCCAGAGCTGGTCCTGGTGTGTTAGTAACTGGAAATTATAACTTTTGCTGAAGGTGGCGTTATCTGTCAACTTTGTCCATTGATAACCGGGAATGTTTTGGGAGCAGGCATTCTCTTCATTTTTTGACTCGAAGGTAAAAGAGGCAACGGCTACTGTTGCCGCCAGGGCCACAAAGAGAGTGGGTTTTAGTAAACGCTTTTTCATGTGGTAAATTTCCCGGAAAACTAAAGCCGGTAAAAACCCATTTCAAATTGTTTACGTCACCAGTAACAAATGCTTGATGAAAAGCTAATCTCCCTGGAAAGAATCACGGCTGTAAGTGCCGGGCTGGGCATGATCGCCTTCTTCAAAATCGAAATTAATATAGCGAATACCCGGGATTTCTGTAAAATCATAGACAATGGTAGCCAGTTTCATGGTGGCGCCGGTGGAACCCATTTGTTGTGTGAGATATGCTGCCTGCGGGATTTTCAGGTATACAGTATCGTTAGAGGTCCGAATAAATTCAAGTCTTACATTCTCATTATTATCGTTCAGGAATTGAAGAACGGAGGGCACCGTTAAAAACTGGGGACCTTCTTCCGATCTTTTCATTACCAATCTCCCGGTTGAATCATCCAGGTCGGCCTGCCAGGCAAAAATGCTGTCGGCGGTTTCTGCTGAGTCCGTGATATCTGCTGCGGTCTCATCTGCTTTATTGTTATTGCAGGAATAAAAAAGGGAAACTATGCACAGTATAATAACCCATTTGCTCATAGCGGAGATTTGATGGACAAAGTTACAGGTTAATCATCCGATCGTGCTGGCCAAAAAGTTAAAACAAAAGGTAACAGAAAATCTTGCTAAACAATACTTTTCAGGGTTGTTGTGCAGCGGCTTCTTCTTTTCTCCATTCTTTGTCCATAATAAATGTTCCAAATGGAAGGATCGATGCTAAAAATGCTTTGCCATACCAGGCAAGATCTTTTTTATACTCGCCTTTTACTTCCCATCCCAATACTATAAAAGCAATGAATAAAACACCATGAATGCCTCCTGCTACGGTAACGGCCATCGGTAAGCCGGCTAAATATTTCAGGGGCATGGCCACGAATAATAAAACAAGAAATGAAATCCCCTCTGCCAGTGCCACTTTTCTGAACAGGCGGAATGTTTTCTTCATCATAATATGGATGTGCCTTTTGTTTTTAATAATTAATCACCTGTTCTTCGATCATCTCAGGAATTTCTCTCCATTCATATTGCTGGTTACGCAATTGCGGTTCAAATCCGGCTTCGCGGATCGCATCCTGTATGGTTTTGTACGTAAACCGGTGAGGCGCCCCTGCGGCGCTAACCACATTTTCTTCGATCATAATTGAACCAAAATCATTGGCACCGGCATTTAAACAGATCTGTGCGGTTTGTTTTCCCACCGTCAGCCAACTGGCCTGTATGTTCTTTACATTCGGCAGCATGATACGGCTGAGTGCGATCATACGGATATACTCTTCAGCAGTGGTAAGGTTATGCACGCCACGGATCTTTGCCAGTAATGTATCCACATCCTGGAAGGTCCATGGAATAAAAGCCAAAAAGCCTTTTGCATTGTCGGGCTTTCGACTTTGCACTTCTCTTATTTTGACCAGGTGCTCAAAACGTTCTTCAATGGTTTCCACATGGCCAAACATCATGGTGGCACTGGTCGTGATATTCAGTTTATGGGCTTCGTGCATAATATCGAGCCACTCCTGTGCACCGCACTTCCCTTTGCTGATCAGTCGTCGTACCCTGTCGATCAATATTTCTGCACCGGCGCCGGGCAAAGAATCCATGCCGGCTTCTTTCAATGCCATGAGCACTTCGCGGTGAGTGGATTTTTCCAGCTTGGTAATATGTGCCACTTCCGGCGGGCCCAGGGTATGTAATTTGATAGCAGGGAATTCAGCCTTTATCTGGCGGAAGGTATCCACGTAAAATTGCAGCCCCAATTCGGGGTGATGACCACCCTGCAGCAGCAATTGATCTCCCCCATATTTTAATGTCTCTTCGATCTTTTTCCGGTAAGCGGGCATATCGGTGATATAGGCTTCGGCGTGCCCCGGTATTCGGTAGAAATTGCAGAATTTACAATTGGCAATACACACATTGGTGGTGTTCACGTTCCGGTCGATCTGCCAGGTTACTTTTCCGTGTGGCACCTGTTTTTTTCGCAGTTCGTCGGCCAGAAACATCAGTTCGGCCAGCGGAGCCTGTTGATAAAGGAAAACACCTTCTTCTACAGAAAGAAAACCGAAATTAGAGGCTTTGTGATACAGGTCTTGTAGCTGCATGGCGCAAAGGTACAGTTGTATAACAGATAATGTGTTGAGCGGTTTTCAGTACCGGAAATATTAAACTAAATTTCAATAAACAGGTGCCTGTTTTGCATCTTTTTGACAAAGTCCTTTGTCTTAATTATGCAAAGTGGACCACTCCGGCGAAGCCCGACCGGAACACACAACTACATGAAAAAGACGATCTGTTGCCTTGCCTTTGTATTTTGGCTGATTTCATTCCCGTGGACGGGACTGGCGGCCCAGGAAGAGTTTATTTCACCCCCTTCCAGGGAGATCACCAAAGTGCCCTTTACACAGCTAACCGGGGGCATAGTGATCCTGAAGGCCAAATTGGGCAACCACCCCGATACACTGAATTTTATTTTAGATACCGGCAGCAGTGGTATTTCTTTGGACTCATCCACCGCAGAATACCTGCATATACAACCCACCCCAACGGAAAGGACCATCCGGGGGATCGCAGGGATAAAAAAAGTGAGTTTCGTTTATAATCAAAAGTTGCATTTTCCGGGACTCACGGTCGATAGCCTTGATTTTCACGTCAACGATTACGGCATACTCACTGCCGTTTACGGTGAGCAGATCGACGGGATCATCGGGTATTCTGTTATCAGCCGCTATATTCTGAAAGTGAATTATGATAGCCTGAAAATTACCTTTTGCACAAAGGGCCCCATGAAATACCCGAAGGGGGGATACATGCTGAAACCAACTATAAACATGCTGGCGGCCCAGCAAGTAAGAGTAAGAGATGCGGAAACGGTCAACACCCGGTTCTTATATGATATGGGAGCAGGACTATGCATGTTATTGTCAAGAGATTTTGTGGAAGACAGTAATTTCCTGGATAAGAAAAAGAAATCATGGACCAAAGAAGGAGAAGGCCTGGGTGGTAAAGTGGATATGGAACTCCGGGTAATGAAGGAAGTGAGGATCGGCCCCTATCGTTTCAAGAATATTCCGGTATTTGTATTTGAAGACGAGACCAATGTTACCAGCTACCCGTATATGTGCGGTATATTGGGTAACGATATATTACGACGCTTCAATGTGATCATCAATTACGAGAAAGGGGATATTCACCTGACGCCCAATAGTCATTACAACAGTCAGTTTGACTATTCTTACTCAGGCCTTGAACTGTATTATGTCAACGGAACGATTATTGCCGGGGATGTGGCCAAAGGCTCCCCGGCAGAAACTGCGGGGATAAAGGAAGGAGATGAAGTGCTGGCTGTGAACAAAAACTTTTCACAAAATCTTAATCAGTATAAGATTGCCCTCCAGATCCCCAATGAAAAGGTAAAGGTTATCGTACGCCGGGAAGGGGTGCTGAAAGAGATCGAATTCAAGGTAAAAAGTATTCTCTGAGGGGTAAACCCGCTTTTTCTATAACTTTACATGCCTGCCCAACCTTACGCATTGGCCCCCGGCCGGTCTGCGAAAAATTTGAAGATAGCTCTGTTATGTGGCGACAACTTTATGGTTTTAATACTGTTATTCCATTATGATCCAGTTTGAAAAATTTACATTGGCCAATGGCCTTCGGGTGATTGTTCACCAGGACCTGTCAACGCCCATGGCCGTGATGAACATTATGTATGATGTTGGCGCCAGGGATGAAGATCCCGAAAGAACAGGCTTTGCTCATTTATTCGAACACCTGATGTTTGGCGGTTCTGTGAACATTGAGAATTACGACGAACCCCTGCAAATGGCGGGTGGGGAGAACAATGCTTACACCACAAATGATCTTACCAATTATTATATCCAGCTGCCGGCACAAAACCTGGAAACGGCATTCTGGCTGGAAAGCGACCGGATGCTGTCACTGGCCTTCAGCGAAAAAAGCCTGGATGTGCAACGGAAAGTAGTATGTGAAGAATTCAAAGAACATTACCTCACCAAACCTTATGGCGATGCCTGGCATAAGATGAGGGAGCTGGCCTATAAAAAACACCCGTACCGGTGGATGACCATTGGAAAGGAATTATCGCATATTGAAAATGCACAACTGGAAGATGTAAAGAAATTCTTTTTCAAGCATTATCGTCCCGTCAATGCTATCCTGGTGGTGGCGGGTAATGTGACGGTGGAGAAAGTAAAAGAGCTCAGTGAAAAATGGTTTGGCGATATCCCATCAGGTGAAAAATATAAGCGAAACCTTCCCCAGGAGGCGGCGCAACAGGAAGAACGAAGAATGGAAATAAAATCTAAAGTGCCGCTGGATGCATTTTATAAAACATGGCATATGCCCGGGCGGCTTGACAGGAGATACTATGTTATTGAACTGCTGACAGACATCCTCAGCGGAGGAGGTTCTTCCCGGTTGTACCAGTCGCTGGTAAAAGAAAAGAAAATGTTCAGCAATATTGAGTGTTATCATTTTGGCAGTACAGACAATGGGCTGGTATCCATTGAAGGTAAAATTGTGAAAGGAGTGAAGATCGATGAAGCTGAAAGAGCCGTGGAGGAAGTATTACAAAAACTGCAACAGGAACTGGTGAATGAAGACGAACTGCAGAAAGTTAAGAATAAGACAGAAAGTATGATTGCATTTGAAGACATGAGTGTAATGAACAGGGCCAACAGCCTGGCTTATTATGAAAACCTGGGGGATGCGGCCTGGATGAATTTTGAACTGGAGAAGTACGGATCAGTGACCACAGAAGATATTTTGCAGGAAAGCAGGACAATATTCCGGAAAGAGAACTCAAACACGATTTATTATTTATCTGATAACTGATGACAATAGCCACAAACGAAAAGACAGGTGTACTGGACAGGAAGAAGAGCCCCCATATTGTGGATGCTGTGGATTTTCAGCTGAGCCTGAAACCATGCCAGCGATTTACCCTGGATAATGGAGTAGAAGTGTATGCGGTGGACGCCGGTGCGGAAGAAGTACTCTCCATGGAATGGGTATTCTTTGCCGGGAATTCGCAGGAAGAACAAAACCTGGTGGCTGCCACCACTAACTTTTTGCTTCGCAATGGTACCCATACCAAAACGGCCTTCCAGATCAACGAGCATTTTGAATATTATGGATCTTACCTCAACAGGTCCTGTTATAACGAAACATCCACCATTACCCTTCATTCGCTCACAAAACATATTCATGAGTTACTGCCGGTGGTGCGGGAGCTGATCACCGATTCTGTGATGCCACAGGATGAACTGGCTATTTACCAGCAGAATATGAAGCAGCGGCTGAAGGTAAATTTGAAAAAAAGTGATTTTGTGGCGGGCCGTTTAATCGATGTGTACCTCTATGGTGAAAAACATCCTTATGGTAAATACAGCAGCGCAGAAGATTTTGATGCATTGAAAAGGGAACAGTTGCTGGATTTTTACAGAACCTATTATCAGCAGGGTAAATTCATTGTTTTTGTGGCCGGGAAACTTCCGGCTGACCTGGAAAAATTATTGAACCAGCATTTTGGCGATCTTCCGGCAACAAGAAATGAAGTAAAGGAATCACCGGTACAGCTGGCCACAGAAAAAAAATACCGGATCACCAATGATCCCAATGGTGTACAGGGTTCTATCCGGATAGCAAGACCGTTTCCTAACCGGCATCACCCTGATTTCTTAAAAGTGCAGGTATTGAATGCATTATTGGGTGGGTTCTTTGGGTCAAGACTGATGAGTAATATCCGTGAAGACAAAGGATATACCTATGGTATTCACAGTTACCTGCATAATCATATCCAGCAATCTGCGTGGATGGTGAGTACCGAAGCAGGAAAAGAGGTTAGCGAAGCCACGATTGCAGAAGTATATAAAGAAATGAAGGACCTGCGGGAAAACAAGGTAGAGGAGGAAGAGCTGTTATTGGTAAGGAACTACATGATGGGGGGTATCCTCGGTGACCTGGATGGTCCTTTCCAGATCATTGCCCGCTGGAAGAATATCATCCTGAATAACCTGACCGAACAATATTTCTACGACTCCATTCAAACGATCAAGACCATTTCTGCGGAAGAATTGCAGGCATTGGCCCAGAAATACCTGCAGCCGGAAGAATTTTATGAGCTGGTGGTGGTGTAATTTTCAACACAGAGATACTGTTTTGAAAAAGCCCGGTGACTTTAGCGCTATTCTATTTGCATATTAAACCGCCTGACCTGCTCCCGGATCACTTTTTCGATCTCAGATCGTAAGGTTTGAGGAAGTGCGGAACTGAGCTTGGTCTTTTCCTGACGGATATAAGCATCCCGCTCGCGATCTAGTCTTTTTATTTCTTTACGGATCAGGGTTCTTTTCTCGCGGTTGATTTTTATAATGGCTTTTAACTCGTCAGGGCTTTTCGCTTTCAAGCTATCAGGCAGTTTACTCCTATCCAGAGTATTCAAAATAGTGCTATCTTTTTCCACAGCATCAACAAGCTCCCAGGTAGAACGATTGTAAAAGGCAGTATCGGCCCTTACTACTGTCCATCCTATGATTTTGTCAATACTTTTCGTGTCATACGTTGCCATAGTATCATATTGGGGAATAGTGCCTGGATACCCCCTATATTGGATGAAGGTTTTGTTGAGATTATGATTCATTACAATTAATGTAGTATCGTAGGGGGTAGGAATAGAAGGATCGGCGGCATCCTGGTCAATATGATTAAAGCTGCCATTACTGCACTCAATGTCAAGTTGCCAATATTCAGCAATTCCTTTGAAACGGTCGCCACAATAGATTGTATTAATGACCACGCCCTTATCTTTTGCTTTTTTACATATAAGAGATAAGGAAATATTTCCCTGTAAAAAACTTTCATTACCGGCAATAAAAATTGTTTTATAACTGGTTTTAGAAGTATCCCACATCAGTTCATCGAGACTGGTATTAATTACATTAGTGCAATATTCACTGCCGCCATTGGTATTCAGGCTGTACAATGCATTAAATAACGAATCAAGGTCTTTTGTAAACGGACTGACCTGCTTGATGTACCCTTTAGCAGGATCATTGTTGGTCCTTCCATATTCATACAGCGCTATTTCTATCGGAGGCCGGGCCATATTGCAGGTGGCTTTTCCGGCCACTTTTACCATGTTCCATAATTGATCTTTTGCCTGGGTAATTAACCCATCCATACTATTACTAACATCGAGTAGCAAGGCTATCTGTATTTTGGGACTGGTAGTTCCGCTTTGACCAGTATCATAGGTTATAATGGCAGGTGCGTTATTTGACAACAAACTAAAAAGTAATGCGAAAAGAGTTGACTCCGGAAGACGGCCAGGTATCATAATGTTGGTGTTAGGTGGTGAATTTTGAAAACGACTCGAATAAATTATTATTCTTTATGTCTACCTGTTTTAACAAAAATGAAATAATCATGGTATTTAAAGCGGGGGGTTATTATAATGCTTGAAACCATAACTTTGAGACCGGAACAGATAAATAAAGGATTCAATGGCATTTGAAAGAAAAGACCTCAGCAACGACCAGCTTGTCAATATTTACAGGAACCTGTTGTGGCCCCGCATGATAGAAGAAAAAATGCTGGTGCTGTTACGGCAGGGAAAAATATCCAAATGGTTTAGTGGTATCGGACAGGAAGCTATTTCAGTAGGCGCCACCATGGCCTTGCAGCCTGACGAATGGATCATGCCCCTGCATCGTAATCTCGGGGTTTTTACATCCCGTAATATGCCCTTGCATAAACTCTTCATGCAATGGCAGGGTGCGCAGGAAGGATATAGTAAAGGAAGAGAAAGAAGTTTTCATTTTGGCAATAAAGAACATCATATCTGTGGTATGATCTCTCACCTGGGGCCACAGTTGGCCATCGGTGATGGGGTGGCCTTGGCCTATAAACTTCGCAAGGAGAAAAAAGTTTCCCTTGCTTTTACAGGTGATGGCGGTACCAGCGAAGGTGATTTTCATGAAGCACTCAATGTGGCTGCCGTGTGGGACCTGCCCGTGATTTTTGTGATCGAGAATAATGGATATGGCTTAAGCACACCGGTAAATGAGCAATACCGCTGTATCAGCCTGGTGGATAAAGCAAAGGGCTATGGCATGGAAGGGGTGCAGATCGACGGGAATAATGTGCTGGCTGTTTATGACACGATCAAAGGGGTGCGTGATTATTGCATCAAAAATCAAAAGCCGTATTTAATAGAATGCCTCACTTTCCGCATGCGGGGACACGAAGAAGCCAGCGGAACGAAATATGTGCCGCAGGACCTTTTCAAACTATGGGAAATGAAGGACCCCATAAAAAACTATGAGAAATTTCTTATGGAGTCGGGAGTGATAAGTGAAATAAAAGTGGCGGAGATACGGAATGAATTCAGGGATAAAATAGAAAGCGAACTCGCCATTGGTTTTGACACGAAACCGGTACTGGCTGATACAGAAGAAGAGCTGGATGATATATATGCGCCGGTGGGCCATCATCATTCTGCAGAAATAATAGATAACTCCCGGCCGGACAGTGATGGGGCACCGGGTTCGGCAGAAAAAAGAATGATTGACGCCATCAGTGAAGGGCTCCGCCAATCCATGGAGCGCCATCCTGATCTTATCCTCATGGGACAGGATATTGCCGAATACGGCGGCGCTTTTAAGATCACAGAAGGATTCGTCAAAGATTTTGGAAAAGAAAGAGTAAGGAATACACCACTTTGTGAAAGTGCCATTGTGGGAACAGCCCTGGGCCTTTCTTTAGAAGGATTTAAAAGTATGATGGAAATGCAGTTTGCGGATTTTGTAACCGTTGGCTTCAACCAGATCATCAATAACCTGGCGAAGATCCATTATCGATGGGGGCAACAAGCGGATGTGGTAATAAGGATGCCGACTGGCGGGGGTGTGGGTGCCGGACCTTTTCACAGTCAGAGCAATGAAGCCTGGTTTGTGCATACACCCGGACTAAAAGTAGTGTACCCCTCCACGCCCATGGATGCAAAAGGATTACTGATCGCTGCGATCAATGATCCTAATCCCGTCATGTATTTTGAGCATAAGGCCTTGTACCGGTCCATCAGCGGCCCTGTACCATCTTCATATTATGAAATTGAAATTGGTAAAGCCAGGCATGTTCGGGAAGGGGAAGAGATAAGTATCATCACTTACGGCAGTGCGGTGCATTGGGCCGAAGATTATGCTGCTGAACACCCGGAGATATCTATTGATATTCTTGACCTGAGAACATTACTGCCACTCGATTATTTAGCTATCCGCGAAGCTGTAAAAAGGACCGGGAGAGTATTACTCCTGCATGAAGATACATTGACAGGTGGTATCGGCGGAGAGATAGCGGCATGGATAGCCGAACATTGTTTTGAATGGCTGGATGCGCCGGTGATGCGCTGTGCTTCATTGGACACGCCTGTTCCATTCAGCATTGAACTGGAACAAAATTTCCTGGCCAAATCAAGATTGAACGAAACGATCAACAAACTGCTTTCTTATTAATGTGCCGCGTCTAGAATTCTGCCTGACCTGAATTTTTCTGAATAACCGGAGCTATCTGAATTACACGGGCTCAGCTATAATCTATAAATGGGAGTGGTCAATTTAGCTAACTTATTTCACGCAAAGACGCCGGGATTCGCAAAGGCGCAAAGAGAAAGTCCAATGATAGCGGTCGTCTTTGCGTCTTTTGATCTGGCCTTTTTGCGGCTTGGCGTGAAATCAAAATTGACCACTACCCCGTAAATGGCCTTTTGCTAATTTCATAGGAAAGCCATATCTTATATTTCCTTTCCACCCTGCGTTAATTTATTTTATTCCTGCCTTTTCTATAATCGCCAAAACTAACCAACCATGTCCTCCGCACCGGAAATGCAACTGGCTGCGCCAGTAGCACAATCAGAGCGTATTGCTATTATTGATTCATTAAGGGGCCTTGCCTTATTGGGCATCCTGCTTATGAACATGCCTTATTTCGCCCTGCCATACCCTGTGCCCGAAACGCTCAACCTCTGGAATGAATGGGGAACTATTAATCAGAAAGCCTGGTACTTCATTAACTGGTTTATGGAAGGAAGCCAGCGGGCCATTTTCTCTATGTTATTTGGTGCAGGAATTATTTTATTCATCACCCGTCTTGAAAAGCGCTTGTCCGGCATGATGCCCGCAGAATATTTCCTTCGCCGGCAATTATGGTTACTTGTATTTGGGTTAGTGAATGCTTTTGTTCTGTTATGGCCGGGTGATATTTTGTTTCAATATGCCATCATTGGTATCGTTGCTTTTGTTTTCTGGAGATTGCCGGCCAAAGTACTATTGATTGCGGCCGGGGTGTGCCTGTTGCTGATGACAGCAAGGGAGAACCGTGACCTCTATAAAGAGAAAAACACAATTGCGAAGGGTGAATGGGTGGCAAAAATTGACACGACCAAAGTAAAGCTGACAGATAAACAGAAAGATGAATTGGGCGCCATGACCGGTATCAAGGAGAAATCAGATACCCCCAGCCAGCGAAAAGATATGGAAAGAAACTTACGCCAGGTAACAGGCAGCTATGCCGAGACCTATGAAAACCTGAGTACCGTGAGTGCGGAACTGGAGTTTTACTTTACTTATTACGGTATATGGGATGTGCTGCTGTTTATTTTTATCGGTATGGCTTTTTTCAAAACCGGTGTGCTGACGGGAGACGTACCGGTGAAAGTGTACTGGATGCTTTTTATAGTGGGGCTTGGCGCGGGGCTATTTATTTCTTATCTGAGACTTCAACCTTTGCTGGAAACAAGGTTCAACTTTTTTCAATACACTAAAAAAATTCCATTCGAGTATTATGAAATATCCAGGACACTCCGTTCACTGGGGATATTTGGATTGATTATGCTGCTGTATAAATCGGGATGGTTCAAGTGGCTTTTTAAACTAATGAGGCCGGTGGGGCAAATGGCATTTACCAATTACCTGATGCAGTCGCTGATATGTGCGGTATTGTTTTTTGGAATTGGGTTTGGACTGCTTGGAAAGTTGCAACGGTATGAAATTTATTATGTAGTGGGCGCCATCTGGGTGGTTGAAATTCTATGGAGTCATATCTGGCTGCACTATTTCCGGTTCGGCCCCCTTGAATGGTGCTGGAGAAGTTTGACCTACTGGAAAAAACAGCCCATTAAAAAGACAAGAGGTGCTAACGCAGAAAACTGACCTAATTGTATTGAAAATCTGAAAGATGCGTGATTGTTGGGTACAGAAAAAAAGGAACAAAGTAAGCCGGCGAATAATTGTAATTTTATATAAGCTCTTTTTTATCACCTAAACTTCGCTGTATGAACATCCTTCAACGCATTGAACATTGGGGTGACACTCATCACCCCCGCTGGATGGATATAGTACGTATTGCATTGGGTATTTTCCTCATGTACAAAGCGATTGATTTTTTGACCCACATGAGTGATCTCATCGGCCTGATGTCTTCCAGCCAGATTACTTTCGGGAATTTTTCTTATGTATTAGCCGGACACTATGCAGTGGCAGTTCACCTGCTGGGCGGTCTCTTTTTGGCACTGGGGCTCTACACACGAATAGCCTGTGCCATACAAATACCCGTTCTTTTGGGCGCTGTCTTTTTTATTGGCACCAATAAAGACATGCTGCAGCCCTATTCTGAAATGATCATTACTGTTTTAGTATTGTTGCTGCTGATCTATTTCCTGATCGCCGGCAATGGTCCCTGGTCTGTGAAATTGCCGGAAGAAAAAAAGAAGGGATAAAACCGCCATACTTGCCGGGGCCATCGCGAATGATAAATATTGAATCAGGTGACAGGCCGCCTGATTCAATCCTGAATAGCCTGGTATGTAAGGTTTCTGAATTTCTCCACTACATCCCCATGCGTGGTATTTTGCAATTGGCGGAAAATAAGCATGACCATTTTTTCTTTGGGGTCCACCCAATAAGAAGTGGCAAATGCACCGCCCCAGCTAAAGGTGCCGGTTTGCGCCGGCGTTCTGCCGCTGCTCTTATCGGATACAATAGAAAACCCCAGGCCAAAATTTGCTCCATTACCAAAAGGAATATCACCGATCTGGTTGCTGGTCATCAGGCGCACAGAATTACGGCTGAGAATTCTTTTTCCATTGTACACACCACCATTGAGAAGCATTTGCAAAAACACGGCATAATCATACAGGGTGGAGGAAAGACCTGCTCCTCCTGAATAGAAATTAGTTTTAACAAGCGGGTAATTTGCGGATGCACGGGGATCGGCCAGTATCCAATTGGTGGATTCGATATAGTGTCCTGTGGAGTCTTCCCGGTATAAATTCACGAGGCGCCCTGCTTTTTCGGCGGGTACAAGAAAATAAGTGTCTTTCATACCCAGCGGGTCAAATATTCTGGTTTGAAAAAATTTCTCCAGTGTCATCCCCGAGATCACTTCCACCAAACAGCCTAAAAGATCAGTATTGAGCCCATAGGTCCATCGCTCTCCGGGTTGGTGCATTAAGGGAAGTTTGGCCAGGCGATTCATGGCATCCAGCAAATTGTCATTGAGCACATGAAGTCCGGCCGTTAACTTACTTTTTCCGTAAATGGCATTCGATTCTTTACTGCCGATGCCCGCATATCCAATACCGGAAGTATGGGTTAGCAACTGCCGAACCGTTATTTCACTCCTGGTAGGGATGGTTGTGTATGTTGTATCGGCTGCATTGAATTTATCCAGCACCTGCTGGTTCTTGAAAGCCGGGATAAATTTCGAAACAGGATCATCAAGCAATAATTTACCTTCTTCCACCAGGATCATAATAGCCACACTTGTAATAGCTTTGGTCTGTGAAGCGATCCGGAAGATCGCATCTTTCTGCAACACAGTTTTTGTTTCAGGATTATTAAAGCCCGCAGCTTTATAATAAGCAATATGGCCATTGCGAATGATAAGTGCGGCGCAACCCGGCATCCATTCTTTTTGCACCCAACCGTTCATTTCACGATCAAGCCGTATCAATCTTTCAGGTGAAAAACCAGCAGCGGCAGGGTTAACGACGGGGGAAATTTTTTGTGCCGGAAGAAATGAAAAGGCAAAGACAGCAAGCAGCAGAAAGAATAGTTTTTTCATATATGCAGTGTTAGTGGTTATTTTGTGTAACCGGGCCCATATATCGCTTTGCCGGCCCGTATGCCCAGGTGCTTCCCATTTTCCACAGTGATGGTTCCATTTACAATAACATAGATAAACCCGGTGGAGTAAGCATGCGGTTTTTCAAAAGTGGAAACATCCTTTACTTCATTTTCATTAAAGATCACGATATCGGCATCCATGCCGGGTTTGATCAGGCCCTTCGCCGTTAACTGGAATTTTTGCGCCGGCAGCGATGTCATCCTGCGGATCGCTTCTTCCAGCGAAAGCACTTTTTCTTCGCGAACATATTTAGATAATACCCTGGCATTGGTGCCATAACCCCGGGGGTGTGGCATGCCGGCATTCAGCACACGGATGCTGGCATCACTGGCAAACATATTGTAGGGATATTGCATGATACGCTTCACATCGTCTTCGCTCATGCCATGAAATACAGCGCTGGCGCCCCCGCTGATCATGATGTCAATCACAGTCAGGGCCTCTTCTTTTGCCTTATGTTTCCTGCCCTTCATCAGGTTGATCTGTTCAATGCTTTTCCCATTATAAGTGGTATCAGGACTGTAATAGGCCACCACGGCATAGCTAAAATGTTTCAGCTTTCTTTTTTTCAATCGTTGCAGCATGGAGTTGATCACATATTTTCTCGTTTCCGGTCTTTGTAATCTTGCCTTGATGGAATCCTGTCCATCGGCAAGTATTTCATCGGGGATGAGTGTGCTGATGGAAGTGCTGCTGGCCGTGTAGGGGTACTGATCGATAGTCACCTCAATACCTTCCCTGCGGGCGGCTTCTATCATAGGAACGGTTTCTTTGCTTCGCCCCCAATTCTGCTGGCCGCTTAATTTGAAGTGTGATATTTCCACGGGAATCTTTGCTTCACGGCCGATCGTCAATGCTTCTTCAATGGCCTGCGTCACACTATCGCCCTCATCACGCATGTGCGATGCGTACACACCGTTATACTTAGCCGCAATTTTTGCCAGTTCAATGATCTCCTGTGTTTTGGTATACGTGCCGGGTATATAAATAAGCCCGGTGGATAAACCTACAGCGCCGTCTCTCATGGCTTTGTCCACCATCTCATCCATTTTTTTCATTTCATCAGGATGGGCATCGCGATTGGCACGGCCCATCACGGCTTTACGTACATCATTGTGACCGATCAGGCTGGCCACATTGATAGACAGCTTAAGTGAATCGATCCAGCGAAGGTATCTGCCGATATCCACGTTCGAAGAACCACAGTTACCTGTAATGCAGGTGGTCACCCCATCGAGAATAAAATTGGTGGCGCCGGGGTTTTTTACTTCATCATCTTCCAGGTGGGTATGTACATCAATAAATCCCGGTGCCAGGACCAGGCCTTTGGCATCAATGGTTTTGCCCGCTGTATAATTGAGGTCACGGCCCACGGCAATGATCTTTCCATCTTTCACCGCAACACTTCCGTAATACCAGCTATTACCCGTTCCGTCAATGATCTTCCCGTTGCGGATCAAAATATCGCAGGCGGGGTTTTGGGCAGCAGCGAGCAGGGGCAGAAAAAGCAGGAGTAAGGAGCATTTCATGGCTACAATTTACAGAAAATGATGGGGATACGCGTGGTTAGTGAGGCGGTCTGTAAAATGATGATCAGCTTTGTAAGTGATCAAAATCACTTTTGTTTGTAACCCGGAGTATTACTTTTAATGTATCAGAATGAACAAAGCCATCCGTTTTATCATCCTGTGCCTGGTATGTGTGGCCATCATAACAGGGATCGTATGGCTGATCAGGGGAAAACTCTAAAGCAAACAATATGAAAAAAAACATGGGCGGAGCGGACCGCATCATCCGCATACTGGTGGCAGCGGTACTGGCCTGGCTTTATTTCAGCGGAACAGTAACAGGTACTTTAGGTCTTGTGCTGGTAGTACTGGGCGCCGTTTTTGTGTTGACCAGCCTCATAGGCTTTTGCCCTTTGTATGCCCCTTTTGGGATCAATACCTGTAAACGGAAAGCAACCTGAGTTATTTTTTCAGCCGGCCGATACGGAAATTACCCCGGTAAGAAAGCAAAATAAGAAAAGATTGCTCGGTAAAGCTGTTGCCAAGATCAATATAAGGTGAGTAGCGGCAATCGGCAAAAAAACCGGGAAAGATCTCTTTTTCAAAAATGAGGTTCAGGAATAGTAGCTGTCTTTCGGGTTCCTTATAATCTCTGCCGGGGATAGATGAAATGCTTTGATAGAGTTTTCCTCCTTTGGGGGCCACAAAATTCTCTCCCTTCCAGTAAGTGGCCAGGAAAGCAAGACTGGATTTTGAACGCAGGTACGCATTGGCTAAAAAACCGCTGCCGGTATTATACGCATATGCATTTTCGTTATGAAAGAGATTATAATCAAGGAAATGGATATCGAATTTGGCATGCTGCAGCCATCTTGCTGAATTCGGATTATTCCATTCTGCTGCAATACCTCCGGAAAGATTGAGTACGGTTTCCACCGGGGCGCCATTGATATCCAGTTGTCCGCCCTTATGAGGTGCCAGGACCTGCACGGGAATGGAAATGCGCCAGGGCTTATCGGGATGGGTGAGAAGATAAGAGAGGTTCATACCGATTGTCAGCTCTTCCGGTAGTGTATCTCTTTCTTTTTGCCGGAACTCCCAATCCAGCCACAGATCTGCCAAAAGCCTTTTGTTGCTGAATTTTACCTGGAAGCCTTCTTCTATCGGCCGCTGAGTAAGTTTTTCAAAACTCATCAGCGGTTCCACCAGTTTATGCGACTGGTTGCTTTCTAATGCGCCAAAAAGTATGCGAAAATTCTTTTGTTTTATTTGTAAAGAGAATAGAGGCAGGGCCCGGTCCAGTTTTTTATCACCAAACTCTTTTTGCAGCAGGGCGCCCGCTTCCATCAGCAGCCATTTGTTGGGTTGAATGGAGAGCCGGGGGGAATGCCAGGTGCCGAATACAGTATAGCCGGTTTGTATATCGTGGGTGTATTCATAGTCCCGGAAATAAAAAAGATTGCTATAGCGAAGGGAAAGTGAATTACTGTCGGTTGCCTCCACGGGAGCGGTGAACTGCATGGCGGGCGAAATATGCTGACCATACGAAGCAGTAGTAAAAAACAAGGACAGGAATATGGTATGGGTAATGATCTTTTTCATTCGTCTTTACTGCTTTTTTCGCCTACAAACCAATGTTCCTTATTTTTAAAAAGAACATTAAAGGTGGTGAGAGATCCGTAGCAGCGTGTAATATACTGCTGAAGATTTACCTTTTCTTCATCCCCGATATTTTTATTGCTGTTGATTTGCTGTTCCAGCACACGCAGCCTGTCCCTCAGCATCACAATCTTGTGAAAAAAATCTTCAATGGGGATTTCTTTGGGTTTTAAACTTTTATCAAAAGGCTGGAGCAACATCGTTCCTTTTGTCCATCTTTCACCCAGGGGTACATTTTCTGTAATACCTCCCCATAAACGTAAAATTTTCAATAAAGATCTTTCCACTTCGGAATGGGTTTCGATCTCTTCGGTTACATTTTCAGGAATAATTTCATCCAGCCTGTCATCTGTTTTGTCGATCTCCTTAATGCCATGATTGATAAAGGAAATAAGATACGTGGCATATTTAATGCCCACGATCACACCCGGGCCATGCTGGGTATGCTGCAGCCGGGTACCAATCCCAAGAGTGGTTTGCTCCATAATAATTGATTAAATAGAACAGGCAATTTAATCAATCTTCTGCCAGCTTCTGTCATCTCTTTATGGCTCAGGCAGCATGATATGTTTCATAAAAACGGCCCACCATTCAAATTTGGGGACAACAAAATATATAACCTGGCCGGTGATATAAACAAGAAGAGCGGTGCGCAGGGCGCTGGTGTCCCGCTTAAGCTTATAATCGGCATATAAGAGGCATCCCAGTATCAAATCAATGAGTAAAAATGATACGATAAAGGAAGATACCCCGCCAATAGTTTCTAAGTGAAAATGAATACCCAGTATCCTGTCTACAGTAGGCCCTGTCAATGTGAGTGCAGTGGCCAGCATATAACGGGCATGCTTAGAAGAGGTGCGTCTGTTTCGGATGGCCAGACTATAAAATATGATGAACCAGAAAAAATAGAAAAGACCGATGGGCATGCTGGCTATTCTTTTCAATATTTCCTCCTGGCTGTAATGCTGCAGGCCGGCCGCTACTTTTTGGTTCAGGCTGTCCAGGTCCCTGTAATACCCATTGCGTATCAATAAAAAGGAAACGAATAATAATAGAGGTACCAGCACATAGCTTATTTTTCCCAGCAGCCGGTGCCATTTGAGTTTTTTATATTTTATAAGAAAGGGCTGTGCTATCAGCATCATTAACCACAGGGCCATCAGCACAAAATGGATATGAATAGTGGCTGGGGTGGGTTCAAATATCCGGATGAAATAAGTAGTGTAAAAGGCAGCAGCCACCAGCACTACAAACAAAAGAAACCAATAGCCGAGGTTATGGTAATAGAATTTTTTTGACGGCATGGACCTTTTTATTTTAAATGATATTTTGTTTTAAAATAGGCGATCAAAGAAAAGGATTTTTCCTTCAGCGCTTTTAGTTCCCGGAGATGATAGGTGCATAAAAAGTAATAAGCGTCCAGCAAATTAAAATAACGGTTGACCAGCTGACCATTATCTTCATACAGTAATGGAGCTGTGGAAGGAAGACCCTCCACCGTATTACGGAAATTGTCATAATTCATCAAAGAATACATAACATTGCGAAGACTTGTTTGCATTTCCTGCATGGCTGTTGCCTCTGATTTAAGGTAAAAACGAATGATCTTGTCGTATTCCAGTATACTGTCTGCATCCGCTTTTTTTAGCAACCGGAGGCCTCCGGCATTTTTTAATTGCTGCATCGTGCGGTCCGTATACACAAAGTCGGAAAACCCTTCTGAGTTCATCATTAATTGGAGCATACAATCGCCGGGCTTACCTGTTTTTTTTAATTCCCCGTAACATGATGCCCTGTCTTTGAGGGCCTCTGATTTCCTTTCGAATACACGGATAAGCCGTGCAATATGGGGTGTGTCAGCTTTCAGGTCTTCATAAAAGGAGAGTGTATATTGTTTGCCCCGCTCATTCTCTATTTTATGTTCCACTTGCAGCTCTGCCAGGAACCCGCAAAACACGGCGAGAAACAGCATAAAAAATTCCCAGAAATAATGGGTCCATTTTTTCCGGGAAGAGTGGGCATGATGATGTACTTCCATTTTCTTATTTTAATTTATAAATCTTCCGTAGCTCCTGCAGTATTCTGCTATTTACATTAATATAATTATTCATTTGCAACGACCGGCTGGAAGCCAGCATCGTTTTATAGAACATGATCATATTGGTTACTTCGCCCCGGTCAAAAGAAGCCAGGTTCAGGATATTGGCATTTATTAGGGCACCACTTTTCCTGTATTCACGAATAAGATCTAAATAATAGGCATTTTGATCTTTTTTCCGAAGATCATCCGGCCACTTGAAATCATAGTGCTTTAGCATAAATGGTTTGATCGGGCTGGCAAAGAACTGGTATTCCTGCTCATTCCGGTACCGGACATTATTTATGGCAACACTGATATCACCGAATAATTTTTGCAAGGTTGCATTCTTGAAATATCGCAGGGAGCCCGAACTTTTGAGCTGGCTAAGCACCCCGTCTTTGGGTTCAAAAGTATAACTGTTAATAAGGTAAAACACAACGGTATAAGCAGGGTAAAACTCTTTTGAAAGTTCGGTTAACGAACTGTCCTTTATATACTGCCACAGGTAATCACAATCCCTTTCTTTTTCCAGCCGGGCATTCATTTTGGTGGTAAATGCAGCAGAGTCTGCCAAAAACTCTTCATATAGCGCTTTGGCATATTGCTTTTCCCTTTGATGCTCTATATAATGCTCCCGTTGATTTTCTGCTAAAAACCCACAGAAAACAGCAAGGAACAACATGAGAAACTCCCATAAATAATGTGTCCACCTTTTACGGGC
Source organism: uncultured Chitinophaga sp. (assembly GCA_964606155.1). Classification (GTDB taxonomy): domain Bacteria; phylum Bacteroidota; class Bacteroidia; order Chitinophagales; family Chitinophagaceae; genus JJ008. Next base: position 5,277 of record CAZSGD010000005.1, on the reverse strand, counting down.
CGTATGTGCATGATGATGAACCTCCATCGTTAACTTTATTTTGTTTTTATAAATAACTGAGCCACCATTTTTCTTTATGAGCGATCTTGTATTTATCATACCACCGGCACAACGGATACAACAAAGCCACAATACCGATCCAGATCAAATATGTAAATGTCAGTGAAACCCCTTCGCCCGGTTTAATGAAATTGATAAAGAAAGGGGCCTGTCCGATGCCTTCTGCAAAAGAGTGACCGCGAATAAAGAAAGCTACACTGGCAAACAGGTGGATGGTGAAAAAGTGTAACACGTAATAAAAGAACGGCACCCGGCCAAATACGGAAATGATATTGGTAAAAGCATTCCGTACATTATCCCACCAGGCCAATAACAGCAAGGCGGGCCCGATGGTCATACACATATACAATAAAGAGGGCGGATACTTGTGGGTGTTAATAAAGGAAAGGAAAGTATAGAACCCATTCTTTTGGTGAGACCATTTAAAAGGGTTACCATAATCATTGGTAAAGCGTAGAATGATAAAGCAAAGAATAGCTGCTATTCCTGCAATCACCAGGAATTTTTTACGATAAACAGCATCGGGGTTGCGCAACACTTTTCCCAAACAATAACCCAGGATCATCAACCCTGTCCATGGAAGAAAAGGATAAAGGATCAACAGACTTTGTTTGCCCCATAAAGGATGAAATCCAAAACTGTGCAGCAGGTTATACCAAACAGACCGGGGGCCCGGATTCGCTCTTTCATAATAATCCAGTGCATTATGACCCAAAACAATGATCAACCCGATAGCTAATATAACCGGGAAGGGCAGCCATACTAATAAACCCAGTATAACCATGCTGATGCCGATAGCCCAGATAACCTGCAGCCCGATTACCTGGTAGAATATATCAAAAGAGAAAAGCAGGTTAATAAGTATTACTTCTGCAAGGATGAGCCATATGCCACGCTTAATGAGAAACAAGCTCAGCTCTTTTGTGGATTTTCGGGCCGATTGCAGGTAAGCCGAAGCGCCGGATAAGAATACAAAAACAGGCGCACAAAAATGGGTGATCCACCGGGTGAAATAGAGAATGGGAGTGGTGCTGCCCAGGTCAAGCGGGTCCTGTACTAATGCAGGGGTATGAAAAAAATCACGGGTGTGGTCCAGGGCCATAATGATCATAACAAGACCCCGGAGCAGGTCGACAGATGTGATCCTGTTGGTGGCAGGGGTTAGTGTTTGTGTCATAGCTTTTGATTACTTCAAATGATATTCATTCTTTAAAAATGTAATTATTGTAATAGCTTTTTCATTCAGCGTTTCCAGCCGGCTTTCGATCAAAAAGGTGCTGCCTTTGATCTGGTGAATATGATAGGCAAGATCCTGGCGGATACCCGGATCGTATGAACGCAAGGGAGGATGATTAACCGGTCTGCTAATGCCTTCGATACTCACCATTTTGTCAAAAACAAAAGGATTGAACATGCGGGATAGAACAGCACCGGCGCTAATCCGCTCATTGCGTTCGTCATCCTGGTTAATGGTGATATAATCCACCAGTTTTTGATAAGATATGATGCTGTCAGCAGCTTCTTCATTCCTTATCAATCGCATGGACCCGGAATTTTTTAACTGGGTAATGGTCCTGTCATTGGTCTGGAATCTTGTGGTCCTGACCACCGTTCTGCCATAGTAGTAAAGATCATTTTCATATCCTTTGATCATTTCATTGCTTAAAAGAAACATTAAGGAGTCCATTTGTTTCATCTTGGTTTTCCGGAACACCAAAGCCTGCCGGATAGAGGCGGTATCAGCTTTCAGGTCTTCGATGAAAGACCGGATGAATTGTTTTTCCCGCTTATGTTCAATGACATGCTCCAGCGTGTACTCTGCCAGGAACCCGCAGAACACAGCCAGAAACAGCATCAGGAATTCCCAGAAATAATGGGCCCACTTTTTTCTTGCGGTGTGTGAGTGGTGGTGTACTTCCATTACAGTATCGGTTAAAATTTTTTATAGAGGAAAGCACAGAGAAAACCCACCACTGCATAGATCAAAAAGCGGATAATACGGCTTTTCCAGTTGCCTTCACTGAACATGAATTCTGTTTATTTTAAAATGTAAATGCTGTGAAGGTCTTCAAAGGGTTTACCGCTGATCTTTTGGCACGATATTTTTCAATGGTAAGGGCTGATGGAGATTCGGCAATGATGAACTTCCATTCTACCAATTTATGCTTTATTTTTCTGGAAAATTACCCAGTTGTATGAAAACGTGGTTATTGGCAATTCTGATCCTGCTGGCACTAACCGGAACGGCCCAACGGAGACGGGTACCCGCAAAAACCCCCGATGAAAGGCAAAGAAGGGAAGCGTTGGCTTATCTGGGCAGCCTTGATACTCTGCAGCAAAGCTCCCACTGGCCACACATCACTCCCGGGCAATTTTTACAGGATATAAGAAAAAATATAGTAGAGCCGTATGCCATGAATACAGGCAGAAGCACCAACTTTTGTGGCTACGGCGCTGTTTCCTACACCTGCCTGAAAAATGACCCGCTGCTGTACACAAAATGTATGGTGGACCTCTATCGCGACGGAGCGGCTATGTTCAGAAATATCCGCCTGGAACCATCACCCGCCATCAAAGCAGCAGCCGGAAAAATGATGTACCAGGGTGACCTGGATATTCACCCGGCAGACCAGATATGGTTCCTGAGCCTGGCCCACCGTTTTAAGGGATACCTGAATTTTTTTAACCATCGCTATGATAAAGGAGACGAGAATACCATGTGGGCGGCCACCAACCTGGCAAAATTCAACCGGATGCTCCGGAAACTATGCAAGTACAAAGTGTATTCCAGGGGTTCGGACCTCATCCGGCCAAAACCGGGGAATATCATTGCGTATTTACAGGAAAAACTGGCGGAAGGGGAAGTATATCTCTACCTGAACAATGCCGTGCTGCGCAAAAAGAACCATAACCGTATACAAAAAAGGATACCCACTCACTATGTGGTGTTATTGGAAATAAAAGCGGAAGAGGGAAAAGAAACAGTTATCAAATACTGGGACGGTGGCTATAAAACACTGAAAGAAATGACGGCCAGTTCATTGAAGCAGATCATATATGGTATTTCCTGGGTCAAATACAAGGAAAAAGCAAATGATTAAACTAGCTACCATACTGTACCCGGCCCTGGTGGTATGGCTGTTCTCTTCATGTACAGTATCCAAAATATATCCTAAAAAATTCTACGAGGAACATAAGGTCCTGTTGCACCAGACCGAAGAATTGTATTACCAGACCACTAAAGCCAAACAGATCGCCATTGCTTTTACCGATCTTGATTTTACCAGCGTTTCGCTGGAATTAAAAACAGATACGGTTAAATATATTTATGATTTTGACCTGGGAGAAACAAGAATAGCGGATACGTTAATCAAGTTTGGATATGACCCGGTACTGGTGAATCAAATGATCACTAATATGAAGGGAATGCGGTCTACCTGGATCAACACGCTGGATTATTATGTGGATGGCAGAAAACAATTGCTGCTGTTTATATCCGTACCGGTAAAACAATTCAGCCTTTTGCCTTTACTTCAGAAAAGAAAATATTATATGTTTAATTTCTACAATCAGCCTCAGGCTTTTGATGAAGACGGGCTCCTGCTGGATAAGAAAAGGATCCGACAGGTACGTAAAGTAAAAGGCCAGACATTCAGACGTATCAATGATAAAGTTAGTTATACGGTGTCGGGTAAATTCAGGTAAGCAGGATCGTTGTGGTCAATCAAGACGATATTCTTTTTGTAAAAACCGGAGCGACTCAGTTGCTTTTTGCTTCACGGATTGCAACCGGGCAATCTCTTTTAAGCAGGATAGATTATTTTACTTTCATAAAATCGTAAGTGGTGAACTCCACAAAATCGGCTACACGCACCGTTAGTGATTTTACTTTTTTATTCTCAACAGTAAACTGCAATTTTTTCATGCCATACAGCGGATCACTGTAGGTGCAGAAGAAACGATTACCGCCTAAAGGCTCCAGGGTGCCGTACCTTCCTTTATGGTGCTCAAAACGCATGATGAGTTTTCCCTCTTCCAGTTTGATATTCATTTTACCATATACATCATGCAGGTATTCACCGGCATACGCTGTCAGGGGCAACTCTGCAGCCGGTTTTAAAGCAATGCTGTCGCGAATGGCCTTCCATTGTTTTTCCTTTTCTTTTTCATCGGCTTGTGAATAACCCAGAAACACCTTGCTATAATTACGATAGGGCAAACCTAAATAAGCATCCTGTATTTCATTGCGCAGCGCTTCATAAAAATTATTTGCATCTGTATTGGTGAATACAATGATCCCTAACTTTTCTTCCGGTATCAATGCCACACTGGTCACAAACCCGTTCACACCCCCGGTATGCGCCACGATCTTTCTGCCCGCATATTCCTGGAGGAACCAACCCAGGCCATACAGGGAAAAATGGGCTTTATTGAACATATGCCCGCCATTGCCGAGAATGGAATGTGGGTACCGGGTTTGCGCAATGGCCGAAGAGGGAATGATTTCTTTTCCATCCAGTTTGCCATTACCCAGTTGCATCATCACCCATTTGCTCATATCATTCACACTGGATGAAATGCTGCCGGCCGGCGCCAGGTTATCAATATTGCCATAAGGCACTTTTTTCAATTCTCCCATCACCACGGTATGGGCACTGCACTTATTGGTGGCGGTACTGATATCTTTTGACAAAGCAAGTGAACGGGTCATGCCCAGCGGCTGAAATATTTTTTCTGTAATAAAATCGGCCCATTTTTTTCCACTTGCTTTTAGAAGCACTTCACCGGCGATCATGAAGGCAGAATTTGTATAACCCCACTTGCCGCGAAAACTATAGAGTGGTTTCAGTTTCGACATCTTTACTTTTACCTCGGCTTCGGTAAGGTCAGAATCAAAATACATAAAATCCCCCTGGAAGGTTTCAAACCCCAAACGGTGACAGAGCAGGTCCCGGATATTTGCCTCCTTAGCCACCCAGGGGTCATAGAGTTTAAAATCGGGCACCCATTTCTGTACTTTGTCGTCCAGGGTGAATTTTTTTGGCTCACCGGCGGCAGGTTTTTCTGCATCCAGCATCGCCAATGCCGTGGCGGTAAAAGCCTTGCTGTTACTGCCAATCATGAATAAGGTATTTTCATCTACTTTATCGGTGGTGCCCAGTTCTCTCACACCATATCCTTTCATCAGCACTACTTTTCCATTTTTTACAATACAAA
>CAZSGD010000004.1:0-186488 GCA_964606155.1 uncultured Chitinophaga sp. | reverse complement strand
GCGCTCTTTCTTCACGGGCTTTAGCCAGCAGTTGCTCGTTCTCACTTTTCATTTGCGCCATTTCAGCTTTCATTTTTTCGGCCGATTCCAGTGCGCTGGCAATAGTCTGCTCCCTTTCACGAAGACCTTTGATGATGGCAGGCCATGCGAATTTGCGGAGAATGAAAAACACGATCAGGAAGGCCAGTAAGGTCCAGATCAGCAATCCAAGTTTAGGAAGAAGAAGTTCCATATATAAAATCCAGTTTATAAATTCCAAATCCCATGAAGTGAATATGGAATTTGTGGTTTGTTATTTGCGTTTTTTAAAATACTGCATCCTCCGCCCTGTGCTTTGGATGCAGTAATTTTTTTCTGCCTGGTATTATAATACCATTGCAAGGAAGCCCACGATGATCGCAAACAGTGCAGCACCCTCAACCAGGGCCGCAGTCAGGATCATATTTCCGCGGATGTCGTTAGACGCTTCCGGCTGACGGGCAATAGCTTCCACAGCGCCTTTACCGATCTGACCGATACCAATACCGGCACCGATAGCAGCAAGACCTGCACCAATGGCACCACCAGCATTAGCGGTTGCTTCCAGCAGAACTACATTTAATAAATCCATGATCTGATTATTGATAGTTAAAAAATACAATGGTTAATGTGCTGCATGCGCTTCATCATGGTGTTCGCCTTCAAATGCCTGTCCGATAAACACGGCCGTGAGCATAGTGAATATGAAAGCCTGTAAAAAAGCCACCAGCACTTCGATCATATAAATAAAAACAGTGAAACCGATAGAAAGAGGTGATGCACCCCATCCTGCAGCCGGGTTCAGTTGTCCGAAAATGAATATCAGTGATATCAAACAGATAATGATAATATGGCCCGCCACCATGTTCGCAAAAAGACGGATGATCAATGCAAAGGGCTTAATGAACACACTCAGGAATTCCACCGGCACGAGGATGAATTTAACACCCAACGGCACACCGGGAGGATTGAAGATGTGGCCCCAGTAATGTGAATTGGAACTGGCGAGGATCACCACAAAGGATATAAGACCGAGCACAGCCGTAAAAGCAATATTACCTGTTACGTTCGCAGAACCCGGTATCAATCCAAAAATGTTGTTGATGAGAATGAAAAAGAAAACAGTTAGTAAATAAGGGAGGTATTTGTCGGCTTTATGTCCCAGGTTGGGCTTAGCCACTTCATCACGAACGAAAGTGATCACCGGCTCCAGTAAGCTTTGCGAGCCTTTGGGGGCAGAAGTAACACCCACACCGGATTTATATCTTTTAGCGATCCGGAGCATGATCCATACAAAAAGGGCAAGGGCCAGGATCATCTGCACCACATTCCTGGTGAGAGAAAAATCATACACTTTCACGGAAGCGTCATACTTACCGTTTGCATCTACAGCGATGATCTGTTCTGCTTTGAATTTTTTGGGGTCCAGGCCCAGTTTCTCAATATTGTGAGAAGTGAGGATCATATAACCTTCATGTGCATGCTCACCGTGATGGAAGGCAGAAGACATGAAGCCGGAGAACCCTTTTTGAGGGGAATAGACCATCACGGGCAGGGGTATGGATTTGCCAAAGAAATGGAATTCGTGGCCATCCAGTACGTGTTCAAAGATCACTTCGCCAATGTTCAGCTTTTCTTTCTTTTCATGCCCTTCCGCCTCCTGGCCGGTCGTTTGATGGGCCGTGTCGGCATGCCCCTCATGCTGGGCCAATACTGGTATTGAAAAAAGCATGAAAAATATGCTGAAAGCCGCTACAGTAAAGGATTTGAAACGTTGAATGAACATACCTGTCCCGAAATTTGGCGCAAAGATAAGGGTGGGGGGTCAAAAAAGGCAAAATAAACGGTTACAAATCAGGCATTTCATCCCCCAGTTTCTTTATTTTTTCCAGGTAGATCACATCTATTTGATCCTTAAGCCTGTTCACCGACTTTTTGTTTTCGATCAGATGATTGATGTGGAGAAAAGGAACTATCACAGCATCAATATCTGCTTTATTAGCCATCGCCAGGCACTCATCAAAACTGGTGTTTTCCAGACCTTTCATGGATGTCATGATATCTATAGGGTACCCGTTGTTCAGGTTGAAATTGGTCCATCCTGGAATAAATGGCATTCTCTCGATCATTTCAAAATCACTGCCGGAATACACTTTAAAGGCAGCCCTGAATTTTCTTCTGTTTTCGGGGTTATCCTCCAGCCAAACATCGATATCGCTTGTTGTCCGGTTATACCCATTAAGGTTGGTAGCCACTCCTCCAACCATTATATATTTTACACCATGATTGTTCAGGCAACGCCAAAAGTTCAGCAATTCTTCATCAAAAATATCCATGCGTGCTACTGGTTAGAAGAAGAATTATTAGTTGTGATTTTAGCTTTGGAAAGCATGATCTGCATTTTCATCAGCCTTGTCATGTCCAGGAATCTTTGTTTATAAGATGCCCGTAATGATTTTTTCAGGATGTTGTCCTCTGCCTTTTGATAAAAGGCGTCCGGGTCCTGTAAAAAATTATTTTTCAGGGCTTCTTGTTCTTCCGGGGTAAGGTCTGAAAACTCTTGCATCACTATGGCAATTTACTAAATATTTTAGACTTCAGGAAGCTTTTACTTCCCTCTTCTCAAACTGCATCTCGTATAATTGTGCATAATATCCGCCCTTTTGCAGCAGCTCTTCATGGGTGCCGATTTCCTTCAACTCTCCCTTATCCAGTACAATGATCTTGTCTGCTTTTCTGATCGTCGATAAGCGATGGGCGATCACAATAGAAGTCCTGCCCTGAATCAGCGTATCAATCGCATGCTGGATCAGCCTCTCGCTTTCCGTATCCACTGATGAAGTGGCTTCATCCAGTATTAAAATAGAAGGATTGTACAACATGGCCCTGATAAAAGACAATAACTGCCGCTGCCCCAATGAGAGGGTGGCCCCTCTTTCCATTACATTGTAATCATATCCCCCGGGCAACTGCATAATAAAATCATGCATATCGATAAGCCGGGCCGCTTCCACCACCTTTTCTTTCGAAATATCAGGATTACGAAGGGTGATATTATCTATTACCGAACCGGAGAAAAGAAAAACATCCTGTAATACCACACCAATATTTTTTCGCAGGGCATCCAACTGGAAGTTATCAATATTCTCCCCGTCTATCCGGATCGATCCTTTTTGAATATGGTACAAACGGTTCAGCAAACTTATAATGGTGGTCTTCCCACTGCCCGTATGCCCCACAATGGCAACCGTTTCACCAGGTTTTACCGAAAAACTCAGGTCCTTTAATACATAATTCTCCTGGTTATAGGCAAACCATACTTTTTCAAACTCAATGCTGCCTTCAATCCGGGCAGGAGCATATTCACCCTGTTTATGTATATAATCATCATTATCCAGTACTTTAAATATCCTTTCACTGGCAATGATGCCCATTTGCAGCACATTGAATTTATCAGCGATCACTCTCAGGGGGCGGAACAACAGGTTCATACAAAGAATGAAAGAAATAACAGTACCCTGCTGGCTTTGTTTCAGGTCCAGTGCTTCTTTGGATGTCCACCATACGATCAGGCCGATGGATAAGGCCAGCACGATCTCAACTACAGGAAAGAATACCGAATAAGCAAAGATGGCTTTGATATTTGCATTACGGTGTTCCTTATTTATTTGTTTAAACTTATTGAACTCTTTCTCCTCTGCAGCAAAGGCCTGCACCACCTGCATGCCCGTCAGATGCTCCTGTACAAATGCATTTAAAGCTGCCACGGCATTTCTTACTTTGAAAAAAGATTTGTTGATGCTCTCTTTAAAATAGTAGGTGGCGATCAGCATCACAGGAAAAGGGATCAGGGCTATCAATGTCAGCAGCGGATCTGCCCAGAACATATAGGCCAGTACACAAACAATCGACAAAAGATCAGCAATAATGGGTACCAGCCCATCGGAAAATATATCATTGACCGATTCAATATCATTAATAGTTCTTGTGGTAAGGGTACCAATGGGTGTTTTGTCGAACTGTGACAGGTTTAGTCCGAGAATCTTTTTATAAACCGCTACCCGCATATCTCTCACCACCGACTGGCCCAGCCAGGCCGTGATAAAAGAAAAAAGAAAGCGGATGGCTGTTTCCACCATGATCAGCCCGATCTGGATAATGGTGATCATAATGATCATATTCCCCGCCGATTCGGCTATGTATTCATTCACCGTTTTTTGGATCAGCAGGGGCCGTACCGGTGTAATGACAGCCAGCAATATGGCCAGTGCAATGGAGAGATAGAACTTTTTTTTGTATGGCGCCGCATACCGGAACACCCGCTTCAGCAGGGCCACGTCAAAAAAACTTTTCTTTGCTTCGGACAAATTAAAAAATTAAAAGAAGGACAAAAGTAAAGAGAAGTGAACAGACCTGTTTACCGCTTATTGATTCTCTTCTTTTTCTTCCATGGCGATCTTATAGGCCTTGATAAAGAGGGCGCCTAAATTTTTATGAGGGGGAACGTAGTCTTCAAATATCTTATCAGTGGCTTTTTTGCCCAGTTCTTTCCAGAAAGGTATCCATTCGATATTGCTCCCCTCCCTTAATTTTTCGCCCAGCAACTGAAGAAAGGGGTTATTTACCGGGGCATCAGCTATTTGCTTAGTACCAATAATATGAGCATCCGGCGCTTTCTCCAGAATATCGTGTATGGAACGGTAACCTCCGCAGGAGCCCATGAAAACGATCTTCGAGGTCGGGAACATTTGTTCGATGGTATAGGGCGCATTATAACTATGCCCGCGGTTCACTGTAACGGAGGGATACAACTTGTTTTTCTCCAGGTAAGTACATAATGCTTCCTGGGCAAGGGCGTCTTCATTTTTCTCTTCCGGCAATGGCCTGTTCAGGTAAATAGAAACAGGTTTACCTTTTACAGAAGAAATATGCACCCATTGCGGATTACTGCGGTCAATTTTCCAGTTTGAATTAGCAAACAGGTTTAAAATAGTGGGAAAAACGCCGATACCGTCTTTATCCCCGTAAATAAAAACCTGCACCACCACGCGGCCGCTATCCGTTGCCAGTGAAGAGAAAGGAACTTCATACACCGGAGGAATACCTAATTCTTTGGTGAGGTCGATCTTTTGAGTGGAGTCGGCAGAAAGAAAGAGGTCGTTCAGGATCTTATAGATCACCATCCCTCTCTTGTTATTCATCGACTCATTCCTTTTATAATTGAGGTTTATATTTATCAGCATTTCATCTGCGATCGGTTTGATCGTTTCTGCTATACTGGCATAGGAATCGGCCACATCCACCCCATCTTCCAGTCCATTACCCGTCTCCAGCCCGCCCACAAATGCACGCATTAGCTTTGCAGCATACCCTTCTTCATCCGGATCAGCAGGTTTAGGGAATGTATTCAGGAAATTGCTCAGCATATTAAAGCCTGCCGACATTTTGATAAATTTCCGGTATTTATCAAAGCCCACCACGGTCAGCAATGAATCCCCTTTGTAATTGATCTTTTTCATCATCAGGGGAAACACACCTTTTACAAAGCTGGATGTATAGATAGATCCGTCAGAAGTAACGGCGAGATAATATAATTCTTCCGCACTCAATGGCTGAATAGACCTGAAACGGAAGGCTGAATCCTCATTGTGCAACCCATTGATAATATTGACAAAACTCTCCCTGGCTTTTTTCTCCAGCCGGGCAGTGAGTGATGTAAATTCGAAAGCCGTATCCTTATTCAATGCCCGATGTACATAATCCACCTGCGTTCTCACCAATAACCTGTAATAAGCAAGCGAATCATCCTTTGCCGCATTGATCTCTTCCATAGTAATCCGCTTCCGCAGTATATTATCAAGAAAGCAGAAATATTGCTGCCCGTCCTTGCTCCTCGCCATGGACACAACGGTCTTTATAAAATCATCATCTTTTATATTTCGTATACGTGTACTCAGTTTACTATTAGACTGGGCATAATCATATAATTGCTTAGTTTGCTTTTTTGCAATGGCTTTGATAAGGCTGTCGGCAAACAGCACATCGGGGTATTGCTGCAATATGGGAAATATCTTATCCGGGTTCAGCATACAATTCTTCAATACCAGTTCATCCTTTGCAATGGAATATCCCGGGTTCTTGTTAAATATGCCGGCACCTAATAAATTATTTCCGGCATCGTAGGGCAGTTTATAAACAATATCCGCTATAGACTCTCCCTTTCTTTCTTTTCCCATTGCCTCTTCGTAGGCATTAATGATCAGCAGCAGGTGCAGCGGGTTTACTTTTCTTTCAGACTTAAGTTTCCAGTTTTGCCGGAAATATTTAAGAAGATTTTCCAGGCCAGATAAATAATTTACTTTCAGCCGATGATCAAATCCTTTGTCGGTCTCGATCATATACTCGATATTATCCACTTTACGGGTGATAGCCTGGGTAAGTACAAAATTCACCTCATCTTTCTGGGAGGGTGTAAATGCTTTATCGGCTTTACCATCGGAGTCCTGTATCTTCTTTTGTTCTGCATCAATATTATCGTGCCACAATTGTCTGCTGAAATCAAACTTGATACCGGGTGGTACAATGAGTGTATCAGAGACAGAAAGACCTTGCGCACCTGCCGGTAGGATCTGGCAAACAAACGCCACAAAAACAAGATATCTGGTAATAGCCATCATAAGGATAGAAATTCAAAGTTACTAAGACCTTCCGATAAAGTCATTCCGGTGTTTTAGCACTGATTTTGACGTATTTATGCGGCCAAAGGCTGTATCTGCTTTCAAAAAATTTCCAGACTGACGGGGTTCAGGTTAAGTTTTCATTAAGTCTAAGTAAACACCCTGCCCGGAATTTCCCTGGCAGCTGATTTCCAGTTAGGTTTGCGCAAAATTTGACGCAGCATGGAAACCAAGCCCAGGAAAGTACTGATTGCAGATGATGAACCGGATATTCTGGAGATACTGAAGTACAACCTGTCCAACGAGGGCTATGAAGTGGTGACGGCTAAGGATGGTGATGAAGCCCTTGAAAAAGCCCGCCGTACGCAGCCCGACCTGGTGGTACTGGATGTGATGATGCCTAAAAAAACAGGAGTGGAAGTATGTCAGCTGCTTCGCTCCCAATCATCTTTCAAAGAAACATTGATCATGTTCCTGACAGCCGTAAATGATGAGGGAACACAGATCAAAGGGTTGGAAACCGGGGCCGATGATTATATCAGCAAGCCGGTAAGTCCGAAAGTATTTCTGAGCCGTGTCAATGCACTTTTTCGCCGGGTCAATAAAACAGAGGCCCGCGTGTTGAAAATAGAACACCTGACCATTGACCCTGAACGTTTCATTGTAATGGTGGGTGAAGAAGAGATCGTGCTGGCCAAAAAAGAATTTGAATTGCTATACCTGCTCGCCTTAAAACCCGGTCGTGTTTTTCTTCGCAACGAAATACTGAACCAGGTTTGGGGCAATGATGTGATCGTGGGTGACCGCACCATCGACGTTCATATCCGCAAGATCCGCCAAAAATTAGGTATTGACTGCATCACTACCGTGAAGGGGGTTGGTTATAAGTTTGAGTTATAAACTCAGTTACGGGTTATCGGTTACAGGCGTCATGTACCCAGGCCCTTTTTGAAAAGTCCCGTAACGCATAACCCATAACCTCCCTGGTTGTTATACCGTAACTTGCAGTATGTTCTCCACCAAAAACATTTCACCAAGACAATTATCCGCCTTTACGGCATTGGTACTGGCAGTGCCGGTGGCGATACTGGTGCTTCTTGTGGCAAAGAACTGGATCTGGGCAGTGGGCTCATTGATGGTATTGTCCGGCGGTGGTTATTTACTGATCTCTTTTGTGCTGGAGCGGTTCATTTACAGGAAAATTAAATTGGTTTATAAGTTCATTCAGCGCACCAAAGCCACTCCCAAAGAAGAGACCTATTATAAATATATACTCCCGAAAAAAAGTATAGACGAGGTAAGAGAAGATGTGGAAGCCTGGGCGGTGGAGAATGAAAAAGAAATTGCCATACTTCGCCAGAATGAGCAGTTCCGGAAGGAGTTTTTGCAAAACCTCTCCCATGAATTTAAAACACCCGTATTTGCCATCCAGGCTTATATCGATACTTTATTGCAAGGGGCACTGAATAATCCCGAGGTGAATAAGAAATTCCTGGAAAAATCATCGAAGAATATTGAACGCCTTACTAACCTGCTGAACGACCTGGATGAAATATCCAGCCTGGAGAGAGGTGAATTAATTTTATACAAACAGAATTTTGTAATACAGGACCTAGTGAAAGAAGTATATGAAAGCCTTTCTGTGATAGCCGAAGGCAACCATGTACATTGCAGTATCAAAAAAGGGTGCGAATCTCCCCTCACTGTTTTTGCCGATAAAGAAAAAATAAGACAGGTGATCACCAACCTTGTGGAGAACTCCATTAAATACGGGAAGCGAAACGGTAATATAGTGGCGAGTATGTATAAAACAGATGGCAAGCACATCCTTATTGAAGTAAGCGATGATGGTATCGGGATTGACGAAAAACACCTTTCCCGCATTTTTGAACGTTTTTACAGAACGGAAGAAGGGAGAAGCATAGATGTAACGGGCAGCGGCCTCGGACTGGCCATTTGTAAACATATCATTGAAGCGCATGGGCAAACCATACATGTAAGAAGCCGTGTCAATATCGGCACCACCATCGGCTTTACCCTGGATGCAAGAAGGGATTAATACCAGTTCTTTCCCTGTGCCAGGCTTTCAAGAAAACTTGCCGCCTCATTCTTCAATGCAGAAGTCTGCGTTTGTCCGTTCCATTCGTAATAAAACTCGCGGCATTTAATATCCCGGTATTTAAACCAGATGGTAACCAGCAGCTCATCATTACGGTAAAACCGCATACTCCCCTCCGGCTTACAGGTATTGGCCTTTGCCTTTTTGTTTTTTACAAAATTCAGCAACTTGGTGATGGCAATTTTATCTGTTGTTACCACTTCATGGATAAACGAATTGGAATTCTTGTCGGTGGTATCCATAAAGGAAACAATGAGACTGTCTGCGTTTCCGAACTGTTTATTCGCCACAGAATTTCCTGTGCAGGCAAACAATAATGAAACGAAAGCCAGGAGAAACATCCATTTCATAGATCGTTATTTTCTGCAAGGTATAACAAAAGATCAGCGAAGCGTAATGGCTGGTGCGGTTTCGTGAGAGGGGATAAATTCCTCTCCCACCAGATGCGCCATGGTTTGTGCCAGCTGTGCCTGGTACAACTGTTCATTCCCTTTTATTTCACCGGCTGCGTTGATATGGGGCCCTATCATGGCCAGCCAGGTTTGCGAAGAACCCCGGATGAAACTTCCATGCGAGGTCCAGGTAGCCGTTTTGTTTCCCCGCCCGTGATCAGTGGTAATAATCAGGGTGGTGTTATTTTTATATCCGGCAGTGGATTGCACCCAATGCCAGATTTCTGCCAGCATTTTATCCGCCTGGTTGGCTTTTTCCAAATAAATATCATAGCGTTTATCATGCGCCGCTTCATCTGTTTCTCCCAGGCCAAGAAATAAAACCCTTGGGCGATTTTTCTGTAAATATTCTTTGGCAGCAATAAATGTGAGCTGGTCATGACGTGTGGCCTTTTTATCAAATATTTCCTCCTGTACCTTGTTGAAGAGTACCTGTGAAGGCGTATCACCTGTAGAAACTGAGGCATACCCGCTATTGATAAAAAGATCGCTTCTCCTGGTATTGAATATATAAGGAAATACATCCCAGGAAGTAAAAACAGCCACCCGGTTGTGAAATTCAGCCTTTGCAACCAGGTGTTCCAGTACACTGCAGTTCGGGTTATTATGTTTTCGGTTAGACGATACCGTTGGATCCGCAAAACCTGTAAACATTTCGCTATACCCGGGGTAGGATATAGCATAATCATTGGCCACATTTACTTTATTTTCTAACTGCCTGTTGCCCCATACCTGACCTTTTACGCCCAGCACATTCCAGAAAAAGGGCATTAATTTTTTTCGCCTCTCTTCAGCCGTTGGCGCCCAATACATCATTTTCATCGTACTGGTATCGGGGGTATAGGTCTCATTGCTGATAATGGCAGAGTCGGCACCATTGAATACCTCCTGCCAGCGAAAACCATCAAGTGTAACAATGATCAGATTATGTGCTGGTACAATGGCAGTTCCCGGAGCCTGCGGATAAAAAGACCGGGAGGGAAATTGTGTGAAGGCCAGGAATAATACCGGGGTAACCAGTTTTTTCATTGTGTAACGGTTTTGCAAAGTTCAAAACCGGGTTTAAACTCTATATAGCTTTCCTGTTAACGAATGATGATGGTACTGTTCCCGGATTGTTAATACGGTTGATATTTATGCAAGGTTGCTGCAGATTTCATCACAAAACCCGAAACTTAGGGTCATCCCTGCTCCACCCAGCCCGTTGATGATCATCACTCCCTCTTCGGGTTGCAGAACGATCGTTGAATCCCCGTTAGTAAGTTTGGGATAGATGCCATGCCATGTTTCGATTACCGAGGGATCTTTAAACCTTGCAAAACCGGCCAGGTAATTCAATATAAGCTGGTTGATAAATGATTTGTCAAAAGGGTCAGGCGTAAGTCCGTACTCATGCGAATCACCAATGGTCAGCTCTCCCGCTTCATTTTGTGATACCATTACATGTATGCCCCATTGTAAATATTCCGCGTATTCCTTTTCAAAACGATCCATTAAAACGGAAAGAGAGGATGCGGCTGAAAAGCTTTTATAATGTGCAAGGGATAAAGCGCCGCATAAAGCCGGGCCGATCCTCCAGTTACCCGGTTGCGCCTTCATACGCATCATCTGCAATTTGCATTTGGTGAGCGGTGCTGCCCTGTACAATTCAGGGTACAAGGTTTCAAAATCGGCCCCGCTGCAAATAAATATCCTGTCTGCTTCCAGTATCTCACTCCCGGTATACACTGCCGGGTAACGAACATCCGTGACAGCTCTTCCCCAAATAAATTCAACGCCATATTTTTCTTCCAGCCATCCCGGAATAGCGGCTATCGCCTGGCGGGGATCCACGATCATTTCATCAGAGCTCCACAAAGCACCCACCAATCCATCTGTATTCACCGCTTCTGATCTTTGCCCTGTTTCTGCAGCCGTTAGTAACCGGTAGTTTCGAAGTGGAGAAGTGGCCGCTGCAAATTCATTCATCACGGTCCATTCGTCCTGCCGGTAAGCGAGATGCAGGGAACCCGTTTCCCCGTACCAGATCCCGGCTTCCTCACAAACCTCTTTCCAGATACTTCTCGACACCATGGCTTTTTCAAACCATCCTTCCGGTTGCCCGATAGGCCATATCATACCAAAGTTCCTGACAGAAGCCCCGAGGGCTTTATGTGTTCTCTCGATTACCGTGACCCGGTAATTACGGCTAGCCAGTGCCCGGGCCGTGGCCAGCCCCACAATGCCGGCACCCACCACAATTGCTTTTTTATCCATAATTAAGAAAAGGGGATGCAGTTGGAAAATATTGCTGGTATTTTTTTTTGAAGTACAGGGCTGAAAGAAATACCAGTATCATACCCGCTGCTGATACAATCAGTACCATTTTAATAAAAAAATCCGTCCACGACACATCCACTTTCAGCAGGTTCCTGGTCACCAGTATCAGGTCGCTGCCCAGGTATCCGAATGAATCAGCCACATAGATCACAAAACCGGCATTGCTCACATACTTAAAACTCGCAATAAGCCGCTCGAATAACATACAATTAAAAGGTACATAGCCCATGTACAGGCCCACCCCCGTCAGCGTCATCCACCAAAATGGAGAGATGGCATCATTAGTATACAGGCTGGTGCTGATCATGGCAATCAAAAAGCCTGCTATGATCACTGCATGATTCACCAGCAGGGCTGTGATATTCTTTTTTACCAGCATCAACAAAGACATTAGTACGAGTACAATGACGGATGCCGGCAGTTCACTCCTGGTAAATATCGAAGCATCCTTTCCATAACCCATTTCCTTCCACATATTGGAGGCGAAATTGCTCCGGTAATCCCGAATAATGGTCAGCATCACGTAAGCAAGCACCAGCATGAATAATCCCGGCATGAAGGTGCGCAGGAACAACCTTCTTTCATTTTTAGTCATCGGGGCCCTCTTTGTTCTCGACTGCACATCATCCCATCCCGGGGCCGGTGTTTTTTCCAGCATCCAGGTAAATAGAATGAGCGGCGCAAAAAAAACAAGGCCGGTAACCCAGGGCATCCACCATTCATTTACATTCCACTGCAGCATAATATATTTACCGATACTTTGCGTGAAACCTGATGCCACGATAAAACTGGCAGCAAGAATTGCTCCCAACAATTCTGTTGTTCTTCTTCCTTCAAGATAGCTGAACACAAGACCATAAACCACACCCAGCGGAAACCCGTTGATCAGCAAAAAGATGATATTATATGGCGGGGGAAAAATGGCAAAGAAAAACAATGCCACCCAGGCAATGATGATGAGCAGGATGATCGTTTTGGCCCTCTTGTCATTCTTCATACTCCCGATAAAACCAATGCCAAAAAATTTGCTGATCGTGTACCCTATCGTTTGCGCAATAACCAGGCACACTTTATAATCTATACCCCATAATTGCAGTTTATCGTAATCTGCTGCCGTAAAGGGCTTGCGAAAAGCATACATACTGGCGTACACACAAAAGGCGGAAAGTCCGGCCAAAATTGTTACGGACCATGCAGATCTTCTATGAACAGCGGGGGATGTACTCATGAAAGAATAGCAGGTATCTCCGACAGGTGAGCAATAATATGTGTGGGGTTCCTTTTCTCGAGTTCATCCTGCTTATAGGCACCCGTGGTAACCGCTATCACATACAAACAGCCGGCATTTTGTCCTTCCTCTATATCCACAGCGGTATCACCGATCTTGATTACTTCTTTGGGGTCTTCAATCCCGGAGCGCTTCATCAGTTCATTGATCATAAATGGAGCGGGCCGTCCCAGTGACACTTCATCACTGGCAATAAAATCATCCACCAGCCCTTTTTCTTTCCATTGAAAACGGTCCACGATGGTTTGAGCAATATTCCTGGAGAACCCGGTATTGAGTGCCACACGAATCCCCCTTTCTTTCAATTGCAGAAATGTTTCTTCAGCACCAGGAATGGCTTTTACATGGGCTGCATACTCATAAAAATCCATCATCTCCGCTTCAAATTCTTCGTGTATCTCTTCAATAAAATCCTTATCAGGATCGATGCCCAGTTTTTCCAGCATCATTTGTATGGCCAATGGCTTGTGATAGCCCATTAAGGGTTGGGCATCTTCGGTGCTGATCTCAACACCATAGTTGGAGAATGCTTTTTGAAAAGCCTGCGCAACATAATTATCATCGGCCACAGTAGTGCCGGCTATATCAAAAACGGCTAATTTGACTGCCATATGATTTCTTTTGGGAAAGGTATTTTGAAGACATGGCGCTCGCGTTAAGCCAGTATGAACAAACCTTTAATTCTGCGTCATCAGGTGCCGCAGAGCCATGTTTTTATAAATATCCAGGGAAGGCAGTGGTTGATGTTGCAGTTTGGCTTTATCATCCCATTCACGCAATTTTATATATAATGGATGAAAAGGATCTGATTCAAAATCGGCAGCTTCCCCCTCATTCATTATACCACCCTGCATCTCCAATGTTTTTTTACTGGCTTCGGACAGTTTATTGTAATACTCCGGGTAACGAAAAGTCAGGTATCGTTTTGTTCGCACATGGCTTTCCACCAGCTTGCCTATTCTTTCTGAAAAGCCTTTTTCGCCAAGGTAATTCCGGGCAATGACTTCATGGTCGGCAATGCCATAACCTTCCATAGACCTGGCTTTGACGATATGTTCGCATAAATGACCGATATCATGAAAGAATGCGGCCAATATTACTTCTTCGTCATACCCCTCTGCCTGAGCCAGTAGTGCTGCCTGGCACATATGTTCGATTTGTGATACAGGTTCGCCGATATAATCGGCTTTGCCATATTGTTCATATAGTGAGAATACTTCGGCAACGGTTTTCTGTGCAGCATACTGTTCCATATTGTCTATTATTAATTATCTTGTGATAATGGCAGTTTGTACTGGCTCCATCACCGGGTGTTTGGGTTTGAAGTCAAAACCAAGCAAAGAGGCTACAGTGGTGGCCACTTGTCGCTGATACAACTGTCCTTCCTTTTTTACTTCGCCGGCTGGTGCGCTGTCAGGGCCCAGTACAGCCATCCATATCTCTCCTGCATCGGCAATCTTTGCACCATGACTGGTCCATTCTTTCTTTATCTTATCTCCGCGGCCATGATCCGTCGTAATGATCATGGTGGTCTTGTCTTTGTACTGCGGTTGTAACTGCACATAGGCCCACAAATCGTTCAGCCATTTATCGGTCATATGGCCGGCATACAGGTACTGGTCATATTTTCCTTCATGGGCATAATCATCTGTTTCATCAAAAGCGATATATAAAACCTTAGGTGCAAATTTTTCTAAATACTCTTTTGCCATAGCATAAGTGAGAAAATCGGGACGAACACCTTCGCCTAATGGCTGCGGAGAAAGCCATTGCATTTTATCCAGCAGTTTCATTTCGGGGGTTGAGAAGTTGAGTTTATCAAAACCAGAGCTTACCATGATGCCACTTCTTGATTCATTCAATATCGCATCAAAAGTGTCCCAGGAGGTGAAGGCTGCAATTTTACCGGTATAACCTTTTTGTTTGTTGATAAACTCCAGCACATTTTCATTTTTGTTCTGGGTCTTATCATTGGAGTTCACGCTGTCGTCGGGATAGCCGGTAAAAATTTCATTGTACCCCGGGTAGGAAAACCAGTATTTATTGGCATTGTTCACCTTATTGCCATACCAGCGGTTACCATAGAGCTGACCGGTCTTTCCGATCGTATTCCAGAAAAAGGGCAATAATTTCTCTCTTCTTTCAGCTGCTGATCTTGCCCAGAATTTTTCGTTCAACGCCTTACGGTTATGCACAAACGAACTATCATTGATCAGCAGGCTGTCGGCCCCGCCAAATACTTCCTGCCAGCGGAATCCGTCCAGCGTAATGATTATCACATTTTCGGTTTTTTGCTGCGCCAGGGCAGTCAGAGAGAACAGGAGGAGAATATAGAAGCTCATTATTTTTTTCATACAGGATTATATTTGTTTGATGAAAAAGGGCGGAACTTTGATAAGTTCCGCCACAACTGATACTCAACGATTGCTTTCAATATGAGAACTGCCTGCGTAAAGCTTTATTGGATCACCCACATCGCCGCATTGATATTGTCGTTGCCTCCATATTGCGATTGAAGGGCGGCATTGAGGTTGACACTATTTGTCGTTCTTTCTGAGCCGGGATACTGGAACCTTTTGGGGATCGCGCCACTATTGCCTGTTCCGGGTCCGCCCTGTGCAAAAGCAGGAATGTCTGTTCTGCGCCAGTTGAAATAAGCTTCCCAACCTGAGTTTTGAAAGAAGGCGAGATATTTCTGATTTAATATTTGCGAAAGTCCTGTGGCATTATTTCCTCCATACTGAACAGCGGGCTGAGCATAATAAGAGTTCCAGTCAAAGTTGACAGTATAGCTGTTATAATCACCTGCATTACCCGGCGAACCTCCGGCTTTGAAGAAATAAACCGTATTGGCGCCGTTCTGAATACCATAAAAACTATGCGAGGCTTTGATCCCGTTTTTATACCAGTCTTCGGCATTCCCGGTTACCCATCCCCGGTTGATCGCTTCTGCAATATTGAAACACATTTCCGGATATCCAATCTGAATACATGTTTCGGCAGTGTAACCAGTATAATAGCGCTTGCGGTTGTAGAAAGAATATTCGCCGGGTAAATAACCGGGCCCGTTATCTGTTCCGGCCCTGGTAGACATATCAGCCAGGTCCTGCGCAGGGCTGGCGCCTACAAAAGCGTCATAACTGTTCGGAGCCGCTCCTTCCTTTACTTTCTTACCAGCAGGCTCAGCCACATAAAATGTACGCGGATCACTCAGGCCGGCCAGGGTATTCAGGTAGGTAGAAGACATATTGTACCGCGTGGCATCAAAACCATAGTTATCAGGGTTAACCGGGTATTTATTAAACTGGGGGTTATAGGTGTACACCATATTATCTTCATTACCGGCCGGCAAAGGGTATAATGTACCATCACCTAAAATAGCTGTGAATTTTTGCTTCACCTGCAATTCTGCATCTGCATCTTTCTTGCTGAGGGCCATCAGTACCCGGAGTGTAAACGCATTGATCACTTTTCTCCATTTGCCCAGGTTATTACTGAAATAGATATCTCCCGTGAGATTGTTATCACCTGAAGCCATAAGTTGTTTCAACTCAGCATTGGCCTCTTCCAGCCAGGTCAGCACCTGTTTAAATATTTCTTTTTGTGAATCGTAAACAGGTGTATAATTCGCCGTGCTTTTCAACGCATCTTTCATAGGAAGATCCCCCACCAGCATGGTCATTTCATAAAAGAAGAAAGCCCTGAAAAATTTACCCATGGCACTGTAAGGGTTCACTCCCGGCAAACCCTGGCGGGCTGCTTCTTCTTCCATACGCATTACGTTCTTGAGAGTGGTATAACTCAGGGTAACTGAGCCCCAGTTATATTCCTGGTTACCATAATAATTATAGTTACAGCAGCTGAACTGGTTCCAGCGTTGCACCATACTCCAGGGAGCACGATACATACTATTCACCACTCCATTAAACAACAGGCCGGGCGTTACCTGTGTGGGCTGGTTAGGATTATCTTCCAGGTCGGCAAATTTTTTCTGGCAACCTGTTGCCATTAACCCAACAAGGGCAAGGGCGATGATATATTTCATGGTTTTCATTTTATAGTTTTTTGCATGATCAATAGAATTAGAAAACAATATTCAGGTTCACACCAAATCGCTTGGTGGTGGGTGTTTGCAAAGTGGAATAGGCCCCCATACCCGGATACTGGTCAAGGTCAATATCCTTTGTTTTAGAGAAATACAAAAGATTGCGGGCCACCAGTGAAATGCTGGCAGATCTTATAAATGATTTACCAAAAACAGATGCCGGAATATTATACCCGATCGTAAGCTCACGCAGTTTTGCAAATGTTTTGCTCACCACATTGGCCTCTTCTGCTGCATAGTAACGGCTGATCCAGTCCTGCAAATAAGTTTTCGTGGTATTATCAGTAAATGCCAGGTCCTTCACATTGGTTACTTGTCCGGTTACCGGGTCAAACTGCAGCGTGCCTGTTGTATACACTCCGGGGCCATCCCATGATTTCACACCCAGGTAATCCTGGTACCGGGCTTCACCCATGGCGCCTTCCACCGTTCCAATATGACGTCCGCCGCGATAGGTTTGTCTTTGGATATAATTGATCAGTTCGCCCCCCACGCGACCATCAAACTGGAAACTGAAGCTGAAATCCTTCCAATGAAATTTATTATTGACACCCCAGACAAAATCAGGGTTGGCATAACCCAGCAATTGTCCTTTCGGTAATGTAACAGGACGGCCTCCGGCATCGTTGATCAAATTGCCATTCTGATCTCTGGCAAATGCCTGACCATAAATGGCATCAATTCTATCCCCTATATTGATGAAGCGGTCACCACGGTTATCGCCGATAAAGAAATTGGAAGCCACCTGTGTCAGTCCATTATATACACTTTCCAGTGTTTCTTTATACGTCGACCAGTTCACTAACACATCCCAGCGAAGACCATTCTTTGTTTTCGGCTGTAAGGCAGTTCCTGTCAGCGATATCTCCCATCCTTTTCTTTTTGTTTCAATTCCATTTACGATCTCTTTTACATATCCTGTTGCCTCGCTCACATCACGCTGGAAGATTCCGGGACCATCTTTATAGATGAAATAAGTGGCATCCAGCCCCAGCCTGTTCTTTAAGAACCGCACATCCACACCCCCTTCGTAGTTGGTACGGGAGAATGGTTTTAATTCAGGGTTATTGATCACATTGGTATAATAAGCGGCCGGCTGATTATTATAAACTAATGGTGTGGTATAGGTGGCTGAGTTGGAATAAGTAGGTCCTTCGTATGAACTAATATAAGGCGATCCGTACCCGATAGGATAAGCTGCGGGTCCGATCGTGGGTGAGGTAAGACCTCCTTTCACATTAGCGATCGAAGCTTTTAGTTTCAGGAAGCTGATCAGTTCCGGGAGTTTTACATACTCAGATACAACGGTGCTCAATGAAGCTGAAGGATAGAAATAAGTGTTGTTACCATCCGGCATGGTAGACAGTTTATCCGCACGGCCTGTTACCGACAAGTTAATATAGTTCTTGTAAGAAAGGTCCACAAATCCATAAGCGCTCAGCACTCTCATGTCTGCATCAAAATTGTATATCTTAACCGGGTTACGGCTATTCGAGAAATTATATACCCCCGGAACATTCAGGTAATCTGTGGTGGCAAAACTTGAATTGTATTTAAAGTTGCGGATATTACCGCCAACAGATGCCCGCAGATCAAGACCATTCAGGATTTTACCATTATTGCTATAAGTCACCAGCGCTTCCGTATTATTTTCAAACAGGCTGCGTTTATCTTCCCTGTAATCGCCCCTTCCTTCCTCTCTTCCATACGGGTGAGCTGAGAAGGGCATTTTTTCTGTGCGAAGCACATCATAGGTCGTTACACTGGTGCGTACCATCGCTTCCAGGTTCTTTAATATCTTATAGTTGATGCTGGCATAACCGTAGATATCGTTTTTATAATGTCCTCTCGGCCATTCATAGGCCATGAACCAGGGGTTGTGATACCGCTGGTATTCTGCATAGAGCGATTGGACCCCTTCCTTACCAGGCTGCCAGATACCACGAATGCCCGGGTCATTGATATCCCAATCGGCGCCACCCCAGATAATAATATTATAAATGATACTGTTGGGTCCATATACCACATCCGGGTAGTTATCCGTAAACTGGCGATTGTAGTTGATATTGGATTCAAAACGGAGCCGGTCTGAAAAACGTATCGTATTCGTCAGATTAAAGTTCGTTGTGTTCAATCTCGTATTCGGCGCAATCCCTCGCTGATAGGTATTGGATACGGAGAAACGGATATCTGCTTTTTCTGTGCTGGAAGAAATAGCGATATTATTGGTGGAGAGGATCCCGGCTTGTAAAAATCTTTTCAGGTTATCCTTACCCCTGTTGGTCCAGGGCGTTCCCTGTCTTACGCCGGTAACGGGGTCAACAGGACTGTCGTACTGGGGTATCAATTGTCCTTCAAAACGGGGGCCCCAGATATCATAGTCACCATCATTCAGGCCACCACCCTTTCCATCTACAAAAGAATATTTACCATGATCGCCGGGACCGTACAAGTCCTGTACTTTCGGAATGGCATTGAATCCTTTTTCAAACATGGTGCTGGAGTTGAACTCCACTGCAAATCCTCTTTTATCTTTTGATCCTTTCTTGGTAGTGATCATAATGGCGCCATTTTGCCCACGATATCCATACAAGGCCGAAGCAGAAGGTCCTTTTAAGATGGTGATGTTCTCAATATCATCAGGATTGATATTCCAGGAGTCAGAATTAATAGGCACCCCATCCACTACGATCAATGCGGCCTGTCCGCGGCGAACATCACTGCCGCGTAATATTATTTGCGGTGCTCCCAGCAACTCAGCGGAAGAACCAATGGTAAGACCTGCCACTTTTCCTGTTAGTGAATTGATAGGATTAGGTTCTCTCGCTTTAATAAGCTCTGCTCCTTTTACTTCCTGCACTGCATACCCCAGCCTTTTTGCTTCTTTCTTAATACCCAATGCCGTTACCACCACTTCTGAAAGATTTCTTGCATCAGCTTTCAGGGAAATGAGGGAGGCGTCAGCTGTTCTTACCTCGATGCCCAGGTATCCTACATTGCTGATCACAAGTATATCCCTATCCCCGGCTTCAATAGAGAAGTTTCCAGTGACACTGGTAACGGTTTGTTTTTTTGTGCCTTTCACCATAACGGTGGCGCCGGAAAGCGGTTGTTCATTTTCCGCAGATACTACTTTTCCGCTAACGGTCCGTTGCGCCATCACAACAGATGAAGACCCGATAAGAAAGAGCATAAGGAAAAGTAAATGTCTGAAACGGAAAGACTCCATTAATTTCATAAGTTCAGTGTTTTAGTTTGATAACCCATTCAATTGCTCCGCGAAATTCCTGTGTTGATATGAAGTGAGGTTAAAAAAGAGATGAAGGAATGATTACATAAAGATTAACAGTCTGCTATTTTTTAGTAAATAACGTACAGGTAATATGTTGTCTTTACATGCACTCGTTTGCACACCATACTTAAAACTTTGTTCACAATTATCTCACACAATCTTAATCATGCAGCAATTTTCAGTTCATAGTAAAGCAAGAAATTTACCAAACCGTATTCATGCAAAAAAGATCAGTTGATGTGGTGGTCATGTCGGATCTCCACCTCGGAACCTATGGTTGCCATGCCAAAGAAATTGTAAACTACCTGCAGAGTATCTCCCCGCAGATACTTATTCTCAATGGCGATATCATCGATGGCTGGCAATTCAGTAAAAGGTATTTTCCCACCCTTCACCTGCAGGTGATCAAAGAGATCATGAACCTGCTGAGCGCAGGCACCCGCGTTATTTACATTACCGGCAATCACGATGAGATGCTCCGGCGGTACAGCGACCTGAATCTCGGCAATTTTCAACTCACTGATAAACTGGTCATGGAGATCAATGGCAAAATGGCCTGGCTTTTTCATGGCGATGTATTTGACAATACCACTAAAGGAAGCGCCAAACTGGTAGCCAAACTGGGAGGTTATGGTTACGACTGGCTGATAGTAATGAATCGTGTAGTGAACTGGTGCCTGAAAAAAATGGGAAGGCCAAAAATGAGTTTCAGTAAAAAAATCAAGAGCGGGGTGAAGCAGGCCGTGGCCTGGATCGCCGATTTTGAACAAACCGCAGCCGAGCTGGCCATTGAAAAAAAATATGACTATGTGATCTGCGGCCATATCCACCAGCCGCAAATAAAAGAGTTTGTTACCCGAAACGGTAAAGTGACTTACCTCAACAGCGGTGACTGGGTGGAAAACCTGACCGCCCTGGAATACTGTAATAATGAATGGACCATTTATCAATATGATGAAGCTAAAATAACACAGGGCCATATTGTGCAGATGGACAAAAAATCGCCCAC
Organism: uncultured Chitinophaga sp.; assembly: GCA_964606155.1. Classification (GTDB taxonomy): domain Bacteria; phylum Bacteroidota; class Bacteroidia; order Chitinophagales; family Chitinophagaceae; genus JJ008. The sequence continues at coordinate 165,209 of CAZSGD010000004.1, read as the reverse complement.
CCTCAGTGTGGTAACTGATGAAGTGGGTTTATTCATCAATTCGCTCCGTTTTTAAATCCAGTAATATGAACATATTTTATGCCATTCAGGCCACAGGTAACGGTCATATCAGCCGGGCCATGGAATTATTGCCGCATCTTCAAAAATATGGTACTGTCGATATTTTCTTAAGCGGTGATAATAGTAATCTTGCTCTCGACGCCCCTGTTCGCTTCCGCAGTAAGGGCATCAGTCTATTTTATAATTGCCATGGCGGGCTGGATTACTGGCAGATCATGAAGAAACTTCAATTTGGCAGGGTGAAGCAGGAGGTCCGTGACCTGCCGGTGGAGAAATATGATCTTGTGCTGAATGATTTTGACTATATCACTGCCGCAGCCTGTGCAAAGAAGGGTGTTACTTCTATTCAATTCGGGCACCAGGCAAGTTTTCAATCTCCGGCCACGCCACGCCCGGTTAAAAGAAGTGCAGCCGGTGAATGGTTGTTGAAAAATTATGCGAAAGCAACGCACTATGCGGGGCTTCACTTTAAAAAATATGATGATTTTATCTTTCCCGCTGTAGTCAAAGAAAATATCCTGCGGGCCGAACCCGGCAACCTGGGCCATATCACCGTTTACCTCCCTTCTTATTGTGAAAAACAATTGTCCGCCATTTTCCACTCTCTTCCTGATTACCAGTTTGAAATATTTTCCAAAGAAACGGCCCTGATAAAAACACCGGGTAATATCAAATTCATCCCCGTTAATAAAAACCTGTTTGATCAAAGCCTTATCAATTGTCATGGTATTATTTGCGGCGCTGGTTTTGAAACCCCGGCCGAAGCCCTGCATTTGGGTAAAAAGATACTCGCCATACCTATCAGGGGCCAGTATGAGCAGGCCTGTAATGCGGAAGCCCTGAGCCGCATGGGGGTTAGCTGTATCCCTGCTATCGATGAACATTTCACCGTTCATTTTGCACAATGGTTATACAACACCCCTTCTCTTCACATCGATTACTCGAATTCTATAGCACAATGCCTGGAATATATTTTTATGCTGGCCGAAACCAAACATAAAAAGAAGGCCGCCTGATCTGTTCTGTTATGCATAAGCGGATAAACAAAAAAACCACCCCGGGACTGTCCTCCCCGGGATGGTTAACTGCATGAGAAAATCTGCTACCGGTGATAAATACTTACTAACGCCGGATTATGCAACCGAGACGAAAAAAAGAGCTGGTACAAAAGTGCCGGTGATGTGTTACCCCGTCGTTATAGTAAGGTTAACTTACAATTATTAAAACTCCAGTAGTCGGGCTATAAGCATAAACCCCAAACTGTCCAAAATTTAATATTACCTAATTATTAATTTTCGTATTTTCATTGGTGGCTAATTCGGTTGCCTTGAAAACCCGCTTGTTTATATTATCCCTTTGGGTGTTGTGCTGTACCTCCCCGGAAAAAGCATCCGCTCAAACCGGGTCAATGCCCCTGAGCTTTGATTTTTTTGGCGAGACCATCGAACTTCAAATTGACCCTTCGGTTATTGTTCCTTTTGATTCCACACTCAATGATGAAGCGATACAGACCTTCTATGCCTCGATCAATAACAGCCGGTACCAGCCCATTATTCAATCTTTACTGGATTTTAAATTAACGTATAAACTGGATGACTGGCTTTATTACCAACTCATCCGGAAAACAGCACAACAGGTTAGCCCTAAAACCGCTAATTACTACCGTTACACTTTATACAAATGGTTTTTGCTGAATAAATCGGGATATGACGCCACCCTTAGTATCAGCCAAAACAAATTGCTTTTTTATGTACAGAGTGACGAGGAGATTTACAATCTGCCTTATCACACCAAAAACGGGAAACAATATGTATGCCTGAACTACCATGATTATGGTGGCAATATTGATTTTCACTTTACCCCATTTCATGAAATTCCTTTGTATTTCCCGGAAGCTCAGAGAGCATTTACCTATAAAGTTACTCAACTGCCTGGCTTTAGTCCAGAAGCATATAAAGAAAAAGAAATCCGGTTTACTTATTATGAAAATGAGTACAGATTCCGCGTAAAACTTAATCCTGAGATTGCTGCTATTTTTGCAAATTACCCTGTCGTAGACTATTCCAGCTTTTTTAATATTCCCCTGAGCAAAGAGACTTACAAGTCTTTAATTCCTGAGCTGAAGAAAATTTTGAAGAGCATGAACCAGAAAAATGGAGTAGACTTCCTGATGCATTTTACGAGATATGCCTTTCTTTTTGAACCAGACCGGCGGCAATTTGGGGGAGAAAAAAGACTTACACCAGAGCAAACTTTACTATATGAAAAGAGTGATTGTGAAGACAGGGCTGCATTGTTGTTTTATCTTGTTAAGGAAATTTACAATCTACCAATGATAGTATTGAGCTATCCACATCACATAACCATGGCAGTTAAATTCGACAAACCTGTTGGCACCCCCATTGTGTTTCAAGGAGAAAAATATTCTATATGCGAGCCTACGCCGCAAAAACAATACCTTTCAATGGGCCAGTTACTCCCCGAACTTCATGGTTCTGTGTACCAGGTTGTATATGCTTATAATCCATCAAAAGCTGAACAAAATAATACCCGCCACATTTCAAATAAATCACCTCAGTAGACAAAAAAGATAATTATGGCCCTATCAAAGCATCTGCATTAAGGACTCTTACTGATCTTTTTCCACTCTTTAAGCTTAAGATTGACGGTGTCAGTTAAATTGAAATAGAGATACTTTCCATCCTTTATGAAATATAAGTAACAACAGGTATCACATCTTGTGGAGAAATAAATTGTTTTTATCTCTTTTTGATTACCAAAAAAATACATCTTCCCTTCAGACCGGCATTTTTTGGGGGCGCTAAATTCTGTAAATGGTTTATCCAGATTCAAAACAATAACATTTAAAGATGCGGAATCCACGATTGTAGTGAAACGGAAAAACCTTGTGTATCGCATAGAATCTGCATCAGGATCATTGAAATACAAGACTTGCATGCTATCGGCGTTTTTCAAACCTGGTTCGGCATCTGTCCCCTTATTATGAAGAACAATTTCTTCCGGCCGGAGCTCTTGCTTATTTGGGCGTTGCTTATTAATACAGGAAGCAAACATAAAAAGTAATACGGTAACGGTATATATCAGGATTCTCTTCATACTGTATTATAAACAAGGCCGCCTGAATCAGACGGCCTTGTAAAACTAATTAAATTGAAAATGAGATTAATAAACATTTGTTTGTGGAGTGAAGCTTGTCCATGATGTGAGCCAGTTGGTATTTCCCACGGCTCCACGATGAGTAACACTCGAAAAATAAGGATCTAACCCTGTAAAAATCGCTCCGGTAAGTGCCGGGGATCCCGTTTTAGGTGAATAATTAGGTGCATCCCAGCTAAAAGGTGCTTCCAGCATGATCGTTGTAGGATCGGTATATGTAACACAGCCATTAGCCTCTGCTTTTGTTTTTACCTGAGCAGCAGTGATAACTCCACCAGCTGTTGCATCTACTTTATATGCATCAACCAGTGCATGAACTAAGTTGTTCTTAAATACAGACACATCTGTATTGTAAGCATCTGCAGTGGCTGCGCTTTCCATAGAAAAGCCGCCTTTGGGAAATCCCATCATTACAGAGTTGTGGACTTCAAACCGCACAGCTCTTCTCCACCGGTTTGCAAAATTTAATTGGCTATTGGTATTCGGATCCCCGTTAGGGCCAATCCAGGTTACATTTGAAAGTATTGGCTTTGTATAAGGGGTAGCTGATGATCCGGAGCCGTCATTATCCGCTTCCACGCCATTACCTGCATCTGTGTCTGCAATCTCAGGCCGGCGCTGACAAACAGCAAACTGAATTTTTCCGGTATACCCAAAATCAAAGTCAAGATCATCATCAGAAGTTGCATAGGCAATTAGATACTTTGCATTCACCGTACCACCAAAAAACTCATAAGCATCATCATTTCCGTAAGAAACCTGAATATATTCTAAGGTTGTACCACTGCCAACACCTCCTAAAGTAAGTCCGTTTATTTCTGAACCTGGCTCTGCGGCAATGCCTGCCCATTCGATACGAACATACTTTAATGTACCTGAATTATCATTTACAATCGTCCCTCCATATCGACGGTCAACACCACCTTCAATCAAAGGAGCAGGAGACAATGGCCTGTTCGTAGGTGCATTTCCTAAAATTACAATACCGCCCCAATCTCCACGAGCCCTTGATCCCGCAGGCTTACCGGAAGTAAAGATGATCGGTTTGGCAGCAGTTCCAAGAGCTTCCACCCTTGCTCCACGCTCAATAATCAATGCACCTTTCTGTGATACATCACTTTTAATGATTGTGCCGGCCGGGATAGTTAACGTGGTGCCCGAAGTGAAATAAACATACCCCTTCAAGGTATAAACGCCTCCATCCAGTGTAATATTTCGTTCGTATGAGCCTACCAATACACGGCTAACATTTGGATCATCAGGATTTCCGCCTCCGCCTCCGCCTGTATCATCACCATCGTCAAAGTTTACCTTTACACATGAAGCTGCCGAAATGGCAACTGCAGCCATAAGGAAAAGAGATTTAAACGTATTCATACTTTTTTAGTTTTCTTTTATTGATTAAGTGTTAGTTATTTCCTTTTAAGATCAAAATCATAGTTAAAGCTTACTGTAACAGTGGTACCGGGTTTATATGCATAATTTATACGATCCCCCTGGTTATACTGGTAAGCAGCCTTTGAAGAAGGGTTGTCATAAAACGCAAACTGATTATTCAACAAATCAGAGATCGTAATTTTCCATTCTCCTTTATTATTCAATACTTTTTTGGAAAGTTGTATATCCAGCAGGTTCCTGGGCTTTTCATAAATATCATAGAATCCGGCACCCGCAGGATCTCCAACAAGTGACAGGCGTGAACCGATCCTGTTGTAGAGAACTGTTGCATTCCAGGATCCTTTAGAATACTGAAACCCTGCATTGATCAGGTACGGCGATTGTCCATACAATGGCCTGTCTTGTTCCGATTTTGTGCCACTTGCCTGTTCTGTGGTCAATGTTACTTTTGATTTTAGTATAGTAACATTACCCACAAATGTCAGATCCTTCAGTTTAGAATTAATAAAATCAAGGCTCTTTCTGATTTCGGCTTCAGCTCCATAAAGAGTGGCTTTATCTGCATTTGCGTAGTTAAATAACCAGCGGTCCCCATTACTTCCAGGATCCATTCTTAATTCTATAGGATCGTTAAAATTTTTTGCAAGTATGCCTACTGAAAGAACTTCTCCTGGCTTTGGATAATATTCATAACGAATATCGCCGTTTATGATGGCTGTTCTTTTCAGGTCCACATCACCGCTTACACCCCATATCTGCTCATAGTCAAAAAACTGGAATGGAGCAATCTCCCTGAACTCTGGTCTTGCCACTGTTTGCGAAGCTGATATCCTGACCTGATGCCGTGGATTGATACTGTATGTAAGATTTACAGAAGGAAGAAAATCCCATTTCTCTGTATTCACCACCACCCGTTTCAACGAAAGATCCTTTGTAGTAAGAAACTGCTCAAAATACTCAGCTCTTACCCCCCAAATAATCCGGAGATTTTCGGATAACCGGTTATCAAACATCAAAAAACCAGAGTTAAGTGCAGAAACACCAAAATACTTGTCTGTGTTTTGTGTTTGCTCATCAAGATACAACCCTGTTGCGCTTATATTTGATGGTAAAAATGCCTGATCATATGGAATCGTTATGTCCGTTGACGTTGAAGCTGGCCGGTAACGAAACACCCTTGCCTGAAAATCTCTGAAGCGAAGTACTGATCCGCCTCCCATTTTCATAGTTTGCTTTTTACCTCCCAAAGTAAATGGTACTGAAAGTGAACCATTGCCGCCAGTTGTAAAATCTTCAAGTGTTGAAAAAAAGCGCCGGGTATCATCATCATCCATTTCAAACTCCGCATTGGGGTCGGAAATACTCTTTACATATTGGGCCGTCCGGAAGTCAGGCTGTTTTTTATTATTATATGCAAAATTACCACTCCATTTCAGCTTTATACCTGATTTAGTAAGTATATGTTCTCCTTCTAATTGTCCACTGTATAAGGAACGCTGATTTAAAAAGGAAGATCGAAGCGATACAATTTGAAGCCGCCCTGTATTATTGAGTGTTCGATTATAATAATTATCCTCGTATAGCTGATTGAATAGATTCTTGAAAGAAATTTTATGTTTTCCTTTTACATAACTGAAGTTGGCCAAAACGCCGGCAGTTACTGAATACCTGTTCTGAATTTCTGAACCACTAAAAATAGGGGTCCTTACCTGTTCATAACGTCCTCTTTCCACTTCATCATACACTATCATCCCTTGTCTATGATATACTGAAATTAATGATCCAAAACTTGCATTGTTTTTATACTTAACTACATTTGACCAGGACAGGTTAAAAGTGGTGATGGGGAGCGCTGTTCTGATCTTCTCAGAATATACACCTCCATTAAACAATTCTTTGGTTTTTTCAATTTTTTGCGCATCTGAAAGAGAACGATACCCTGTAATAGAAGGCAATCCTGCAGGTAAACTTCTGTCTCCATTATCAAATCCAAGCCAGTCGGTAGGGTTTCGGGGATTACTTATAAAATCCTGAAATGTAGATTGCGAATTATAGCCTACCGAAAAACTTGTCGATATCTGGCTTTTAACCGGTATATCCCTGGTATTGATTTGTACAAGCCCCCCTGCAAACTCCCCGGGTAAATCGGGGGTAGCTGTCTTATTGATAATGATATTATCAATCATAGCAGCGGGGATAATGTCAAAAGAAAATGCTTTTTTATCCGGTTCTGAACTGGGCATCTGTGCATCATTTAGCAACGCCTGATTATACCGGTCACTCAACCCCCTTACAATAACATATTTATTATCCTGGATGGAAGCGCCACTAACTCTGCGAAGCACCTCGCCCGTATTTTTGTCAGGGGTGCGACGAATGAAGTCGGCTGCCAGACCACTGGAAAGGGCAATATTGTTTTTTTGAAAACTCAGCAGCGCATTGGTATTTTCCTGCCTGCGGGACGATGTGCGAATCGTAACTCCTTCGAGACTTGTCTTTGCGCTTTCCTGTAATACGATTTCTAAATAATTATCCTGATTATTCAGCACATCTATTTCTGTAATCTCTTTGGTCTCATATCCCGCATTTGACACTTTGAATGTGTACTTTTTGCCGGGTTCCAGTAAAACGTAAAATCTGCCTTCCACATCTGCTATGACCTGCTTTTCTTCACCAGCAACTAAAATAGTTGCCCCTGGTAATACTTCATTCCTGGTATTGAGAACTTTGCCGGAAAATTTCACGGTTTGAACCTGTGCATTTACACCTGAAATAAAGAAAAAGAGAACAACACTAAACAGAGATCGTAACCTGAAATTCATAGCAGAATTATTTGCGGCAAAGGTGTGCCCGGTATGTTACCGTCATGTTACTCCCATGTTATGCAATTGTAACCTCAATGTTACCGGAATGTTAACGGGACCTATATGCCGCCTAATCATGGCTTAAGAGCTTTTAACCCTTAAAAGAAAGCGGAAAACAAGCCGGAGAAAATGGAAGGAGGGATTTAAAAGGTAACTATACCGGTAAATCTCCACTGCAGGTATTTTTGAGCAGGGCCTTTGAAATAAGCAGCATCAGTTTGCAGTTTCAGGTTATGCCGGAAAAAATAATGTGAATAGGCCAGCATGTATTCATTTAACAATGAAGTATATGTAGTAATCTCCTTATCAGGGGCAGTGCGGCCATATCGTATGGCAAACTCATCTTTTTTGGTAAACAGGTAACCGGTTTGCAGTAAAAGCCCCGTTCCGTTATAAACAAAATTTATTTTAGATGTATTGGCCGGGTTGATACTAATGCCGTTCCTGGATGTTCTCCGGTATAATTCACCGGTAAATGACCAGCCTTTCTTTTTCATCACCAGGTCTGTACCATAATAATGAATATCCGCCCGCTGATTATTGTACAGGTATTCCCCCAGCTGACCGGCCACCCGGCTGGTCTTGTTATTAAAGCTGTAAGAAAATCCTATAGAGAATTTCAGCTTTTCCTCAAAATAGAGATCAGACTCTACATAGTCACCGTTATTTTTAAACTCCCCAAAGGGGAGTATCTCTGTACGGAATGAATAACAAAGGCCGGCCGATTTGTCAGAAATGATCCTGCCTTCCCCACTGGTAATTGCCAGCGAATTACTGATGATCAGGTTTTTTTTGGTGCGGATGGTATTCACGATCCAGAAACCCTTATCCCTGTCCAGTGTAAATAATCCATTGGTGTTTGAGCGGTCTGCAAACTGGAGGTTGCCAGAGGAGGTTTGACGCTGCCTGTTACCCGGAAGTTTCGTTTGCCCAAATCCAAATCGCCATCTTTTATTGGGTGAATAATATAGCATGGCATCCCTTAAAAAAAGATTGTTCTGTACCAATGAGTTATCGGACGACACATCGCGTTGTGAAAAACAAAGCTGAACACGATAGGTGAATTTCTGGCTGATGGCATTTCCTGAAAAATTCAGCCGGAGACGCCGGATGGAGAAGTCGATTACAGACTGATCATTATTCAGATCGTGTCGGACTTCCGCCAGACTTTGAATACGGCCCCCTATACCCAGGGAGAAACTACTGTCTTTTGAAGAAAACGTAACAGGTTTACCAAAATGAGCATCCAGGAAACCATTATTGGGGTCATATTGAGCCAAAGCTGGTACGGTGAAACAACCCGTAAAAATCAAAAAAACCGGCCGGATCCAAATCAATTTTGCCAAAGACATATAGACAGCTTAAAATTGCTGCAATATAAAGTCTTTGTTATTGAAATGTTACCCTAATTTTATCTCTATATTAATTAATTATTAATTATCCGCCCGCCGCTACCCACCTTGGCCAAGCCCGGTATTTTCGCAACCAGTTAAACTAACATACACTATGGCACTTAATTCCTTCCTCAAGATCTTTATGCCTAAGAACAGGATTTTTTATGAGTTGTTTGAAAAAGTGGCTGATAATGTGGCCAAAATGGGCTCTTTACTAAAAGATGTAATCGAAGAGCCTGATTTTGACAAAAGAGGCGCCATCATTAACCAGATCGAGGACCTGGAACATGCCAACGATGAGCTGACCCATAACCTTTTTACCGAACTGGGCCGCAATTTCATCACCCCATTTGACCGCGAGGATATCCACTACCTGGCCACCTCGCTGGATGATATTGCCGACTACATCTATGCAGCCGCCAAAAAGATCAACTTTTACAGGATCAACCCCAATGACCTGGGGATGCAGAAATTTGCCGAACTGATCGAACAGGGGGCCAAGCAGGTACGTATTGCAGTTATTGAATTGCGTGATATGAAGAACATGCGGAATATTACAGAAGCACTGGTTAAAATAAACAGTATAGAAAACCAGGCCGATGATGTTTTTGACATGAGTATTGAAAAATTGTTTGATACGGAACCCGATGCAAAAGAAGTGATCAAGAAAAGAGAAATTTACCAGGTAATGGAGATCGTAACCGACAAATGTGAAGATGCGAGTAATGTGATAGAGTCCATCATTATTAAATACGCCTAATTCACCTCTATCACTGACAGTTATTTATGACACCCTTTCTTATTACCATTATAGCCCTGGCGCTGATTTTTGATTATATCAATGGATTTCATGATGCGGCCAACTCCATTGCTACAGTGGTATCCACCAAAGTCCTTACTCCTTTCCAGGCAGTATTGTGGGCAGCTTTGTTCAACTCAGTTGCCTTTTTTATTTTTAAAGATCATGGTGTGGCCGATACCGTAGCCAAAACGGTAAAATCGGATATAATAGATCCCACACCCGGCAAAGACAGTGTGATGATGTATGTGATCTTTGCCGGCTTGATAGCCGCCATCGCCTGGAACCTGCTCACCTGGTGGCTGGGTATCCCTTCATCTTCTTCTCACACATTGATCGGGGGTTTTGCAGGGGCTGCTATAGCAGCGGGTGGTTTTGGAGCAGTCAATTCCTCCGTAATTCTCAAAACAGCGAGCTTTATTTTGCTGGCACCGGTGATCGGTATGATCATGGCATTTATCATGTCGCTTTGGTTCCTCAGCTCATTCAAAAAAGGATGGACATCAAAGATATTTTCCGTAGTGGTGATCCTTTTCGTTATTGTGTTCTTATCGACCAGCCTTGAGTTTAACAAAGAAGTGCTGGCAAAAAAGACCGATTATGACAATTATATAGTTCAGGTCATCCTCTATTCCAAGAATTTCAAATGGATCCTGTTGGCATTCATCCTGATGGTAATGGCTGTATTTGCCCTTTATCTCAGCACCCTCAATGCACACCGCTCCAACCAATGGTTCAAAAGATTACAGCTGGTATCTTCCGCAGCATTCAGTATTGGTCATGGCGGAAATGATGCACAAAAAGTTATGGGTATCATTACGGCTGCACTGATAGCCGGCGGCAATATCACCGACTTCAAACAAATGCCTAATTGGGTGCCCATCGCCTGTTATGCGGCTATTGGCCTGGGTACAATGAGCGGTGGGTGGAAAATTGTAAAAACAATGGGCACCAAAATAACCAAAGTCACTCCCTTTGAAGGGGTGGCTGCCGAGACGGCAGGTGCTCTTACTTTATTTATTACGGAAGCTTTAAAGATACCCGTTAGCACCACCCATACGATCACTGGCGCCATCATGGGAGTAGGCGCCACCAAACGCTTATCTGCAGTAAGATGGGGCGTTACCATTAATCTTATCTGGGCCTGGGTGCTCACCATTCCTATCAGCGCCCTGCTGGCAGCCGGGGTTTATTTTATTATCAGGTTGTTTTGACGGGAGTTACCACATTAAAATAAAAAACCTGATTTTTGCCGGGATTTTTTATGAGTAAAATACTAGTAACAGGCGGTTGCGGCTATATCGGCTCGCATACAATAGTTGATCTTATTGATAACGGCTATGAAGTGGTATCGGCAGACAACAACTCCCGTTCCAGTGCCAATATCTTAAAAGGTATTGAACAGATCACCGGCAAAAAAATCAAGAATTATAAAGTAGACCTCTGCAATTTTGATGATACATTCGCCATTTTCCAGGAGAACCCGGATATCCGGGGTGTGATCCATTTTGCAGCCTATAAGTCTGTGGGTGAGTCCGTAGAACATCCCCTGATGTATTTCGAAAACAACCTCAACTCCCTTATCAGTTTGCTGAAATGTGTACAAGAGTTCCAGGTACCTTATTTTGTTTTTTCATCTTCCTGCACCGTATATGGCAACCCTGATGAAATACCGGTTACAGAAAGCACACCTCCCAAACCGGCTGAGTCTCCTTATGGATACACCAAGCAAATGGGAGAGCAGATCGTAAATGAGTTTGCCAAAAGTTCGGGCACACAATGCATATTACTTCGTTATTTCAATCCGGCGGGTGCTCATCCTTCGGCTATCATTGGAGAAATGCCGGTGGGCAAGCCCCAGAACCTTGTACCTGCTATTACACAAACAGCGATTGGGCGTTTGCCCAAAATGTTTGTTCACGGAAATGATTACCCAACAAGAGATGGTTCCTGTTTACGCGACTTCATTCATGTATGCGACCTGGCCCATGCGCATACACTTTCTATCAAATACCTGGAAGATGGAAATAATACCGGACTCTGTGAGGTATTTAACCTGGGAAGCGGTGCCGGCGTTACCGTGCTGGAAGCTATTCATGCATTTGAAAAAGTGAGTAGTGTAAAGCTCAATTACGAAATAGGTCCGCGCCGGCATGGTGATGTGGTGGCCGTTTATGCCAATAATGACCTGGCCAAAAAACTGTTGGGGTGGGAAACCCGATTTTCCCTCGATGATATGATGGCTTCGGCCTGGAAATGGGAACTGAGGCTAAAAGCCGATGAAACGGTTTTTGGAAGCATTCCCGGGGAATTGAACTAATTGTTTTACAGGGCTGGGTTCAATCCGGGCTTTACCGGCTGTTACCTTCATCTACCCTTCCCTTTTTACCCTTTTCTTTCCCCATTTGCCATTTTTTACCCTGTTGGCTTACATTTGCACCCTATCAAATCATACCCCTTCATGATGCTCAAAGAAATTCAGTCGACCGGGAATAAAGACACCCGCAGTGGTTTTGGAGATGGTATTGCCGAAGCAGCCCGTAAAAATCCAAATATTGTTGCCCTTACAGCCGACCTGGCGGGCTCGTTGAAACTAAATCAGTTCATGAAAGAATTCCCGGAACGGTTCTTTCAATGTGGCATAGCTGAAGCCAATATGATGGGTATTGCAGCAGGGTTGACCATTGGTGGAAAAATTCCTTATACTACCACCTTCGCTAATTTTTCCACGGGACGTGTGTATGATCAGATCCGTCAATCCATTGCTTACAGCGGAAAGAATGTAAAAATATGTGCATCGCATGCGGGGCTCACATTAGGAGAAGATGGCGCCACACACCAGATACTGGAAGATATTGGCCTGATGAAAATGCTGCCCGGAATGACAGTGATCGTTCCCTGCGACTATGCACAAACAAAAGCCGCTACCATGGCCATCGCTGATTATGTGGGGCCTGTTTACCTGCGCTTTGGTCGCCCCTCATGGCCCATTTTTACAAAAGAAGAAGATTTTAAAATAGGTAAAGCACAATGTTTTTCGGAAGGAACTGATGTTACCATTTTTGCCTGCGGGCACCTGGTATGGAATGCCATACAGGCCGGTGCGATACTGCAGGAAAAAGGCGTGAGTGTGGAAGTGATCAATATCCATACTATCAAACCGCTGGATGAAAAAGCTGTTATCCAATCGATCCGGAAGACCAAATGTGCGGTTACTGCTGAAGAACATAATATCATTGGCGGATTAGGCGATGCTATTGCCCAATGCGCTTCGAAGAACTTCCCCATACCGATTGAATATGTGGGCACCAAAGACACATTTGGCGAAAGCGGCACTCCTAAAGATCTGCTCAAAAAATACGGGCTGGATATTCCGGATATCGTGGCTGCTGCGGAAAAAGTAATGTCCAGAAAAAAATAAAGTTGATATATTGTCCTAAAGTATTCTGGCAGGCCCTTTTAAAATTGGGTCTGCTTTTTTATTTTTAGCAGACAAATGACTTTAAACAAAACCATTTTCCAATATTCTAAGTCACCAAAGCCCGACAGCCCATGTCCCTGACGACCACCAGCGATAGTGAATTGCTCGTACAATTCCGTAACCCCGTTACGAAAGAAAAGGCATACACGTCCCTGATCAGGAAATACCAGGAAAAGCTCTATTGGCATATCCGCCGTATGGTGATCGAGCATGAAGATGCTAATGATGTACTGCAAAATGTGCTGATAAGGGTGTGGAACGGACTAGAAAATTTCCGGGAAGACAGCCAGTTATATACCTGGCTTTACAGGATCGCCACCAACGAGTGCCTGACCTACCTGGAACAACAGAAAAAAAGGACCTCCGTGAGCCTGAGCGATGTGGAAAGCGGCCTAAGCAATAAGATCAAAGCAGATAAACATTTCGATGCCAATAAGATAGAGTGGAAATTACAATTAGCCATACAGCAATTGCCTGAAAAACAAAGAGTTGTGTTTTCACTTCGGTATTATGACGAAATGCCATATGAAGAGATGAGCAGGGTGCTGGAAACCAGCGAAGGAGCATTAAAAGCCAGTTACCACCATGCTGTTAAAAAAATCGAGGATTATATGCTAAATCATTAAACTTCGAAGGCTGGTAACCATCTTATTAAATGATTTCCCTGGCCTGGGCCGGGAGAAAAAGATAAAATGACACAAAAAGACAACATATTGAATGAGTTGCAGGAACTGAACAGCAGGCTGGTGGGTGTACCCAATCAAAATGTCTATACCGTTCCGGTGGGATATTTTGACGGCCTGGCTGAGCAGGTGCTCAACCGCATCAAAGCCCTCCAGGCTTCCGGTGTTGGGGAAGAAACGGGATATCTGTCATCTGTGCTCGCAGGAATTTCAAAAGAAATGCCTTTCAAAGTGCCCCAGGGTTATTTTGAGGGGCTGGAAAAAAATGTACTAAAAGCAATCAGTAATACGGAGCAATCTGTTGCTGACGAGCTGAAAGAAATATCTCCTTTCCTGAGTGGATTGAAGAAAGAAACACCTTTCAGCGTTCCGCAGGGTTATTTTGATACACTCAGCACCCCTGCTGTGGAAGAAAAACAGCCGGCAAAACTGGTTTCATTTACCAGCCGCAACTGGTTTAAATATGCTGCGGCGGCCGTGGTAACCGGAGTGGTGTTTTTAGCCGCTTTCTTTGTGATCAATAAACAAAACAGCGATCCTGCAAAGTCATTTGTAAAATTTGAAAAGAAGCTGGAAAAAGAAATCAAAAAGACCAGTGATAAAGAACTGACTGATTTTATCCAGGAAGTTTCCGGTAACGATGCAACCAAAGAAGATGTTGCCATCAATAAACCTGATGACGAAATAAAAGAGTTGTTGAAAGATGTTTCTGAAACGGAATTGAAAAAGTTCCTGGAAGAAACCTCCGATGCCGAAACCGCCACAGACGAGGAAGCCTTACTCTTTAATTAAGAAGACATGAAAAAATTATTATTCATATTGACCCTGTTCTTCTCAACTACGGTGGCCTGCTTTGCGCAGGAAACCGATGAGCCTGCAGAGGACAAAGGAGGAAAACTGCAGGAAAGGATGCAGGAATATATTCAGAAGCGGTTGAACATGACCAAAGCTGAATCGGAAAAATTCGCTCCTATCTTTCTCCGTTATATGACCGAATTGAGAAAGACGCACAGGGAATTCAAGACCGACAGGCCCATGCTCCAATTAAAAGTGGCTGAGCTGAGAGTGAAATTCAGGGATGAATTCAAACCTGTATTCGGGGAACAACGGGCTAATGATATATTCAAAGGGCAATTAGACTTCACTAATAAACTACGGGAAGAAGTTAAAGAGCGGATCCAAAACAAACGGCAAGGAGGCGGTATCCGTCGAACAAAAAGCATGTTATAATTTCACCTTCTTTGAATGAGGTGTTTTTCATAGGTTAGCACGGCCAGCTCATTGAGTTGGCCTTTTTATTTAAATTCCCACACCGGGTTCTTTACATCATGATAAAACAAAAATTTCCACTTCTCCTTCTCCCCCTGCTCCCACCATTGTTGCCTGAGTTGCATGGCTTTCTTCCCATCAAAGTCATACTTGGCCACAAAGCGGTGCTTCATCTGGTGTAACTGTGGCGCCTCATCACCTCCAAAAAAAACGGTCTCCCCCTCCTCCTTTATCCAAAACACCTGGTGATACGGTGAATGAGCGCCCGATATCTCATAAGATATGTAATCATCAATAATACCATTGCCATCGAGCAGTACCACCTGTTCATTATTTTTTAAACATTCCAGTTCTTCTGTAATAAAGGAGGGAAACGCTTTTTCAAAAGCAAAAGCCAGCTCCGTTCGCTGCACATAATACTTTGCATTCGGCATGGACAAACGCTCCCCCAGGCCCTCTCTTTCAATACCCACCCCGCCCGCATGGTCTTTGTGTAAATGTGTCATCAGCACTTTGGTCACTTCAGCAGGATTGATACCCGCATCGATCAAATTCTGGTGAAGTTGCATCTTGCCGTTTTTCTCAAACCCCAGCCCGGTATCCAGTAATAAAATATCTTTTGAAGTTACCAGCACAAAAGGCTGTATCTCCACCAACAGGCTTCCTTTCGATCTTGCCTGCAGGTCATCTGCCTTTTCATCAAAAGGAATAAATAATTTGGTGCCGTCGATGGTGAACGTGCCTTCTGATAAGGGAATGATGCGCATGGCTGCAAGTTGCATCACAATTTCTCAATTTCCAATCCCTTTTTGATCTAACGCAGTACCATCTGCCGGTCGCCATCCAGCCGGATCAGGATAAAGAGAAGGATCGTAAACGTTAAAAGGGAAGTACCTCCGTAGCTGATGAAAGGAAGCGGGATACCGATAACAGGCGCCAGCCCCACTGTCATCGCAACATTAATAGCTATATGGAAGAAAAAAACCGAAGCCACGCCATAAGCATAGCAACGGCTAAACGTACTCCGTTGCCGCTCGGCAATGGTAACGATCCGGAACAGGAGAATAAGATATAATCCAAGCAACACAAAACTGCCAGTAAAACCAAAACCTTCCCCTACTGTACAAAAGATGAAATCTGTTCGCTGTTCGGGTACAAAATCATAACGGGTTTGTGTGGCGTTCAGCAATCCTTTTCCAAACACCCTGCCGCTTCCTATGGCGATCTTGGATTGTTTTACATTATAACTACTGCCACTTTCTTTTGTTTTCTTGTCCACCACCACCGGCATTTCGCCATCTTTCAGGTAAGGATTGTTCTTTCCAAAAAGATCATAGATACGTTCCACCTGGTGTTTCTGTAATATGTTCTTGAAGATAACAGGAACAGCAAATCGCTGAATGCCCACACATAATACCCAGATCGAAACAATGGTAACTAATAATCCCCGGTTGCGTTTTATTTGGCGGCGCAAAAAATATAGAGTCAGCAGCATAAGGGCTGTGAGGGCGATGGCCAATGTATTCGGTTCGATAACGATAGTGGCCACTACTAATGCTGCTATGGAAAACCCGATGATCAGTACCATGGCCGGAAGCCCTTCCCGGTACATCACAATAAAAAAGGAGAAATAAACCAGGGCCAGTCCTGTCTCACTTTGCATCAGGGTAAGCGCTGCAGGAAATAAGGCAATACCGGCCGCGATCAGTTGTGATCTTGTTTTCGAAAAATCCGTTTCTGGCCGGGAAAGATATTTTGCCAGGGCCAGCGCCACGAAAATCTTACAGAGTTCTGCCGGCTGAAAGTTAAAGGCCCCCAGCTTTACGATCGACTCCGTTCCTTTGATATTCGAGTGAAAAGGGAACACCAGCAATAACATGAATATACCGATCACATACAGGAGATTGGCAGTGGCCGAGAAGAATTTACTGTCTGTGAGAAGAATGAAGAAGCCAATAACAGTACCTATGATAAAAAAATAAAACTGTTTACTGTAATCCGTTTTGAAATTGATAAAACTCTGAAAAACCGGGTCCCCTTCTTTATAGGTTGCAGCAAAAATGGCCGTGAGTCCAATAGCCACCAGCAACAGGTAAATACCTGCTAAACTCCAGTCAATTCCTTTTGATATGGCCGGGTTCTGTTGCCTCATATTGGCTTATTCGTTCCTTGTTTACGTGAAAGCTTTTCTGCGGGCAGCACTGCCACGATCTTTTCGTTTTCGTCTTTAACAGGCAATGGAAGATCTTTTCCTGGCAAGCTCCTGCTTCTTTCACTATCCACTGAAACATATTTCTGGATATAACTGCTGTCGTTCGTGGTCTGAAACCATTTATAAGCCCTGATGGAATCTTCTTTGTACTGCATTCTTTTAAAATAAGCGGGCATCAGGTCTGTATTGGAAATGCGTTCCACATCGGCCACACTTTTTGTCATTAATGTATCATTGAGATATTTCTCAATCATGATACGTGAAATAGGACCGGCCCAGGTGGAGCCAAAGCCGGCGTTTTGTACAAACACAGCGATCGCTATTTTGGGATCCTCTTTCGGGGCAAAGCATACAAACATGGAATTATTCGGCAGTTTGATCCTCCGGCCATCCAGTATCGTATAGTTTTCCGCCGTCCCCGTTTTAGCACATACTTCTATTCCGGGTATCTGTGCAATTCTTGCCGTACCAAATTTTACCACATCGGCCATCCCTTCAATCACTTCGTTGTAAGCTGTGTCAGGTATTTGCGTAAGGATATTATGTCTTACCCGGAACTTATTCATCATCGCCGTATCTTCCTCCGATTCGCCATCGATCTTTTGAACAAAATGAGGCGTATAATAATATCCTTTATTGGCAACAATACACATGGCGTTGGCCATTTGTAAAGGGGTGGTTTGCATTTTATCCTGGCCAATGCCCAGTGTAAGATTGGTACAGGATGTCCAGTACCCATTATTTTCTTTATTATAAATAGATGTATCCGGGATCCCTCCTCCGCTTTCGTTGGGAAGGTCCACACCCAGGCGAACACCCAGGCCAAACCTGTTCATATATTCTTTCCATTTCAGGTAACCCATCTTCACATTACCATATTTAGGATTATCTACAGAAAGCCTGTACACATGCGCATAATAGGAGTTACAGGAATTAGCGATGGATAAGCGAAGATTAGCAGCATGTCCCCCACCAGAATGGGTACAGGCAGGCTTGCCATGCCCGCAAAGTGTGTACCTGCCGGGACAAGGGAAACCATAAGCCGGTGTGATGACTCCTTCATCCAATGCCACGAGTGCGCCTAATGGTTTGAATGTGGAACCCGGTTCATATTTACCGGCAATGGCCCTGTTGAGCATGGGCCCGGTAACATCCAGTTGCATACGGCCAAAATTCTTGCTGCCATCAGAACCCGTCAGGTCGTTCGGATTATAGTTTGGCCCCGATACCATGGCAAGGATACCGCCGGTCCTGGGATCAATAGCCACCAGGCCACCCACTTTATTCGTCATCAGCTTTTCAGCCAGTTGCTGCAACTCCACATCGATATATGTCCTCAATCCTCTTCCGGCAACAGAGGCTGTATCAAAGAGACCGTTCTCGTAGTGGCCAACGATCCGGTTCTTATTATCCTTGATCATGTATTGCACACCCCGTTGTCCCATCAGTACTTTTTCATAATACGCTTCCAGCCCGGTTTTACCGATATAATCACCCTGCCGGTAAAAATTCCCGGAGCGTTCAATGTCTTTGGGATCAGCTTCACGGATATAACCGAGTATATGTGCCGCTGCATTGAAGGGGTAAATCCGGAGGGGACGCTCTACTAATGTAAAGCCGGGGTACTTCCAGCTATTTTCTTCAAACCGGGCCTGTATATCCGGAGTCAATAACCCTTTAAAAACGGATGGTCTTACTGCCGTATTCTTAAACTTCGCATCCAGTATTCTTTTTTTGAAGTCAGTCGTGTCGATACCGATAAGCCTGCAGAATTCCAGTGTATCAATTCCTTTTACTTCTGCCGGTGTTACCATCAGGTCGTAAATAATGGTATTGTTGAGAATGGCTTTCCCTTTTCGGTCATAAATAATGCCCCGTTCAGGAAATACAACTTTGGCATAGACAGCATTGTCCATGGCGAGCTGTTTGTATTTGCCTTCCACCACCTGCAGGTAAAAAAGTTGTGCAATGATCACCAAAAAGGCGACAAGGAAGATGAGGCGGATGATACGGCTTCTTGATTGGTTAAACACAGGCATAAAACAAGTACGAACTATAAGGTATGATCCCGGTGCGATACATCGGGAAGATCTGAAGATCACTTACAGGAATACAAAGTACGAATTACCCTACAGGGTTTCCAAATCTATTTGAAAAATAAAATTCGATTTAAGAAAATTTTCTGGCCGGCAGACCGTCAACCATCACCACTCAGGCCGTATTTGTCCGGAACTTTAGTTTCCGCGGAAACAGCAGGTCTGCGGTGAAAATGAGCAGCAGGCTGATACCGGTGGTGGCCACCACCCTGATGAGAAAGTCAAGAAAACTTCCAAAGCTCAGCCATTCCAGGAAGAGCATATACCCATGGTGGAGGGCTGTAAGCACCAGCACATATACCGCGTAAGGGGCCCATTGCATTCCTTTGGGAGATGGTTCCCTGTAATTGAAGCCATATGTGTCCTTGGGTGTGAGAATATTGATCAGGAAGGGGCGTACATAAGCGATAAGGGTGCAGGCTGCTGCATGCAGCCCGGGCGTATTGGTGAAATAATCCAGGATCAACCCCGTTAAAAAACCGAGGAATAAAAGCCATTGCCTGGAAACGGAAAAGGGCAACCAAAGAATGAAGAGATAATATAAGTAAGGCGTAATGAACCGGTGCAGGTGCGGGATCTTGTTCAGCACATACACCTGTATGAAAATGAACAGCACCAACCGGATCATATTTCTCAGCAGGTCACTCACTTTTTGGCATTTTTAGGGTCATCAATCAATTTCCGGGAATCCTGCAACAATTTGGTCTGTTCGTTATAATAGATATTCTCCACCACATGTACCTGTTGCAAGCTGAAGAAATTAGCCGCCGTCTTTAATTTCAGCACATAGAAATTGGTGCTTTTATCCGAAATGATCTCAGCAACCGTTCCCACCATAAAGCCGGGCGGGAAATTGGAACTCATACTGGTGACCACGGTATCGCCCACCTGTACAGAATCTGACCTGGGTATTTTGGGTAAGGTGAGGTACAGGGGATTCTTTCCATCCCATGAAACGGTACCCATACTGCCGGTCTTCTTCAGCACCACACTGCGCTTGCTTTCCACATGCAGTAAACTCATCACCACGCTGAAATTGGGGCTAACATTTACCACCACACCCACGGCACTTCCATCTGAACCGATCACGGACATATTGTCTTTAATGCCCTGGTTGGCCCCGCGGTTTAGCTGAATATAGTTTTTATCGAAATTGATCGTGTTGTAAACCACTTTAGCATCCCGCCATAAATACTGGCGGTAAAGTCCCGATGTATCATAAGCCACCGAATCGGTTTTTAATGTGGCAGCAGTATCCCGCTTTTCAAAGTTGGAGGGAAGAAGGTTGAGAAGGGAATCATTGAGTTTGTTCAGCCGCTGATTTTCGGCTTTCAGTGTAAAATAATCCTCTACTTTATCATACTGTGTATTCAGGCGGCCGGTTACTTCATTGGCCACACCCAGGAATTTTGCACGATGAAATTTGTTGTAGGTATATAAAAACCACAGTGCCACCACCTGCAGGATCAGGAAAGTGAAAAAAGTTCTGTACCGGCTGATAAAGAGAAATACGTTACGCATGTATTAAGGCACAAGATTCAGAATGCAAGGTACAAGGTTCAAGTAACAAGGTTCTTGTACCTCGTATCTTGTGTCTTTGGTTTTATCTCATCACAAATGGATATCGCTCATATTCTTTTAAAGCAATTCCCGTGCCCCTTACCACACTTTTCAACGGGTCATCGGCCACATGTACCGGCAATTTGATCTTGCTGCTGAGTCGTTTGTCCAATCCCCGGAGCAGGGCCCCGCCGCCGGTGATATAGAGACCACGACGGTAAATATCTGCTGCCAGCTCGGGAGGTGTTTGCTCCAGTGCTTTTAATATGGCTTCCTCGATCTTGAAAATACTTTTGTCCAATGCTTCAGCGATTTCCTGGTAGCTTACCAAAATTTGCTTGGGGATACCGGTTACCAGGTCACGGCCATTAACAGGAAAATCATCCGGCGGGTTATCGATCTCTTTCATTGCAGCACCCACCTGTATTTTAATTTGTTCTGCAGTACGTTCACCTATCAGCAAACTGTGATAGCGTCTTAATGCTTCCATTATATCCGCTGTAAATTCATCCCCGGCTATGCGTATCGATTGATCACAAACGATACCGGCCAGGGCGATCACGGTGATACCGGTTGTACCACCGCCAATATCGATGATCATATTACCCACCGGCTCTTCCACATCAATGCCAATACCCAGGGCCGCAGCCATGGGCTCATGGATCAGGTACACTTCTTTGGCACCGGCCTGCTCGGCACTGTCCCGTACGGCCCTCTTCTCCACTTCTGTAATAGAGGAAGGAATACAGATCATCATTCTCCAGCTGGGGGGAAATAAAGGCTTTTTAGGGTAAACCAGCTTGATCAGTTCCCTGATCATCAGTTCGGCAGCATTGAAGTCGGCGATAACGCCATCTTTGAGCGGGCGGACGGTACGGATGCTCTCGTGAGTCTTTTCATGCATCATCAGCGCTTTCTTACCCACAGCCAGCACTTCCTTAGGATTGTTGCGGTTCAGGGCAACAATACTCGGTTCATTTACCACCACTTCGTCATTATGTATGATCAGTGTGTTAGCAGTACCCAGGTCAATCGCTATCTCTTGTGTAAACCAGTTGAAGAGTCCCATTCTATATTATTGGATTTAATGGTTGCAAAGTTGGAGGAAATAATTTGAATTAGCAAAGCAAAACCCTTGTTGGGCTAACATGCGGGGCCGCAGGTTGGTTTCTTCAAAGGATCGGCTGGATGCAATTTCACGATAGAACGAGGTTTTTCATTCGATATTGCATGTTATGCACAATAAAGTCATCGCTTGATTTTTGCCAGTGGATTTATGGATACTTCTTGTAAAAAAACCATTTTATCTATCTTCAACCTATGCGTATTATCACCAGAACAGTCCTGGTCCTCTCGGTTGTGAGCCTGCTGGCAGATGTGGCCAGTGAAATGCTGTACCCGGTTATCCCGGTTTACTTACAGCAGATCGGGTTTTCGGTGCTTTGGATCGGGGTGCTGGAAGGTGTGGTCAATTTTACTGCCGGTATCAGTAAGGGCTATTTTGGGAAGCTGAGTGATGAAAAAGGGCTCCGTCTTCCTTTTGTAAAACTGGGTTATTTCCTGAGCGCTGTATCTAAACCGTTGATTGCCACTTTCACATACCCGTTATGGATATTCTTTGTAAGGACCCTGGACCGCTTGGGAAAGGGGGTAAGAACGGCAGCCCGAGACGCTCTCCTTTCGCAGGAAGCCACTAAAGAAACCAAGTCGAGGGTATTTGGATTCCACCGGGGCATGGACACAGTGGGTGCAGCGATCGGTCCCGTGGCGGCACTGGTATTCCTCTTCCTGTATCCCGGAGATTATGAAACCTTATTCTACCTGGCTTTTATCCCGGGTATCTTATCTATACTTTTCCTCTTTTTGCTAAAAGAAAAAAAACAACCCCCCTCCTCCACATTGGGCAATGGCAATTTCTTTTCCTTTTTTAAATACTGGAATATTGCTCCGCCCGAGTTCAGAAAAGTGTCTGCGGCCCTGTTGTTTTTTGCCTTGTTCAACAGTTCAGATGTTTTCTTATTGCTGATCACCAAAAAAGCAATTGGAGAGGATACGATCGCTATCAATGGGATCATTTTCAATTCAGACAGCATTACCATCGCTGCCTATATTTTTTACAATCTTGTTTATGCCGCAGCCTCTTACCCAATGGGGGTGCTGGCCGATAAAATGGGGTCAAAAAAAATATTGCTGACCGGCTTTCTGCTATATGCTGTGGTATATGGGGGTTTTGCTTTTGAGCCATCTATCCCTGTGATCTTTATCCTATTCTTTATCTATGGGTTTTATGCTGCTGCCACGGAAGGTATCATCAAGGCCTGGATCACCAACCTGGCCGACAAACAAAACACGGCCACAGCCATTGGCTTTTATACCAGTTGTGAAAGCATTTGCACTTTGCTGGCAAGTATTATTGCAGGGGCCCTTTGGTCTTACCTGGGAAGCTTCTATACATTTATGATTCCTGCACTCACCGGTGTGCTGGTGGCGGCGTATATCCGCATGACAGCAAAAGTCAATTAATCTGCTGTTTATCATTTTATTACAGTCGCTTTCATTCTGGCACAATTCTGGTAATTGGGGGGCTGTAATTATTGAGTTACCATCTAAATAATCAACTATGAGAAAAGTACTTGTGCTATTTGCGGTATTATTCGTTACTACAGCTACGTTCAGTCAAAGTAAGTCGGCCAACAGTTCAACGTACCGGACAGCCCTGGGTGTGAAAGTGTGGGACGGCGGTGGAATTTCTTTCAAACATTTCCTGAGCGGTGGAAATAATGCACTGGAATTGATCGGTTATTTCTGGAACAGGGGTGCAAGGTTTACCGGTCTTTATGAGATCCACGGGCCCATCAGCGGCGCCACAGGTCTTCAATGGTATATTGGTCCCGGTGCACACGTTGGCTTCTACAATACCAAGTATGGCGATGGGGCCTATGCGGGAATTGATGGGGTATTGGGCCTGGATTATAAATTCAGCGGCGCTCCTATTAATATTTCTCTCGATTGGCAGCCATCCTTTGAATTTGGTGATAATCGCGGATTCGTGGGCAGCTGGGGTGGATTAGGTATACGTTATACGTTTTAGCATACACTCTCACTCATTATCAGGGAAAGGGCTGTTTGAATACAGCCCTTTTTAATTTGCTGCAAATCCCAGTTGCTTTTCAAAAGCATGGGGCAATACCGGCAGCTTTCTTCTTTCCACCAGGAAGCTGTTGAGCTGGGCAATTTCCCGGAAAATATAATGCTTATCTGCTGCTGCTTTTAAATAATCCTTCCCGGTACTGCCGCCTGTGCCAATACGGGTGCCGATCATTCGATGCACCATGTTCATATGCCGGTAACGCCAGGAGCTGAGTTGTTCGTCGATCTCCAGCAAACCATTCAGCAACTGAAAAGGAAGCTGGATAAGCGGGTAGCCCCTGTACAGCATAATGAACAGGGCCGCTTTACATGCTGTGGCAGATAGTGTGCGGCCGGTGGCAGCAGTGCTTTCAAACATTTCTTCAAATGCCGCCAGGTTATTTTTCTCTGCATCAGCAAGACTATCGCTATACACTTTTTTGTAATTGTTCCAGAAATCATCCCCGGCGCTGTCTTTTAAAAAAGGGGTTCGTTCCAGCCAGCTGTTCAGTAATTCTAATAAAGATGTATTATGTTCTGCTTTTTTGATCACTTCAACATGTTCTTTTCTCAATTGAGCAGTATAGTATTCCTGTCCGTGCCGATGTTCGAATTTTAAACCCAGTTTTGCTTCCAGTTCTTTGAACTGCCAGCTTTGAAAACCAGAAGCGGGACGAAGCATATCGCGGAAATCCAGGAAATCCATAGGCGTCATAGTTTCCATGATATCGATCTGGTGTACCAGCACCCGCAGGATAGTGACCATCCTTTGAAGCCGATGAACAACGGTTTGCAATTCCGGCGAATTATCATTCAAGGCCGGTTTACTCATAATAGCAACCACTGAATCTGTTTCGAAATGCAGTTGCTTGAACCAAAGTTCATAAGCCTGGTGAATGACGATGAACAGCATTTCATCGTGTGCCGGCAACCGGCGTTTATTACTTTCAGGAAATTGAGCGTTGAGGATCTTATCCAGTTGCAGGTAATCGTGATAATGTACTTCCATATAAGCTTTGCTAATGGAGGGCCAATTTACATTAATTAATTGAAGGGAAGCCTATTCAAACTCATACCCAATATCCCGGCGGTATTCCATGCCGGTAAAGGAAACCTTGTCCATTTCTTCTTTGGATATTTCCACGGCATCAAAAACAGATTTGCCAAATGAAGTGATACAGAATACCCGGCCTCCGCTGGTCACCACTTTTGCATCAATAATGGTGGTACCCATGTGAAATAAGAAGCTGTCATCAGTGTTAATGGTATCCCACCCTTTTATTTCATATCCCTTCTTATAATCATTGGGATAGCCTCCACTTACGGCCACTACCGTACAAGCCGTGCGGGGATCGGTTTCGATTTTTATTTTATCCAGGCTGTGATCGGTTGCCGCCAGTAATATTTCCACCAGGTCGTTTTTCAACCGGGGTATCACCACTTCCGTTTCGGGGTCACCCATCCGGCAATTATATTCAATCATGTAGGGTTCATTATCCATGATCATCAATCCAAAGAATATAAAACCACAATAATCCAGGTTTTCTTTTTTCAAACCCTCTACTGTTGGCCTGATGACCTTCTGTTCAATTTTCTTCATCAGCGCTTTATTCACAAACGGAACAGGGCTTACCGCACCCATGCCCCCCGTATTGGGACCTGTATCTCCCTCCCCGATGCGTTTATAATCTTTGGCTTCCGGCAGCAGTACATAGTTTTCGCCATCAGTAATCACAAAAACAGAAATTTCAATACCTGTTAAAAATTGCTCCACCACCACACGTTTGCTGGCTTCGCCAAATTTTGCCCGCTGGATCATCAGGTCAAATTCGGCTATGGCTTCCAGGTAGTTTTCACAGATCACCACTCCTTTTCCGGCAGCCAGTCCGTCGGCTTTCAGTACAATCGGTAATGGATGCTGTTTCAGAAATTCAACCCCCTCTTCAAAATTGTCCAGGGTAAATTCGCGGTAAGAGGCGGTGGGTATTTTATGCCGTTGCATAAATCCTTTTGCAAAAGCTTTGCTGCCTTCCAGGCGGGCGGCCTGCTGCCCGGGACCGATAATACGGATACTTTTCAGTTCGGGTACAGCTTTCAGAAAATCTGTCACACCGCGAACCAGGGGTTCTTCGGGACCCACGATCACCATATCTATCTTCTCGTGAATACAAAATTCTTTGATGGCATCGAAGTCGGTGACAGAAAAATTGAGGTTAGTACCACATAAAGCGGTACCTGCATTACCGGGTGTAATGAACAGGCTATCGCAAAGCGGACTTTGGGTGAGTTTGAGAGCAAGGGCATGTTCCCTGCCTCCAGAGCCTAGCAAAAGGATACGCATAGTTGGTTTGGTTATTGGAACTTACAGACTTGCGAATATCAGCTACATCGCCTAAAGATAATCCGAAAAAATTTTTGGTGAGTAAATTTCTGTATTTTGGTTGCTGCTAACGATTGGGAAGGCAGCGCCAGCTCTGCTTCTCCGGGTTCTGATTATTTAATTTAAAACAGCAATATGAATCAACCAGCAAATACCGGCAAACATCCCAAAGGACTATATGTTTTGTTTTTTACTGAAATGTGGGAGCGCTTTGGTTATTACCTGATGGTGGGGATTCTTTTTTTGTTTCTGACCAATAATACAGGCAAAGGATTGCCAAAAGCGATGGGAGCTGATGTGGTGGGCACTTTTATTGCGCTTGTTTATCTCACTCCTTTTATCGGGGGCTTGCTGGCCGACAGGTACCTGGGATATATCAAATCCATTTTTATTGGCGGCTCACTCATGGCTGCCGGTTATCTTACCATTGCCCTGCCCGGAGAATATACGGCATATATCGCCATGGGCCTTATCATTATTGGTAATGGTTTTTTTAAACCTAATATTTCCACCCTGCTCGGGAATATGTACAACAGGGAGGACCTGAAACCCTTAAAGGATAATGCTTATAATATCTTTTACATGGGTATTAATATCGGTGCCTTCTTTTGCAATTTCGCTGCAGCCATCCTTCGTAATAAAATTGGATGGCAGGCTGCATTTTCTGCAGCTGGTATTGGCTTAATACTCGGCCTCATCGCCCTTGCCATCAACCTCAGGCATGTAAAAGAATATGATATAAAAAGACCTATGCAGCCCGGCGATATGCCAACTTCTAAAATATTGGGCACCGTATTCATCCCCATGATCATTTTTGCAATACTCGGATGGATAATTCCTAAAAATGTTTTCGGCAGCGATTCTGCAGATGCTTTCATCTTCGCTTGTGTACCCGTCATTGCTTTCTATGTTAGTTTATGGAGAAAAGAAACCGGAAACGACAGAAAAGGTATTGGTGCTTTATTGTTTGTGTTTGCCGTATCGGTGATATTCTGGACGATCTATAACCAAAATTCTACGGGGCTTACTATATGGGCAGAATCACATACCGATCGTTCCATTCCACAATTCATGGAAGCCCCGGCGGATGCGGTGTATGCATTGCAAAGTCTGGAAACGAAACCTCAGCAGGTAGACAGTCTGGACAGCTATATGAGAGTGGCCTTGGATGATTCAGGGCATGCTATTAAAACCATGGGCCCCGACCCCTATTTTGCTAATATGCCTAAAGACAAATGGCCACCAAATGGTGTGGCCAAAGTGGGAAATACAGAATTGTTCCAGTCCATTAATCCATTCTTTATCGTTGCCTTTACACCCATACTCATTGCTTTCTTTGCATGGAGATCCCGAAAAGGAAAACCCATAAGCACAGCCAGCAAATTTGCGTGGGCCCTGGTAATTGCCGGGTTGAGTGCACTGGTCATGGTATTTGCGGTCATGTCGGTGCCAAGCATCTATACCAATAAAGCATCCTCCATATGGTTATTCCTGACTTATGGTGTATTCACAGTAAGTGAAATATGTTTAAGTCCTATTGGTCTTTCCTTCGTTTCCAAACTGGCCCCCCCCCGTCTCACAGCATTGATGATGGGCGGCTGGTTCTTATCCACTTCCATAGGAGGAAAGGTGGCCGGTGTAATGGCCACCTTCTGGGACAAAATGCCTGATAAAAGAATCTTCTTTGGCATCATTGCCGTAGCAGCCATCCTGGGCGGCTTATTGATCTTTGCACGGGTTAAAAAACTGGATCAGATCGTAAGAGATAAAACCGGCTCTGCATAACATATTCCCATTAATAAAAAGGTGGCCCTGAAAGCCACCTTTTTTTATTCCCCTATACCCAATTTCATTATCTTACTTATTAAACTTTCTCGTATGTGGAAGAAACATCCCAAAGCATTGCCCTTCCTGTTTTTCTCTGAAATGTGGGAACGGTTTGGCTACTACCTGATGATCGGCATCTTTACCCTTTATTTAAAAGATGTAAAAACCGGTTATGCCATGACAGAAGCAGAGTCTGCCGATCTGTACGGAACATTTATAGCCCTGGTATTTCTCACCCCGTTTATAGGAGGTTTGCTGGCCGACCGCTACCTCGGCTATCGAAGATCTATTATCATGGGCGGGTTGATGATGGGAGTTGGCTATTGCCTGATGTCTGTTCATAATTTACCTATGCTCTATCTGTCCATGACTTTAGTGATACTGGGTAATGGTTTCTTTAAACCGAATATTTCCACCCTGCTTGGCAATGTGTATACAACACCCCAATATGTAAAGCAAAAAGATGATGGCTATAATATCTTTTACATGGGTATCAATATCGGGGCCTTTATCTGCAATTTTTTTGGAGCAGCCCTATACATTGTCTATGGATGGGGTGCCGCTTTTATTGCAGCAGGTGTGGGCATGTTTCTTGGTGTGGGCATTTTCCTGGCCGGTACCCAGCATTATAAAGCTTATGATATAAAGAAAGGGGTTACCGAAAAAGATATGTCGATGACAAGGATCGTACTAACCATTTTTGTGCCTTCGGTGGTAGCTGGAGTTTTGGGCTGGATGATCCCTGGCACATTGGTAGGCTCCGATTCCACCGATGCCTTCATCTTTGCTTGTATCCCTGTCATTTATTTTTATACTTCACTTTATTTTAGCGCCACTAAGGATGAAAAAAGACCCATTGCAGCATTGCTGGCCATATTTGCCGTGGTGGTTATGTTCTGGGCCGTATTCAAACAAAACGGTTCCGCCCTCAACACATGGGCCGACCGGTATACGAACCGGGAAGTAACAGGAATTACACAAAAAATATTTGACAAGTTAAAATTTGCCCAGCCAATAGCCTACAAACAGGATTCCGTTGCAAAGTATGACGAACAGTTTCGGCTGCAGAAAGAAAATGGCGCAGTGGTTAAGGAAATTAACTACCCTGTTTATTTTAAAAATGTACCTGCCGAAAAGAAACCTGCCGAAGGTCAGGAAGTAAGTTTGTGGGCCACCAACCTCAGCCAGTCCATCAATCCAGGCTGGGTGATACTCTTAACTCCGCTGGTGGTTGTCTTCTTCACCTGGTTGCGAAGAAGGAATAAAGAACCCTCTACTGCCACCAAGATCGCATTTGGATTATTTATCTCTGCATTGTCGGCCCTGGTGATGGTGGGGGCTGTTTATGCCAGTAATAATGGTACTGAAAAAGCAAGTGTGCTATGGCTTATTTCCAGTTATGGGGTTATTACCATTGGTGAATTATTATTAAGCCCGATGGGCTTGTCACTGGTTTCCAAGTTAAGCCCCGTTCGCATTACTTCATTAATGATGGGTGGCTGGTTCCTGGCAACGTCGATCGGCAATAAACTATCCGGTGTTTTGTCCACCATGTGGGATAATTATAATCATAAAGCCGGGTTCTTCTGGTTAAATTTTGGCCTGTTGATGGTCGCCACTATCATGTGTTTTGCCATGTTGAAATGGTTGAACCGTATTATGAAAGAAAAAGGAGTGAATTGAAGCGGGAGTCATGAGTAAGGAGTCGATAGTCATGAGTCTGAGTTCCTGTAGTTGTAAAAAGTTTACAGTCACCAGCATGCTGGCTCCTGACTAAAGGCTATCGACTAATGACTATTATCTAACGACTAGTTTTCATATCTTCCATTATATAAAACTAACCTGCTATGGCAGAACAAAACAAATTTAAGCCTTATGTTTCGCCTGAAACAAAGATGAAAGAACTTACTGTCAAGTCCATCTTGCTTGGCTGCTTATTTGGAGTAATATTTGGCGCAGCAACTGTATATCTCGCCCTTAAAGCCGGGCTTACTGTTTCTGCTTCTATTCCTATTGCGGTTATCGCTATCACATTGGGCAGAAGATTTTTCAAGACAACTATACTTGAAAATAATATCATCCAAACTGCAGGGTCAGCAGGTGAAAGCATTGCAGCCGGCGTTTCATTTACTTTGCCGGGGTTCCTGTTTCTTACTTCGAAAGACAGTGCGGAATATTTTAACTACCTGACTATTCTCATACTTGCCATTGTAGGGGGTTTGCTTGGAACATTGTTAATGGTGCCGCTGAGAAAAGCATTGATAGTAAATGAACATGCTAACCTGCCATATCCAGAAGGTACGGCGTGTGCAGATGTATTAAAAGCCGGTGAAAAAGGTGGCGATTTTGCAAAAACTGCTTTCTGGGGATTAGGTATCGCCTTAGTTTACGCTACGCTGCAAAAAGTATTTCATTTTATTTCTGAAGTGCCTTATATGGCTACTAAACAGGTAAATAAATTTTTCCCCTCTGCTAAAGTAAGTGGTGAGATCACTCCTGAATATCTTGGCGTCGGCTATATTATTGGGCCAAGAATAGCCGGTGTGCTGGTTGCAGGTGGTGTCCTGAGTTGGCTTGTACTCATTCCGCTCTTAGCTTCTATGATCAGTCCTGACCTCATAGCCTCACAATTGCACAAGCTTGGCTACCTCGCTGATATCACAAAACCCGGAGGGAAAGGTAATTGGGATCCGGTTTCTCACACTTTTACAGATTACTCAGCCGCCATCTACTATGCCTATATCCGGCAGATCGGTGCCGGTGCTGTTACAGCAGGTGGTATCATTACTTTAATAAAGACATTACCTACCATTTTAAAATCAATTAAATCTAGTATTGGAACCTTAAGAGCCGCAAAAGATGGTTCCACAGGTATATTAAGAACTGAAAGGGATCTAAGCCTTAAGGTTGTTGGTCTTGGAAGCCTCGGTCTGGTTGCACTGATTGCCCTGCTGCCGCAGGTACCTGGTGATGGTATCGGTCAAAAATTATTGATTGGTTTGTTGGTAGTTGTGTTCGGCGCCCTATTCGTTACAGTATCCTCAAGAATTGTCGGCTTGATCGGTTCATCTAATAACCCTATCAGCGGAATGACCATTGCCACCATCATGGGAACGAGCCTGATCTTTCTAAGTGTAGGTTGGTCAGGTCCTTCGTATGAACCGTTGGTGTTGGTAGTTGGGGGCATGATCTGTATAGCAGCTGCCAATGCCGGCGCAACTTCGCAGGACCTGAAAACAGGTTTCCTGGTGGGCGCCACACCAAGAAACCAGCAAATAGCATTGTTTGCGGGAGCTATCGTTTCATCGATTGTGATTGGTCTTACAATAAAAGTGCTGAATAATCCGAGCGCAGAGATGATACAGCAGGGAATTACAAATGCGATTGGCACAGATAAATATCCTGCCCCACAGGCCACATTGCTTGCCACATTGGATAAAGGCATACAATCAAAAAGCCTTGACTGGCAGTTCATTTTTGTGGGTGTTTTTCTTGCAATCGTAATGGAGCTTTGTAATATTAAATCGCTAAGCTTTGCTGTGGGAACATATTTACCTCTTTCCACAACGCTTCCCATTTTTATTGGAGGTGCAATAAAAGGATTAGTTGACCGCAGGGAGAAAAAACTCAATATTCACAAGACTCCCGAAGAAGAAGAGCTTGGAAAAGGGAATCTATTTGCAACCGGCCTGGTTGCCGGGGGTGCACTTGCTGGTGTCATTATCGCATTTGTGGGGGCCTCTTCAGGAGGAGAAAAATTCCTGACCGATGTGAGTATGGAGCATCAGCTATCAAGCAGCCGGGGTCTTGGAGAAAATGGTTACTTTTTGCTGGGAACATTATTCTTTGCGGCCATGGCATTTATCCTCTGGAGAGTGGCTACAGGTAAAAAGAAATTACAATAGGTTTTTAAAACCAAAAAACCCTTCAAATGAAGGGTTTTTTGTTGCTGCTATAGATCAAATATATCTTATATAAAATTCAAATGCTCGTACTGCTTTGTTAATATCGTTTTATCATCTGCCTTCAGCCATTTATTCAATACGGTGGCATATACATTCTTAAAATCCACTTTATACTTCAGGTCACCTTCATTCAGGTCGCTGAGATCGGGTAGCGGATTCAAAATCCCTTTCTGCTTCAATCCGCCACTGACCAGGAACATATTGTTGGCCGTGCCATGATCTGTACCTCCACTGGCATTCTGTTCCACTCTTCTGCCAAATTCTGAGAAGGTGAACAACAATACATCTTCAAAACGGTTCTGCTGCTTCAGGTCTTTTACAAATGCATTTACCGCATCATTCATTTCGGTGAACAAACGGTTTTGCTGTCCCTCCTGGTTGATATGCGTATCAAAACTTCCCAGCGAAACATAATACACTTTTGTATTGATATCAGAAAAGATCAGCGAAGCGATCGTTTTCAGACTGTTGCCCAGGTCTGTTTTCGGGTATTCGGCACTGGTAGGATGCATTTTACTTTTCTGGAAAATATAATCAGCAGAAGAAAGTGTCTCCGCCATGGTCTTGTACAAATAATCCACCGGTTGTTCCCCCGCTTCATCCTTGTGGTTCTTCATCACATCACGAAAGAATTTTTCATTGGCTGTACCAAATAATCTTCTGGGGTCTTTCACCGCAATACCTTTCAGGTCATCTCCCTTCAGCGCCAAACTCAGCACATCATCGATCTCAATAGCCTGTGTGGGTTTATCACAATCCTTGCATTGTGCATCCAGGTAGCGCCCCACCCAACCTGTTGTCCAGTAATCTGTACTCTGGCTGGCCGTATGCCATATGTCCATGCTTCGGAAATGTGACCGGTCGGGATTGGGATAGCCCACACTGTTCATAATGCCTAAGCTACCATCATCGTATAATTCTTTGAATCCTTTCAATGCCGGATGCAATCCCACTTCATCTGTAAGCGGGAGGGCTTTCATTCTGTCAATACCCAGCTTCGGTCTCGCTTTGTAATAAAGATCATTGCGTACGGGAATCACCGTGTTCAACCCGTCATTACCCCCGCTTAATTGCAGTATCACCACCACTTTATTACCCGCAGGCACCATCTGCTTCGCTTCAAAGGCCTTGAGGAATTTCGGCACCATGACCGATGCAGTGGCCAGTGAACCGATCTGGATGAATTCTTTACGCTTAATCAGCATTGTCATAAAATTTAATAGTGTGCCGAACAGGGCTCGGCACACCAGTTTAACATAACTGGTATTCTGGTGTACTCATTATTTGCAGTGTGGCTGTTTTGATAAAATTTTCTCTCCCGGTCTGGTCGCTGTACTGCTTCACCAGGTCCAGGTCTACCCTGCTCTTTGTTTGTAATAATGTTTTGGATATGGAATCCGCCAGGTTCTCCCTGGGCACACTTTCATAATTCTTCACGTACAGGCTCCAGTCCACATTGGCATTGATCTGCTGCCGTTTCAGGCCTGCATAAGCTCCCCCTGCATTTTGCGAACCTGTTTTTTTTGCTTTCGTGGCATTATTACCGTCCTTCACACCCATCATCGTATCATCATCATCTTTGGGACTCACATTCATTTCATCCACATCATTGATCAGTTTGGGAATGCGCATTCGCATCATCAGCGATGAACTGTCGATCCAGGCCCTTCCGCCGGGCCATCCGGCCACATTAGGAGGATAAAATAATAACTGTCCCAGCACCCGCTGCAATAACATAAGCGCTTCTTCATTCTCCAGTTTCATGGGCAGCATGCGCTGGATACCCACCAGCAGTTCCACCGGTGATTTGATCTTGCTGCCCACATTCTTTTCTTCATAGAACCAATCGCTGGTAAAAATATCTTCCAGCAGTTTGGATATATCATAATTATTCTTGTAAAAACGGTCCGAAAGCCAGTTCACCTTCGATTCATCTGCATTCTCATTCACCAGGAACTTATATATTTTTTGCGTGACATACTTTGCTGTCTGTTTTTCCTGTAATAAAATATCCAATACTTCGCCTCCGTCAAAATTTCCTGTTCTGCCTAAAACCGTTTTGCTGCCGAAATCATGCTGAAAGCGGCGAAACTGGAACTCACCCCGGATATTTGCTCCCCAGCCGGTAAAAGCTCTGGCCGCTTCTTTGATATCCTGTTCCGTATAATGGCCCCTGCCCAGCGTAAATAATTCCATTACTTCACGGGCAAAGTTTTCATTGGGATGATCTTTCCGGTTTTGCTGATTATTTAAAAAGTTCAGTATCGCGGCCGACCTGGATACTTCTTTTAACAGAGTTCCAAAATTGCCCAGTGCATTTCTGCGGATCACATCCAACAGCCCTTGCTGATAAAATACATTCAGGTTGCGGCAGGCAAAATGGCCATGCCAGAAGAAAGCCATCTTTTCTCTCAATTGTGCAGCCGTGTTCACCATTTCATGCATCCAGTACATGTTCAGGTTACGAACACCCTCCCTGTTCTTTTGCTGCACCATTTTGCGCTGATCGGCATCCATTTCTTTTTTCTGCTGCCGGCCCACTTCCTCAATACCCATCAGTAATCCTTTCAGGTAATCATCTGCCACATCAATATATTCGGGCTTTTTATCTGAGGCTTTTACCAGGGCTTTATAAAATTGTTTAGGGGTGTATTGAGAGAGATCGCCCAACTGCTCCACAGCAGGGCCAAAACCGGCACGCCACAACAGGTGCTGGTTCTTCATCTGGTTAGACAACATGAGCTAACATTTTATTTTCAGACTATTATACTAGTGAGGGGTTTAACAGAACCCGCTATTATAAGACGATAAACGTCAAAAAAAGGTTCATATTTTTTAAAAATCAAATATAAATGGGCCTTTTCCGGGGTTTATTGGATCGTCTTCCTCTATTTCGCTGCATTTTCGTTGATATAGACCGTTAGATGCATTTCCTGCTCCTTATTGAGCCGGGCTTTTGGCATCATGGAAGCCAGGATAGGTTGCCATTTTTGTTCCGGGTATTTTGAAGGTTCGGGTAATCCATGACAACGGCCACAACGGGTAGTGAAGATGGTTTTCCCGGTTTCAATATCTGGTTTTACATCAACTGTTGCTATAGCAGGTGGCGGCGGTTCTATGGTGCGGGCGGTAATGGCAGGCCCCACTTTTTTAGTACAGGCAATAGCCAGGGTCAGAATGAAAACTAACAAGGCAACAGCATTTCTCATACTTTATGATTATGTATTCATCAGACATGAAATTACAATGGAAAGTTTACCTGTAATAAAAAAAGTCCCGCAGGTGCGGGACTTTTCATTTATCGTTCATACATTATTTAAGCATCTCACCTCCAAAATAAGGATGCAGCACTTTCGGCAGTTGAATACCTTTCTCCGTTTGATTATTCTCCAGCAAACAAGCCACGATCCTGGGCAGGGCCAGTGAACTGCCATTGAGGGTATGCACTAACCTCATTTTCCCCATTTCATCTTTAAACCGGGTTTTCAATCTATTACTTTGAAAAGTTTCAAAATTAGAAACAGAACTTACTTCCAGCCAGCGCTGTTGCGCGGCGCTATATACTTCAAAATCGTAGGTCAGTGCAGAAGCAAAACTCATATCCCCGCCACATAAGGCCAGTATCCGGTACGGCAATTCCAGAGTAAGCATGAGTTTCTCCACATGTGCCACCATCTCCTCATGTGCTTCATAACTTTTATCAGGATGCACGATCTGAACGATCTCCACTTTTTCAAATTGGTGTACCCGGTTCAAACCTCTCACATCTTTTCCAAAACTACCCGCCTCTCTTCTGAAGCAGGGAGAATAAGCAGTCATTTTGATCGGCAGATCTGCCTCCTTCACCATTTCATCCCTGTAAATATTTGTGATGGGCACTTCAGAAGTGGGTATCATATAATACTTATCCTCGGGCATATGGTACATCTGTCCTTCTTTATCCGGCAATTGCCCGGTTCCATAAGCAGATGCTTCATTCACCATAAAAGGCGGCAGGTATTCCGTATATCCCGCTTTCGTATTAAAGTCCAGAAAATATTGGATGAGTGCACGCTGCAGTTTAGCACCATTGCCTTTGTATAAAGGAAACCCGCTACCGGTGATTTTGGCACCCGTTTCAAAATCGATAATATCATACTTAGCGATAAGGTCCCAATGGGGAACGGCTCCCTCCGGTAAGGTTGGTTTTGCCCCGCCCTCTCGCAGTACCACGTTATCAGCCGGCGTTTTGCCCGCAGGCACTTTTGAAGAGGGAAGATTGGGAAGTTTTACCAACTCATCGTGTAGTTGCTTTTCCACCAGCGCCAGTTTATCCGAAATTGGCTGAAGGGAAGTTTTTAATGTCGTTACCTCTGCTCTCCTTTTATCTGCTTCTTCCTTCTGGCCTTTCCCCATTAAGGCACCGATCTCTTTGGAAGCGCTGTTCACTTTGGCCTGGTTGCTGTCAAACTCCAGCTGTAATTTCTTTCTTTCATCATCCAGTGCAATAATAGAATCGACCAATGCTATATCGCCAAAATGTTTAATGGCCAGTCTATTCTTTACCGCCTCCGTATCATGCCTTAAAACCTGTAACTGCAACATCTTTTTCCAATTTTTGGCAAAGGTAACGGTTCGCCGTGCAGGTGACAAACAAGAGAATTTAAATACAGTACCACAAAAGACAAAGGGTTTCTCGCGGCATTCGCTGCGTGAAACTTTTTTTGATCGTTTGTAAACCTTAAAATACACAAAGAGTTGAGAAAGACCGCACGCAGCATAGCGTCCTTCGTGTATCCTTTGTGTTCGCCGTGTTACCAACCCCCTTTTTCCGTTAAGTCTGTCTTCCCCGACTCCATTATCTTTGCCCGATGCAAATAAATGACGACTTACAGCAGCGGTGGTGGGACCTGGAGGCCAAACTGATGGAGAGATTTAACAAAAAACCTGACCTGGAAACCATTTTTTTCCTGATCGGCATCCAGGAATTCGGGCAGATCAAAGAAAAATTTACCAAAGAACAGAAACAGGACCTGATGCATATTGCAGTTTGCAGCCTGCTTTCCCAAAGCGGGTATTATGAGTTAGAAGCAGTAGATGAGGATGGCTGGCCGCATTTCAAACAATTAAAGGCCATGCCCGACATGAACACTATTGAACAGGAGAATTTTCTAAAAGACCATATCCTGCTTTATTTTAGCCAACATGATTTCATTCATTAACACCCCTCCCATGAAGAAATGTTTTTTACTTGCATTCTCTTTCTTTATTGCAATTGCCGGTTTTGCCCAAAAAGATTCCACCTTACGCAAAAAAGACCGGAAAAAAGATGTGCTTTTACAAACCTCCATGGGAGATATCGTTATCCGCCTTTCCGACTCAACACCTTTGCACCGCGATAATTTTTTAAAACTGGTAAAAGTACATTTTTATGATAGCCTGCTTTTCCACCGTGTTATTCAAAATTTCATGATCCAGGGTGGCGACCCCGACAGCAAAAATGCTCCTGCAGGTAAGGCATTGGGCAGCGGCGACCTGGGATATAGGGTTCCTGC
This sequence comes from uncultured Chitinophaga sp., assembly GCA_964606155.1. Lineage (GTDB taxonomy): Bacteria > Bacteroidota > Bacteroidia > Chitinophagales > Chitinophagaceae > JJ008. Next base: position 127,381 of record CAZSGD010000004.1, on the reverse strand, counting down.
CGAATTCAGGCAAACGTTATTTCATAAAAAAGGGGTGATTGCTGCCGCAAGAGATAATAACCCGGAAAAAGCCAGTAGCGCCAGCCAATTCTATCTCACACAGGGAAAAACTTTTACAGACGGCGCTCTCGACACCCTGGAAACAACAAGATTAAAAAGAAAAATACCGGCTGACCAGCGTGAAGTTTATAAAACCCTGGGCGGTGTGCCACATCTTGACCAGGGCTATACCGTGTTTGGGGAAGTGGTAAAAGGAATTGAAGTGGTGGATAAGATAGCAGGGGTGCCAACCAGCAAGGGAGCTGATCGTGATCGTCCTTTGGAAGATGTAAGAGTTATTAAAACAAAACTTATTAAGAGGAAAAAGTATAAATCATAGGATTGACACACTTCGACAAGCTCACTTCGACAAGCTCAGTGTGACAAATGTCCGAAATGAAAGAAGCCCTGCAGCACGTGCTGCAGGGCTTCTTTTTATTTCATGGCTAATAAATTATTTCTGTCCCATTCCCCCCTGGCCTCCTGATGAATTAGCTCTCTGCGTTTCATCTTCGATACCTGATTTCTTCTGACGGGCTGCTTTTACCTGGCTGTTTCCAAAGCGGTAGCTGAAATTCAGTTTCAGCTGTGGCATTTCACCATTGCCGCGAAACTCACTCCTGGCCCCGGTAAAGTTTGTTGTTCCACCCCATCTCATCGTTTGGAAAATATCGCTTACGGCCACTTTCATATTTGCTTTTCCTTTGAACAGCACTTTTTGAATTCCCGCGTCCACACTTCCCATTGCTTTAGACCGGATAAGCCCCTGCCAAACAGAGGGAGAAATATATAACAGGCTCACTTCACCCGTCCAGCCCTTACCCAGGTTCATGGTGTTTTGCATGAAGTAAGTAAGTGAGAAAACAGACTGGTCCACTCTGCGGTCGCCGCTTCCCAGGTCATCGGCCACATAATGGGAGTAGTTTGAATTCAGCATGGCAAAAAAACTGTACCACTTGTACTGAAACGGATAAGAAATACTCATGGCTACGACGTTCTGTGTTGCAAGGTTCCTTTTCGTGAGGAAGGCCTTGGTTTTCTCTGTGGTATCTGGTATTTGCGCAAAAATATCCTGCACGTGGCTGAAAGTGAGCTTGGTGGTGAGCCTGTACTTATAAATATGTGTGATGTCAAGGCTGTTAGTGTATTGCGGCGTCAGCAGGGTATTTCCTCTCATGAAAGTATACTCATTCAGTTTGAATTCAAACGGATTCAGGTCCTGGTAGGCCGGCCTGTCTATACGACGGCTGTAGGAAAAAGTCCATTGCTTCATCGGGTTCTTATTGAACGTGATGGCAGCACTCGGGAACAGGTTGGTATAATCCCTTTTGAAGGTAGAATCGTAAGGGGTCATCACATTGTTCTTTTTAGTGAACCCGGTGGATATCCCTTTACTATGTGTATTCTCTGCCCTTAAACCAAACTGGATCATAATACCTTTTTTCAATTGCTTGTTATAGTTTACATATAAGGCATTAATGTTCTCTTTATATTCAAAGCGGTTACTCTTAAGGGTATCCAGTACTTTACCGCTTGTGAAAACATCATAACGCTGGAAATCGTTATCTGTGTTCACAATACCGATCTTACCGCCTATTCCCAGCCTGCCTCCTTTAAAATTTGTTTCATAATCTGTTTTAAACGAAAAAAGGTCAATATCTGTGGGCGCAATCATATTATACACGGCACGGCTGATCTCCGTTGTGCCATCCGGCTGGTAGTAGTAATTGGGCTGAAACTGATTGCTCCTGATCTTAAAGAAACCATAGTCTGCATCAATATTCAATTCTGATCCTCCCGTTTTTGCATACCGGTAGTTCAGGTTCGTGTTCACATTATCACGCTTCATATCGTTGCTGTTGGTAGCTTTCAAAATGCGGTCTGTGTCATTGGTGGGCATGTAGATAAAGTACATCGGGCCTGCCGTACTAAAATCATTATTAGCAATGTTTCCATTAACCACCACCCCTATCGTACTTGTCTTATCCACAAAATAATCTAACCCGGCCTTGAAACTATGGGTGTTATTATGGAACCGTATGGAGTTTCGCTGGGAAAACAATGTATCGAACTGCTCCCTGTCACCATTCATTTTCATCAGGTACTTACCATTATTATAGTTATAGTTCCCAAATATGTTAATGCTTTTATTGCGGTGGTTCAGGTTCAGCCCCCCGTTGTATTTTGGATATACCCCCTGCACATAGCCCAGGTTCAAAGAACCGTTAGTGCCAAATGTTTTATTTTTTTTCAGGCGAATGTTGATGATGCCGGCATTACCCGCAGCTTCATATTTCGCTGAAGGGTTAGTGATGATCTCGATATTCTCAATTTGTGCAGATTGAAGGCTTTTTAAATAATTAGCCAGGTCTGAACCGGATAAGGGCGAAGGTTTGCCATCAATATAGATCTGCACGCCATTTTTGCCGGCCAGGCTGATATTATCATCCTTATCTACCATCACACTGGGACTTCTGCGCAACAGTTCGAGTGCATCATTACCCACTGCGTTGATTGTCCCTTCCACATTCAGGATCGTTTTATCCGCCCTTACTTCAATGATCGGCTTTTGAGTAGTGACTGTTACACCCTGCATGTTGGTTGCAGCTTTTTGCAGGCTGAAAACAGGTAGTGTAACATCTCCGGAACCAGATACTTCAAATTGTTTAGAAAATTGGGTGGTATAACCCACATTGGACACACTCACCAGATAAGACCCTTCAACAGCCTGCAGGCTGTATTTTCCATCGGATCCGGTTACAGATAGTTTTACAACGGATGAATCTTTGGCTCTAAGCAGTGAAATGGTTGATTTCGCCATTCCTTTACCTTGTTCGTCGGTCACCGATCCGGTGATTTTTTGCCCCTGGGCAACCCCAAAAGACAGTCCTAACACGGCAAAAAATGCAATTAACTTTCTCATTATTAAGGTTTTTTAAGATTTACCAGGCAAAGATAACTCCGTGTCATGCAATTGTAAAAGCCTTAACCGACCAAAGGTGTAAAAATGGACATGAACGGCCGGTTTTTTCCGGTGAACTGCGAAAAAATAATTTCTGCCCTGCTCATACTCAACCTGTTTTGCTCATATTTGCGTTTCAAAACGTTAAGCATGAATTTTCCGTCAAATCTCCGCTACACAAAAGACCATGAATGGATCAGCCTCGAGGGTAATGTGGCTACAATTGGCATCACAGATTTTGCACAAAGGGAGCTGGGTGATATAGTATATGTGGATGTGGACAGTATCGGCAAAGAACTTCAGGCCGGAGCTGTTTTTGGCACCGTTGAAGCGGTGAAAACCGTATCTGATCTTTTCCTGCCCGTTACAGGCACCGTTACAGAACTGAACACTGCTTTGGGTGATGCGCCTGAACTGGTAAATACCGACCCCTATGGCGCTGGCTGGATGGTGAAGATGACGGTGAAGAATCCTGCCGACGTGGCCGCTTTACTGGATGCAACGGCTTATGAAGCCGTGGTGGGATAAATCCAGGATCACTGGCTTACCGTATATCAGGGAGATACAATCTCATTTGTTAATCGTTGTATCTAAACCAACTATTTGAACCTCAAGACCACATACAGCGAACAGGAGCTGGTGGCTTCCTTGCAGCAACGCAATGAGAGTGCTTTCAGCTATTTGTACGACAACTATTCCGGCGCACTGTACGGCATTGTAAATTCCATAGTCACAGACAAGGAAATAGCCAATGATGTTCTTCAGAATGTATTTGTCAACATCTGGAGAAAGATAGAGTCTTATGACCCGGCGAAAGGAAGGCTTTTTACCTGGATGCTGAATATTGCCCGTAATGCAGCCATCGACGAAGTGAGGTCAAAAGGGTATAAAGATTCTCAAAAAAACCAGTCACTTTCAGAGAACGTAGATACAGGAGGGCCCGTGACCGGGCCCGCGGTGGATGATGTGGGACTGAGAAAAGTGCTGATGAAACTGAAAGGTGATCTGAGGATATTGATCGACCTTTCCTACTTCCAGGGGTTTACACACGAAGAAATTTCAAAAGCGCTGAATATACCTTTGGGAACAGTAAAGACGAGAATACGAAGTGCTTTGATACAGTTAAGAACCATGATACAATAAAGTGAACGTACCGGAATACATATCAAGCGGAATTGTGGAGAGCTATGTGCTCGGCCTCGCTTCGGAAGAAGAAAGAAGGGAGTTTGAGCAAATGTGCGCCCGGTATCCTGAAGTGCTGCAGGCAAGAACAGCCTTTGAAATGGCGTTGGAAAAACAAGCCATGGAAAATGCCATTGCCCCCGCACAGGTGGTGAAGCAAAGGATATTTGAAGAAATCAATTCCGGTGGCAAAGTGGTTTCCCTGTCTTCAAACCCTGCAAAAAGCAGCTGGTGGAAATATGCGGCAGCAGCCTGCCTGTTATTATTAGCAGGTAGCCTTTACTATAACATCACTTTATCCCGTAAAAATGAGAAACTGGAAGGCGAGCTAAATAAAACGAATGCTGAACTGACTGCTATCCAGTCCGATTTTGAAAAAATTATAGGTAAGGACCAGGTGAAAATGGCCTCCATGAAAGGCACTGCTGAATCACCTATGTCTTATGCCACCGTATATTGGGACACTGCATCACATGATGTTTTTCTCATTGCCAATAACCTTCCCACACCGCCAACAGATATGCAATACCAGCTTTGGGCCTTACTGGATAACAAACCGATTGACCTGGGAATGCTGGAATTCGACCTGCAACAAAAGCCATTACTGCTGCGTATGAAGAACGCCCAAAATGCCCAGGCCTTTGCCATCACCCTGGAAAAGAAAAACAGGCCTGACCCCTCTGCCCCACAGGGTAAAATGTACGTACTCGGCAATCTTTAAACTATTCTTTCCCTGCAATCTGCCCGCTTGCCTTTCCCGTAAATACGGATGGAAAGCTATGCTATAGTCGTTTTTGGTTCTATAGTTGGTTAAACAAGGGGGCTTCTTTTGAGGCTCCCTTTATTCATGCCCCATTCTGCATTTTCTCACTTTCGTATTTTCATATTTTCCCATTTACCTAATATTGCTGAAATTTTTACCTTGAGAAAGAAAGGTGTTTCTTATGCAGCAGCTATTGCGTGGTTCTTTATTTCTGTATACCTGCTCACCCTGCCCGGCACTAAATTTCCCAAAGAAGATTGGCTCAATAAGATCTGGATCGATAAATGGGTACATATCTTTTTGTTTGGTGTACTCACCTGGCTATGGTGCCGTGCTGTAACCAATAAAGCCAAAAGAATATTTGTCCTGGTGGGTTTGCTTTGTACCTTATATGGTATCGGGATGGAATTTGTTCAGCGATATTGTATTGCTTTCCGTTCTTTTGATGGATGGGATATTGTAGCTGATGCAGCTGGTGCAGTACTGGGTGTTTGGTATAGTACAAGAAGGTATATAAAAAAATAGACCCCTGTGGAAACAGGGGTCGCAACCAAAACTAACTGCTTATGAGAAAATTGACTGCTTTTATAATAAGATCTGTAATTTCTGTATCTATAACGCAAATTTACTGCCGCTAGTATCAATGTTGCTGTTAATGAAATTTTAAAAGCTGAACTTCAGTAATTACACCTACCTGATTCTTAGTAAAATTTCCAGCTAACGATTGTTAACTTTACGATTGCCTGATTCAAAGAGGCTTATACACTGTTTCCCTTTCACAATACAAAACTGCGTTTCTCCTTTATTATTATCTGACAATCAGCTGACAAAGAACTTACAATAAATTAGACGCTCAATTCTCATCTAACCATCGAAATTTCATGCCAAAAATTAGTTAACGCCGTTGTAAATGACGACCGGTCTGACATGCTGTTGCATGACCAGACCGGTCCTGATAAGATTATTTGATCGTAATCGATTAAGAAATAAAGCCTTTGATGAGGTCCATGATGCCGCCACCGCCGCCGGCAGACTGCTTTTCCTGGTTCTCCTGTGCGCCATTGGTTACTTTACTGATAATATCCTGCAGGTCAAAACCATTACCGCCCCCGCTTCCTCCGTTTGCACCGGTAAGCTGATTCAGCAAACCCTGGAAGTTGAATCCACCTCCTGATTCTGCAGTTGGCACTCTTCCCCCTGTTAATGAACCGATCAGATCATTGAAATCAAATCCATCATCTTCCGGTGCACTGCTGGATGTTTTGGTGATCAGGCCATTCAGCACATTTGGGATCAGGTTATTGGCAACACTGCTGGCAGATGCAGGGCTCATCTTGTATTTATTCACCAGCTTGCTGATAAAATATCCGATCATCATGGTAACCATGGGATTCTTTAATAAGCCGCCGATACCTCCCCCACCGGCTGAATTATTACCGCCGCCTTTGAACAGGTCGAGGATGTTTTGAAAACCACCACCCGCCATTACGTTTTGAAAACCGCTTGCAATTGTACTGGTCGCATCAGCCAGTACTTCCTGGTTGTATTCATTCGGAACTGCGGGATTATCCACCACCGTGTCCTGTCCGGTTTGCTTCACAAGATTAAAAAGCTGATCTAACATAAAATTTCAATTTAGGTGATAGGTTAATGGACAGGCAAAGTAGCTATTTCACCTAACCTGCTGAAATTATTTTTATGTATAAAAAGGGAGTTCCTGCAGAAAGATCAGTTCTGTTTGGTCAGTTTTTCTGCATTCTCTGCAAATTGCAATGCCTCGATCAATTCCTGTATATTTCCATTGAGCGCATCATCCAAATTGTATAGGGTAAGACCAATACGATGGTCGGTAATTCTTCCCTGCGGGAAATTATAAGTCCTGATCTTGGCACTTCTGTCGCCGGTGCTTACCAGGCTCTTTCTATGCCGTGCAATTTCATCCTCCTGTTTCCTCACTTGTTCTTCATACAGTTTGGTACGCAGCATCTGCATGGCTTTTTCCCTGTTTCCCAATTGCGAACGTTCTGTCTGGCATACTACCACCGTACCTGTTGGAAGATGGGTGAGCATTACTTTTGTTTCCACCTTATTTACATTCTGTCCTCCTGCTCCCCCGCTTCTGGCTGTTTCCATTTTTACATCTGCAGGATTGAGTTCAAAATCCACTTCTTCGGCTTCCGGCATCACGGCCACGGTAGCGGCAGATGTATGCACCCTGCCGCTTCCTTCTGTTTCAGGCACCCGCTGTACACGATGCACACCGCTTTCAAATTTCAATGTACCATATACATCATCACCCGTTACCTCCAGCTGAACTTCTTTATACCCACCCACCGTTCCTTCATTCTCGCTCAGCACAGCCGTCTTCCAGCCTCTCTTTTCACAATACCTGATATACATGCGCAGCAGGTCGCCGGCAAATAAGCTCGCCTCATCGCCCCCGGTACCCGCCCTGATCTCCAGGATAGCATTCTTTTCATCCTGCGGATCTTTGGGTATCAGCAGCTGGCGGATATACGCTTCCTTTTTTCCCTTCCTGTCTTCCAAATCCGGCGCTTCCATTTTAGCCAGCTCTCTCATCTCTTCATCTCCGCCTGCCAGGGCTTCTTTATAAAAATCTATATCGTCGAGAATTCTTTTGTAATCGGTATAAGCCTGTACAATTTTTTCCAAACTGCGGTATTCCTTGCTGGTTTCCGCAAATTTTTTGTTGTTCCCCACTATTTCGGGATTCGTCAATGCAATACCCAGCTGGTCAAATCTTGCTTTTATGGCCTCTAGTCTGTCGAGCATAAGAATAATAAGGCGGCAAATTTAGTGATTTGGTTTTTGTGCGGTGAAATTTGAATTTTGAGTATGGATATGATGAAATATAAAGCAGATAAACTATTCGATGGCTTACAATTCCAGGAAGGAATAGTATTGATCACCGACTCACAGGGAAAGATACTCGATATGGTTCCGGCAATCGAAGCAGGAGAAGATGTACAGGTTTTAGAAGGCATTCTCAGTCCCGGGCTCATCAACTGCCATTGTCATCTGGAGTTAAGCCATTTAAAGAATGTGATCCCCCCGCATACGGGCCTGATCGAATTTCTTTGCTCGGTTGTTACCAAAAGAAGTTTCCCTCCTGAATTTATAGAGGAAGAAATCGTAAAAGCCGAAAAGGAAATGTTTGACAATGGCATTATAGCTGTTGGAGATATTGGCAATACAGCGGACACCGCCATTGTAAAAAGCAAAAGCAAAATACACTGGCAGAATTTTGTGGAGGTGTTAAGTTTTACGGATGAAAAGGCAGAAGAGAATATGCAACTTTATAAACAAGTGGCGGAGCAGATAGAGTACCGGCTTCAAACATCAGGCACCAAACACCGAACCTCCCTGGTCCCTCATGCACCTTACAGCATTTCTCCCAAAACATTTCAGCTGATCAATGAGGCGACTAAAAACCAGGTTATCTCTATTCATAACCAGGAGCACCCGGCAGAAGATGTATTATATAAAACAGGCGAAGGTGATTATCTCAAACTCTTTAAAATATTCGGGATCAACAAATCGCCATTCCCCGTTACCGGCAAAAGCAGTATCCGCTCTGTGTTGCCTTATTTCAATAACGGACAAACGATCTTTTTGGTCCACAACACGTTTATGCCCGAAGAAGATGTGCAATGGGCCCATGAATATGCCGCCACGCACGGATTAAAACTGGTGTATTGCCTGTGCATAAATGCCAACCTGTATATTGAAAACAAAGTACCGCCCATTGACATGTTGCTAAAAAATAAATGTCAGCTTGTGCTGGGCACAGACAGCTACAGCAGCAACTGGCAGCTGAGCATGGCGAAAGAGATAGCATCTGTCAGGGAATATTTTCCACACATCCCCGAAGAAATGATTCTGCAGTGGGCCACCAGCAGCGGTGCAAAAGCCCTGCAATGGGATGATCAGTTAGGAAGATTTGAAAAAGGCAAACAACCGGGTGTTACCCTGATCAGCCATGATCTTCAAGTGTCCAAACGGTTGATCTAACCCAATACCTCTCTCAGCACCGGCAAGGTTTTCATCGTTCCAAAATCAGGGATATGCCAGGTATAATAGGTTTCGAATACCTGTAATAAATGCCGGCGGAAATCATGATGCAGTTTGATATTCCCCAATTCATCCGGCTGCTGCACTTTTAATAATTGCGAGGTAATAAAGGCCTGCTTATCTTCCAGGAAATTCGGGTGCAGCGGTTGATGCTCCACGAAACTGCCTTCCTGCAGATCGAGGTATTTATTTTTTTCACTGTAATTATCATCCATCCGGAAACCAAAGAAATGCGTAAGGTGCAGCGCAAAGAACAAAGGCAGGTTGGCCATGGCCGTGCCTTCACAAGTATCTAAATACAAAAAACAGTCTTCTGAAAACTGAAACAGCTCCTGGTTGGATTCCGGCTGCTTCAGGCATTTGTTCAGCAATTCCACCATAAATAAGGCCACGGCATTCTTTTGCACATTCGACAATATATGCTGGTAAATATGATGCCACCGGAACTCCCGGATACGGTTCAGGTTCTTTAATTCATTGTGATACACCACAAGGTCCAGGATGGCGGAAGGTTGAAATAAGCTGGCCTTACCTGTTCCTTTTTTTGAAGAGGTGCGCACTCCATTTACGAGATAGGATTGAACGCCGAATAATTCAGTTAATATGGTAACGATCACACTTGTTTCGCCATACTTCACTGTTCGCAACACAATGCCTTTTGTTTTATGTAGTTTATCAGGCATCTATCGTTGAATAAAGAATATACGGGTTGCCACTCTTTCTTTTTTATTGAATGCACCATCATCACTTACAAGCACAAGGTATACGCCACTTGAGATTTTTTGTCCTTTATAATTTCTTCCGTCCCACACGGCCTGTCCGCCCAATGCCCTTGTTTGATGCACCAACCGGCCATCCAGTTCGGTAATCTTGACAATCGCATTGTTCACCAACCCCCGGATAGCAATGGTGCCGGAAAAACCGGGAGGTACCGGGTTAGGAAAAACAAGCACCTCTTCGTTGGTCTCCGTTCCTTCGGTGGCTGTACTGCGGAAGGAACAAATTCCCTTCAAAGTGGCAAAATATACTTCGCCGGTTTTACCATCGATCGCTATTTTTTTAACATCATTGCTCAGCAGCGGACTATTATCTTCCCTGAACTGGTAAATAACTTTCTCTCCTGTTGCACTTACCAGGAATACACCATTACGGGTGGCGATCCATTTTCTATCGGCACCATCTACAGCAATACTTCTCACTTCCTGCCCTTTGAATAAGTAGCCGGCAAAATTTCCAAAGGGAACAACCGGCAGGATCGCCTCACAGGCAGCATTCGTAAAGGTTTCCTGCGGGCATTGTATCACCCCTACCCCATCGGTGGTGCCCACCCAGATAAAGCCGTTTTTATCTTTTGCTGCACACAGCACTTCACTGTTAGGCAATCCGCCGTTGCCGGCCCCACCACCGAACTTTCTCCATTTGTCATCGCCTGTGTTATCTATATCAGCCCCGTGATCATAACAGATAAGTCCATTTCCTTTGGGCGATACGATCCATTTATAATTATTATCATCAATGACGATCTGGCTCAATGCATTTTCGGGAATAAAAAACGGAAGGGTAAGATTTGTCCAGCTGCCATTGCTTTGACGAACCCGCAGGGGTTGTACCGAGCCAAAATTGGATATCCATAAATTTTTCTCCCGGTCAAAAGCCAGCCCGCTCACCCGGTAACTGCCGGGGTCACCCACAGCGGGACCGATAAAACCCTGTTTGAATATCTCAAATACAGGCCCGGCTTTTACATGCAGGAGCCCCCCGCCATAAGATCCCGCCCAGAGCGTTTCATCCACCGGGTCCACCGCCATGGCGATATAATCCAATAAGGAGTCTATTTGCGTGTAGCGGTAACGGTTCGTATTGTTCCAGTTTCCCTCTGTGAAACTATAGATCCCATCCCCATTGTATTGATAATTCCAGGCATCATTCACTGTTCCTGCTGTGGCATGGAATACATTATTATATACCACCATTTCGCCACTGGCTGTGGCCTGTGGTGAATTCAGACTGAATTGTTCATAAGAAAGCGAAGCGCCGAAATGAGACAGACAGGCAAACTGATCGGCTACCCAGGGGTCATTATTGTACAAAATAGCTTTGCGGGGAAAAGAAACGGCACCCACATTGGCCAGTGTGCGGTACACCGTACCATCTGCATTTAATATCACTACGCGGCTTATGCCATTCAATTGTCTTTCGCATAGCTGTATCTTATTCCCGGTAACATTACTGCTCACAAAAGGCCAGGTATCCGTATAAAGAAGCGACCAGGCTGACCCGTTCTGTACAAATAAAGAATCATTTTTCTGCACCACGATGTTATTTCCGGCAAAGAGCACGTTACTACAATCCCCTGCTGATAATCCATTAGAGCCGCTCACCAACTGCCAGTTTGTATAGTCGGCGAGATTGGGGGCATTGATCGCTGCTTTTTTTAATCCCTCATCAGTTGCCGCATAAAAGAAAGAACCGTCGCCTGCAAAACCATTTACTTTTACCTGGTTGCCGCCATTGCCAATAAACCAGGTATCTTTTATTTCATATTTACTTCCATCGATCACGATCACACCCAGACCTGTGGACAGGTAGTAGTTGCCCTGGTAGGAAAAGATGTTATAGATATTTTTATTGCCGATGATATTATCCCTTTTGATGTCGGGTATATTATAAATATCGTTGCGGTAAATGATATCGATATTGCTGTTGCTGTAAGCGATGAATAATTTTTCCGCTGGCTGATCATATTGAATAGCGCTGATCCCTGTTTCACTCAAGCCCGTTACACGGCTCCATCTTTCCACTAAATTATCCGCCACATTTACGGAGAATAAACTATAAGGGGTGGCACAATATACTTTTCCATTGCCGGCTGTCAGGTCCATAGCACTGTTATAAGGCAGGTGTTCCCGCCAAAGCCCGATGGGGGGCTGCGCAAAAGCAATACCGTTAGTTATACATAATATGATAACAAAAACAAATCTCACATTTCAAAATTATCTTAAAGTAGGGGAAGTCAGTAAGGTCATAATAGTCAAATGGCTTAAAAATGATGGAAAAGAACTAAAGTGAGGAAAATGGCTCATCATTCGTAAAGTACTTTACCCATACCTGTGTTTGACTTATTTGACCTTTTTGACGCCTTTGGGCTTTTTTGTGTTTCTTTGCGCCGATTACCATTTTTCTTCCCGTATGTGGCAAAGCATTGGACGATTTATCCTGAAGTACCGCCTGCTCTTATTGATCAGCCTGACCCTTATAACCGCCTTTATGGCCTTCCGGGCCAGCAAAGTGCAGCTGAGTTACGATTTTGCAAGAGCTATCCCTATCAATAATCCCAAATACAAGGCTTACCAGGAATTCCGGCAAAAATTTGGTGAAGATGGCAACCTGCTGGTAATCGGTATTCAGACCGATAAATTATTTACGCAAAAAACATTCAATTCCTATATGGCTTTGCAAAGAAGCCTGAAAAAAGTAACAGGAGTGGATGATGTGATCAGTGTGCCCACTGCAGTAAACCTGGTAAAGATCCCGGAAACTGAAAAACTAAAAGCAGAAATCATATTTCCCGACAGGGACCTTTCACAAGCAGAAATAGATAGTGCCGCTGCCATTTTTCTGAATCTTCCTTTTTACCAGCATCTCTTATACAACCCTTCCACCAAGGCCTGGCTGATGGGTGTAAGGATCAATAAGGACCTGATGTCATCCAAAAAAAGGATCAGCATTGTTCATACTATCAGCGAGCTGGCAGACAGTTTTGGCAGGGAAAATAAACTGGAAGTGTATAAAAGCGGGTTGCCGCATATCCGTACTGAATTATCTGTACGCATTACCAAAGAGATGCGTTTTTTTATCATTGCATCCCTCGCTCTTTCAGCAGTAATATTGCTGTTGTTCTTCCGTTCTGTTAGTGCCATGTTATTATCCCTCGCGGTGGTGCTCATCGGGGTTATCTGGAGTTTTGCCACCATCGAAATGATGGGATATAAGATCAGCATATTGAATGCGCTGATCCCGCCATTGATCGTGGTGATCGGCATTCCGAATTGCATTTATTTCCTGAATAAATTTCATACCGCTTATAACGAATCGGGCGATAAAAAAGCAAGCCTGGTGACTATGGTGGAGCGAATGGGTGTGGTCACACTTTTCTGTAACCTGGCCGCTGCTATCGGTTTCGCTGTATTTGCATTAACCCAAAGCCAGATACTAAGGGAGTTTGGTTTTGTGGCGGGCATTAACATTATTGCCATCTTCTTTATTTCACTGGTCTTTATCCCGGCTGTACTCAGTTATTTGCCCGCTCCCAAATCGCGGCACACGAAGTACCTGGAGAACCCACGTCTAAACCGCTGGCTGGACCGCCTGGAAAGATGGTCATTGAATCATCGCAAACTGATCTATGGCATTACGCTGACCATTATTGCTGTTTCCATTGCCGGTACTTTTCGTTTAAAAAGCCTGGGGTATATTGTAGATGATCTTCCCAAACAAGATCGTCTGTATACCGACCTGAAATTCTTTGAATCCAATTTTAAAGGGGTGATGCCGCTGGAGATCATTGTGAACACACAAAAAAAACGAGGGGTGCTAAACCTGAATAACCTGGAGCGAATCGATTCCCTGTCTGTTTTTGTTTCTACCATTCCGGATATAGCAAGACCGCTGAGTATTGCCGAGGGGCTGAAATTTGCCAAACAGGCATTTTTTGAGGGCGATAGTTTGAATTATTCCATGCCTTCCAGCTATGATCTGCCGGCACTGGCCCAGTACCTGAATATGCGGGGAGACTCCGGCGCCAGCAAAAATTCTTTTGCTAAGCTGGTCAGCACTTTTATGGACAGTGAAAAACAGGAAGCCCGCATCAGTGTGAGCATGGCCGATGTGGGTAGCAACCGCCTGCCCCGGATTCTGGACAGTATTTCAAACCGGGTGGACCAGCTTTTTCCTAAAGACAAGTATAACGTACAGCTCACGGGTACCAGCGTAACCTTTTTGGAAGGCAGCCGGTATATCATCAATGGTCTGAAAGACAGTATTTTTTGGGCTTTTATATTGATCGCCCTTTGCATGCTGTACCTGTTCCGGTCGGCCCGTATACTGGTTTGCTCCCTTATTCCAAATATTATTCCCCTCCTGATCACTGCCGGCGTAATGGGATGGGCAGGCGTGGCTTTAAAACCTTCTACCGTATTGGTTTTCAGTGTGGCCTTAGGTATTGCCATTGACATTACCATACGGTTTTTGGTGAACTACCGCCAGGAGCTGCCGCATTATCAATACGATATGAAAAGGACGGTGATAGAGACCATTCACAGTACCGGGATCAGCATTATCTACACTTCCCTTGTACTGATAGCCGGGTTTATCATCTTTTGCTTTAGTGGTTTTGATGGAACCCAGGCACTGGGCTGGCTCACCTCCCTCACCCTGGTAACCGCCACTTTTACCAACCTGGTGCTGCTCCCGGCCATTTTAATTTCGTTTGTACGAGTTCGTTAGAGTAGTGTTTTCTCTCATTAAATTTGTGCAGCAATCGGCCGGGGCCAATTGTCATTAGATTGAATTGGTTTTGTTCAGGTTAAGGCTTTTCTCAGCCAGCTTGGTCCAGGCGCTAAAAGTTCAGATTTTTTACGTTTTTCGGGATAGGTTCTTTAATTTTCAAGTCCCTTTTAATGAGGGAGTTTGATTACTTTTATTATACTAAAACTAAACGCACATGAGAAAACTGTATTTACTGCTTTTCGCAGTTGTGTTATTTGCCACCCAGGCATTTGCACAACGCACCATAACCGGTAAGGTTACTGATGAGAAAGGAATCCCAATTCCTAATGCTTCTGTAGTTATAAAAGGGACTACCAGTGGTACCACCACAAAAGCGGATGGCACTTACAGCCTTTCTTTACCAGCTACTGCCAGGGTACTGATTATTTCTTCTGTGGACATGCTTACGCAGGAAGTTAATATTGGTACCAATAGCGCCCTGGATGTTGTGCTGAAGGGTGAAGACAAAGTGATGCAGGAAGTAGTGGTGGTGGGCTATGGCACTCAGCAAAAAAAGGCCTTCACGGGTTCTTCTTCAAAAGTTGATGCGAAGGAGTTTGCTAACCTGATTACCCCTTCCATTGATAAACAACTCGCAGGCCGCGCCACGGGTGTGCAGGTCACCAACCAGAGTGGTCTCGTGAATCAGCCCGCACGTATTTTCGTAAGAGGTGTCAACTCCATCAACCAGGCTACAGGCCCGTTGATCGTTGTAGACGGAATTCCCATTATTTCCGGTAACCTCGCCAATACCACCAACTCCAATGCATTGGGAGATATCAATCCATCAGACATCGAAAGTATCGATGTATTGAAAGATGGATCATCTACTGCGATCTATGGATCAAGGGCCGCTCCCGGTGTGATCCTGATCACCACCAAAAAAGGGACCAAAGGAAAGGCCAGAGTGAACTATGATGTATCCATGGGTTTCAGCAATGTTTTAAAGCGGTTTGAGTTATTGAATGCCGAACAGTTTGTAACGATCGCCAATGAAAAACTGGCCAATGTGGCCATCGCTCCAAGGGCCGGCGTGAATCCGGGTGGCGTAAACACAGACTGGCAGGGCATTGCACTTATTGATAATGCACTGGTTCAAAACCATACCCTGAGTTTTCAGGGAGGTGGCCCCAAAACCACGTATTATTTCTCTGCCAACTATAGCAAACAACAGGGAGTTATTTACAGTAATAAAAACCGCACCTTCCGTGTGCGGATGAATATTGAACATGAGGTAAACAATTTTCTTAAGATCGGAAACAACATCACCCTGAGCCGCCAGGAAGACTGGGACCAGAACAATGGTTCTAATGCGCTGAGCGGCGCTATCGCTTCCTCCTTAAGACTGTTGCCCAATGTTGCTCCATACAGCGTAACGGGTCCGGGCGGATATAATATCTCTGCAACTGGTAACTCCATCCCTGTTGGACCCAATTCACAGGGTGTGGATGACAACTTTACCAATGTTGCTTTTACAACAAGAGAAAATAAGTATTACTCAGACAAGTACAGGATCATTAATAATGCGTTTCTTGAACTGTCATTTACCCGGAATTTAAAGTTCCGTTCACAGGGCTCCGGCGATTTTTTCAATGATTACAGTTTTCAAAGCTGGGATCCCCGTCATGGCGATGCGTTTAGCCTGAACGGACTTGCTTTTAACTCCAATGGCAGCAGGTTACGTTATGTTTGGCAGAATTACTTCAATTATAATTTAAAGATCAAGAGCCATAGTTTTTACCTTACTGCAGGTCATGAGCTGCAGAAAGAAACACGTAAAAGCATGTCTTCACAGGGAACCAATATTGCCGACTTCTTTTTCCTGAAGGAAAACCTGATCTCCGGCTCTGCTTCCACGCAAACCGTGGGTGGTACATATGCAAAAGATGGTTTTGAATCTTTATTCGGAAGAATTAATTATGACTTCAAGAATAAGTATTTCTTCCAGGCTTCCATCAGGAGAGATGGTCAGAGTTCTCTTTCCGAGGAAAACAGGTATGGTACATTTCCCGGTTTCTCCTTTGGCTGGAGACCTTCTGAAGAAGCCATCTGGAGAGACAGCCGTTTCATGAACAAGTGGTTTACCGATGTGAAACTGAAATTCTCTTACGCAAAAGTGGGTACCACATTAGGCGGCTTCCCCTACTTACCTGCCACATTTGGCCCGGTACTGTATGGTGGTGTAAATGCCCTGGGTTTGAACTTTATCGGCAACCCAGCCCTGAAATGGGAGACCAGCTCCAAATATGATGTGGGTGCAGAGATCAGTATGCTGAGAGGAAGAGTGAATATCACATTCGACTGGTTTAAAAATGATATCAGCGACTTAGTGTTTGCCGTACCTACTCCGCCCAGTGCGGGTATCCCCGGCAACAGTATTTCACAAAATATTGGCTCCATGACCAACAAAGGAGTTGAACTTGCAATAGACGTTTCCATTTTCAGAAAGAAAGATTTTGGCTGGGATTTCAACTTCAACTACTCCAATGTAAAGAACAAAATGACACGCTTGTTTGATATCAACGGCGTTGAAGTTCCGTATGTTCAAAATGGCGCTTATAACCTGTACAGGGTTGGCGATCCTATTAACATCATTTATGGCTATCGCTGGGCGGGTGTGAATGCCGCTAACGGGTTGAACGTTTATTACAAAGCTGATGGAAGAATGGTGGCCCACAATATACGGGCTGGTGGTGGTTTATCTGCCAACACCTTCTACTATATCACCAGCAAAGATGATGGCAACCTGTTACCCGCCAATAATACCACCATGAGTTTTGCCGACAGAACAAACCTGGGCCAGGGAATACCTACTTATTTCGGAGCATTTACCAACAGTTTCCGTTTCAAACAATTTGAACTGGAAGTAATGATCCGCTATTCTGGTGGTAACCAGATTTTGAACACAACAGCCCAGGAAGCTTTATACAGCCAGAGCTTTCATAATAATGGTGTGGGCATCCTGAACAGATGGACCAAACCAGGCGACCAGACAAATGTTCCAAGATTATTTGGAGGCCAGAGCAACAATGTAAACCAAAATGGTCTCGCCACTTCACGCTGGGTGGAAGACGGGGACTACATTCGTTTGCAGAACGTGGTGCTGAGCTACACATTTGACAGGGACCTTGTAAACAGGATATTCAAAGGATATGTAGACAATATTAAGTTCTACCTGCAAGGCCAAAACCTGCATGTTTGGTCTGATTATTCCGGCGCTGATCCCGATAATATCACTGCCGGTGGTATCGACCAGAGCGTTTCACCGCAGGTAAGGACCATCTCATTCGGATTTAATATTGGATTCTAAAAAATTCTGTATCAACAAAAAATTATTTGAAATGAAACAAATAAAGAAATATATCAGTTTACTGCCTGTACTGGCTTTCGCACTTATGGGTTGCGAAAAAGGTATTGACCTTGCTCCGTATACCTCAGTGGCCAGTACAGAAGCCTTTAGTACGGCCGCCAAATGCCTGGTTTCACTGAATGGGGTATATAATGCTGCCCAGAGCGGTGCTTACATAGATGGTACCAGCCGTGGTTATCCCTTCGGTGCCGCTAATATCGAACAGGGCGATTGCCGTGGTGAAGATGTGATCAATATCGCCGCCTTTTACCAGGTGACCTACGAAGCCACTTACAATGCCACTGGCGCCAATGTTGTTGGTCACTGGAACTCTTTGTATGCTCTCATCAACCAGGCTAATGTTGCCATTGATGGCTTCCGCGGTGCCGGCCAGGCAGGGGTTTTAACCGCTGCAGAAGCTGCCCAATATGAAGCAGAGTGCCGTTTCCTGCGGGCACTTTCCCATCATGAGCTGATGATCCATTGGGCCAGGCCATACCGTGATGGTAATGGTACTGCTATCGGGGTTCCTTATCGCGGATTTGCGGTAAACGTACCTTCTACTGTTGATAGCGTAAGAAAACTGCCAAGAGATGTAAGCGATACGGTTTACAGAAGAATACTCCGTGATCTTGATTATTGTGAAACAAACTTAGCTACACAACTGACCGGTGCCACAGCCCGCACAGTAAGAGCTACCAAAGCTGCGGCTATTGCTTTAAAGATGCGTGTGAAATTGCACATGGGAGATTGGGCAGGCGTCATCACTGAAGGTAATAAACTGATTCCCGCCACTATCAATCCCCTGAATCCTCCCACCGTCATCAGCCCTATTGGAGCCTGGGCTTTAACGGCAGCGCCCGACGGTCCTTTTAGTGCACAGGGCACCAATTCAGAAAGTATCTTTTCTGTAAAAAATGATGCGATTGATAATAACGGTCCGAACGGATCGCTGGCAGCCATGTATGGCGCTGCCAATCTCGGAGGACGTGGCCTGGTGGCTGTTTCACCCATTCTTTGGAATAACAGTGGCTGGAGGTGCGATGACCTGAGAAGATCTTTATTATACGTTCAGGGTTCTAATGCCAACAATACTGCAACTCTTCTTAATTATTTCCCGATCAAATACAGGGATTATGTGAATCGCTCGGATTATGCCCCGCAGATCCGCTATGCCGAAGTATTGCTAACACAGGCTGAAGCTGAAGCAAGAAATGCCGGTGCAGTTACGCAAAGGGCTATTGACCTCCTGAATGTGGTTAGGAACAGATCTATTCCCAGCCCGGCCACTAACCAATATACTGCAGCCAACTTCCCCACTTTGGTAGATTTAGTAAGAGCCATTATACTTGAAAGAAGGATCGAATTCCTTTGCGAAGGAAAAAGATGGCCGGATATTCATCGCCTGGCAGTTGATGCCCCCTACACAACAAATGGCATTCCTGCTAAAGCAACTAACGGAACAAACGGTCTGGGTCTTTACAATTGTGGAGGTGCTTTCACTACAGGTTTAGCCGCCATCCCTTATTCTGATTTCCGTTTCATCTGGCCAATCCCTGCCGATGAGATCATTCAGAATCCCGTGATCACGCAAAACCCTGGTTACTAAAACAGGGCCCAACAGATACAATAAAAAACCCCGGAGTTTTTTCCGGGGTTTTTATTTTTTCGCCTTTCTTCAATTACTTAATCAGCTCGGCTAATTTTGCCTGCAGCTGCGGGCCGCGTAATCTTTCAGCAACTATTTTTCCCTGAGGGTCTACTAAAATATTATACGGGATCCCTTTTTCACCAAATCCAAACAGCTGCACCACTTCACTATCCCATTCTTTCAGGTCACTTACCTGTGTCCAGGTCAGCCCATCTTTCATCACGGCATTCATCCAGGCATCTTTCTGACCGGGGCGGTCCAATGAAACACCCAGGATGGTAAAGTTCTTATCCTTATAATTATTAAAGGCGTTCACCAGGTTGGGGTTTTCCTGGCGGCAGGGGCCACACCAGCTGGCCCAAAAATCCACTAATACATATTTACCCTTGAAAGAACTCAGCTTCACCACATTCCCGTTTGGATCGGGCAATGCAATTTCAGGTGCTTGTTTGCCCACCCATCCCTGCAGCTTAGTTTTTACCGCTGCCAATGCAATATGCCCGGGAAATTTTTCGGCTGCAGCATCCACTATTTGCTTCTCCTCCTCATCGGAAAAAGGCTGCAAACCTATCCTGGTATTCATGGCTATTGATTGATAATAACCCAATATGAAAACAGTCAATGCCGGGTTATTCCCTTTTTGTATGGTTTGGCTGGTAAAGGTTTTCAAGTCCATCGCATGCACCGAAATATCCATGCTTAGTTTCCGGAGCACACTATCCGGCACTTTTGCATTAGCCAATGAATCGCCTTTTTGCAGGATCTTTGACATTTCCTGTGCGTTCTTGTTAAAACCAAGCAGGTAATCCTTGATCATTGAAGTGGCAACTGATCCTTTGATATCAATACTATCGGGAAACTGTGTGTTCTCCGGGCTAAAACGGATATTGATGGTTACCGGAGAGGCATCATTGATAACAGAAATAATCGGATACCTGTTTTGATCAAGACGTAAATTATAAACCCTCGCTTCTGCAGCGCCTGTGCTCAGTTTATATTTGCCGTCTTTACCGATCACGACCGAATCAACCGCCATGGCTGCTCCGTTGGCCATGGGTATTTCTTCGAGATAAAGAACTTTCCCCGGAGTATTGGTAATAGTGCCGCTGACCTCGAATTTTTTTACCCCTGATTTACTTTTGCATCCGGCCAATGCAGCCACTGCAAATAAGACTATCCAGATTTTTCTCATTCTTTTATTTTTAATTAAGACTTTAATTTTTCAAGTAATAACTGGTTGGTTATCCTGGGATCGGCTTTCCCTTTTGACTGTTTCATCACTTCCCCAACAAATAAAGACAGCAATCCTTTTTTCCCCTTCTTATATTCGGCCACCTTATCAGCAAACTTCAGCAAAACCTGGTCTACGATCGGTCCTATGGACGACAGATCTGATTGCTGCAAAAGGTTCAATTCTGCAGCAATCTGTTCCGGGTCTTTTGCAGTACCCTTGAGTAACTCTGAAAAGATGCGGGTGGAAGCAACGGTGAAACTTAGTTTACCCTCATCCACTAATTGTATCAATTTGCCCAGGGCTGGCAGGGAAACAGGAAATGCATCGATCGTCTTATCCTGTTCATTCAGCCATGACCGGACAGGCCCCAGCATCCAGTTGGCAGCTGCTTTAAAATTAGTTGTATGGAAGACCAGCTCTTCAAAGCAGTCCGCCATCTCTTTTTCTTCAGTGAGCACCGTTGCATCATAAACGGAGAGCTGCCATTCCGTTGTATATCGTTTTATTCTTTCTTCCTGTAAGGCCGGAATAGTTGTTCGAATAGCCTCAATAAAATTTTCCTGCAGATGAAAAGGCGCCAGGTCCGGGTCGGCGAAATAACGGTAATCATCCGCATCCTCTTTATCTCTTATTGGAAAAGTGGTACCCTTGCCGGCATCATAGCTTCTTGTTTGCTGCATGATGATTTCACCTTTTTCCAGCAGGTCTGTTAATCGCTCCGCTTCCGCTTCAATAGCCCTTTTTACATGGCGGATGGAGTTGAGATTTTTTACCTCCACTTTGGTGCCCAGTTTTGTATCCCCCTTTTTACGAACAGAAATATTGGCATCACAACGAAGGCTTCCTTCCTCCATATTGCCATCACAGATATCCAGGTAGCGGACCAGCTTTCTGATTTCTGTCAGGTATGCAAAAGCTTCTT
Organism: uncultured Chitinophaga sp.; assembly: GCA_964606155.1. Taxonomy (GTDB): domain Bacteria; phylum Bacteroidota; class Bacteroidia; order Chitinophagales; family Chitinophagaceae; genus JJ008. The sequence goes on along the minus strand of CAZSGD010000004.1, from coordinate 105,640 downwards.
CTCCGCTTCGCAGATCAGGTTCCGTTACAATTTCTATCAATGCTGTACCAGCTCGGTTATAGTCAATGCAGGTATTGTCCTCATCCACATCATGCAAACTTTTCCCGGCATCTTCTTCCATATGTATGCGGTTGAGCTGGATATTCTTCCGCCCTTCTGCCGTTTTAATGGTCACATAACCCCCTTTGCAAATGGGAGTGCTGTGTTGTGATACCTGGTATCCTTTGGGAAGGTCGGGGTAAAAATAATTTTTGCGGGCAAAATAATTCTGCCGCTCTATTTCACAATGACAGGCCAGTCCCATTTTAATGGCTAACTCAATGGCCTTTTTATTCATCCTGGGCAGGGTACCCGGGTGGCCCAGCGTAACGGGGCTTACCTGTGTATTGGGCCGGGCACCATAAGCAATACTGTCGCCACAAAACAATTTGCTTTGCGTGAGCAATTGGGCATGCACTTCCAGCCCCACCACTATTTCGTATTCCTCCTGGTTCTCCATTTTCAGATTAGCTCCTTTTAAAGCAGGCAAAAATAGTCCATTTCATGCTGCCCCATCGACAGTTTTACGTAAACGAAAATACCCCGGATAACCGGGGTATTTATAGATTAAACTTTTCTATTGTCAGAGATCCGCTGTTTTGATCCTTTTTGGCATCTTTACCTCAATATTCTGTGTTTTGCCGGCACGCTGCAATTTCAGCATAATGGAGGTTTTCTCCTTACTTTCCCGGATCATTTTCACCATATCATCCGTGCCATTCACGGCCTTGCCATCCACTTCAATAATCACATCATCTTCTTTCACACCTGCTTTTGCTGCATTGCTTTCGCTATCCACTTCAATCACTTTCACGCCTTTTCCTTCATCTGTATCCTGAACAGACAAACCCAGTTTAGGACCTCCGCCTGACCATCCAAATGCATCAGCTCTCATCCTGGGCATAGTATATTCCCTGGGCATTACCTGGTCAAATTTCAGATCACCCAGGTCCATTTTAAAATTCTGATCGGGGACTAACGAGAAGGCACCTACTCCTTTCCACTTTGTCAGTTCGGCAGTTCCTTTTTGTTCCTTCTTATCCCGCTGGTAAGTAACCGCTACCTTATCACCTGGTTTGTGACTGCGCACTGCTTCCGACAAAGCATCCGGGTCATCGATTTTTTTATCATCAATTTTTGTGATAATGTCACCTTCCTTCAACCCCAATTTTTCAGCGGCGCTTTCTTTAGTGATGCTATTGATCTTTACCCCTCCCTCTGCTTTTTCAGTGGTAACTCCCAGCATGGCCCTGTTCGCATCCTCCCTGACCATGTCGAAATTATTAAGGTTCCAGGCGCCTCTTGGACTGCTGAAATTGTAGAAGAAATCATGTTCTCCGTCTTTACTTCTTCTTACACTGATATTGCCGTCTTTATCTTTGTACTCTTCAATCGGTTTTCCATTCACCGTTACTTTATCGCCATTGATCTCTACCACGATCTTTTCTTTATCCTCACCTTTTTTGGTGATGATGATCTGCTCCACTTTTTTTCTTTCCTTCACTTCTTTGTCCTTTACTTTCTCTTCCTCCTGTGCCATCAAAGAAGCGGGCACAACCAGTGCAGCAGCGAGGACGAAGGCGGAAATTTTAAGCCAATACTTTTTCATAAATGATGTATTTAAGTTTTTTATCTACGTTGAGTTTCGTAGGTCAAATATAAAGGCTTTTTTTGAAATACGAAATGTTTCGGAAATGTTAAATGCGGGTACTTTTTAAGTGGTCGTTTTAGTGGACAAATGGGTTAAAAGCTTCGTAGGTCCTGGCGGGATGGTCGTCCACAATTTCTTCGCCGATATAGGTCATTCCGCAGTTTTCCAGCACTTTAAGCGAGGCCCCGTTTTGCGGCATGGCCCGGCCAACGATTCGCCGGATGCCCAGCTTTTCAAACCCGTATTTCAGGCTGGCAAAGGCTGCTTCTGTGGCATAGCCCTTACCCCAGGATTTTTTCATGAAGCGGTAGCCGAGATCTATTTCATCACGTTCGGGTCTTGCTTTTAATCCGCACCAACCGATAAACCCTTTCGGGCCCAGGTCAGGTTTAACATGCACGGCCCATCGCCCATGATTGTATAAGGCATACTGGGGAAGAATGGTTTGTTCGAGAACCTGCTTTGCATGTTCCATATCACGGATAGGGTCACCTGTATAGCGTGTCACTTCAGGGTCCTGGTTAAGCTCATACACCAATGCCGCATCGTCCAGGGTGAATGTGCGAAGAATCAAACGTTCTGTTTCGATAATGATATTCATCGTAAGGCGGGCCAGTATTTTTACTAACCGCTAAATGGTATTGGTGAAACTATTTTCAATCAGGATTTTTGATGTTACAATTTTTCCAACACCGGAATCTATGAACGGTTATGCTATCGCGGTTTTTATCTTTCTGATCTGTGCCAGTGCTATCGTTCTGGGCCTGGGGGTATTAAAGGATACAAACAACATGCGTGATGACCCCAATGAAAAACCCAATCCATCCAAAAAACTATAGCAACCCCTTTACCGTATCGATCACCTGCTGAAGACCACTCACTACCTGCCCTCCGGCAGTAGCCAGTGTTTTTTGTCCGCCCCCGCCTCCTTTGATCAACGGGGCTGCATGTTCCTTTATGATTTTACCGGCATCGAGTCCTTTTGCCGCCACCACTGTTTCAGCAATACCCACGGCCACAAAGGGTTTCCCGTCTATGTTGGCACAAAGCACGGCCACATGATCACGCAAATGATTCTTCAGGTCGAAGCAAAGTTTTTTGAGGGCATCTGCATTGCTTACTTCCACGATATCGCCTACAAAGTTTATCCCGTTGATGATCTCGTCTTTTTGAAGCAACTCATTGCGGATAGCCACCAGTTGCCTTGCTTCCATTGCTTCCGTATGCTTTTTCAGCGTGGCATTTTCTGCCTGTAAGATCTCTACTGCTTTTTCAATATCCTTTGGGTTCTTTAATTTTTCGCTGATGGCATTGAGTAAAGAGAATTTTTCGTTCACAAATTCTTCTGCCTGTTTACCACAAACTGCTTCCACCCGGCGAACGCCGGCAGCCACTGCGGACTCACTTGTTAGTTTGAACAGACCTAATTCTCCTGTGGCGCCCACGTGTGTACCTCCGCATAATTCAACAGAGTAACCAGGATCTATAATGACCACCCTTACCATATCGCCATATTTTTCTCCAAACAGGGCCATGGCGCCCAGTTTCATTGCTTCCTCCTTTGGCATTTGTTGGATCACCACGGGGATATTCTCTCTTATTTTTTCATTGACCAGTGCTTCCACTTTAGCCATTTCCTCATCGGTTACCTTGGCAAAATGCGAAAAATCAAAACGTAAATGCTCTTCATTCACCAACGAACCCTTTTGAGTAACGTGAGTACCTAATACTTTTCTTAATGCCGCATGTAATAAATGTGTGGCAGAGTGATGCAGTTCTGTATTCTTTCTTGTTGTGGCATCCACCCTGGCAATAACTTCTTCGGAAATATCAGCCGGGATCGATTCTGTAAAGTGAATAATAAGATCGTTGTCCTTTTTCGTATCCACCACTTTCATCTTCTCACTATTCACTAATATCTCACCTCTGTCTCCCACCTGACCGCCGCTCTCTGCATAGAAAGGCGTTGTTTCCAGGACCACTTGATATTGTTCCTTACCCCTGGCTTTTATCTTTCTGTATTTGAGTACAGCTGTTTTTGCTTCCAATGAATTATAACCCACAAATTTATTCGGACTGTCTTTTAATACAATCCAGTCTTCTGCGTCGATAGCTGTAGCTTTCCGGCTTCTGTCTTCCTGCTCCTTCTTGGCTTTTGCATATCCTTCTTCATCCACGAAAAGTCCGTTTTCATTGCCGATCAGTCTTGTAAGGTCGATCGGGAAACCATACGTATCATTCAGCTCAAATGCGCTTTTGCCATCAATCATTTTTGTGGCCGCAGCGGCGGTCATTATTTCGCTGATGCGTTTTAAACCTTTATCCAGTGTTCGTAAAAAAGCTTCCTCTTCTTCCTTCACCACCCTGCACACAAATTGTTCCTGGTCTCTTAATTCAGGAAATACATCTTTGAATTGTGCTGACAGATAAGGAACCAGTTTCTCCAGTAATGGCTGTTTATAATCCAGGTAGGAATAATAATAACGTACTGCCCTCCGCAGAATACGGCGGATTACATAACCCGCACCTGTATTCGAAGGCAGTTGCCCGTCTGCAATGGTAAAGGAGATAGCCCGTATATGATCGGCGATCACCCGGAAGGCAATACTTTCTTTATCCTCTCCTGCTTTATATACTTTATTTACTTTTTTTCCTATTTCACTTAATATCCCTGTAAATACATCCGTATCATAATTGCTCTGCTTTCCCTGTAACACCCTCACAAGTCTTTCCAGTCCCATTCCTGTATCCACATGTTTGGCCGGTAATGGTTCCAGCGTGCCGTCTTTCTTCCGGTTGAACTGGATAAATACATTATTCCATATTTCCATCACCATACCCGTATCATCATTGTTCACCAGCGCATGACCATCACTGTTAGCTTCCGGTCTTGTATCATAATGTATCTCTGTGCAGGGGCCGCAGGGGCCGGTGTCACCCATTTCCCAGAAATTATCTTTTTTATTGCCCATCAGTATCCTGTCTTCCGCAATCACTTTTTTCCATTCCTGGTAAGCTTCCTCATCCTTGGGCAGTCCTTCTTTGGCATCGCCTTCAAAAATGGTCACATACAGGCGGCTCTTATCCAGTTTATATACTTCTGTCAGTAATTCCCAGCTCCAGGCTACCGCTTCTTTTTTAAAGTAATCCCCAAAACTCCAGTTGCCCAGCATTTCAAACATGGTATGGTGGTAGGTGTCCACCCCCACTTCTTCCAGGTCGTTGTGTTTACCGCTTACCCGCAGGCATTTTTGGGTATCGGCCACCCGGGTATAAGGCGGTTTTTTATTGCCGAGAAAATAATCTTTGAACTGGTTCATGCCCGCGTTGGTGAACATCAGGGTGGGGTCATCCTTTACCACGATAGGGGCCGAAGGAACAATGGTATGTCCTTTTGACTGGAAAAAATCCAGGAAAGCCTTTCGTATTTCGTTTGAAGTCATTGGGTTATAGTTTAACCGGTCTGGCCCGGCTTTTTGTTGTTACCTCTTATGAAAAGCGTTTTCTGGGTTGATTTTTGCTAACTAAGAGGCTATATTTGTTAGCTGTCGCAAAAACACCACCTTCTGTTCCTCAACAGGGCAGCAAAGGTAAAATATTCAGGCGGCATTTGCCTGACGCTAAACGAATAAGGCCCGGACCAATGAAGAAGATCAAGTATTATTATAACACCAATACCCTCCGCTACGAGAAACTGGAAGTCCCGTTCAGGGTGAAATTATTACGGGTATTTGGGTTCCTGGCCGCCGCCCTTGTTACTGCTGCACTTATCACCTTTATCGCTTTTCAATTTGTGGGCTCTCCCAAAGAAAGAATTCTGGAGAGACAGAACCGGCAGCTCCGTGACAATTATTATGATCTCCGGGATGAACTGGAAACACTGGACCAGCAAATGAAGGAACTGGAAAAGCGGGATAATGATGTGTACCGCGCCATATTTGAGGCTAACCCTATTCCGGATAGTGCCCGTGCCAAAGCCCTTGAACAACAGAAGGAAATAGCCACCGTAGAAAAGATCAAGGATAATCAACTGGCTTCTTCTATTGTCAATACATTAAACAACCTGAAAAACCGGGCGGCTGCGCAGGAGAAATCTTATCTGCAGGTGGCAGACCTGGTAAAAGATAAAGAAAAACTATTGGCACATACCCCTGCCATACAGCCCGTGAGCAATAAGGACCTGAACCGCATTGCCTCCGGTTATGGATATCGTATCGATCCCGTCTATAAAACGATCAAGTTCCATGCAGGGCTTGATTTTTCCGCCCCACAGGGCACACCCATTTATGCCACGGCCGATGGAAATGTGAGCACTGCCGGCAGTACCGGAAATGGATATGGTAATCATGTTATCATCAACCATGGTTACGGATACCAAACCTTATACGGCCATATGGTGCGTGTAAAAGTGCGGAACGGACAAGCGGTGAAAAGAGGTGAGGTGATCGGCTGGGTAGGCAGCACCGGAAAATCCACAGGTCCGCACTGCCATTATGAAGTACATAAGAACGGCCAGAAAATAGATCCTATCTATTTCTTCTATAACGACCTCACGCCGGAGCAATTTGACCTGATCCTGAAAAAAGCCGCCGCCAGCAATCAAAGTTTTGATTGATACTTAACTTTTCCACATACATGTATAACCCCGTCCGGCACATTTTTGGCACCGTATCTTTACATGTCTATGGGAAAACCGCTGTCACAAATAACTTTTGACTTTGTTGCAACAGAAGAGACGGAAAATACTCCGCCCGGTACATCTGTCGTTATCAAAGAAGAAAAGCCTGTTATGCTGAAGAAACCGGAAATAGTGGAGATACAGGAACCTGTTGTTACGCTTCAAAAAGATAAACCCGCTTCCACAAGGGGCCGCCGCTCACTGAAAGATATAGCAGTCCATGCAGACCTCATCCAGATACCTCCGGATGAAATATTATTTCAAAAGCAATATTATTCTATCGGGGAAGTGGCCACCATGTTCAGGGAGAACCAGTCACTTATCCGTTATTGGGAAACTGAATTTGATATACTCCAACCCCGTAAAAATCGAAAAGGCGATCGCTTTTTCAGGCCCGTTGATGTCAAAAACCTTGTCCTTATCTACGATCTGCTTCGCCGGCGCAAATTCACTATTGAAGGCGCCAAAGACTATTTGAAAAAAAATAAAAAGGCAGAAGAGAAATTTGCCATGATCCAGTCGCTGGAAAAGATCAAACGGTTTATGCTGGAGCTGAAAGCCAATCTTTAGTGAGTCGATAGTCTGGAGTCTTTAGTCGGTAGTACTTTTCATTAAAGTGGAAAGCCCCAATTGTTTTGGGTGAGGGCTCCCGGCTCAAGACTATAGGCTACCGGCTCCAACCTATCATGCAACTTTAACAGCCCGAACTTCATCATTTGCCTGCGCCCTTTTACTTTTGCCACTTCAAGATGTTGCCCATGAAGAAGATAAAGCCCGTTTTTATCCTTGCCCTATTTTTTTCTCATACGGTTTTGGCACAAAACCAGTTTGAAGTATTGTCTGAAAGACCCGGTGAAAAAACATTGAAAGGCATTATTTCCAGGGAAGTATTGCTGGCTGATACATCTTTCAAGTGGTATGCAGAAAACCTGAAAGCTTATACCCCCAATGCCAAAGCGCTGGAAGGGTTAAAAAAGAATGCTGACTCCATACAGCTCCTCGCTTTTATGGGCACCTGGTGCGAAGATTCTCATTTCATCATCCCGAAATTCTATTCCCTGCTGGAAACGGCCGGTTTCTCCAAAGACCGGGTTACGCTGATCGGGGTGGACAGGAATAAAAAAACACTGAGTCACCTGGCTGAAGCGCTGGATGTGAAGAACGTTCCCACCATCATTGTGCTGAAAAACGGAAAAGAACAGGGCCGTGTGGTGGAGTTTGGCAAGTACGGATTATTTGATATGGAACTGGGAGAAATACTCAGCCGTATACAATGATCAGCGAAAAGAATAAATTTCCACCCCGTCACTTTTCAGTGCATAGAGCCTGGTGGATGTAAAATTGAAAGATTTGCTGTTATGGATAGGTTCCGGCATTTTCCAGTCTTCCACCCGGAATGTATTGATCCCATATCGATACAAAGTATCTGACCGGGAACCGTAAATATATTTCCCCGTCACTTTGAAGTTCTTCCAGTGATCGATCTGGATATTATTCTTCAACGCCCCGTAATAATCAAACACATACACCCCATAGGTGGAATCGTAGATATAAACATATTTATTTTCGTCAAATATCTTTAAAGGTGTGATGGCTTTGCCCAGCAATAACCGGAAATCAGGTGTTTCCTGCAATACCTTTCCATCTTCATCGATCTTTTTCAGTTTATTATCCAGTTCATCATACAGCCATATTTTATTATCATAAGACTGGCCGATAGCCCTCACCTGTAAAATATTTTGCTGGCGCAGATCAATGCTGTTGCGGATATTCAGGAAACGGTCCAGTACAACGATCGTGGCAAAATCTTTATAATAAAGCAGGATCTTGAGGGGGTTGGAAACATCTACCAGGGTAGCCTGTCCGTATTTACGCACATCATTATACACCGCAGCGGAATCTCCGTTGGAATTTAATTTTTTCAGCTGGTTACGGCTGTTCAGAATGTAGAGGTTGTCCAGGTTGTCTGCGGTAAAAGCGACGATATCTCCTTTGATCACTTTCACGAATTTGAAGGTGGTGTCCTCCTGTGCCACGGCAAAACTATTCAGGCCCAGCAGGAAGATGGCTATGCAGAATATTTTTTTCATTTATTTCCGGATGATCTTATCATCATTCCCTTTATACGCTTTTAATTCCAGTTTATTGCCGTCAAACACCGCATAGGTGTAAAATTGCAGCCAGTCGCCCAGGTTGATATAGCGGCTGGTATCAGACAGACGATAATCAATGGGCAGGTGTCTATGCCCGAACACAAAAAAGTCAATCTTTTTTTCTTTCATCACCTTCCTGCTGTAGATCAACAGCCACTCTTTGTCTTCTCCCAGAAAGCCTTCTTCTGATGTATCGGTTTGCCGGCGACTGCGACGGCTCAGGTAATTGGCCAATCCCATACCCAAAATGGGAGGGAAAATCCCAAATAACCACTTGCTTACCGGGCTGCGGAAAATTTTTTTCAGCCGTTTGTATTTATGGTCTCCCGGACCCAACCCATCGCCATGACCGATCAGGAATTTCTTCCCGTTCCTTTCAAACTCTTTGGACTCAAAGTAAACGGGGATATTCAGCTCTTTTTGAAAATAATCACGCATCCACATATCATGGTTGCCTACGAAGAAATGAATGGGAATACCGGCATCAGTGAGCTCAGCCAGTTTACCTAATAATCTTACATATCCTTTGGGCACCACTTTCCTGTATTCGTACCAGAAATCGAACATGTCACCTACCAGGAAGATCTCTGCAGCATCATGCTTCACTTTGTCGAGGAACTCAATGACCATTTTTTCCCTGGCCAAACTGCTGGCATGGTCGGGAACACCCAGGTGAAAATCGGAAAGGAAATAGATATTCTTAGCCACGCTTGATTTGAAAATTGAATGACGTTATTTTGAATACAATTTATACCTGCCCTGGATAAAACCCTTTCCCACTTTATCCCAAACTTTGAAGATCACATAAAATGTTGTCAGTGGTTTGATCTTTTGATTCAGCTTAAGGCTGGCTGTCAATGAAATGATCCGGGCATCTTCCGGCGACATACCTTCTGGAAGCTTTTGCTCAAAGAGGTCTTTTTCATCCAGCAGCACTTCCCCGGTTTCTATTTCAATCCTTTCGGATGCTCCAAGAAAGACTTTGCCCTCTTTTTCCTCCCATCCCTTATCAATCACCATTACTATTTTTACCTGCACTGGTTCAGCAAAATCCACAATATTCCCATCCGGAACCGGCGACCCATCTGCAAAAATGAGATAGGCTTTATCCACTTTTATTCCATCGGCCTGTAGTTCTATTTCATTAGTGAGCCGGATACCATCCCTGTACTCCGTTTTTCTGCCGGCTTCTGCTTTTTTATCCCCAATGGAACAGTTGAATTCACAGGAAGAAAGAGTGAGCGTTGTACATAACAGGACAAAAGGGGTAAAACGATTCATCTTTCATTACTTTTTTCCAAGATATTCCAGTATATCTCCGGATTTGACCAATGGTTTTCCTTTCACATCCCCATAATAAAAATATACCCATGCCGGTACCGCCTGGTTTCCGCTATAAGCATCCACCACCACACGCCGGTACAGAGGTGTTTCCCCCACCTCCACACTTGTTCCTTCATAATCATCCAGCTGGCCGATGGCATAAGAAAATTCGTTTTCTTTCTTGATCTTATAGAGTTCGCCCACAATAAAAGCTTCTTCCATGCAGGGTACCCCGGCTGCATACTCCCCGATATCATAGAGATAACCCTTCACTTTTGCCGGCGACACCAGGTTAAAATAGCGGCTGATATATTCATAGGCCGGGCTGCCAAAGCCGCTACGCAATGACCCGTATACGAATAAATAAAAGGATACATTATTTGTCATGTTATAAAAGTACAAACCTGACGTAACAAATATTATGATTCCACCAGGAATAAATACACTTCTTTGGGGCCATGCACACCCACCACCAGGGTTTTTTCAATATCCGCAGTACGGCTGGGGCCCGTTGCAAATGTTACCAGGGATGGCATCTCCACCCCGTATTTATTCCGGATGCCCTGCAGGGCATCTTTGAGATCATAGACCAGCTGATGGGTGTAGGCAATGCAAATATGCACCGGTGCATATACGCTGGTGGTTCGGCCACTCACCTGTGCTGTACTCATTACAATACTGCCGGTACGTGCCACCAGGTATTCACATCCTGTAACAGATACATCACAGCCGGCCAGATCGGTTTGTATGATACGCTCACTCAATTGTGAGATGGCAGGCGCCACCAGGTCCTCTTCCACGCAATACACTTTCTGCCAGTCCTGTTTTTTGATGAGGCTGGATAATTGAAAAGCAAATTCCTGCTGGTTGATGCAAAAAATGAATTTGCCCTGCAGTTTGGTGAATTGCTCTGCAAACTCCACTTCTATTTCCTGTTGGAGCGGGGGAAAAAGCGGTTGGTTACCTTCGCTTTGCGGAAAAGGCAAAGGCGTTGAATGACTCAACGCCTTGCGTATTTTTTTCAGAATATTTTCTTTGGATGGTGAAACACTCATACCATTTAATATTAAACTGACGGCGCCAAACCAAAACCCCCTACCTGTCCATCCGGTTTTTCTTCATTTTGCTTTTTTACTGCCACAGGTACTTCATCGTTGTTAGCTGCCATTGCAGTGTCCTCTACTGCCAATGGTTTCTTTTCTTCAAAGGGACGTTTCCCGATCAATGCTTCCACATCGCTCTGGAATAATACTTCCCTTTCCAATAATGCATTGGCCAGTTTTTCCACGTCTGCTTTCTTTTCTGTCAGCAGCTTTTTTGTTTTATCGTACGCTTCATCAATCAGTTTCCGCACTTCCTCATCAATTAGTTTCGCAGTCTCGTCGGAGTATGGTTTAGTGAATGTTGTTTCCTGCTGTGGATCGTAAAAACTAATATTGCCGAGTTTATCATTCATGCCATACACCGTGACCATCGCATAAGCGATTTTGGTGATCTGCTGCAGGTCATTCTGCGCACCGGTGGAGATCTTATTAAAGAATATCTCTTCACTGGCCCTTCCGCCCAGTGTCATGCATATCTGGTCATTCAACTGATCGGTATTATAGAGATACTGTTCTTTGGGTGTGTATTGTGCGTAGCCCAGTGCAGCGGTGCCCCGGGGAACGATCGTTACTTTCAATAACGGGTAAGCATGCTCGAGATACCAGCCACAAATAGCGTGTCCGGCTTCATGGAAAGCGATGATCTTTTTTTCATCCGGAGAGATGATCTTGTTCTTTTTCTCTAATCCGCCGATCACCCTGTCCACGGCATCCTGGAAGTCCTGCATATCCACGGCCTCTTTGTTTTTACGGGCAGCGATCAATGCAGCCTCATTACAAACGTTGGCAATATCTGCTCCCGCAAAACCAGGGGTTTGCTCCGCCAGTTTATGAATGTCCAGTGATTTGGATATCTTGATTGGTTTCAGGTGTACTTTAAAGATCGCTTCACGGCCCACCAGGTCTGGTTTATCAATAGTGATCTGCCTGTCGAATCTTCCCGGGCGCAACAAAGCAGAATCCAGTACATCCGGGCGGTTGGTGGCGGCCAGCACAATAATGCCCACATCAGTTCCAAAGCCATCCATTTCCACGAGCAACTGGTTCAATGTGCTTTCTCTTTCATCATTGCTCATCATTACATTCTTACCACGGGCACGGCCGATGGCATCGATCTCATCGATAAAGATGATACAGGGGGCTTTTTCCCGGGCCTGCTTAAACAGGTCGCGTACACGGCTGGCTCCCACACCTACAAACATTTCCACGAAGTCGGAACCGCTGAGGCTGAAGAAGGGCACCTGTGCTTCGCCGGCCACCGCTTTTGCCAGTAATGTTTTACCGGTACCGGGAGGGCCGATCAGTAAAGCACCTTTGGGTATTTTACCACCGAGGTTAGTATATTTTTTGGGGTTCTTTAAAAAGTCAACGATCTCCATTACTTCCACTTTGGCTTCATCCAGCCCGGCCACATCTGCAAATGTGATATTGACTTTTGTTCCTTTATCGAATAAAGTAGCTTTTGATTTTCCAATGTTAAAGATACCGCCGGGGCCACCGCCACCGCCGGCACCGCCGCCCATCTTACGCATCAGTAATATCCAGAGGCCAATGAATAAGAGAACGGGTAATAAGAACTGAATGATACCGCCAAAAATGTCTTTATCATTGTCCACATCATACGGTATCTGCTTGATGGCGATATTCTCTTTATAAAAATCATCCATCCCTTTTTTGAAAGTATCGCCACTGGTTATTTTAAAACTCATGTGGGGGCCATCTACGCTGATCTTACCGGAAATACCCTTTTTCAGCTTTTCTGCATATTTCTTTTTCCCCGCCTCGGTGAGGGTAACTTTTACTGTTTTGCGGTTATCCACGATCGTGTATTTGGCCACATCGCCATTGGCGATCATAGCTTTGAAATCGAGTTCATCGATCTTGGCGGTATTGGGAGAGAAAGGTCCGAATACAGAGAAGCCTATGATGACAGCGAAAATGATCGTATAGATCCAGTAAATGCTGAAGCGGGGCCCCTTCTTTCGTCCGTTATCGGGCTGGTTCGGATCATCACCGGGGCGACCGGGCATCCGGGGTCTTCTGTCGTCCTTATTATATGGGTCTTGTGACATGTTTAGGTGTTGTCTGTATTCTTGCTAATTAATGATTATAGAGCCAAAAAGTTCTGTATCTATCGATTTTTAACATCATTCCTCGTGATTATCAGCTGCCGCATCGCTCCACATTTCTTCCAGTTTATAAAACTTACGTGTTTCGGGCAGCATCACATGCACCACCACGTTCACATAATCGATCAGCACCCACTGAAGATTCTGGTACCCCTCATGATGATAGGGGTTCTCATCGCACTTCTCTTTTACCTTCACCTCCACATTCTCTGCGATAGCCCTGATCTGTGGTTGACTGCCTGCTTCACAAATGATAAAGAAATCCGCCACGGCCTCATTTATTTTCCGGAGATCGAGAGAGATAATATTGCCCCCCTTTTTCTCCTGGATCGCAGCGATTATGGTCTTGATGATTTTTGAACTCTTTGTTAACCTGGTCGCACTTTTCTTTTTGCGGTTGGTCAGTATTGCCAGTTGTTCCAAATAGTGAAATGTTTAGTTTTTGTTTATCCACCTGGTATTTGCCCGGGTGGGTTGAGGTTTTATTGACTGGTTGCCAGCACTTATTTATTAGATAGATATTTTGAATTTCTACACAAAACAAGCGACCAAAAACCAGAAACAGGTTTACTTTGTCAAAAATAACAATTAATTGCAAGAACCCCCTCTTATAAACCCTTCTGCCCCATCATTTATTGAGCTGCAATCGGTTGACAGTACCAATAACTATGCCCGGGGGCTGATTTATGCCAATGACCTGCCGGAAAAGCAGGGTGTGGCTTTGCAGGGTATGGCCGTCTTTACGCATGAACAAGTGGCGGGAAAGGGTCAGCGGGGCAAGGTTTGGGCCTCCGAAAAGGATAAGAATATTGCTTTAAGTGTCATTCTAAAGCCTCATCCCCTAAAGCCTGCGGAACAATTCCAGTTGAGCGCCTGTGTGGCCGTGGCCGTGCATGATTTTTTTGCAAAATATGCTGGTACGGATACCAGGATCAAATGGCCCAACGATTTGTACTGGCAGGACAGAAAGGCAGGTGGTATCCTGATAGAATCCATTATTGGTAGCGGGGAACAGCCGGTATGGGAATGGGCCATTGCCGGTGTGGGGATCAATATCAACCAGACCTCTTTTTGCCCACATTTGCCCAACCCAGTATCTTTAAAACAGATCACCGGCCACGATTTTAAAGTAATGGTACTGGCCAAAGAATTGCATGGAATGGTCCTGGAGAATTTTCGGCTACTCATCACCGGTGGGTTTGCACCTATTGGTCAGCGTTATATCCACCTTCTTTATAAAAGAGAGGAAAAAGTAAAATTGAAAAAAGATAACCGGGTGTTTGAGGTGCTGGTCAAAACCGTTTCACCACAGGGTAAGCTGGTGGTGCAACATGCTATCGAAGAAGAATTTGAGTTTGGAGAAGTGGAATGGATGATCTAAACAAATTCCACTTCATTCATCAGTGAAGTATTTTCTTCATTAGCCCTTGCTTCCACTTCAAAACGGTTATTGTAATATCCCTTACGCATAGATTCTACAAGATACTTCGAAATGAACCCCACAAAACCATTTTGGGTGTATTGCTGCACATGCTGTAATTCATGACATACCCAATCCTTATCCTGTAAAAATTCCTCCCTGGTGGTTTTGTACAAATGAATGGTAGAACCCACAACGATCGCCACTTTTTTCGACTTCAGTTTCGTTGCTGCTATCCTGGCTATCCAGGAATTTTCCCTGATCCTTACTTTCATAACATAAAGATCGTAACCCCCGCGATAGGTTGCAAAACCATGATGGCCCGCTGTTATTTTTTAGGCTTCCACAAAGTGAACTGTCTTGAAATAGTAAAGCCCCAGCGGAACTGGCCCTTGCCCCAGGAGGAAACAGTACGGGGAATAAAGCGGTTTTCCAAAGTTTCCGTGGCATTGGTAAAGTTCAGGTGAAATACATGACGGCCAGTGATGATCTCAAAACCCACCCCCAGCGGATCGTAGAATTTGATATTATTGTTGATGCGGAAAGAATCTTTGCTGCTTTCGCTGCGGAAAGGATGGAAATAATCCACCAGGAAGTTCACCCGCTGACTCAGCGGCACCCGGATAGCACCTCCCAGTGCAAAAATAGTTTTCTGATCATACGAAATGGAATAACTGCGGGTAACCAGTGTGGGGTTGAGCTGCAGGCTTACTTTTCCTGCTTTTTTGGCAATGATCAGCTGAAAAGTTTCACTCAACCTGTCGCCAAAACTGCGGAAGCTATGATCAAAGTTTTCTAGTGCAGATGCTTTATTGGAAGCCACAGCGGCATTCACAAACAGCGCCACTGATATGGGATGGGTGGGATCGTTTTCCAGCTGACGAAGCAATTGGTGTTTGATATTAATTTCATAAAACCTGCCTTGCTGTCCCGCGCCTTTGGCCCTGGAAAAAGTAATATCTGTTTTATCGCCGATCCCTATTTCAAAAGCGATCCTGATATCCTGTGCATTATCCAGGCCAAAAAAATTCTTCAGCCCGCCACCGCTTCCGGCAATATCACCAAAATTGTGCATCACTTTAAATTCCATTTTTCCTTTTGGCACTGTTTCGGTGCTGTTGGCATTGATCACTTTTTGAGAGGTGAAAATCTCAACGGGTCTTTTGGCTTCGCTGGTTGCAGGTGTGGTATCCTGGGCAAAACAGGTGTTTACCGCCAGGGCAAAAATGAAAAGCAGACTTTTGTAATACTTCATAACTGTTTGGTTTAGATCGTTATCATAATCGGTATAAATAAAGCCCGGGTTGCTTTTACTAGTTACCCGGGGGCCAAAAAAGACCCCCGCCAAAGCGGGGGACCCTGTATCTCTGACCTGTCTGTAAAACTGCCCGTTTTACAATTTTAAGCCCTGTCCACATCCCTGAACAGGAGCATATCTTTTATTCGTGCCGATGCCCCCTTGTAAAACCCGGTCTCTTTTACATAGCCTGCCGGGTTCTTAAAAGTGCCAAAGATGATATCAAACAACGGCAGATCTGAATAATTATAACCATGTATTCCTTTGGCATGGTGCACTGCATGGCTTTCGGGGCGCTGGATGATATAACCCATCCACACCGGCGTTTTAATGTTAGCGTGCTGGAAAATGCTGAAAAAATTGGTGACCAGCAATACCACTGTTACTGCCTGTGCCGGCAATCCCATGATCACCGAAAAACAAAGCGTACCTAACAAAGTAAATCCGACCATATCAAAAGGGCTGAAATAAAAAGCTCCGTAAGTATCGAGTCTTTCCGCGCTATGATGCATTTGGTGAAACACCCTCCACATCCAGTTTGTTTGGTGCATGCACCGGTGCCAGGCATACATGCCCAGTTCGTATAAGAGAATACCTGCTATAGCAGCAATGGTTACGTTCATTCCCGTTAAATTGAATAATTGAGCGGAAGGAAGCCAGGCTGCATACCATAAAGGCAGGTAGGTGGACAGGTAAAAGAAGAAAAAGAAAGCAACGATGCCTTTTATTCTCCAATATTTGATCGCTGGTAATTTTCGGGCAGGGAAAAAAGCTTCCCATACAATAAGTATCCCGTACATTCCTAAAATGTACAGCGATACGGGGTCTATCAGTATTTCCAGTGGCGTAGGCATAAAAAAAGGTTTATTTATAATTATAATATCGTGGGGTCATATAGGTTGTTGAAATCAAGTTTGGGCAGGTCCCAAAAAGAAGGACGTACATGCGCCAGCGATTGCTTTATTTCATTCCATATCGTTGTTAATTTTTTCATTTTTCTGATTGTTTACAGACGCATGCATAAATACGGTGATATATATTATTTCCCTGCCACCTGCCCCCTTTGTATTCCCGAAAAAAACGAGGTTATCTTCATTCAAACAGCTTATACGCACAGCACTTTCATCCAGTATCAAGGATCTGTTTTTATCGACAAACCCCCATCTAAAGAGGCACTCTGTTACACCTGTTCCGCAAATAAGCCGGTTATCGTAATAAACACCTGTTCCGTTTTTCAGGAATAAGCAGCTATTATCGCTTTCACATTCGGCCAGGATGGCTTCTTCCTTATCAAGAAACCCATTTCGGTTTTCATCATACCCCGCCCCGGCAAATAACCACTCTTGCTGAGTGATCAGTTCCATCGCCGTTTTTTTTACCGGTGAATGGCTGATGCTGCGGGTAGAAAACAGTAGCAACACACTCAAAAGGGCTAGCCGTAAACACATATACCAGTTAATTATTTTCTTTTGCTAAAATGTCTTTGTTCAATATTACCTGTGGTACAGAATACCGGTCGGAATGAGGGGACCATTGGGGTACCTCCCCATTTGACGCCGAGGTGGTCACGCTATTGATGAATTGTGTGATATCCACCGCAAATTTCTCAGGCGCTTCCCAATGCAGGGCATGACCAATGCCTTCATACACCACCAGTTTTGAATTCTTTAAGTTTTTTAGCAGTTCATCCTGGTCTGCCCGCGGACAGTAAGCATCTTTATCTCCCCAAAGGATCAGTACCGGCTTAGTAAATGAGCGTAATGCCTCGCGATAATCTGCGCTCTTCCACCCGGCTGCCACACCTTTCCATACACTGGCCGGAAGTTTTCGGCTTTCGCTGATGAACAGGTTCAGCATTTTATCATTGATGGGTTTTGTCACTGTGCTTCTTTGAAATTCATCTATAAAAACAGAATCCACGGGGTCCTTCAATTCATTGATCACTTTCTTGAATTCATGGATCATGGGTTTATCAAAATCACTAAAGGAGGCCACTAACACCAGGGCTTTTGTTAATGAAGGGAATTTCGTGGCAAAACATTGGGCCACCGTACTGCCCATGGAGTGGCCAACAATAATGGCCGGTCCCAGTTTTTTTTGTTTTATGAATGCTGCGATGTCATTGGCAAAATCTTCTGATTGATAGCTTTTCTTATTCGTGGAAGAATTACCGTGCCCCCTTTGCGAAATGGCAAATACATGAAAGCCGGAAGACAGGTGCGGCAATACCATTTCATAAGAATGCCAGGAATCTGAAAATCCATGCAACAGGATCACCGGCACCCCTGTTTCTTCTCCCTGTTCTGTATAAGCGAGTTTTAGCTTCCCCGGCAGCTCAATGACTTTCTCCACCGGTTCCGGTCTTTTGATGGTTTCACCCTGTTCGGTCAACCCCAGTACACCTATCGCTCCTGCGACGGCAAAAAAGTGAAAGAAATTCTTTTTCATGGCTATTATTTTTAAAGTACTCTGATGCCACAAAAATCCCTGAATATTAGAGGCAGGACAATGACCGAAAATGCAAAACGCATCACCTGATTTGGTGATGCGCACGCATATTCAAACAACTATTAGGTTATTATCAGGTAAATGGAACCAGGTCGGGTTCGATGTATTCTTTTTTAGCTGCAGGTAAGCTGAAAATATTGATCCCGTAATGCGATGAGATCAATTCTTTGAAGCGGGTTTTTTGTTGAGGGAATTCCCGGATAAAATCAGCAAACTCACCGGCGCCGGAGCGACCCATAAAATGATTCACCATTCTAACCGCCGCAACTGTCAAGGTCAGGTTATATTTATCTGCTGCCCCCACATGAATTGTAAATTTTTTTAATTGATCACAGATATTAACCACCGCTTTCTCAACACCATATTTTTTTATGTGTATCCAGGCCAGGCGCAGGTGTGCTTCATGGCTAAAAATTACAGGGTCCAGTTGGCTATCACGGAATTGCTGTTCAAACCGGTCATCGTTCAATAAATAATGTGCTTCCATAATTTTAGTATGAATCTTCGTAAGTTTCTTAATTCCCCTGTGCAGGGTTTTTTAATTTATATCCCTTTCCGCTAATATCATTTTCCAACACATACCCTTCTTTTAATTCCAGCTTCCATCCATCTCCTTTCACCAGGCCACCTTCAATGCTTTCGGGGAATCCCATGCTTACTTTTCTCCAGTCGGCGCTGATCAATGCTCCTTTTTCCACTTCCAGTATGCCCCATACATCTGTGATGCGTATTTGCGGGTAAACCGTTCCTTTACCGTCCAGCGGAACAATTCGGGTATAATCAAAAGACATATTCATTTTCACCAGCGGTAATTCCACATGAGGTGAGTCGATGAATATTCGCCTGTATGCTGCTAATTGCCGGGCAATTCTTTGCTCCCGATCCAACTCTTCTTTGCTAATGGCGTTACCATGATAATCCCCGGCGATCTCTGCCACCCTTGTTTTCAAATCGATGGGAAGTTTGACAGCAAATGCCTGCTTAAAAAATGCAGTGAGGTCGGTTTTACCGTTTATCTTCTTATTCCAGTCCTTGTCTGTTTGCGATAATATATAACCATACACGGGTATGGCTTCATAGGGAAAAGACCGGACATACGTAACGCTTGTTACAAACCGTTGTATATTTTCCTGGAAATGGGCTTTCATTGCTTCCGGATCCCTGCCGCTCATCATTACTCCTGTATATTCACAAATACCTTCATTCAACTCCATTGTATTTTCTGTTGAGTCGGATCCCGGGTATAATGACCGCCTGTATTGCCGGAATAGTAAAGCGTTAGCAAGATGTTCCTTCCTTTCTGCTTCGGTACCTGCGTATACGGCTTTCTTCAGGGCTTCCAGCTCCAGCCGGAAGTGTATCCTTCCGTCTTTTTTATCCAGGTGATTGTTGTCGGGGTTAAATGGGAAAAACCCAAGAGCTGCCTGTGAGCGATGAAACAATTCATGGGATAATAAATTCTGCCGGTTATGAAAATTCTTCGGCAGGGGCAGCATCACCATCGCCCATTTTTTGCCACCCCAGTTAATGGAAGTATTAGCAATATTCACCTGCTTCGGTAATATTCCGGTATAAACTGTTCCCTGCTTTACGAGTACGGCGCCAGAATCTGCTTCACTGGCATAGGTTTTCCTTGTTGCGGGATCCACGAGCAACAGGGCCCCTCCAATATCAATACCCCAAAGAGAGATATGATCGGCAGTTGTTTTTTTAGCTTCCTTAAAATACATCGCCGCCGTATCAATAAAGGGATCTGGCTGCGCCAGGCTTTTGATTTCAGGCGACAATAAAGCAACGCAAATAAATAGTATGCGGCACAAATGACTTTTCATGGCTTTCTTTTTAAACAATCCTGTTATTCAATCATACTCCACAAACTCTTGTTATCACCAAACATCGATCTTAGCTTATTATACTCCGTATCTTGAACCGGTTTAAAGTTTGACGCTTCTTTGAACTCTGTCCAGCCGTTACAAAAATTTCTGAACAGGCCGGGATCTTCCTGCCCCACCTGCAGCAATGCCTGTTTTACCTGGTCTATCACTGTATGGCTCATTTTATTATTCATGACGATGGGCCCAAGCGGAATATCATCAAACATAGCCAGTACGATGGCCTTATCATCAAAATTTTTCCTGGCACGGGCACTATCAATTTCAGCACAACCACAACCGCCCAGCATGGCCTTTCCGTTCAACACATCATCCACCACCCCCTTATGAGTGCCTGTATAATAAACCCGGAATTTATTTTCTGCTTTTGCCACACCCGCTTCATTGAGCAGTAACCTGGGCACCAGGTTGCCTGAAGTGGATGAGCTGTTTACCAAAGCCAACTGCGTTCCGGATTGTAAATGGCTAAGTTCTTTCAGCGTTTTTAACCCGGTAGCTTTACTGGCAATTACACACCCCGCATAGTTCGTTACCGGCTTACTGCTATTCAGCTCAAGATTCACATGAGGTGATACCAAACCCGGGTAATTACGCTGCAGTACAAGATAACCCGAGGTGTTCATCATGGCGATCTGCACACTATCGTTTTTAATGGCGCTGATCAGGGATTCAACCGTTGGATAACTCACAGCTTTTATCACTTGCCCGGTTTTGGCCGATAACCATTCTGCCAAAGGGGTAATATTTTGCAACCGGTTATTTGTGGAATAGGTGTAGGTTGCAAAAATCAATTCTGTCTTTTGCTGCGACAAAGCAAGGCTTTCTTTTCCAGGTAAAAACTTTTTAGCGAGTTCCAGTACCGCCATGGGCCCCTTTTCAATCCATTTTATCAAATTCTTCTCATCCCCGCCTGCTTCCAGTAATAACCAGATAGCCACCGGGAAAGCGCCCCATTTTTGGTTTACCTGCCCGCGGGATAAGTTTTTTTGAATCGATTCTTTCTCTGATCCTGACAAAAATTGCCGGGTTAAAACTGTTTTTATTTTTTCTGAAAATACCGGGGTCAAATTTGCCAATGCCTCTTTGGTAACAATAGGCAAAACATTATTTACCGGCATCCATTTTTTATTTAAAGACCGGTACATGCCAATGCCCTCGTAGAGGCATTCCCATAAAATACTATCCTTAAAAGTAACCGGAGAGTATTTATGAAGCCGTGCCCATTCTTTATGCAGGAGATGTGTATACTCGTGCGCAAATATCCGGTCGATACGGCTTTGATTTTCCGGTAAAGCCGCATCGCCATATTCCTTTTGTAATGCCGTCAGGTCCAGGCACACAGTCTGGTTTTTATAAGTAAATCCGTCGTCCACACCAAAACCACCCAGCAATACAAATATGGTATCGGGAAGCCGGATAGCGGTAAAAGGAACAGCTAATGAATCCCTGAACCCGTTCCACATTGTTTTCTTCTCACGGATCAGGAGGCCCCATTCTTTTTCAGCAGGCGTTAGCGGCCTCTCCAGTTTTGCCATGGAATCCAATTTTGCCTTTGGCATACGGCTGGTGATAGCTTCTTTCCATGCTGCAGAAAGCCGGTTATTTTCAACCCCTGATTTAACAATGATGATCCCGGCGGGATTGTGGGCTGCAAGGGAAACAGAAAAAAACAGAAACACGGATATGATACAGTATCTCATACTATTCTTTCCTTCATGGCTTTTGACACTGCTTCAGTAAGTGAGGCCACATGCAGTTTTTCGTAGATCTTCTTAACATGGCTCCGTACCGTTTCATAACTGATGGATAATTTATCGGCTATCATCTTATAGGCAAGGCCTTCCACGATACAAGCCAGTACTTCTTTTTCTCTTACCGTTAAATGATAATCCGGTGCCGCTTCCGGCTTCACATGTTCCTGTATCGACTGCATCTTTGTGAGCACTTTGCGGGCTATAGACGGGCTCATGGGTGAGCCGCCATATTGCAGGTCGTTGAGAAACTCAATGAGCTTTGTATTCAGGTGGTTCTTTAAGATATAACCATTGGCTCCGGCACAAATAGAATCAAATACCCGGTCATCATCTTCAAATACGGTTTGCATCAGCACCTGTACCTGCGGAAATTCTTTTTTGATCTCCTTAACGGCTTCTATGCCCGTCATTCCCGGCATTTCAATATCCATCAGCACCACATCGGGAAGAGATTCCTTCACATCCTTTACACAATCCAGCACATGGCTGTAAGAGCCCACCACTTCAAAGGAAGGTTCTGTTTTTAATAACATAGTGATACTTTCCCTGATATTCTTGTTGTCGTCAAAGATGGTGATGCGTAAGCTCATAGTAAGTGGTATTCAGTAAAGGTCATATAAAACCCCCATGCGGCCTATCCCCAAATCAGGTGACTGGAAAATGGAGATGAACAGTGGTACCTTTTTCGGGCGCACTTTCGATCCAGCATTTCCCCTTCATTTCGGCAGCTCTTCGTTTCATATTATTCAACCCGTTGCCTGATAGCGATTTAGCAGCCAGGGTCTTTAATTTTTCCGTATCAAAACCTTTTCCATCATCCCTCACCGTTAGCTGCACCTCCGATTGATGATATTGTATGCTTACCCGGAGGTTCCGGCAATCCGAATATTTTAATGCATTGTTGACAGCTTCCTTGAAAATGAGGTAGAAATTCTTCCGGTCTTCCATGGGGAGGTTCACATACAGGATCGCTTTATCATAATCGAATTTCAGTGAGATATTCCGTGTTTGTAATAAAGGCCTGGCAAAAGATTCCATTCGCTGAATGATCTTTTCCATGCTGTCGTTTCGCGGATTGATGGCCCACACGATATCACTCATCTCCGAGATCATTTCGCCGGAGGTATTACCGATCTTTTCCAGGGTATCCTGTAATTCATCCTCCTGGTTTTTTTGCTTATATATCTTGGCCACCTGGCTGTACACCGAAATACTGCTGAGCGTAGACCCCACGCTATCGTGCAGGTCTTGTGCGATCTTGTTACGGATGGCCTGTCTTTTCAATAATTCGTTTATCCGGTACCGGTACACAGCATAGGCCGAACCGCCGGCCACCAGCGCACAAAGCAGGTAGAACCAGCCGCGTTTCCAGAAGGGCGGAACGATCACGATAGTGAGCCGCTGCTCCTGTTCGCTCCAGGTTCCCGGGTTGTTACTGGCCCTTACCCGGAATGTATAAGTTCCTCCTTCCAGGTTAGAGAAAGTGGCAAAATTCCGGGTGCCATTGTCCACCCAGCCTTTATCCCATCCTTCCAGCATATAAGAATACTGCATGGGTTCTGTCAGTGAAAAATCTGGTGCGGAAAATTCCAGCGTGAAATAATTCTGGCGATAGCCCAGCCGGATCGTTTTCTCTTCCAGCAAATGTCCATACGATTCATTAAATATTTTGAAGTCTGTCAGGAACACCCCGGGCTGCCGGCGATAATCTTTCACCGAATCGGGATCAAAACGAATAAAATAATTTTTGCCCGCCACATATATTTTCCCTTCCTCATCCCGGTACATATAACCGCTTACTCCTCCCGATTTATAGATATCCGGAAGATGAAAGGAGCTGCTGGATTTTAATCCCTTATCATATTTCTGCAAGCTGCCGTTGCTGATCATCCATACATTTCCTTTTTCATCCGGCATGATGCCTTCCAGGAGATTATCAGTGGCCGGTAAATGCTGTATTTTTTTTGTGCTGGCATCCATATAATGCAAGCCGCCTCCGTATGTACTGATCCATAAATTCTTTTGGGCATCTTCCGCTATATCATAAACATTGTTATTACTCAATCCTTCTTTCCGGAAAGGGTCGTTCTTATAAAAGCTTATAGCCGGCTGCGAATGGGTAACCCACTCGCCCAAACCCTGCTGTGCATTGGCCAGCCAGATATTACCGGAAGAGGTTTTATATAATTTTCGGACCAGGTTGTCTTTAATATTGAATTTTTCCAGGATCCGCTTCACCGAATCTCTCCTGGATACCCATTGCTTTTCCACCAAATCATAATAAGCCAGGAAATGCCCGTATGGTGAAACGATGAGCACAGGATGATCATCGATCCTGTCTTCCACCACCGATACTACACGGGATGAAATGATCTGGCTCATCACCAGGTCTTTTTCCGTATTCGGCAAAAGCTGTATTGCATTTTTGATCCTGTCATACACAAAAAAAGAATAATTGGTACCGATATAGAATGTACCGTCACTGCCTTTGAAGAATTTAGAAACGAGCAGCGGGTTGCCCTTATAACTTAACGGACGATGAATAAATGTATTGGAATTTTTGGGTTGCAGGTAAATACCGGCATTGGTGCCGATCCACAGGTCCTCCTTCTCATCCTTATAGAAATCATAGATCACGATATCATTCCCGCTATTGGCAGGAAGCGGTAAAAAGGTTTGCCTGAACTGCTGTTGTATCGGGTTGCTGATGCTGATACCCTTGTTGGTACCGATCCATGTTTTACCTGTTCTGTCAATATAAATACAGCGGATATTATTCCCCGCAACAGAACCTTCCTGTGCAGGGTTGTGCTCGTAATTATGAAATTGCTGCGTGGTTTTATCAAACAGTTGCAGCCCCCTGGTCCGGCACCCTATCCATATACGGCCCTGGGCATCTTCGCCAAAAGAAGTGATCTCGTCATTGATAAAACTATTCCCATTTTTATTTTGCTGAAACGCTATTTCCCGTTTTGAAGCAACATCGTATTTGTATAAAATTTTATCCCATGATCCATACCACATATTTTTTTCTTTGTCGCAAAACAAAGTAGTGATCGTAACGTGCGGAAGCTGTGCATACAGGTCCTCGTATCGCTTATCCGACTCATGCTTCAGCGTTACGGGATCAATTTTCAACAAACCTCCTCCCTGTTTCCCCACCCAAATGATTCCTTGTCCGTCCGTTTCAAGGTCCAGCACGGTCCGGGGACCCACGGCAACCGGTCTGTCAAATTTGCCTGTCTGTTTATTAAACCGGATCACATTAAAACCGGCACTGGCCAGCCAGAGATTGTTTTGTTTGTCCTCTACCAGGGCATTGATCGCATTGATGGGGATGGATAAACTATCCCCGGGAATATTTTTGTATTGCCTGAATTGTTTGGCCACAGGTTTGCGATGATCATATTTAGAAATACCTCCGTCCAGCGTACTGATCCAGAGAACACCATCTTTGTCCTCGTGTAAACCTGAGATCATATTACCGGAAATACTGGTGCTGTCGCCGGGGCGATTCCGGAAAATGACAAAATACTGTCCATCGTAACGATTGAGCCCGTCATCGGTACCGATCCAGATAAAACCCCGCTGGTCCTGCAAAATGCAATTCACATGATCATTGGACAAACCATTTTGTGTACCGATCTTCTCAAAATACAAACTGCTGTTTTGCGCCAGGGATACCCGGCACAAGAGAAATACTAATATGATCGCAGCTGTGTTTTTCATGAGTGTGACAGGGCTGACCTAAAATTACTTAAAGCTTTTTGTTGTTGATATATATAAAAAAACCGGTTGCAGCAGCAACCGGCGCCATTTACTAATGATCCAACATCACTGTGCTACCGGCTCTCCGTATATGAAATCGTCCAATATAACCAGGTCTTTGGCACCACCTTGTGTGATATCCTTTTGGCCGTTCGCTAAAATTCCTTCATGCCCGATCTTTACCTGCGTTACCCGGTTATTGGGAAAATACACCCCGACAAAGGAAAAACTGCCGGAAGCATCATGTTTCGGCACATAGAACCGTCCTAAATTATTTTCGCCATCATAAAATTCAATGAAAGTGGAATTGTCTTTGTCAACATCTGAGAAAACGATCCCAAAACCTTTGGTGGCAGCTGCCTTATTTTGCCCGGCCACCTGGAATTCCACGGGCCACAGGCCCGCATTTACCACGGCAAAACTTTTATTGCCGCTGAAATTGGAAAACTCGCCGGCCGCTTGTGCATTTACTTCTGCAAATCCTGTTTTACTAACCATGGCCAGGCCGGAATCATTATAAATAAACCCTCTTTGTAATGCCTCGGGTGAGCCAGGTGCCGTAGGATTAAAGAAATCGCCGGGAAATTCCACGCCTGTCTTGTCATCCGGTACTCCATCCCAGCTAATCTCCCTGCGTCCCGTACTATGTCCAGTTGTTGTATTTAAGGCCCCTAATTGATTACGGAACTCATTCAGCTTTGCGTTAACATCACCTGTTGCAGAAAAAACAACAGATTGGCGCTGTTGCTTTTCCTTGCTGCAACCGGTAATAATGAAGGACAAGGCGAAAGCTACTGTTATGAAAAGGTTTGCTTTCATGGTTAATGCTCTTGATTAAGGAAGAGCAAATCTCAGGAAAAAGTATACCGGCAACAATCACCAATAGTGGGGATTAAAAAACCCTAACGTATGTACGTCAGGGTTTTGTTAAACACACCATTCTTTCATCACACTGTCCTATTGAAAAAGCTGAGGTTCATTGTAAAAGAAGTCATCATATACCACCAGGTCTTTGCTGCCGCCATCGCTCAGGTCTTTTACGCCGTTCGCAAGGGCCGCATTACCGGAAGTGATCCGCACTTTGGTGATCTTTTGCCCGGTGAAATAAACACCGAGAAATGAAAAACCACCTGCAGCATTCCTGGCAGGTGCTTTAAAAATGCCGAGGCTCTTTGCCCCATCAAAAAATTCAAGATACGTGGAGTTAGCATCGTCCACATCGGAAAAAATGATACCGAAGCCTTTAACAGCTGCATCTGTATTGGTACCAGGTATTTTGAATGCCACTTCAGAAATAGTAGAGCCGACGGCCACGATCGTTTTCTTTTTACTAAAAGGAAGGAACTCATCCGCATAAGAAGCATCGAGCTCTGAAAAATTACTGCTGTCGAGGCGAAGCGGTGCGCCGGTGTTCAGGTATACCAATCCTCTCTTTCTTCCATTAGGGCCCGCCGGGTCTGTATTGTTGAAGAATTCGGGCGGGAAACTGTTGTTGTTGGTAAAATTGGCCGGCACCCCGTCCCAGTTCACTTCACGACGGCCGGATGTTTTACCCGGTGTGGTATTCAGCGAATCACCCAGTATGGACCGAAACTGGTTGATCGTTGCAATGATAGATGTGCTGTCGCCGGAGGCTTTAGCAATGATGGGTTGCACGCCTACCGGCGTTGTATAATCATCGTTATTGTTCTTGTTACACCCGGTTACAGTTAGTATCATGATGTACGCAATGGCGGCCATGGCTAATTTGAAAAGCTGTTTCATAAAAAATAAGGTTTAATGATAAATGATTGTTTGAATTTGACCACACAAAAATGCGCTACGGGGCAAAATTGTACAATCCCCGGATGCGCCAAATCCTTCACCTGATGTGGGGATGAATAAAGAAAATGCCCGGATAGAGGAATAAGATAACAGGAATCACTGCGTTTACTGAACCATCGCAACGATCTCCTGCGCATGTGCCTTATTCTTAGGCTTGAGAAAGATTTGCCGGATGATCCCTTTTTCATCAATCACGAAAGTGGTGCGCAACACACCCATATATTCGCGACCGAATAATTTTTTCTGGTCCCATACGCCGTACTTTTCCAGTATCTCATGCGATTCATCGGCAATTAGAGGAAAGGGAAGTTTATATTTTATTTCAAATTTCTTTTGCGTGGCCGTATTGTCAGGGCTCACCCCCACTACTTCAAATCCTTTTTTCTTCAGCAACGAATAATTGTCCCGCAGGTTACATGATTCAATAGTACAGGTGGGCGACCCCGCTTCTGAATAAAAATACAATACCAGTTTCTTCCCTTTATAATCGGATAAAGAAACCTTTTTGCCATCCTGGTCCTTTCCTGAAAAAACAGGTGCCTTATCCCCTTCTTTTAATGTGATCATGCTATCCTTTCTTTTTTGTAGTGGTAGTAGTTTTTTTCTTCACTGGTGCTTTTTTGCTGCTGCCTTTCTTCACTGCTTTCTTTTTGGGTGGCGGTGGTGTATAAGGTGCCCGTTTAAACCACCACTCCCGGGTAATCCGGTTTCCCACCAGGTCTTCCACAGTTATTTCCAGGTGATGAACACCATAGGGGCAACGTTCATCGAAGGAATAGATCCAGTTTCTTCCTTTATCGTTGGTAAAACGTATCCACTGACCATTCAATTGGGCCCGGAACAGGCGAATGATGCCAAAATTATCCCTGGGTGTAAATAAAATCCTGGTGGCAGCACTGAGATTCACGGTATCGCCCTTGCCCAGTTCATTTACCGAAGGTGCTGTAGTATCTGCAAATGCCTGGAAAGTGCCGAAATCGTTGAAGGATGCCGTTACCCAACCGTTATCCCATTTTGCTTTTTTGATATTACTGTTCTTAGCTGTTCGCTGAATAATGATCTTCTCTTTCCAGGGATCAGGTATCCCCTTATTAGGTTTCAATCTTACCTCAAAAGAGCCATGCAGTGGAATGTAGGCATCATTGACCGTATGTGCAGCCGAAACAGAAAAAGCAGATTTGTTGTCGCTCCGGTAATAGATGGCCGGCACTGTATCGTACAAACTGTTGGCAGGAAGCAGGGCTTTAAAGTCGGGCTTTGTTACTGTATTCTCCTCTCCCGGCAACAGCAGCGCTGAGGCATGACCGTAAGATTGTTCTTTGGCCAGGCTGTCGCTGTACTGGATCATAAAATTCAGTTGCGAGGTATTGTTATGGGCATCCTTTACTACAATGCTCACAGGGTGAACATTCGTATCTGAAAGCTGTATGATCCCGTTGCTCTTTATTTTTTTATACACGCCGCCATTATCACCCGGAAATTCTGACAGTTGTTGAATATAAGCTCCTCCGTAATAGTCATACTTATAATCAATATGGGCGTTGATATAAGCAGTAGCATTGTAATCAATGCTATCCAGTACAAATTGTATCAGTGCATCACCATCCATCAGCAGCTCCGCCGAATAAACCCCATTGGGGCTGCTGGCCGGGTTTGTTTTGTCAAAAGTTTGTATACCGAAACTCAGTTTGCCCCATCCTGTTTTGATAACAGGCATTTTGGGGATGATATAGCCGCTGTCTGTATTTTTTAGGTTAAATAATAACGGCGTCTGGTTATACATACTCAGGCTTCTGTCATATAATGCCAGTTTCGTAATGGCCGGGGCAGTATTATCCTGGAGAGTCATGCCGAACAATAATGGATTTAGCCGTTTAGTGGTCCAGGTATCAAAAATTTCAAAATGCAAATGCGGGCCCTGTGAACCTCCGGTATTGCCGCTGTAGGCAATGAATTTTCCTTTGCCTACTGGAAACTGGTCGCTTTTAAAGTCCAGTTCAATAGCCCAGGATTCTTTTTTGTATTGTTCTTCTGTGACAAATTTTTCCAGCTCAGGGAAAAAATCGTTGAGATGTGCATATAAGGTTGACAGTCCGTTGGGGTGATTGATAATGATAAACCGGCCAAAGCTGCCGGGACGAATGCCTATATGAGCAATATATCCTTCTGCTGCTGCATAAACCGGCAGGTTTTCTTTCTGATTTGTCCGTATATCAAGTCCCATATGCCAGTGATCTGGCCGCAGCTCACCAAAATTGGCCGACAGCTGCATGGGAATACCCAGAGGGTTCCTGAAATAATTTTTAGGATAGGATGGCGATTGCGCTTGCAGAAAAAGTGAGATAAATAGCCAACAGGGACATAACAAAAAACGGCGCTGCATATACAAATTTAAGCATATCATATAAGTATAGACTTTTCGTATAGGACAAAAGAAGTATTGTTTGTATCTTTTACCGCTTTTTAACTTTGAAACGTATTTTACTATTTCTGCCTGTTATTGTTGTCTTGTATGCCTGTCCATACGAGTCTGCAGTGCCGCTCACACCTGGTCCCACCGAACCGGTTGATACCAGCCTTTTAGGATATTGGTATGGTATCGTAAAAGATGGAAGTGATTTTTTTGGTATCGAGGCACTGGAGATCGGGAAGGAATCGGATTCGGTATATTCCATTACCCGGTATGGCAAAGCTATTAAAGGCGATATCATTTTACCGGATACGGCCCATTTCACCGGGTATACCTGCTATATTGGTGAGCAGCGTTTCATGAATGTGGCCGGTTCGGTGGTCATTACCACTGCCCAGAAAAAAAAGCCCCCCATTGTAACAGTGGAAAAGGTTTTTTACCTGTCTTTGCTCCGGCAAAGCAACGACACCTTGTTTGTCAGGACCATCATGGAGAAATTCTCCCCCACCCGTAAAGTGTTTAACAGCCCCGAACAGCTGAACAATGAAGTGACGGAGCAGCTCCGCCAGCATAATAATATATATGATGATCTCTACAGCCTTTCCTACCGGAAAATACCCAAGCCCCGGCCCCTGAAATCTTTCTGAAAATGGGGAATTTTTTTTCGGTTTAAGGCCCTCAAAACCCCCCGTTATTACCTTACTTTTGCGTCCCGAAAGGGTTCAGCTTTTTACTACGGTTGCCGCCAGCACACTTAACAACAAGAAATGCCAAAAGACAATTCCATTAAATCGGTTCTCATCATCGGCTCCGGCCCTATTATTATCGGACAAGCTTGCGAATTTGATTATTCTGGTACCCAGGCCGCCCGCAGTTTACGGGAAGAAGGTATCAGGGTGATCCTGATCAACAGCAACCCGGCTACTATCATGACAGACCCGATGATGGCAGATCGTGTCTACCTGTTACCCCTAACCGCAGATAGCATTGAACAGATATTACAGGAGAACGATATAGATGCCGTGTTACCCACCATGGGGGGGCAAACAGCCCTGAACCTGGCCAAAGAAGCCGAGGACCTGGGATTGTGGAAACAATATAATGTGCGGCTGATTGGTGTGGATATTAAAGCTATTGACAAGGCAGAGGACCGGGAGAAATTCCGCCAGTGGATGATACAATTAGGCATTACCGTGGCACAGGCCAAAACAGCCAACTCATTCCTGGAAGGAAAAGAATATGCGCAGGAAATCGGGTTCCCTCTTGTTATCCGTCCGTCATTTACACTGGGTGGTACCGGCGGGGGTTTTGTTCATGATAAAGACGAGCTTGATGAGGCCCTGAACCGTGGCCTGCAGGCTTCACCTATTCATGAAGTGCTGGTGGAAAAAGCGGTGCTGGGCTGGAAAGAATTTGAATTGGAATTGTTGCGGGATTCTGCCGACAATGTATGTATCATTTGTACCGTGGAGAACTTTGACCCCATGGGTGTGCATACCGGCGATTCTATTACCGTGGCCCCCGCGATGACACTCAGTGATACTGCCATGCAATTGATGCGCAATACCGCCATCCGGATGATGCGTGACCTGGGAAATTTTGCAGGCGGCTGTAATGTACAGTTTGCACTCAATCCCGATACAGAAGAGATCATCGCCATAGAAATAAATCCCCGCGTGAGCCGTTCGTCAGCGCTGGCTTCCAAAGCAACAGGTTATCCTATTGCGAAAATTGCCGCTAAACTGGCTATCGGTTACTCCCTCGATGAGCTGGAGAACCAGATCACCAAAACCACTTCAGCTTATTTTGAACCGGCATTGGATTATGTGATTGTAAAGATCCCCCGCTGGAATTTTGATAAGTTCAAAGGCGCCAATGATACCCTGGGGCTTCAAATGAAAAGTGTGGGAGAGGTAATGGCTATTGGAAGAAGTTTTACGGAAGCTATCCAGAAAGCCTGCCAGAGCCTGGAGAATAATGCAGTGGGCCTGGGGTATTATGGAAAAAACCAGATGCGCACAGATGAGTTGCTGGAATATATCAAGACGCCGAAATGGGACCGTGTGTTCCGGATCAAAGACGCACTGATGGCCGGTATTTCTGCCGGTACTATTTCAAAAGCCACCAATGGTATTGATCGATGGTTCCTGCACGAGATCCAAAAGATCGTGAACCTTGAAAAAGAGATGGAAAAATACGACCTGGATACATTGCCGGTCGAACTGCTGAGGGAAGCCAAAGTGAACGGATTCAGTGATGAACAGATCAGCCAGATTCTGGGACATGGTGACGAAGAGGATGTATACAATAAAAGAAAAGCGGCTGGTATCACCCGTGTATATAAAATGGTGGACACCTGCAGTGCTGAATTCGAAGCCAAAACACCTTACTTCTATTCTACATTTGAAGGAGGTAACAACAATGAAAGCAGGGTATCCGACAGGAAAAAGATCATTGTATTGGGTTCCGGCCCTAACCGTATCGGCCAGGGAATTGAGTTCGACTATTGCTGTGTGCATGGATTACTGGCTATTAAAGAATGTGGTTATGAAGCGATCATGATCAACTGTAATCCCGAAACTGTGAGTACAGATTTCGACATGGCCGATAAATTGTATTTCGAACCGGTTTATTGGGAACATGTGTGGGAGATCATCGAGCATGAAAAACCCTTTGGGGTGATTGTGCAGCTGGGTGGACAAACCGCATTGAAAATGGCCGAACGCCTTCATAAAAAGGGTATCAACATTATCGGTACTTCTTTCGATAATATGGATATCGCGGAAGACCGCGGTCGTTTCAGTGATATGCTGAAAAGACTGGACATCCCTTATCCTGATTATGGAACAGCCTATGATGTGGATGAAGCCATCAAAGTGGCAAATAAAGTAGGTTACCCGGTATTGGTGCGTCCCTCTTATGTATTGGGCGGACAGCGGATGCGTATCGTGATCAATGATGAGGAAGTGGAAAAGGCTGTGGTGAGTTTGCTCAAACATATTCCGGGCAATAAGATCCTCATCGATCATTTCCTCGACCGTTGCCAGGAAGCAGAAATTGATGCTATTTGCGATGGAGAAAAATTCCATGTGATGGGGATCATGGAACATATCGAGCCCGCTGGTATCCATAGTGGTGATAGTAATGCAGTATTACCTGCTTTTAATCTGACTCCGCTGGAAATTCAGGATATGGTGGACTATGCCAAGAAGATCGCACTGGAACTAAAAGTAAAAGGACTGATCAATATACAGTTTGCCATCAAAGAGGGTAAGGTACATGTTATTGAAGCCAATCCCAGGGCTTCCCGTACCACACCGTTTATTGCCAAAGCCTACCAGAAACCCTATCTTAATTATGCCACTAAAGTGATGATGGGGGAGATAAAAGTTTCTGATATCCCGGAGGAAAAAGTACTCGATGGGTTTGCCATCAAGGAACCCGTTTTTAGTTTCAATAAATTCCCGGGCGTAACCATGGAGCTGGGCCCTGAAATGAAATCAACCGGTGAAGCGATACGTTTCATTAAAAATCTTCGTGACCCTTATTTCAGGCAGTTGTATAAGGACCGGAGTATGTATTTGAGTAAGTAAAAGCCATGGGCCATCAGGCTTTGAGCTGCGGGCGATTGCGCATTAAATGTCTACAATACCATTTTTAATAGCATACATGACCAGGCCCACGCGGCTATGCACTTTTAATTTGGCAAAAAGTCCCTGCCGGTAGTCATCCACCGTGCGGGGGCTGACAAACATTTTTTCTGCGATCTCTTTATAGGAGAGTTCTGAGCAGGTCCAGCGCAGGAACTCCCTTTCCCTTTCATTGAGCACCAATTCTTTTATTTGCTGATCAGCATTCTGATGTAACCCGCTCACCAGTTTGCCAGACACATATTCAGAGAGGTAAACATTCTTATCGATCAGCGAGTCCAGTGCTTTCTTCAATTCTTCGGGGTCCGTATTCTTCATCAGGTATCCTTTGGCACCCAGCCTGAACATTTTGATAATTGTTCGTTCGTCACTGAGCATGGAGAGGGCCAGTATCTTGATCTGGGGGTAGTTTTTATGCAGCCACTGGGTAGTTTCAAATCCATCCATTTCGGGCATGTTCACATCCAGCATCACAATATCGGGTATCCCTGCCTGTTGGATCTTTGTACGGAGGTCTTTCCCATTATCTGCCTCGATCATCACCATATAACCTTCGTATGCATTGACGAGATTGGCCAATGCCTTTCTGAGCAAACTATGATCATCTGCGATGGCGACACTGACCTTTCTGTTCATCTTTGCCATAATCTGCTATTCTTGCGGCAAAGATAGTTTTATCATTATATCGGTACCATTTCCGGGACTACTATCTATGGAAATATCTGCTTTAATGATATGTGCCCTGTTATACAAACTTCTCAGGCCCACCCCGCTCCCCGATGAACCAGTCTGTCTTTTCTCGGCCAGGTCAAATCCCTTCCCGTTGTCTTTGATCAGCATCGTAAAAATACCTCCGGCATAACTGAGATTCACTTTTACCAATGAAGCTTTGGCATGTTTTAATATGTTATTCAGCGATTCCTGGAACATGCGGAAAAGAAAGATGGACCGTTGCTCATCAAACTGTACTTCTTCTCCTTCGAGGTTAAATTCCACATCCACGATCCCGGCCTGGCGAATGGCATATAACTCAAACCGGATGGATTCTGCCAGTCCAATATCAACGATCCTTTCCGTATGCAGGCTTTTGGTAAGGTTAGACAGGTCAATGATGGCTTTGTTCAGTACTTCCTGCGATGATTTCAGTACTTCGTAAGACTTATCATTTTTTTCTACGGGAATAACAGACAGGGAAAGTTTGACCACTGATAACATCTGGCCGATATTATCATGCAGCTCCTGGCCGATGGTCTTAAACGTATTTTCCTGTATTTCCAGTTGAGACCGAAGGGCTTCCCGGTCATATTTATCCTTCATCTGGATCATCTCCCGCTCCTGCCGCTGCTGTCTTCGCTGGTATAAGAAAAGTATTGTAACAATAAACCCTACCAGCAGCAGGCCCAGCAAGATACCTATGATGACGATAAAGTATATTTCCGGGGTTTGTTGCATAAGAAAGCAATGATAAATAAAGTATACAGGAATATGTTGATGATTGTTATAATTGAATCCAGATTGTTGATCACCCAGCTAACCCTTCCCCAGAAATTAACAAAAGCAAAAAGCGGGAAACCACAACAGTAAAAAAATAATAGCCCGGAACATATCCAGAACGCCGGAATGCGGGTCAGCTTTACAAATTTGGGGAACCTGAATAATTCCAGGAAATAATACACACAAACCAATACAATTATGAGACATCCTATGGAGTATGTAATCGTATGGAAACTTTCTTTACCCTGGAAAAAAAGGATATTCGCAACGGCAGTAAAAGGATAAATGATAGCAGTGATCCTGATCACTGTTTTCGCCAGCGGGGAGCTAACGATAAAACTTAACACCACCAGGTAAAAACAAAACTCCACAATCGAAAAGCTGTTATAAACCATGATGTTGCTCTGGTTGGTATCCGACAAATACGCCCCATACCATTCCGCAATAAAGGTTGCCAGCAGAAAGGGAGGAAAGAATTTTAAATACCAGTAGCTCTTGTTATTACCGGAAAAATAGACTGTTAAACTTGTGATGAAACACAATCCTATAAAATAGAGATATAAAGGAATGTAGCCCATGGACGAGGGCTAAAATTAATCTATAAAACAGAATAAAAAAGCAAAACCTCCTCTAAAAGGAGGCTTTGCCCGGATAAATGGTTCACCATACTTATGCAACAACAATTCCGTCTTTTCCATTATCGATGATCGTTATGCCGATCTCGAAATCATCATTGGTGTTACAAATAGGAGGACACAATTTACCGACATTGTAAGCAAGGATGGATGTTCCTTCCTCTGTGTTAATGTAAATGTCTTTGTTTGATACGCCTTCCCCTGTTTGATTTTCCCTGGTGGCAACCAAAACCACTGTTTGCCTTCCCTCATAAAGCGGCTGAGGGGCATGTTCTTTGTCGTAAACCCCAAAATACATTTTGATACCATCCGCGCCATAGTCTTTTGCTTTAGCAAGGAACTCTTCCAGTTCTTCCACACTGTACCACACACTCAGTGAATCGGGCTGACCGAGTCTTTTAGAGTTATGTACCCAGCGCTCCTGTTTGTAATTACGAATGGCTGCATCTACATGGTTGGTGTCAACCTGGCGACCTGCTTTTACTGATTTTTTGATGGCTTTGAGCATAGCTTTAGTTTTTTTAGTTGAGTAATAGGTAAATGGCTGGCTAAAGCTATTGAGTGACAATTCCTGAAAGACAATATAAATTCTGGGTTTTCAACTAATTATAAATTATGACAATTCATAACAGTTAGATAATTAAATAATTACGAGAAAAATCTTAAAAAAATACCGTAAGAAAATGGCTGGAATACCGTATAAAGAGGGGGTGTTAGTACCCGTTAGTAAAGCGCCCACCGGCTCTAAAAAAGTTGACTTCTTATATTAATTGCACATTATCCTCCTGAAATACAGCCCGGTTGAATTTATTGTACAGGGTTGCCTGGTACCAGGGCTAAAGAAGAAACCTGTTGTCATGAGCTCTTGCAGGGAGTGATGAACAACAGGTTTGCAGCCTGCCCTCAGGCAGGGTTAATGGTCTTTGATTAGTACCAGGACGAATTGATCAGGCTTGTGGCATACCGTGAATCAATCATGCACTAAAATTACACCGCCACCAAAGAGACGGGGTTTATTATTTGTCTTATAATTGGAGATATAAACAACAGCCCTCCTCACCTTTGTACTTTTATACGGCTGAATTAAAATGTATTATAACATTCTGGCTGGCCTCAAATATTGGCAACACCCCATAAAAATGACCGCCAGGTAATCCAACGGTCATTTTTTCTGCACCAAATTCGGTTTATCAAACACTCAACAGATTGTACTGGCGGCCCTGATACCCCGGTTGATGGCTGGCTGGTAAAAGGTCAGAAAAGAGAAACCTGCTATCGCCCTTCTTGTAATGAACGAGGATAGCAGGTTTAATGGTAAATGGTTTTTGATTAGAACCAGGCAGTTGGTTTTGGTTGTGGCTTAAAAACAACTGCTTCGTAAAAATACCGTCAGCCTCCCGGTAACCCGTTTCTTATTTGTTTATTTATTGGGAACATCAGCAACAAACTTATCCACAGATTTATTATAAATCATTGTTTTTCTTGTATTTAGTGTATTCGTACCTGTTATATTATTTGCTGCACCTCTTGGCCGTTACCCTCCATTTACCCAACTTTATAACCAGGGCATCTGCGCCCTCATCAATGAAATGAAGGCCTCCTCCGATTTTATATGGCATTTGATCCACTCGCTCAGCACGAATGAAAAGCTTTTTTTTAAAAGGAATTTCGCGATGGCCCATTCTGCCGGAGACAGACTTTATCTCAGGCTTTTCAGCGCCATTGCCGCACAAAAAAAATATGATGAGCCCGCTCTGCTGAAAAAATTTCATCCTGCCATCAATAAAAAAAATATCGCCTCCCAAAAACACTACCTGCAAAAACAGGTTTGCGATGCATTGGTGCAATATGATGGTCGAAGCAATGTGAACCAGGATATTTACAACCAGGTACAACTCGTGAGAGTGTACCGCAAAAAAGGGTTGCTCGATGAAGCTCACGCCGTTTGGAAAAAAGCGGTGAAAAGGGCCAGGGAAACCGAATCATTCGCCCTGTTGAATCTTTTAAAAACAGAGTTTGAAAAAATGATCCTGCTCAGCAGCGTTCATACGAAATACGATGAACTGCACTCCCTCTTTAAAAGTAATCTCATTACCTACGACCAGTATGCCGAGCTGATCACCCTCCGGGACATTTATACAGAGGTGCTTCTCCTGAAAAGAAAGACACATTTTGACCTGGATGATGACCTGACCATTAAACTGCAGGGCCTCCTGAATCAGGTGGAAAAATGTAAAGATGCCCCCCGTTCCCCTTCCTTCTGGTTCCGGCATTATTATTATATCAATAAAGCCACATTACTCTACCTGCTGAATGAGATGGAGAACGCTATGCTGCTTTTGAAACAATTGCTGGGCTATTGGAAGCAGGTACCTTCCTTTGTGACCAGTCATGGCGAATATTATATTGAATTGATGTATATGATCAACTATGCCGGTGTATTACAAGGTGAATATGATTTCGTGGAAAGATCCTTCAATGAAAGCATCACCGACCTGGTAAAAGACCCCGTGCAAAGGGCCAACTTTGAGGCCATCAAATACCTCGCCCTGAATAAGATCTATAATAAAACAGCCCGGTATGATGAGGTGGAAAAACTTGTCCGTTTCATGAAAGCGAAATACCAGCAATGGGAACCTGTGCTGAACTCAGATATGAACCGGACTGTTAATCTTTCCCTGGGCATTGGCAGTTTTGTACTGGAGCGGTATGATGATTCTTTGTATTTCACCAAACGGGCCATTACTTTTTTTAAAGACGGGACAAGGGAAGAGCAGTCTTCCGTGGCGCAGATGCTGCTTTTACTGGTGACTTACAATCTCAATAACCAAAAACTATTTGATGCGCAATACCGGAATACGTATACATACTTTTATAAACGAAAGAAGAAACACATATTTGAGACCGCCCTGGTACAATGCCTGCACCGCACTTTTTATATGACAGACCATAAAGCCAAAATGCAGGAATACCAAAAGACACTGGAGATCTTTGAGCAAAATAAAAACGACCGGTTCCAGCAAATGATCGTTTCCATATTCAATTACCCGGGATGGCTCATCAGTAAGATCCAGCGGACCAGTTACCGTACATACGTGGAAAGAAATATCAGGAAAAAAGCTGAATTGATGTAAATTACTTCCCTATGAAAAAACAAACGGAAGCGATCATCAAAGGATTCGAAACAACATTGGAAGGCCAACCCTGGTTCGGGCGTTCCATTTATTCCATACTGGACGAAGTAGATACAAAAAAGGTAAACATCAAACCCAATAGCACAGAGCATTCTCTGAATGAGCTGCTTTACCACATGATCACCTGGGCCGATTTTACCCTGAAAAGACTGGAGAAAGACCCGGACCATGACCTCGCCGCAGCAGAAAAGCTGGACTGGAGAAAAATCGATCCTAAGGTGCATACCTGGAAAAAAGGTGTGGCTGAATTCAAGTCTGTTCACAAAAAGATCATCGCTTTACTCAAAAAGAAAGATGACGACGCCCTTGCCGAAATAGTGGATTTCAGAAAATATAACTATCGTTTTTTGCTCAATGGGCTAATCCAGCACAATATTTACCACCTGGGCCAGATAGCTTACCTGAATAAATTGCTATGACCGCGTGTTTACACCGATAAAGCATTATTTTTATAACCCCTCATTGCAGTCTGTTACAATTACCCCTGGCCCTACTGATTCATGGCTGCTTACAGGTATTTTTTTTGGAGGAAAGCTCCTTTTATTAAACTACTACCGGCTTTTGTCGCCGGCATCATCCTGCAATACTATTATGACCTCTCTCTCCGGTTTTCCTGTATCCTTTTCGCCACCACAGCGGCCGCATGGTTCCTGTTAGGGGCCCTGTCATTATTTCGTCGTTATACACTGGGGTTTTACAATGGACTCCTCATCAGTATTCTTTTTTTCAGCCTCGGTTCCTCCCTGAGCTGGCTGAAAGATATTCATCATGATCATCGGTGGTTCGGACATTTGTATAAAGATCAGGATGCTATCATTGCTGTATTGAATGAACCCTTAACAGAGAAACCTAATTCTGTAAAAGCTGAAGCTAAAGTAAACCGGGTACTGAAAGGTGATACAAGCATCCCCGCCAGGGGCAAGATCATTATTTACTTTGAAAAAAATCTCTCCTCCGGGTCATTCAACAGCCTAAGCTATGGGTCAACCATCATTTTCAAAAAGAAGATACAGGAGATCAGGAATTCAGGTAATCCCGGCAGTTTCGATTACCGGCAATATTGTTCATTCAATGGCATCACCCACCAGGTATATCTCAAAAAAGAGGAATTTAAAATTCTGCCCGCCAAAAAAGAAAAACGGCTTACCAAATTCCTGTATTCCTCCCGTGAATGGGTATTGCGTGTATTAAAAGAAAATATCCCTTCTGCAAAAGAACGGGGATTGGCTGAAGCATTGCTGATCGGTTACAAGGGAGACCTGGAGCAATCGCTGGTACAATCCTATACCAATACCGGCGTGGTACATATCATTGCCATTTCGGGTTTGCATCTGGGCATTATTTATGGGTTACTTTTACTGGTTTTTAAGCCGCTGCAAAAAAACAATACCGGCAGGTGGTTATCTGCTGTATTCATTATCTCCGGGCTTTGGCTTTTTACCCTTTTGGCGGGAGCACAACCCTCCGTACTTCGATCGGCTGTCATGTTCACCTGTATCATTATTGCAAAGACACTCAACAGGCCATCTTCCCTGTATAATACCCTCGCGGCTTCTGCCTTTTTGTTATTATGCATTCATCCTTACTGGCTATGGGATGTGGGTTTTCAATTATCCTTTGCTGCCGTTTTAAGCATTGTTATTTTCATGCAGCCCATTTATAATTGGTTCTATTTTAAAAACAAGGCCCTCGATTTTATCTGGAAGATGAACGCGGTGACCCTGGCTGCGCAAATCCTCACACTGCCATTGAGCATTTATCATTTTCACCAGTTTCCCAGCTGGTTCCTGCTCACCAATTTTATAGCCGTACCCCTCTCCGGCATCATTCTGCTGGGGGAAATTTTTCTTTGTACCCTCTCCTTTATTCCGCCAATTGCATTATTTACCGGGAAGATCCTTTGCTGGTTAATAGGTTTCATGAACACATACATTGAAAAAGTGGAAACACTGCCTCTTTCTTTGTGGCAGGGATTGCAGATAACTATACTGCAGTCCATTATTCTGTTTGTATGTATTGCAGGTATAGGTTGGTGGACGATGGAGAGATCAAAGCCAGGGTTAATAATTGCTTTGTGGTCGCTCCTGCTATTTACTTGTTTACGCTCCTGGTCCTTTATCCGGGCAGATCAGCAACAAAAGATCATTGTTTACAATGTGCCGGGTAAAAGAGCTATCGATTTTATTCAGGGGAGAGAATACTTTTTTACCGGCGACAGCAGTTTATTACAAAATGGTTTCGCCCAAAACTTTCATTTAAAACCATCACGGATGCTGCACCGTATAAAGCCCGGGGCAAGGAACCCGATCATCCGAGCCGGCAGCAATTATATAATATGGCAAAACAAACACATACTGTTGTTGACTGAAGATCTCAGCTATTCTTCACTGCCGCAAAGAAGCCGGATCGACTTGCTTGTATTGTCGGGAAAAGCACCTGTACATTTCCATAAGCTTGCCGGCTCACTGGATATACGCCAGGTTGTTTTTGACGGGACCGTACCGGCCTGGAAGATCAAAAACAGCAAAAGAGATTGTGACTCATTACAGATTCCCTGGCATGATGTGCGTACTTCGGGTGCGTTTGTACTAAATTGATCACGAATCCCCCTGGTCATAAACTATTAAACGCCGGAACCCATTCAAACCATCCAAATTGCCTACTTTTGCACCTCCCAAACATGGCGTAACGATTTGCCTGCCTTACAACTCAACCATTTTATGACGAAGAAGATCCAATCTGCACTGATTTCTGTTTTTTACAAAGACGGACTCGAAAATATCGTCAGCCTGCTGGCTGAACAGGGCGTTACCATATATTCTACCGGCGGCACTCAAACCTTTATTGAAAAACTGGGCATTAAAGTGACCCCGGTGGAAGACCTCACTACTTATCCTTCCATCCTGGGAGGAAGGGTAAAGACCCTGCATCCTTCCGTTTTTGGCGGTATACTGGGAAAAAGAGATGATGCCACCCATCTGCAGGAAATGAAGCAATACAATATTCCTGAGATCGATTTGGTGATCGTTGATCTCTATCCATTTGAAGAAACCGTGGCTTCCTCCACCGATGAAAAATCAATCATTGAGAAGATCGATATCGGTGGCCCTTCAATGATCCGCGGTGCTGCTAAAAATTTTAAAGATGTGGTGGTGATCGCTGCTAAAAAAGATTATGTATCGCTGGAAAATATGTTGCGGGAACAAAAAGGGGAAACCACACTCGAACAACGAAAAACATTTGCCGCCAAAGCATTTGAAGTGGTGGCGCATTATGATGTGGCCATCGCCAAATATTTCAACCCCTCCGAATCGCTCTATTTCCTGGAATCCATCACCAATCCCAAAGCGATGCGGTATGGCGAAAATCCGCATCAATCGGGTGTTTTCTATGGTGACCTGGAAAAACTATTTACCCAGCTCAATGGTAAAGAACTTTCATACAATAACCTGGTGGATGTAGATGCTGCCATGCAACTGATCAAAGAATTTACCGACACCACTTTTGCCATCATCAAACACACCAATGTATGTGGTGTGGCACAAAGTGCCACCATTAAAGAAACCTGGGATGCTGCACTGGCCGGCGATCCCGAAAGTGCTTTTGGTGGTGTGCTGGTTTGCAACGGTACGATTGATAAAGCCACTGCGGAAGCCATCAATGAAATTTTCTTTGAAGTATTAATTGCACCTGTATATAATGAAGATGCATTGGCCATTTTAAGATCAAAAAAGAACAGGATATTATTACAGCTGAAAGCACAAGCTGGCAGATTGGAACAATATAAATCTCTACTCAATGGTGTGCTGATCCAGGGCACTGACGAGGGTAATTATGCTGAATGGAAAGAATCCGGAGGAAGGGAAACGACAGATATTGAAAAAGCAGACCTTCGATTTGCCAATCTTGTTTGCAAGCATTTGAAGTCAAATGCCATTGCCCTGGTAAAAAATAAACAACTGATCGGAAAGGGCTGCGGTCAAACCAGCCGTATTGATTCATTGCGGCAGGCTGTTGAAAAAGCCAGGCAATTTAATTTCAACCTGTCAGGTGCCGTAATGGCCAGCGACGCTTTTTTCCCTTTTAATGACTGTGTAAAACTGGGGCACGAAGCAGGTATCAGCGCCTTTATTCAGCCGGGAGGTTCTATTCGTGATAAAGACTCCATTGATTACTGCATGGAGAATAAACTAGCCATGGTCATTACCGGTATGCGACATTTTAAACATTGATCCGGTATATATCCATAGTGTAAAATAAAGCTGTTGATTATGCATGAACATCTTTGATTTTCATAAAACCCTTCTTCAATCCTCCGCTGATACATTAAAAAAATTAGCGGTGCTGAATCCCCTTACCATTCATAAAAAAGGAACGAGGGCCAAAGCCCTGTTTGCATTGGCTTTGGTTTGTTTTTTTTGGGGTACCACCTGGATCGCTTCCAAAGAAGGTGTTCGTCATATGCCCGCCCTGCAACTGGCCGGTATCCGGCAACTGATTGCAGGAATTTTGTACGTTGGCTTTTTTCTATATAAAAAGATACCCTTACCCAAAGGAAAAGAATGGATACCGGTGCTGGTGCTCAGTTTCCTGAATTTCATTATGAGCAACGGCCTCAGCACATGGGGTGTAAAATATATTTCTGCAGGACTGGGCTCTATCATGGGAGCTATCTTTCCCCTTTGGTTGGTGGTGATCGGACTTTTTATCTCCAAAGAAAGGCTGCCCCGTAATGCCATCATTGGTCTTTTACTCGGGTTCAGTGGTGTATGCATCATATTCTATGATCACCTGAATGATTTTGTAAACCCCGAATTTCTTAAAGGTATCA
Source organism: uncultured Chitinophaga sp. (assembly GCA_964606155.1). Taxonomy (GTDB): domain Bacteria; phylum Bacteroidota; class Bacteroidia; order Chitinophagales; family Chitinophagaceae; genus JJ008. The sequence continues at coordinate 61,887 of CAZSGD010000004.1, read as the reverse complement.
TTCTATCACTGATCGCCACCTGGACATGGGCTTTTGCCACATTATATACCAAACAACAGGCCCTGAATTTTAATCCTTATTTCAGTTTAGGACTACAAATGCTGATATCCGGCACCTGCCTCATCAGCTTTACAGCAGCAAATGGTTCAGCCATTTCTATGGCCATCATTCCCTGGCAATCCTGGGCATCGATTGCCTACCTGGTTGTGTTCGGTTCATTGATCGCATTTATTTGTTATTTATATGCCTTGCAAAACCTGCCAACCGAACAGACTTCTATCTATGCATATATTAATCCCATCGTAGCGGTATTATGCGGATGGCTGGTATTTGGCGAGCAGGTAACGCCGTATATCACTATCGGGGGCCTGGTAACCCTGCTGGGTGTTTATCTTGTCAACAAAGCATTTAAGAATGTGCCGCCACCGGAACAACCGGAAACAGAAGGTGTTTAACTTCCGTTAAGATTTTCAATAAATTTTTGGTAGATATCTCTCCACCCATTGAATTTTTTGGCAGTGCCCAGGAAAGTATTATGCCAGATGGTGATCAGTAAACCATTCACGTTTTTTACTTCCTGGTAATAATGCAGCACTTCCTCCCACGCTTCTTCCGGTTTCATGCTTTGCTCAAAAAAAGAGTTGGCTTCCATGTAACAAAATGGGTATAGTTGCAGGCCGGTGGCTTGTTCTTTCTCCAGGTCATACCAATAAAAGGATGATGCCACCGATGCCCTGAACCCATTAATGCTGCCATATCCCATGGAAAAATCTTCCTTTATTCCCTCCTCTGTTAAATAGCGGAATGTTACCGGCAAAGTAAACCTGATAAAATGCTGACGGGAAGAATGGATCGCCGTGCCTGCAATTTTTTCAAGTGTTGTAATTTCTTTTTTGATCAAAGAAGTATCATCACCGCTTCTCCAGGATGGATGAATACCAATTGAATATTTACCCGCATGTCTTTTGATCAGCGTCTGCATGGCGGGTTCACCGGGTAGAATATTCTTGTCATACTGACCCGTTCTTTCCGCCACCAGGAAAAAATACCTGGGCTCCAGCTTATGTTCCCGGTGCAGGTCATCCATCCAATCATACGCATCAAAAGGGTCCGGCGCCTGGTTGCTGCGAACCGTTCTTCGCAGTTGAACAGCTTCCTTATTCCCTTTCAACAGGTCCTTTACAACCCCTCCCATCGTTCTCAGTATATTTTTATATTTATAGGAATAGGCTTCATCGATATCATACGTAGGTAAAAACCTGAACCTCTGGTGGCGAAAAGGCAAGCCAGGCCATTTTTGAAGAATTGTTATTTTCAGGGCCTCCAGCCAAATATTAATAAGCGGTTTATCCAGGAAATTTTCTTTGTATGCCAGTGAATTCTCGTATGCATATCGTCCATACATATCTTTTTGATGGGGCAAATATTCTTCATAGCGACTTAGCAGATAAAAAGAAGCGGCAAAAATATCGAAGAGAAGGTCGCCTGTTGTTTTAAAAAATGCTTTGTGCCCCCCTCCATCAAAAATTTCCGTATGCTGTGGCTGGATACCGGTTTCAAATAAGAGTGTATGCGGCTTTATCCATAATTCATTTACACCAATGCGCTCATCACTATAGTTGATCCCCGGATGGGGGGAAGAAAGGAATAACTCCCTGTCCATCGTGATCTCGAAAGGGCCCATACACAACTCACGACCTATAAAGTCGGCGATATACCGGAAACGGGGCGATATGGAAGGAGCGTACACCAGCATTTTCAGCAGTTCACCAAACGAATATACTCATCCCCCTCAATAATTTTTTTATCCCGTGCATCCTTTCGGGCCCCGGGTCGTCTACCACCCAACCAACTGATGATTTCTTGAGAAAGCTGACAGCCATATTCATGATATGCGCTTTTGCCCTAAGCCAGTATGCCCGGCAGCTTAGCTATTTAGAATGCAGGCTGGGAAACAGTTTCAAAGAATCCTCCACCCGTTGTGATTGCGAAAAGATATTACAATCGCCTGCTCCTGCCGATGAAACCATTCCCGCCGCTAAAACACATGCCCATTTCCATCCCGATGAGTTTTTCCTGCTGAAAAAAGAGCCCTCTGCAAAGCCCGCACAACCTATTTCAGTCAATAAGAACAGTTATTACCTTCTCCACGAACCCGACGGGGTCCTGCACCCGCCTTTTCAACCTCCCAGGTGCTGGGCATACACTTTAGCGCATAATGATGACCGTTATGCATGGCCGGTTATGGCCGCAAACTGATTTACATACCATAAAACTATTTTTATGTATAAGTTATTTATGCTTTGCAGCATATTCGTTTCTTCTATTGTATCCGCCCAAACAGCCTCTTCCAAACCCGTTATACTGTATGGCCCGTTCATTAAAGACAGCCTGGCCAGGGACCCATTTGCCGAATGGTTCAACCCGGGTTATGATGATTATCATCCTCATCAGCCAATCATTTCATCTTTAAAAACACAAAAATGGAATGATATTACCATCCAGGTATTCATGGGCACCTGGTGTGGCGACAGTAAACGGGAAGTGCCCCGGTTTATGAAACTGATGAACGAGATCTCTTTCCCTGAAAATAAAATAACCTATATCGGTGTGGGAGGCAGCGATTCCCTGGTAAAGCAAAGCCCCGGGCATGAAGAAAAAGGAAAAGGGATTTTCCGGGTACCCACTTTTATTATTTACAAAAATGGCATTGAGCTCAGCCGGATCAACGAATACCCGGTTAATTCTTTAGAAAAAGATCTTTTGCAGATCATGACCAACCAGCCATATATACCCAATTATCATTCATTCGCCACCGTTAGAAAATGGATGAGCGATGGCAGCCTGACCGATGAAAATATTAGCGCCAGAGGTTTGGCCGGACAGCTGGAAATGATCGTTAGAAATGAAAATGAACTGAACAGCCTGGCCTATCTCTTACTCAAACAAGGAAATAAAAAAGAGGCGCTGAAGATATTCCAGGTCAACTATTATCTCTTCCCCGCTTCTTCCAATATTATTTCCAGCCTGGGAGAGGGCTATTATGAAACCGGCGATTATAAGAAAGCAGTGAGCAACCTGGAAAGGGCACTGGAGCTGAATAAAGACTCCGCTTCATTCAGGGAGATACTGACATTGCTGTATAAAGCGAAGGAAAAAGAAAAGAATTAAACTATTGTAAGACGAATTAAATTTTAAAAGCCACTGAAGGCCGCCGGGAAAAAGAGGTTGTCTCAAAGAATGTCACGCTGTCCCGAAGTTTCGGGATTGTCGAAGCGTGTTCACTGATTGATTGTCAATATTTCGACAGGCTCAATATGACAATCAATCAGGCCTTTGAGACAGCCTCTTCTTTTGCAATAAATGTTTTTTAAATACAGTCAGCGATTTTATTTTCTATTTTTCTCCTGCCACAATTGATTAAATGATTTTGGAGGGAATTCCATGTCCCCGCGATGTTCTTTCCAGCCTTTTACCAAACTATTCACCACCCAGTTCTTGATACGCCCATTGGCCATATTCATCCATTTACGGCGGAGCATGCCCTGTTTCCACATTTTCCAGGCTATTTTTTCGCCAAAAGAACTATGCCCTTCCTCCACTGCTTCATGCCTGTTTTCCAATAACAATTCATGAAGGTTGATCTTTACGGCACACACTTCTGTACAATTGCCGCATAAAGAGGAGGCATAGCTGAGATGTTTCCATTCTCCCATATTTTTCAAATGGGGTGTGATCACCGAACCGATCGGGCCGCTGTAAGTGGCCGCATACGTATGACCGCCTATATTTTTATACACCGGGCAGGCATTCAGGCAGGCCCCGCACCGGATACAATACAGGCTCTCCCTTTGTTTTTCATTTGCAAGAATATTGGTACGACCATTATCCAGTAATATCACATACATCTCTTCCGGGCCATCGGTTTCATGTGGCTGCCGCGGACCACTGATGATGGTATTATACACTGTTACTTTCTGGCCTGTACCATAAGTTGCCAGCAATGGCCAAAACAAATGAAGGTCGGTGATGGAAGGAATAACTTTTTCAATGCCTGCAATCACAATATGTGTTTGGGGCCAGGCGCAGCTTAATCTTGCATTTCCCTCGTTCTCTGTTACCGCCACAGCGCCAATATCAGGTATAATGAAATTGGCGCCGGTTACCCCTATCTCTGCTTTCACATATTTATCCCGTAATACCTTCCGGGCGGTTAATGTCAGCTGTTCAGGAGTGGCTTTTGGGTCAGTCCCTAATTTATCTGCAAACAAGCGGGCCACGTCTTCCTTACTCTTATGCATAGCCGGAGTTACAATATGGTAAGGAGGTTCTCCATCCAGTTGTTGAATATATTCCCCCAGGTCGGTCTCCACACTCTCTATTCCATTCTCTTCTAAAAAATCATTCAGGTGAATTTCTTCGGTCACCATGCTCTTGCTTTTCACCAGCGTTTTGCAGTTCTTTTCCTCACAAATTTTCTTAATAGCTTCCAGCGCCTGTTGGGCATCTTCTGCCCAGATCACTTTGGCCCCTCTCCTCGTAATATTAGCCTCAAAGGTTTCCAGCTGTGTGTCCAGTGAATCGATGGCTTTCCACTTCAGGTTCTTGGCTTTTTCCCTGGCCAGGTGTACATCCGTAAATTGTTGCTTGCCCTGCGGCACCACAGCATTATACTTACCAATATTAAAATTGATCTTTCGCCGGTGTTCTTTATCGGCTGCCTTCACGGAGCTTTTAGCAATAAATCCTGCTGCTGTTTCTTTCACCGTAGTTCCTGGTTTTTCTCTTTTTTAGAAGCCTGGAATTTTGCCGCTTTGTCCAGGGCATTATAGAATTCCTCCCCATACTTCCGGATCAGGGGTTCTTTCAAAAATTCATAAGTGGGTACCTGCAATTTTTTTCCGAGGGCACAGGCGGGGTTGCACAGTTTTTCCCTCGCCTCATAATTGATCCGGTTATAGCCGCCATGTTTGCCCTTGTAAGCAATGATCGGGAACAAATGACAGCTGATCGGTTTTTTCCAGGGTATCACTCCATCGTAATACGCCTGCTCAAAAGCACACTTGATGATCCCTTTCTCATCCCTCACACCGTACACACATATTTCTTTATCATTACCCAGGGTGGGAGTAACCCAGCCAAATTCTTTGTTGTACACATATTTGCCCTTCTTCTCTATTTCTTTAAGAGCGGGTACCGTCAGGTAGGGTTTCACTTTTTCATACATCTCCAGGATGATGTCCAGCTCACCTTCATCCAAAGGCGCCCCGGCATCCCCTTCTTCGCAGCAGCCCCCTTTGCATTTGTTCAGGTCGCAAACGAATTGCTTTTCCACCACCTCATCACTTATCAGTATATTATCAATGACTATCAACCCTTTTTTTTGCAAAGGTAAGCCCCTTCTATACTTCTCCTTCGTTTGCCCGGCGGAATAATTTCTTTTTAATATGATGCCCGGCAGAAGTAAGCCGGTTATGCGAAGTGAGGTATTTGATCACTTTATGTTCCAGCCAGTGATGCAAGGGTAACAGCAGGGCAGCCAGCCCGATCATGAACAACAGGTCTTTCCAGGGTTCCCCGCCGGTAATGGAGTATATATTCTTTTTAAATATCAGGAAGATAAACTCGAAGAACATCAGGAATGCAAAAAAGCCCAGCATCTTGATGGTGGTGGCCGACACTTTGAACATACCCAATAACACCAGCGCTACAAATAATGCCACAATCCCCAGGGTGATCCCCATGTACTGAATATTATTCCGGCGTCGCTTTGCTTCTTCCTGTTCCCTTTCCAACCGCTCCTGGCGTTGCTGTTCATCTGCCGCTTCCACCTGGCTCAGTTCTTTTTCTTTATTTAATTTTTCAATACTGTCCTTATACTGGTAATAGATCCCATTATACTGGCTGGCGAGTTTATAATCCCCTTTATTCAGGTATAAAGTGTCTAATTGTTTGGCTGCCGCCTGAACACTTTCCAGCGAACCCAGCCTTTCTCCCATTTCTTTTACTTTCAGATAGTAGCTGATTGCCCTTTCGTGATCGCCCGCTTTTTTGTTGAACGAGGCCAGCTGCCTGAAAAAACCCAGGGCGTTGGATTCACTGGTACTTTTTTCAAAATAGGGCAGCGCCTTTTCAAAATAGATACGTGCCGAATCAAATTTTCCAAGATCGGTATAGATCACCCCATATACCTGGTCGATTACGCCGGTAAAACCGAAACCACCCAGGAAGCCTTTTAGTCCGGCACCAGAAGGTGATTTCATGTACTCCAGCGCTTTTTCGGGCTGTTTCAAATTCAGGTATTGATTCAGCAAGCTGATATAACCGGGAATTTTAAGAGTGGAGAATTTCAAAGAATCGGCCATCTTCAATGACCTTTCAAAATAACCGATCGAGATATCATAACTTTTTTTGGCTGCAAACAGATTGCCCAGGGTATTGATATCGATTACCCGTTGATAGGCTGTTGTTTTTTCTTTTATATCATCCAGTTTCTTGTAAGCCTTGGTATGATAATCGATGGCTTTATCATAATCTTCAATGGCAGAATAAAAATTGGAAAGGAAAAGATAACAATTGCGGGTGAGCAGTGCTTTGGTATTTTTCTGCTCTTCCGTCTCCTGCTTCATGTCTTCGGCAATACGCAGTGCTGTGAGATAGTTGCGAAGGCTTAATATTTTATCATTTCTTGCCAAAAAAACCCGGCCATACGTGTTATGCGCTTCCACATTCAGGCTGTCGTTGGAAAGCGTGGAGATCAATGCAAAGGCCTGGTTCACATAACTCATGGCCTTGTCCTTATCCGGCACCATCAGGTACATCACCGAAATAAGCAGTTGAATACCTCCAACCTCTTTCTCTATTTTTTCTTTGCGGGCAATAGCCAGTGCTTTTTCAAAATACCCAATTGCCCTGTTGATATAATCCTTTTGCCCCCCAAAGTAACTGCAGCGGATCCCATTAGATTTATAGGCGTCGATCATCAGCTGCCTGTCTCTTGATTCTTCGGCCAGCAGGATCAGTTCACTGCCATATTTCTCTGCCTCTTTCAGGTCCACATTCATCAGGGTGCGTGACACCAAGTCCATCCATTTTACTTTCTCCGCAGGTGTTTTGGCGGCTGCCAAAGCAGTTTTCATTGAATCAACTGCAGCAGCCTGTTGTTGCCCTGAGGCTATAGCACTAATAAAAAGAAACAGGCCGATAAAGAGAAAGGAGCGGAAGTAGGTCATGAAGTTGGGCTTAAGCTTCCAAATTAGTAAAGATTCCGGCTACAGGAAAAATTCCTTTAACACAGTTGTAACACACCCGTGGTATGGACAATTTTTCCTGTGGCATCCTAGCGCCAAACCACCTGTATGCCCAACACGAGAATGCTGACCTTCAGCAAATCGGTCAAGGTTTTTTCCAGGATGCTTTTCTGGGTGCCCGTCACGGGTTTCAGCTTATTGCTGATCTACAACACCCTGCCCTATTTCTCTTTCAGCAAGGATTTTGACTTCATCCGGGAAAGAAGTTTTCTCTTTCAAAGCCCTTTTTATAATACCTGTTTTTATATCCATATCATGGCCGGGGCGCTTTGTATCGGCACTGCCCTTATCCAGTTCTCCCGCTATATGCTGAAAAAGTCAAAAGCCATTCACCGCATATCCGGTAAGATCTATGTATTTGTGGTGTTGTTCCTGGGCGCCCCCACGGGGTTGTATATGGCCTTTTTTGCCAAAGGGAGTTTCGGGGAACGGTGCCTGTTTATGTTCATGGCCGGCTGGTGGTTCATCACCACACTATACGGACTAACCTCTATCCACAAACGAAATGTGGTGGCGCATAAAATATGGATGATGCGCAGCTATGCCATGGCCATGACCGCCGTGACCTTCCGGGTGTATTATATTTTATTATACCTGATGGACTGGACCCTGATGGAAAATTACCAGTTCTCTCTCTGGATCAGTGTGATCGGAAACATGCTGGTGGCCGAATGGATCATTTACCGGCAAAGCAGGAATTATTTACGATCGTTCAGCACTTAAACAAATTGAAAAGCTGCATATAATATGCAAATAGTTCTGATGAAATTATTTACACTAATAAACCCTTAAACTAAAATATATATGAAATCGATCTTGTACGTAGGCGCCACGTTAATGATCGGCGCCAGCATTTACGGTTTTGCTGACTACAAAAAGTCAAGCCATGACAAACAATTTGAAAACATGTATGATGAAAGCCGCGAAGTAAAACCTGCTGTTATCACCACTAAAACAGAAGAAGCGGAACTGGCACCCGCTGACATAAAAGAAGTGAAAAAGGCACCTGTCAAAAAAAGAGGGGTTTACAAAGAAGATGTACCAGAGCCCATCAGCCCTATTGCAGAAGAGGAAAGGTTGAGTGCATCATCACTCCGCGATATCGAAAAAGCGGAAGTGGCCATTACTCCTTCCGACAATAAAAATGTTACGGAAAAACTGAAGAAAAGGAAAAAATTAAGCAGCAAGTATTTCAGTCGTGCCCCTATCCGGGAAGAGATGGAAGAACGATCTCCTGCGAAAAAGGAATTAATGAAAACGGAAACGAAAAAACTGTAACGGCGTACAGTGATGAAAACGCCCCCGATAGTACCCGTCGGGGGTTTTTATTTGCCGGCCGGCCCGGCGTCCCTCCATTTCAGCGTATTGATCAGGTGCTGCAGGTCTGTTTTCAAAAATGCATTGACCACTCCCAGGGAGTCTGCATTGGGGGCCGCATCAAAATAAAGGGCCCCTCTCAGGAAATGTTTTACCGAATCGGTCAGGAAGAATTGATTGGCAGTGGCGGTATTACCTTCCAGTGAGAAATAGAGTCCTTCCACTCCATTGGGGGTTTGCATGAGGCTGTCGCGGATACCGGTGGACACATCCACATTTTTAGTATACACCATCCTGAACCCATCCTTTACCAGGGAATCGAAGACATTTTCTTTTCCAATTCCCTTATAACTTACATAGATCCTTCCGGCAAACTGTGGTATATCGATATTGATCCACCAGTCACCCGCTTTTTCATCAAAGAAAGTACTGTCTTTTACCACAGTGGCATACACCGGGTACTCAAATGTATAGGGATAGCCGGGCTGGTCGAATAACCGGTATTTTTTTTCAGGAAAATCAATTTTAAAATACCCTTTCTTTTTGCCTGTGGAGTAGTCGCTATTACAGGCGAGCAGGATAGCAGAAATAAACCAAAGTCCGAGCAGGGGTTTTTTCATAGAAACAAGTGATTAAGATTGGGGTTTAATGGTCACTTTCACTAATTGGATACGGTTGTTCACTATTTCCATAATCGTAAATTCAAAATCACCGCAGGGTATCACCCATTCTGTGGAAGGAAATTCACCAGCCACCTCGAGCACCAGTCCGGCCAGCGATTCGCTATCGCCCTTCACATCATCAAAAGTACTCATCGGCAGTTTCATGATCCGGCACATATCATGGATCATGATCTTTCCTTCGAAGATATAATTGTTGTCGTCCAGTTTATAACTCTCCGTTTCTTCATCATCAAACTCATCTTTTATATCCCCGATCACTTCTTCCAGTATATCTTCCATGGTAACAATACCGCTGGTGCCGCCGAATTCATCCACCACCACAGCAAAGTGTATGCGCCGTTGCTGGAAATCTTTCAGCAGATCTTCTATCAGTTTTGACTCCGGTACAAAATAGGGTGGTCGCATCAGTGAATGCCAGTCATAATCCTCCGGCTCATCCAGGTAAGGGATGAGGTCCTTTGTATTGATGATACCCGTCACATCATCCAGGCTTTCTTTAAATACGGGCAGTCTTGAATAATGTAACTCTTCCATTTTTTTGATCACCTGCCCGAATGTATTCTTATAAGGAATGCCATTCACTTCCAGGCGGCTGCGCATGATCTGTTTGACGGTGATATTGCCAAACTTCACTACCCCTTTCATGATATTCTTTTCCTGTAAAGTAGCTTCTTCGCTGCTTTTAATATCGATGGCTTCATCCAGTTCCTGCATGCTCATGGCCTGTGATTTATCGGCGCCGGCCCGGCGACCAATATTATCCGCCAGCGAAACGATCCATTTGCTGATACGCCGCAGCAAGAGATGCAATCCTTCCACCACCGAGGAAGCGCCATAAGCAAAGCGCAGATTATTTTGGGTGGCCCATACTTTGGGTAATATCCTGCCGATGAAAACGATCACAAATCCAATGATAATCACCCGTAAGAGCAGTTCAATAAAGAAATTGATATCACTGCCCTGCGGGCCCACCCGGATCGTGTCATAAGGCATGTAATCATTGAGCAGTGAATTAGACAAAACGATAATACTGATATTCACAAATGTGCCGGCGATCAAAAGAGAAGCATATACTTCTTTTGATTCTTCGAGCAGGCTCACGATCCGGCGGGCAGAATTATGCTGTTTGGTCTTCAGCATATTTATATCCTTGCTGTTGAGGGAGAATAAGGCCACTTCGGCGCCGGAAATAGTAAAAGTGAGCAACAATAATGCGATCAGTGTAACTACAAGAATGGTAGTTCCCTGCGGATTAACAGCAAGGAAAACATACATAAGCTGGTTTTCAATAGAATTCAATACCGAATAACTGTCCAAATCAAGAAATTTTGGTTAGTCCCTCCGGCAACAGCCAGGTAAAAAGGCAGGTCAAAACGGCCTGCCTGGGATGGGGCAAAGTTATTGTATTTAATCTTGTTCTGTGTGAGGGGGGATGACGAAATATATCCATTCATTTTCCGCTAGTCATCATAGGGTTATATGTAATTTCTCAGAAAGGAAGGCTTTCCGACGGGTCGCCGATAGGAGAATCGGGGCCGCTGATCCCTTCCGTGCTGCTATCGCCACCAGTGGCACCACCATCCATTCTCTTATCCAGCATAATGAGGTTATCGCCCACTACTTCGGTAGCAAACTTGCGGTTGCCGTCTTTGTCATCCCAACTTCGGGTTCGCAGGCGGCCTTCTATATAAACAAGACTGCTTTTGTGCAGGTATTTCTGTGCTAATTCGGCCAGGCCACGCCACAACACCACGGTATGCCATTCCGTTTGAGACACCAGCTTTCCAGACCGGTCTTTGAATGTTTCTGTAGTTGCAAGGGGGAATTTGGCAACGGCAATATTTCCTTCCAGGTGTTGTACATCGGGGTCTTTTCCCAGGTTGCCAATGAGCATTACTCTGTTTACACCTCTCATACGATTTGATCTTTAGTGTTAATAAATCATCGAAGGGCTAGTGCTCTTTAAAATTAAATTTTTTTGCCCTGACTTGAACAAAAAAATCCCGGAGACCAGGTTAAAATAATATCAAAATAAAGCCTGGAAAGCCCTCTTTTTGGTGAGATACTCATTGATGTATTTCGGGAAGGCATATTTCGAAAGCCCGCCGACCCATTGCCATGCTTTGCCAGAAAAGCTTTTTTTACTCAATTTGATACGGATGAACCGCCCCGTGATAAGCTGGTGAGAGAGTTGCTGTTTTATAAGGGGAGAAATGGAAATCACTTCATATTTATCCTTTGCCAGCCAGCCCGATTGTATAGCTTTTTGGATGATGCCGGCCTGGCCCATTTCCTTTTCAGATTCGATCAATGGGAATTCATACAATCCCTGCCATATATCTTTTTCACTGCGCTGACGGATCACGATTTGATCTTTATACTCCATTACGAGGTAATAAAACCATCTTTTCCTGATCTGCAGCTTTTTTTCTTTGACTGGTAATTCACGGATAGTATTATCTCTATAAGCAACACATATTTTTTTAAACACACAGGCAGCACATAAAGGTGCAAGCGGTTTACATATCACCGCCCCAAAATCCATAATAGCCTGGTTATACAAACCCGGTTCTTTTTTATCCAGTAATTCCTCCGCCAGTGCAGTGAAATATTTTTTTCCTGCTGTGGAATCAATGGGTTGATCAATGCCGAAAACCCTTGACAATACACGAAAAACATTTCCATCCACTACAGCATGTGGCAGGTTGTATGCAAAAGAAGCAATGGCTGCAGCTGTATAAGGTCCCACCCCTCTCAACGATTTGATTTCTTCGTATGTATCCGGGAATTTTCCTTTTTTTTCTGTTGTAATAAATCTCGCCGTTGCTATCAAATTCCTGCACCGTGAATAATACCCCAACCCCTCCCACATCTTCATTATTTTTTCATCGGGGGCTTTGGCCAGTTTACCTATATCAGGGAAATGCCGGGTGAAGCTGTTGTAATAAGCCCAGCCTTGCTCCACTCTTGTTTGTTGCAGGATGATCTCGCTGAGCCATATTTTATAAGGGTCCTTTTCTCCCTTCCAGGGCATGGCCCGGTCATTGCTGTTCCGATGCCATTCCAGCAGGAGCCGGGAAAATGCCTTTTGGAGACTGTTTTTACTGCCTTTTTTCATACCTGATCCATTTCCGGGCTGCTAAATATCGAATATTTTGACCCCTGAAACCGGTGTTTTTTAAAAAAAATTCCTCTATTTGGTTGAATATCATCTTATTTTATCATAAATTAGTCCTACGATCATTAGCGATAAACCCACAAAAAACCTGCAACCATGAGAAAAGCTGACCTGGTAAATCAGATTTCTGAAAAAACAGGCATCCCCAAAGTAGATGTCCTTGTTACTCTTGAAACTATGTTCAAGGAAGTAAAAGACACCCTCGCCGGTGGCGAAAATATCTACATAAGGGGTTTTGGCAGTTTTATTACCAAAAAAAGAGCTGCCAAAATTGGTCGTAACATCAAGAAGAACATCGCCGTTCATATCCCTGAACATTATATTCCCGCTTTCAAACCTGCAAAAGAGTTTGTGGCTGAAGTAAAAAAGCTGAAAGAGCCCAAACCCGACGCTGGACCGGGCGAGGATGTAGAATAGTCCCCTTCGCAAAGCAAGCAATCTGAAGATTCCTTTTAAAACCCGGGATGGATCACCGGGATTGGGGTAACTTTGCATCCGTAAATTTAAAGATGTGAAGAAACCACAATGGATCGTTATTGGTATTGCTGTTTTACTGACTGGCGGGCTTTATTTTGCCAGAACAGTTCCTGTAAAAAATCCCGTTGTGGCTGAGGCTGAGCATGATCACGAAAAAGAACTGGCCGACAATCTTCTTCCATTTGATAGTTTACTGGTAATGGCCAAACAGCAACTGAGTGCGGAGCAAGTAGCCAGGATCAATTTGCTGGAAAATTCCATTACCCGTGGCGCTGTAAAGGAACAGCAGATACATGTTTACCACCAGCTGGCCCGTTTCTGGTCCGATTCGGCCAGGATCTTTGAACCCTATGCCTGGTATACTGCAGAAGCAGCCAGATTGGAAAATTCCGAAAAAAGCCTCACCTTTGCAGCCCGCTTATTTTTGGAAAACCTGCAACGAGATGGTTTACAGGAAAAAAGACAGTGGAAGGCCTTGCAAGCCAAGGACTTGTTTGAGAGATCTTTGAAGATTAATCCCCGGAATGATTCAGCCAAAGCAGGCCTGGGCGCCTGTTATTTGTTTGGCAACATTTCAGACACGCCGATGGAAGGTATTCAGATGATCCTCGAAGTGGTGAACAGGGATAGCGCTAATATCTATGCACAAATGATGTTAGTCAACGGATCGTTGATGTCGGAACAATACGACAAAGCGATCAGCCGTTTAGAAACGATAAATCGTTTGCAAACTTCCAACCTGGAAGCTATTGTACTGCTGGCTGATCTGTATGCGAGGTCCGGCGAAAAGGAAAAAGCGGTAAGTTGGTATCAAAAGAGCCTGCCATTGGCCAGCCAGCCGGAGCTGAAAAATGAGATCCGTAAGAGAATTGAGGATCTGAAGAAATGAGGAAGTTGAAATAAACTTATTATAAACGTTATTAAAAAAATATTTGATTATGCCTTGCGGTAAAAAAAGAAAGCGTCATAAGATTGCGACGCACAAGCGTAAAAAAAGACTGAGAAAGAACCGTCATAAGAAGAGGAATAAATAGTTAATCGGTTAATTAGTTTATTAGTATTAATGTTTGCCGGCAGGGAAATTTTTTCCTTTAAACCAGGTAAGTCAATAAACTGAGCAATTAATTAACCCATCAACTACCATTCAGTCGCGGTTGCCAGCCGATTTTAATGATCCATCGGGGTTCCTTCGGAACACACCCTCCAATTTAACAGCTAAATATCCTACTGCTTCGCAGAACCCCCGATTGGTGCGCATTCAGGCAACTGACATTTTACAGCATAAGGTCATTCATTTATGTGAGCTGTAATGAACAAAGAACTTATTATTAACGCAGCCCCCCAGGGAGTGGAAATTGCCCTGCTGGAGGATAAAAAGCTGGTAGAACTGCATAGCGAAAAAAGCGATGCACGTTTTGCCGTGGGTGATCTTTACCTCGGTAAGGTAAAGAAACTGATCCCAGGGCTGAATGCTGCTTTTGTGGATGTTGGGTTTGAGAAAGATGCCTTCCTTCACTATACCGACCTGAGCCCCTATGCCCGTTCCCTGCTCAAGTTTACCAACATGTGCATGAACGATAAGTCAGAAGGCGGACTTGATTTTGGCAAATTCACCATTGAACCGGAGATCATCAAGACTGGTAAGATCAATGAAGTACTGAACGGCAAGCCGAACATCCTGGTGCAGATATTAAAAGAACCTATCGCTGCCAAAGGGCCCCGGTTAAGTTGTGAGATATCACTACCCGGCCGGTTTGTGGTACTTACCCCCTTCAATGATATTGTGGCTGTTTCCCGTAAGATCCACTCTTCTGAAGAAAGAAAGAGATTGCAGAAAATCGTGGAAGCTATCAAGTCAAAGAATTTCGGCGTCATCGTTCGTACTGCGGCAGAAGGAAAGAATACCGCTGAATTGCATGAAGACCTATCTGCCCTGGTGCAAATGTGGAAGACCATACAGCAAAACCTGAAAGGCGCCGCTGCACCTGCCAAGATCTTAAGCGAACAAACAAAGACCAATAGTATTCTCCGCGACCTGCTGAACGAAGATTTCAATAAGATCGTGGTGAACGACCGGAATATTTACAGCGATACAAAAAGTTATATCCAGCGCATTGCGCCGGAAAAAGCGGATATCGTTTCCTTCTATCAAAACGGCTCCCCTATTTTTGATTCTTTTGGTATCACCAAGCAGGTAAAATCTTCTTTTGGTAAAACCGTAAATCTTGACAGCGGCGCCTATCTCATCATTGAGCATACTGAGGCGCTCCATGTTATTGATGTGAACAGCGGTTATAAGAGTGTCAGCAATAACCAGGAACAAAATGCCCTGGAGACCAACCTGGAGGCAGCTGAAGAAATTGCACGCCAGCTGCGCTTAAGAGACCTGGGTGGTATCATTGTAGTCGACTTCATTGATATGAAACTTCCGGAGAATAAGCGGAAGCTGATGGAGAAAATGGAAGAGTTTATGAGCACTGACCGGGCCAAACATGCGGTGCTTCCTATTTCCAAATTCGGGCTGATGCAGATTACCCGGCAGCGTATGAAGCCGGAGGTGAATATCAACACGCAGGAAGTATGTCCCAGCTGTAATGGTACCGGTAAAATTTCTTCTACTTTATTACTGGAAGATGAGATCGAAAAGAACCTCAGTTATCTTATCACCCATAAGAATCCCAACCTCAAACTGGTGGTGCACCCGATCATGTATGCCTATCTCACTAAAGGATGGCCCTGGAAGACCCAGATGGCTAAGTGGAAAAAGAAATTCGGGCAAAAAACAAGATTGGAGCAGGACACTAACTATCATCTCACCGAGTACAAATTCTTCAACCAGCACGACGAGGAGATCAAGTTTTAAGTTGAAGAGTCACTAAAGTTAGTATTGGGAAATTGCCGGGTTACTACAGGTTGAAGATTTCTTAAAGAGTTAATTGGGAAATTTTGAAATTGCCTGGTGGCAAAAAATTTTCTTCTGTTCATGATGCCCTTTCTAAACTGGCATGATCTCTATGCTTTAAACAAATTCCAAAATTTCCCAATTCTCAAATTCCAAAATTGAATTATTTCTTCAACCAGCACGACGAAGAGATCAAGTTTTAAGTTGAAGAGTCACTAAAGTTAGTATTGGAAATTGCCGGGTTACTACAGGTTGAAGATTTCTTAAAGAGTTAATTGGGAAATTTTGAAATTGCCTGGTGGCAAAAAATTTTCTTCTGTTCATGATGCCCTTTCTAAACTGGCATGATCTCTATGCTTTAAACAAATTCCAAAATTTCCCAATTCTCAAATTCCAAAATTGAATTATCTCTCTCTGCTATTCATATAAATCATTATATACTGGATCAGTGTGACCACGGCGGCCAAAGCGGCAACCACGTAGGTGGTGGCAGCCCATTTCAGGGCGTCTTTTGCCTTGGGGTATTCCTGCGAATTGGTGACATTGGTATGCTCCAGCCAGGCCAGGGCCCTCTTGCTGGCGTCAAATTCCACCGGCAGGGTTACCAGGGTAAACAGGACGGTCAGCGACATCACAATAATACCAATCAGCAGAACCGTCGGGTTTTTGCTGGTGGCCAGGATGATGATGCCGGCCAGCAAGACCCAGTTAACCAGCATGGAGCTGACCTGGACGATCGGCACCATCCGGCTCCGGAATACCAGGGGGCCGTAGGCGGTGGCATGCTGAACGGCGTGACCACACTCATGGGCGGCTACGGCAGCAGCCGAAACGGTGGTCCCATTATATACTTCCGGGCTCAGGTTCACGGTTTTATTGGCCGGGTTATAGTGGTCTGACAGAAAGCCTTCCACGGAGGTCACTTTCACGTCATAAATGCCATTTTCACGGAGCATTTTCTCGGCAATTTCACGCCCTGAAAGACCGCTGGAAAGGGGTATTTTACTGTACTTCGTAAACTTGCTTTTCAGCACCGCCGAGACCAAAAAACTGATGCCTAAAAAGACCAGGGATACTAAAAAAATTTCGTTTGTCATGTTTTAAAAAATGGTTTGTTCTGATGGATTTATATCAAATTTACTACCATTCCTTTTAGTCGTTTTTTTTCAGCCGTTTTGTCATCCAAAAAATTAACGATGGTGTAATAATGACTATATAAAATTAAGACCATTCACTTATATTGCAGTTATAATTAACTAAAGATTAAGTAGTTACGCTTTTTCATTGTTCTGCCACTGATTTTGCAATTATTACTGATCAACACCTGGAAGTTATGCACAGGCCCAAAAATTTATTTTGAAATGTGGGGCATAATTGTAACTTAGCAATAGAATTTAATGGGTTAGTAAGTAAGGGGGTCAATCGTAAGATTGGCCCTTTTTACATTTAATAAACGGCTGCATTTTTCGTTGATCCGGATCATTGCTTTCACCTGACTTTTTACAACATTTTTTCGCTTCTTTCACTTCCATTTTTTTAATCATCGGTCATCATTGATCATTACAGCACTTAAACAATTAATTTTATCGCATGAGTAAAGTGAAGACATCATTTTTTTGCCAGAATTGTGGTTATGAAAGTGTGAAATGGGTGGGACAATGTCCATCATGCGGTCAGTGGAATACGTTTGTGGAAGAATTAGTGCAAAAAGATACCGGTAAAAAAAATAATAACGGGTGGGACGATTATCATGATGATAAAAGATTGGCCAAAACAATATCCTTAAAAGAAGTAAAGACCAGTGAAGAAAAAAGATTACTGACCCCCGATGCAGAATTGAACCGTGTACTAGGCGGAGGCATTGTAGCCGGCAGCCTGGTACTGATCGCCGGTGAGCCGGGTATCGGTAAATCAACATTATTCTTACAAATTGGTTTGTTGCTGAAAGGCACCCGTGTATTATATATCAGCGGGGAAGAAAGTGAGCAGCAAATAAAAATGAGAGCGGACCGCTTACAAACCAACAAGTCTGCAGGCACCAGCGATGATTTTTATCTGCTCACTGAAACATCCACCCAAGCTATTTTCCAGGAAATAAAAAAACTGAAACCGGGATTAGTGATCGTGGATTCGATACAAACCTTACAAACCCCGTTTATCGATTCGTCTCCCGGCAGTGTATCGCAAATACGGGAATGTGCGGCCGAATTTCAACGGTTTGCCAAGGAAACAGATACGCCTGTGTTCCTTATCGGGCATATCACCAAAGATGGCAGTATAGCTGGTCCCAAGATACTGGAACATATGGTGGATACCGTACTGCAATTTGAAGGCGACAGGCATTATGCCTATCGTATACTCCGCACCTTAAAGAACCGGTTTGGCAGCACTGCTGAACTGGGCATCTATGAAATGACGGACCAGGGCATGCGGGGCGTTCTCAATCCGAGTGAGATACTGATCACACAAAAAGAAGATCAGCTCAGCGGTATTGCCATCGCCGCCACTATCGAAGGTATGAGGCCTTTGCTGATTGAAGTACAGGCGCTGGTCACACAATCTGTATACGGCACCCCTCAACGCACGGTAAGCGGTTTTGATCTGCGCCGTTTGCAATTATTATTAGCCGTGCTGGAAAAAAGGGGCGGCTTTCATTTTGGTGTAAAAGATGTATTCCTGAATATTGCCGGAGGATTAAAAGTGGAAGACCCTTCTATTGATCTTGCTGTCTTATGCGCTTTGTTATCTTCTTATGAGGATGTACCGCTGCCCCATCAAATCTGTTTTGCAGGCGAAGTGGGGTTGAGTGGTGAGATCAGGGCGGTGAACAGGATAGAGCAGCGAATTGCTGAAGCAGAAAAACTGGGTTTTGAAAAGATCATTGTTTCCAAATACAACCAAAAGGGCTTAAACAAGCAAAAATTTGGTATTGAAGTAGTCATGATGAGCCGTGTGGAGGAAGTGTACCAATATTTATTTTAGACGATCATTATGATCGGTCTGAAAACTATCCGGGAATCCCTTCTTCATTTATTGTTCCCCCATATCTGTTCGGGTTGCGGCACGGATATTCTCAGCCGGGAAAGCCATCTATGCATGCGTTGCATGAGCAGGCTTCCCCTAACGGATTTTGAAAAGCATCGGGATAACCCGGTGGAAAAACTGTTCTGGGGACGGCTGCCGCTGCAATCTGCCAGCGCTCAATTTTATTTTACCAAAGAATCATTGGTGCAGCACCTGGTACACCAGTTCAAGTACAAAAGAAACCAGGAACTGGGCCTCCAGTTAGGAAGGATCATGGGAAAGCAGTTGCAATTATCGGTACGTTTCCATGCAGAAGCATTGGTACCGCTTCCCTTATTTCCGGCAAAAGAAAAAAGAAGAGGGTACAACCAGGCCAAAGTACTTTGCGATGGAATCAGCCAGGTAACGGGTATCCCGGTATTGAATAAAGTAATCACAAGGCCACAGCATACCGAAACACAAACCAGGAAAGGAAGAATAGAACGATGGAAAAATGTGGAAGGAAAGTTTATCCTGTTGCAGCCTGGCGCCATTCAGCATAAATATATATTGCTGGTGGATGATGTGATCACCACTGGCGCCACTTTGGAAGCATGTGGAGCGGAACTGCTGAACGCTGAGGGTGTGCGGTTAAGTGTTGCTGCGCTTTGTATGGCGATGAGGTGATGCTGGTTACTGGTTGTTTGTTGCTGGTTGGGGTCGTTCCCGGTTGATTATTCAAATAGTTGAGAACAACCTATAGTGCAATGCTTTTTTCTGTGTTGCAGTGTCTTTGTGGCAAACAAAGGAGAAGTAAGATTTTTTAACACAGAGGGCACAAAGTATTTAAACGAAGCGAACAGAGACAAAAAGACTATCCGGCTATAAACGACCCCAACCAGTACCCAGGAACAAACAACCAGGAACGACCCCAACCAGCAACCAGCTCATTCGTTATTTTCAATTTCTTCGATTATTTTTGAAGTCGATGAAAACCGCTGTAATCCTGACCATATCCTTATTGATCCTTCTTTTTTCCTGCAGAAAAGATTCTTTTATTACTTCTCCCGATGCCCGGGTGAATATTACAGCCGATACCCTGAAATACGACACTGTGTTTGTGAGTGCCGGTTCCACTTATCAATCTTTCCGGATCATCAATGATAACAACCAAAAGCTCCGTCTTTCTTCTGTGAAGCTGATGGGGGGTGCTGCTTCCGCCTACAAAATGAATGTGGATGGCGTGGCCGGTTCCCAGTTCAGCAATTTGGAAATTGAAGCCAATGACAGTCTCTATGTTTTTGTGCAGGTAAATGTGGATCCTGCTTCCGGCAACCTGCCTTTTGTTATCCGCGACAGTATCGAGATCAGTTATAACGGCAAAGACCGCAAAGTGCAACTGGAAGCATGGGGGCAAAACGCCCATTTTTACCGCAACCGTGTAATCAGTGCCGATGAGACCTGGAACAATGACCGCCCTTATGTGATACTGGGATCACTAACGGTAAACAGTAACCGTACGCTGACCATCAATAATGGCTGCCGCATTTATGTTCATGCCGATGCACCTATCATTGTAAACGGAACGTTATTGGTGAATGGTTTAAAAGATACGGCGGAGCGGGTGTACTTCCGGGGCGACCGGCTGGATGACCCTTACCGTGATTTTCCAGGAAGCTGGCCGGGTATTTTTTTCAAAGCAGGTTCGCAAAACAGCGTTTTCAATTATGCTGTTATTAAAAATGCTTACCAGGCCATTGGTCTGGAAGACCCTTCTCCCAATGCCAATCCTAAACTGGTGCTGAATGAATCGGTAATCGATAATGCCTATGATGCAGGTGTCATTGCTATCAATTCCAGTATGCGGGCCAGGAATTGTTTGATCAGTAATTGCGGCAGGAATCTTTATTTAGTTAAAGGCGGCAATTACCAGTTCACGCATTGTACTGCGGTTACCATTGCCAACAGCTATATCAACCACAAAGACCCCGTATTGGTGCTCAGCAATTATGTAACAGTGGCCAACAATCCTGTATCAGCTCCTTTGAATGCCAGCTTTACCAATTGTATCTTCTGGGGCGAGAATGGCCTGGTGGACGATGAAGTGGTGGTGTTAAAAAGCGGTACGGACCCTTTCACGGTAAATTTTGATCATGCTTTGTGGAAGGTGCAGACCACACCGGCCAATATCACCAGCACCGGGATTATTAATAATCAAACCCCTCTGTTCGACAGTGTCAATACCTCTAAACAATATTATGATTTTCGCCTGAAGACAGGTTCACCCGCCATCAATGCAGGCGCTAACGTGGGAGTTGTCACTGATTTAGATGGTAAAACCCGTCCGGTGGGAATGCCTGACCTGGGTTGCTTTGAGAAGCAGTAATCAAGATTGAGAATTGAGTGACCGATTTAGCCCTGCATTAGCCTAACTTTGTTATCCCTCAAACAAAAGCACATGAAAACATTATTGTTCACACTGATACTCTCCGCTACACTCACCGGCGGTTCTATTTATGATTTTAAAGTACCGGGGCTGGATGGAACAGACATTGACTTTTCCCAGTACAAAGGTAAAAAGATCATGATCGTGAATACGGCTTCCAAATGTGGCAATACGCCGCAGTATAAAGAGCTGGAAACATTGTATGAAAAATACAAGGATAAATTAGTGATCGTGGGTTTCCCGGCCAATAATTTTGGCGAACAGGAGCCGGGCACGAATGCAGACATCAAAGAATTCTGTACCAAGAATTATGGTGTGACTTTCCCGATGGCAGAAAAAGTATCTGTGAAGGGTGATGACACAGCGCCGATCTTTAAATGGCTGGTGGAACAATCCCGTGAGATGGCGAAGTCGGTGCCATCTGATAATTCAAAAGACCTGGTATGGAAGGGCTTTTTGAATAACCCCGTGACCTGGAACTTTACCAAGTTCCTGGTGGATGAAAATGGAAATCTTATTGCGGTGTTTCATAATAAAATAAGCCCAACGAGTGCAGAAGTGACGAAGTATTTGAATTGAAAAATAACTTTAAAAGAAAAAGCGGGTCCGGTTTGGACCCGCTTTTTTTACGGCTATCAGTTGGGAGTTTGTACTTTTATGTTTCTTTGAGGAGAAAAACAAATTGTCGCCCTGAGTTTGTCGAAGAGTGGCGATGCAAGAGAAGCAGAAATCATTGACTACCGCTAAATATTGATGTATTGATTAGCTTATTTCTCCCGATCTATTACCAGTGGAATCCTGGTAATAACCTAATGATCTTACAATAACTTAAACCTCAAAATATGAAACAATTTTTTTCTGTGTTGAACATTTTTACCTCACTGGTACTCTTCCCCAGCATGGCATCAGCACAAGACCCAAGGGAAGCTGAAATAAAGCGATTGGAAACCCTGGAAAGAGAGTCTGTTTTAAAAGGAGATTCAGCCATATTGTTTGACAAGATCTGGTCGCCGAACATGGTCATCAATACACCCGCCAACGTGGTGGGAACCGTGGAAGGAACAAAAGCAATATTTCGGTCGGGAGGCCTGAATTATTTATCATTTGAAAGGACCATTGAAAAAATAACCTTCCATGAAAATTTAGCCATTGTTATGGGCGGCGAAATCATCAAGCCACAAGGACAGCAGATGAATGCGGGCAAGACGGTGAGCAGGCGGTTTACACATGTCTGGTTATACAAAGACAAATCCTGGTGCATCATAGCACGACAGGCTACGATAATAAAAGTGGAATAGAAACAACTCCTCAGCATACTCAACTATGCCATTAGACATCCATAATATCCAGCCCCTCCAGGGCGAATTCAGTTGTAATCTTTGGGAAAATTCTTACACAGGGCTCCCGTTAACACTGTTTTATGCTATTGAAATCCCTCTTTCACCCTTTGACTCAGGACACGATTACGTTACACAACCAACCAGTACATCCATATTGATGGAGTGGTTAAAGTTTACTGATCCAACAACCGGACTTAACGAAAGCAACTGGAAGAATTTGGCTCGAAAAGAATTTCTTATCACATACGAAAATAATACCGGCGAAGGCTCTATCTATTTGGGAAGCGAGCATTGTCAATTTAACTCCAGTATTAAATTTTTATCTCTTGAAAACACAACATTTAACATTGAGTTGACACTGAATGTGGGGTTTAATATTGACACTATCCATTTAAACGACAATGGGCAATTTACAATCAGTGCCCAGGTTGACTTCAAAGGGCTTCTTTTATACGATAATAAATCTTTACCAACTGTGGCAAAAGCCGAAAATCCAATGAAGCTTATTTCAACATTCATTGATATCAGCGTTTACCAGGACAACTTAACAATCTATGAGAATCCCCATGTTGAATGGCGACAATTGAAACCAGGAATATAGTACAGTATTTTCTTCCCCAGAATCTCTATTTTCGCCTCCCATGCGCTTTGCAGATATCATAGGACAAGCCCCTATTAAAAAAGACCTGGCTGAACTGGTACAGCATAACCGCCTCAGTCATGCCCTGTTGTTTTTAGGTAAAGAAGGGAATGGAGCGCTGGCGCTGGCGCTGGCTTTTGCACAATATGTCACTTGTGAAAAGGCAAATCCCAAATCGCACATCCCAAATCCCGGACCTTCTCTTTTCGGAGAGGAACCTGATGTCACCCTGAGCTTGTCGAAGGGCGACAGCGGGCTAATCGACAGCTGCGGAGTATGCCCCGCCTGCTTAAAAGCTCAACAACTCATTCACCCGGATATACATTTCTCCTACCCCACCGTTACCAAAAAGCCCGGTGAAAAACCGGTGGCCACTGATTTCATTACCGAATGGAGGGAGTTCATCAAACTGAACCCATACGGCAATTTGTTTGACTGGATCGAACTGATAAAAGAAAAAGACAATAGCCAGGGAAAGATCACCGCAGAAGAATGCAATGATATCATCCGCAAGCTCAGTCTCAAAAGTTTTGAAAGCGAATACAAGGTCCTCATCATGTGGATGCCTGAGATGCTGGGCACCGAAGGAAATAAATTATTAAAGCTGATCGAGGAGCCCCCGGCCAATACCCTCTTTATCCTCGTAACCGAAAATGAAGCGCAGGTGCTGCCCACTATCGTCAGCCGCTGCCAGCTGATCAAAATACCGGCGCTTGAAACAAAGGATATTGAAGCCGCCCTGGTGGAAAGAAATAAAACCGGGCCCGCCATTGCCCGGCAGGTGGCCGGCGTAAGCGAAGGCAACTACCGCGAAGCCCTGCAACTGGTACAGCATGCCGAAGAAGACTGGCAGGCCCTCTTACGGGAATGGTTAAACGCAATTTTAAAGACCGGCCCCGTGGCACAGGCCAAATGGGTGGAAGAGATCAGCCGCCTGGGTCGGGAAAAGCAAAAGCAGTTCCTCCGCTATTTCAATCACCTGCTGGAGCAGGCGGTGCATTTGAGGGTACTTCAAACTGGTCAGAGGGAGCCCGGTCAGACGGAGACCGTCAGACCGGGCTCCGAACGGGATTTTGCCGAAAGACTGAACAAAATAGCCGGGATTGAGCAGCAACAGGCCATTATTGAGGAACTGGACCGGGCCTGTTACTACATTGAACGGAACGCCCATGGCAAAATGCTGTTTCATGCCCTAACTATTAAACTATACCATATCATTCAGGACAAAATTGTATTTTTGACCGATTGAGGGTGCTGTGTGACAGATTGGTGCAGGAGGATAGCAGCCAAAGCGTTGAATTACTAATGTTTGCAACAACTCTTATATATAAACTTGCTTGTCAAAAGCAGACCGTTTTGCTGAACGCAAACGGGGTATAAGTAGGTGGCTTCATCGTAATCGGGTTCACACCCATCGTTTTCCCTCAATTATAATAATATTTAAACTATCACCTCAAATGGGTTGTACAGGTTGCAGTACCGGCACGGGCGGTAAGCCAAATGGATGTAAGAGCAACGGCGGATGCAGTTCCGGCGGGTGCAACCGCATGAATGCCTACGACTGGCTGCAAAACCTGCCCATAACAGATTTCGACAGCACCTGTAAGGTCATAGAGGTCAGCTTTAACCAGGGTACCCGTAAAGATTTTTTCCGCAACCCCAACCTCCAGCCTTTTGAAAAAGGTGACCTGATTGCCGTGGAAGGCGTCAGCGGTTTTGATGTGGGCGAAGTATCACTGACCGGCGAGATCGTTCGCCTGCAGATGAAGAAAAGAAATGCCCGGGAAGATAACCCCGAAATGAAAAAAGTGTTGCGCCGTGCGCACGACCGCGACATTGATATATGGAAACAGAACAAGGCCCGTGAACCAGAAGCTGTGATCCGCAGCCGGGCCATTGCCAAGCAACTGAAACTGGATATGAAAATAAGCCAGGTGGAAATGCAGGCAGACGGACGCAAAGCGACTTTCTTTTATATCGCCGATGGCAGGGTGGACTTCCGTGAACTGATCAAAGTATATGCTTCCGAATTCCGTGTAAAAGTAGAGATGCGCCAGATCGGTGCCCGGCAGGAAGCCGGTAAGGTGGGTGGTATCGGCAGTTGTGGCCGTGAACTGTGCTGCAGTACCTGGCTTACTGATTTTAAATCGGTAAATACAGCAGCTGCCCGTTACCAGAACCTTTCTATTAATCAATCCAAATTAAGCGGCCAGTGCGGAAGATTGAAATGCTGTTTGAATTACGAGCTCGATATTTACCTCGATGCCCTGCAACATTTCCCC
Source organism: uncultured Chitinophaga sp. (assembly GCA_964606155.1). GTDB lineage: Bacteria > Bacteroidota > Bacteroidia > Chitinophagales > Chitinophagaceae > JJ008. Next base: position 36,309 of record CAZSGD010000004.1, on the reverse strand, counting down.
GACAACTGTGATACATTACAGGTGGCCAAAGGCAATGCCTTCCTGATCAAAAAAGATATTTTCAAAAACCTGATGTGGTATACCTTGCCCGATAGCAATAAGCAATACCCATTGACCATTGAGCGGGTGAGAAAAATTAAATCATTGAATCACCAGGGTGTGATACCGGAGGAACTGGAACCGGTAGATGTGACTTCTTCCAAGACCGTTGAAAAAGAACCGGAATTTGTGGAACTGGTGGGGCAGATCAGTTTGCGTACGCTGGAAAAAGCAGACCGCAAGAAGAAGCAACAACAAAGAGACAGGGGCCAGGGACAAAAGCAACAAGGCAATCAACAGAGAGGACAACAACAGAAAGGGCAGCAACAAGCCGGTAACAGACCAAGGCATAAGGGACAAGACACAAGCAATAAAGGCCAGCAACAGAATAACCCGAACAGGAACCAGCAAAGACCGAACAACCCTAACAGACCGCAGCAAAGGCCTAACAATCCTAACCAAGGACAGGATAAGAAAGATTAACCATCACTCCGCTCCTAATGACCTGTATAATACATCCTGTATCTTTCCCCGGATCAGCAACTGCGAAAGCTTATTATTATTTCTGGTGGGATATACACGGTTGGATAAGAAAATATAAACAAGGTCATATTGTGGGTCCACCCACACACAGGTGCCCGTAAAGCCGGTATGACCAAAAGCCTGCGGCGAAGCTAAGGTGGATGGATAGGGTTCTTTCCGGATCTTATTATCCTTCTCCGGTTTATCGAAACCTAAACCCCGGCGGCTGATCTTGCTGCCATAGGTCGTAAATAATTTGATCGTTTCCGGTTTCAAATATCTTTCTCCATTGAACTCTCCCCCATTCAATAACATTTGGTACAACAAGGAAAGATCATAAGCATCAGAGAACAATCCTGCATGTCCCGCCACGCCGCCAAACATGGAAGCGCCTTCATCATGCACATCACCCCGCATGGTTTGCTGGCGGAAATGTGCTTCTGTTTCCGTCGGCACCATCCTGTCAACGGGAAATCGTTCACGGGGCCTGAAGCCTGTGGTCGTCATTCCCAGTTTATTATAAAAAGTTTTTTTTACATACTGGTCCAGTGTAAGCCCGGAAATTTGCTCCACTATCTTTCCAAGCAAAATAAAATCGTTGTCGCTGTACACATATCTTTTAGGTCCCACGGGGCTTTTTAAAATGCGATCGTACATAGCATCCGGCCAGTCATCCCGCAGGTAAATATTTTCGGCCACCCGCACGCCATATCCTTTTTGAGGTTTTGTGGAATAATAGGCAGGGTTGGGTATACCCGTGTTGGTATCGATCGTTTCCTTATAAAATACAATGAATGGCGCCAGGCCGGCCTGGTGGAGCAATATGTCTTCGATCTTCAGGTCTTCTTTATTTGAGTTCTTTGTCCAGGGCAGATAGTCCTTTAATTTTTTATCCAGCTTCAGTTTTCCTTCTTCATACAATTTCATTACAGAAACAGTGGTGGCAGAGATCTTGGTAACAGAAGCAAGGTCAAAAATGCTTTCTTTGGTCATGGCAGGCGAAGGGCCGTATTCATAGTTGCCAAAAGCTTTATGATAAATGATCTCGCCTCCCCTGGCGGCCAGTACCACACAACCCGGAAAAGCTTTTTGTGCAATAGCATCTAATGCGATGGAGTCAATGGCCATCAGCTTTTGTTCCATACTGCTTCTAGTAGGCGCCGGGGCTGCTTGTACAAGGCCATCTCCAAATTTGTAATGACAAAATGTTACCGGCAACGTTCCTTTGGCACGTATCTTTCCTTCCAGCAGGTCAGCTGCCGCGTTTTGAGAAATATGATCATCCTGGTAACAGGCCACTAAAGTATATGCATCACAAAAGTTTTTGGTGGCCAGCACATTGCCAAAAGTGAAGGTGAGGGTCTTGATAAAATTCAGTTCTTTATAGAGGTTAATAGCTGCCGGGCTGATATTGAAATTTTCGGCCGGACGCAGCGAGTAATTATGGATACCCACCACAATAGCATCATATTTACCATCTTTGGGAACGGCTTTTAATATCTCATTAGCTTTGTCCTGCCCGTCCTTATAAGAAAACAAGTACACATCAGCGTTATATTCCTGCTGCAGCCTTTTCCCAAATTCATTGAGCTCCGTGCTGCCAATGCCCACATAGGCAATCTTTCCCTTTCCTGGCTGTAGCGGCACCTGTGCATAATCGCTTCTCGATGCTTTTGTTCCTGCCTGAGAAAGAATGGTGATGGTCTTTTGCGCCACTTCCCGGCGTATATCATCCGTTTTGGCATTGAGGTTGTTTAGCAGGTTGGTGGTATCGATGGGGTTCCATTGATTCAATCCCAGGTTAAATTTTGATACCAATACTTTTCTCACTTTGCTGTTAATATCCTCCCAGCTTAATTTTTTATCTGCAATAGCTTTTTTGATCACTTCGATGGATTCAGACACGCTGGCGGGTAAACATAACATATCATTTCCTGCCACCAGGGCCTCCACCGCAATAGTGCCCTGCGGAAAATATTTAGCCACTCCTTTCATTTCCAAAGCATCAGTGAACGTTAGTCCATCATAATGCATTTCATTCTTCAGCAGGTCGGTTACATTATTCTTAGAAATAGAAGTGGCCCGGTTGGCCGTATTGTCGATAGCAGGAATATATAAGTGAGCGATCATTACGCTGCCGATACCCGCATCAAATACGGCTTTAAAAGGCACCAGCTCCATAGCAGTCAGTTGTTCCTTTGACTTATTGATTACCGGCAGATCGTAATGCGAATCCACGTCCACATCGCCATGACCGGGAAAATGCTTGGCGCAGGCCATGATACCCGCATCCTGCATACCCTTCATATAGGCCACGCCGTATTTGGACACCTTGTCTTTATCCTCACCAAAGGAACGATAACCGATTACCGGGTTGTTGGGGTTATTGTTGATATCCACCACCGGCGCATAGTTTACGTGTACGCCTAACCGTTTGCATTGTTCGCCCACGGCCAGTCCCATCCGGTACACCAGGTTCTCATCATTCAATGCACCTAAGGTGAGCTGGTAAGGGAATTTGGTCACACTGTCCAGCCGCATACCCAGTCCCCACTCACCATCAATAGTTACCATGATCGGGGTTTTGGCAATGCTTTGATAAAAATTGGTCAGGTTGGCCTGTCTTACCGGCCCGCCCTGGAAAAAGCAAAGGGCGCCGACATTATATTTTTTAATATCATCGGTGACTTTCGCCACATGATCAGCCCCCAGGTTGGAATGGGCCCGGATGACCATCAGCTGTGCTATCTTCTCATCATCACTTAAACTATTGAATACACTATCCACCCATTTTTCTTTGGTCAGCTTGCTCTTATACTGTGAAAAAGCAAGAGAAGGGATCAAAAAAAGAGTGATAAGAATGGCGCTGATCGGTCGCATAACAGAATGAGTTATAGTGGGAGGTTATAAGATTTTAAAATTAAACTTTTTGGGCCAAAGCATTGGTGAATAAATGCTTAAAAGGCAAATCAGTATTTTTGACGGCTAAACCTGATTTTGTGCCGGATAAGATCCTGTTACTCCCAGACAATATTGCCAACCAGATAGCCGCCGGAGAAGTGATCCAGCGCCCCGCCAGTGCCGTGAAAGAATTGCTGGAAAATGCGATCGATGCCGGTGCTACCGAGATCCGCCTGATCATCATGGATGCCGGCAAATCGCTGGTACAGGTGATCGATAATGGTAGCGGCATGAGTGAAACGGATGCCAGGATGTGTTTTGAACGCCATGCCACTTCCAAAATCAAAAACATAGAAGATCTTTTTCATATAAAGACCATGGGGTTCCGCGGTGAGGCCCTGGCTTCCATTGCTGCCGTGGCGCAGGTGGAAATGAAATCAAAAAGGCCTGTTGACGAAGCAGGGACTTATATTGAAGTGGAGAACAGCCTGGTTAAAAAACAGGAGCCGGTCGCCATGGCCAATGGCACGAGTATCGCCATGAAGAACCTCTTCTTCAATGTACCTGCCCGCAGGAATTTTTTAAAAAGTAATGCAGCCGAGCTACGCCATATTGTGGATGAGTTTACCCGGGTGGCGCTTTCCTTTCCCTCTATTTTCTTTTCATTCAGCTCCAATGGACAGGAAATATTTCACCTGGAAGCAGGCAGCCTGAAACAACGTATCCTTCAGTTGCTGGGAAATAATTATAATGCCAAACTGGTTTCGGTAAAAGAAGAAACCGATTACATGAATATCTATGGTTTTGCGGGCAAGCCCGAAACCGCCAAGAAAACAAGAGGGGACCAATACTTCTTTGTCAATAACCGTTTTATCAAAAGCCCCTACCTGAATCATGCGGTGATGAATGCGTACCAGGAAATGATCGCTTCCGATAGTTTCCCGATGTATGTATTGTTCATTGACCTGGACCCTACCCAGGTGGATGTGAATGTTCACCCTACCAAACAGGAGATAAAATTTGAGGATGAAAAGATCGTGTATGCTTTTGTACAGGCAGCCATCAAACATGCACTGGCGCAGTTCAGCGTAACGCCCACACTCGATTTTGATCTCGATGCTTCTATACAACAATTACCTTCTATTCAACAACCCTTCACCGAAAAAAAACAGGAAGCCACTTCTTCCACTTCCATTTTCAAAGGGTTTACACAAAAACACCAGGCACACTTTATTGAAAAGAGCGACCGGGCAGAGCTGAAACACTGGAGAGATTTATATGTGAGTCAGGAGATGGGAGACGGGAGTCGGGAGACGGGAGTCGATAGCCCGGGGTCAGGAGTAAGCAGCCCGGGACTATTAACCTCAGAATCTACTATTTTAATCCAGCTACTTAATACTTATATAGTTGTTCCGTTTGAAAACAATTTTCTACTTGTGCATCAACAGGCGGCACATGAACGAGTGATCTACGAGCAGTTAAAAAAAGCCAGTAAAGACAAACCGACTGCCACACAGCAAAGCATGTTTCCTGTCACCTTAGAATTATCACCGGCCGATACAGCCGTGATGGAAGATATCCGGAGTGAGCTGCAACAGCTGGGGTATATGATCGAGCCTTTTGGAAAAAATACATTCGTCATTCAGGGCATTCCGGCCGATGTGGACCCCGGCCATGAAAAACATGTTATTGATATACTACTGGAGCAATACAAGAATTTCAGCCCCGAAGTAAAATTTTCAAAAAGGGAAAAACTGGTCCGCTCCCTGGCCCGGCAGCAATCCATCAAAACCGGTGTGCGATTAACGGAGAGAGAAATGCAGCAATTGATCAACAGTCTTATTACCTGTGAGCAACCGAATATTACCCCGGACGGCAATCCCACGTATTTAGAATTCAAGCAGGAACAATTGGAGCGTATGTTTGGAAAATAACTAATACTTATTGCGGATACCCTGCAGAAATTTCTCAATCGATCTTCTCACATCTGTGGCGGATGCCTGGTGATTATTAACGAGTGTGGAAAAGATGAGCAGCTTTCCTTTTTTAGTATATAAATAACCGCTGAACGCCACCACGCCAGAAAGAGTGCCGGTTTTACCATAAATGTAACCACTGTCGGTTTTGTAATAACTGCTGATGGTTCCTTCGCCACCTGTAGGAAGAATAACTTTGATGCGTTCCATACCAAATTCAGTCTTCATCTTATTCAATATGGCTACAAAATCCTGTGGGGTAAATAAATTATAGCGGCTGAGGCCGGAACCATCTGCCCACCTGGGTTTTTGGGGCAGGTCTTTAAAATCCGTTTTGAGCAATGTGTCTATGACCTTTGCGTCATTCATCACACCCAGCTTTTCATTGCTCACCATTAATAAGGATTGCTCTGCAAAGAAATTATCGCTTCGGTGCATCATGGGTTTGAGGAGGGAGTCGGTGGGTTGGGAGTGGATTTTGTTCCATTGCCTTATTTCAACAGTCTCCGAATGACTATCAACGCGGTCCCAACGATATGTAGTGTTGGATTTGGGAAAAAGTCTTCCAAAACTAAGTCCCAGGCTGTCTGAGAGGATATGATAAGTTATTTCATTTTCAGTCCTCCAATAACCAACTGGAGAGGATGCCACAAAAGGCATTAAAATATTTGTGAATTTTCGTTCAGCTTGTTCTACCCAAAAATGATTTGATGAAATACCTCTTTTGATGTGTACGGAAGGTTGTTTTGATAATTTTTCTTTTAAATCAAGGAACGCTGTTCCCTTATTGATCATAGAATCAAATAAATATATTTGAGTTTTAAAAAGATTGACCCGGTCAAGATGTGGTGATACTGTATCTTTTATCCCTCTCTTTTCAGGCTCATTTAATTTGATATCAATAATGTTTCCGAAAATTGGCATCACACTTCTTTCTGCCATATATGGCGCATCGAAATCATTCCAACTCCAGCCACTTCCCCACCTCTCTTCTTTCCAAATGGTATCCATAATAGCTGTCGTTTCCTTATATCGCTTCCTCGCAGCGATAAGAAAATCCATAACCGGCTGCCGGGCAAAATCCGGATGCAAGAAAGTGGGATCACCTGCCGGCTGAATGCCCAGCACTGATGAATCTTTAACCGAATAACCATACCTCAACCCCACCAAACTATCCCCCAAATATTTCATTGCTGCATAACAGGTTGGGATTTTTGTATTACTGGCCGGAACAAAATATTTATCTCCCTGGTAGTTGAACCAATACTTATTCGTAGCCGGTTCAAAAATGCTGATCCCCACATGCGCCGTTTGCAGCGCTTTATCGTCCAGCACATCTGTTTTTGCTGATTTGGCAATTTCTTTCTGAACAGAACAGGAAACGAGCAGAGCGAAGAGTATAGAATTAAGAATGATGAGTTGACAAGAAATGATTGATTTGTTTGATCGCATTGTAATCTTAATTATTAATTCTTAACTCAAATTAATAACCCTGCCTTCTTTAATACTCAGCAACGCTGCTTCAATGATCCGCATGTTCTTTATACCGTCGGCCGCAGGCACGGGGTTCTTTCCTTCTCCTGTCATTGCTTTGTACACATCGTCGTAATAGCCCATATAATTACCCGGTCCCGATGTGGTTTCCTTTCTCACCACTTCCCCATTGATTTCTGTGTGCAACAAACCATCCGGTTGAGAAGGCGCCGGGCACCAGTTTTGCAGTGAAGGCTTCACCCCTGCCAGCAGTTGCTGCTCCTGCATGTCTGACCGCTGCTGCAAAAAGCTCCCTTTCATACCGTGCAATACATACGCATAAACGGATTCGCGGGCAATGCAGGTGGCTTTTAATCTCACTCTTAGTTTATCATAATAAAAAAGCAACTCGAAATAATCCATCGCCTGCACATCGTCACGCATCTTCCATACATCGGCAAACAAGGCTTTGGGAAAACCAAATAACTGGATGGCCTGGTCCACCAGGTGCGGCGAAAGATCATAAATGATGCCCGCTCCCGGCATTTCGCCTTCTTTGTGGGGTTTGCCGCCAAAACTGGGGCGGTAACGATCATAGCGTATCTCTGCTTCCCTCATCTCGCCCAGCCATCCCTGTTCCAGTACATTTTTCACCGCCCGGTAATCGCCGTCATAGCGACGGTTCTGGTACACACTGACGAATAATTTATTTTTCTCGGCCAGTGCTGTCAGCTCTTCGGCTTCTTTTACCGTTATGGTAAATGGTTTTTCAATCACCATGTGTTTCCCAGCCTGTAAAACCATTTTGGCCTGCTGGTAATGCAGGTGCGTGGGGGTATTCACCACGATCAGCTGAATATCTTTATCCGCACAAAGTTCTTCCACCGAACGGTACAGTTTAGAGTGGGGATACCGCTCCCGTGAATCGTTATTATTTCGCTCAACGATGGCCGTTAGTTCGTAACCGGGATGGGCATCCACAAAAGGTGCATGAAATAGTTTACCGCTCATGCCATAGGAGCAGATGCCTGTTCTGATCATGGAAGCCATTCTAATTATTTTGAGATTAGCGATTATGACATTGAGCCATTATCCAATTTGCGTATTAACCCCTCTCCTGTGCCCGCAACCATCTTTCGGGTATCTCATTGCTGCTGGCCAGCAGGTAATCTTTGTAACTGCAGGCAATGAATTTTTTATCGGGCAGCTGCATCCACCATCTCCCGGTTTTCTTGCTTTGCAAAAAAGTGGTTTCCACTTCTGCAAAAGCCGTATGGTACTCGTTGAAAGAATCTTTCTCGTCCAGCTGCGCCTCTCTCCGGGCCCGGCTGCGGCCATCCAGCACATACCAGAGCATGTGGGCAATTTGTTTCGCGGTCAGTTCATCCTTATCATGCTGGGCGTTGTAACCATAAACGCCGATACTATTGACATTCGGGCTCATTCCGGCGTAGCGCATCAGTACACAGGCTTCTTCGCCATTGAATCCGTTGGGAGAAACCGTATTGGACGGTGCATAAGCATGAGCGATAGCTGATATATCAAAGCTCAGCATATTGCTGTTGCGGATCACGGGTTCCATTTCATCAATGCTTTCTTTTACATGGCCCACCCGGTAGCAATCAAAACGCAGCTTATCCATGGTTTCCAGCATGCGGGGATGCACATAATAACTCTGGAAACCGATATGATTATAATGACGGATAAAATTGGGTTCTCCTGTCAGCATCTCCATTAAAAAGTTCTCGTGTTTAAAAGGTGAGTCCAGGTTCAGATCGATGAGGGCATCCACGCAACTGGCTTCGATGGTCTTTTTATTTTCCGTATAGGCATTGTATTGCGATAAGGTAAGATCATGCGAACCACCGAGGATGATCACCGTCTTTCCATCGTTCATCAGTTCTTTTACCACGGTTTTCAATGCTGCATACGAATCAGTGTATAATGATCCGGCCCTGATATTGCCTACGTCCGCAATGCGGATGTCCTGGTGCCAGTAAAACAAGGAATAGAAATGACGGCGTACCACATCAGGCGCCTGGCTTTGTCCGTGTATCAACCCGCTTCCGCGTTGTTCCCCGCAGCCCACGATGACTATTTGTACTTCATCCAGGTCCGGGAATTCTTCATTGTACATGGAGATCACTTTTCCCAGCTGGCCCTCTTTATAGCCTTCATCGTGTGAAATTTCGTGGAGGTCCACCGGTAGTAAGAAATCCGATATGTTGAGGTAGTCTGACATACCTGCAAGATAAGATGAAACGGTAAACTGAGGAACAGTTATGGGTTACCGGTTATGAGTTACGAGAGGGGTCGTTTATAGCTTGCCTCTTCTTACTATACGAGACCCGTAACACTTCACCTATAACTCGCATCCAGGTTACGTATATTTGCACCATGGAAAATTTGCTGAAACAGATAGAGGAGTACAAAAAAGAGATGGATTCTTTTTCCGCAGCCGATGCCAAAGCGGTGGAAGAGTTCAGGATCAAATACCTCGGCACCAAAGGGATCGTGAAGGCCATTATGGGAGAGATGAAGAGTGTACCTGCCGAACAGAAGAAGGAAGCAGGCCAGTTATTGAATGATTTCAAGGTTTTTGCTGAAAATAAATTTGAAACACTTAAAGAATCAGTGAATGGCCACCAGGCCAGCACCGGCCGTAATATTGACCTCAGCCTGCCTGGCGATGATCTGCCGATCGGTTCCCGCCACCCGGTGGTGATGATGAAGAACCGGATCGTTTCCATTTTTCAACGTTTAGGGTTTGCCGTGGCAGAAGGCCCCGAGATCGAAGATGACTGGCATAATTTCGGCGCCCTCAATTTACCAGAACATCATCCGGCCAGGGATATGCAGGATACATTTTATGTGCAGCAATCCCCCGATTGGGTACTGCGCACCCATACCAGCAGTGTGCAGATCAGGGAAATGGAAAAAGGGAAACTGCCTATTCGTATGCTCATGCCCGGCAGAGTGTACCGCAATGAAACCGTTAGCGCCCGAAGCCATTGTTTTTTTCACCAGGTGGAAGGTTTATATATTGACGAGAATGTTTCTTTCGCTGACCTGAAGCAAACACTTTATTTCTTTGTAAAAGAAATGTATGGCAAGGATGTGAAAGTGCGTTTCCGTCCTTCTTATTTCCCTTTTACAGAGCCCAGTGCTGAAATGGATGTAAGCTGTTTCATCTGTGGCGGCACCGGTTGTAATATTTGCAAAAAAACCGGGTGGGTGGAGATATTAGGTTGCGGTATGGTGCACCCTAACGTTTTGTCCAATTGCAGGATCGACCCCAATAAATATACCGGCTTTGCCTTTGGCATGGGTATCGAGCGGCCTGCCATGCTGAAATATGGCATCAATGATATCCGCCTGTTCAGCGAAAATGATGTGCGTTTTTTACAGCAGTTTACTTCTTCTGTCTGACAAATTGTTTGGGCGCCCCCTTGAAATTGTACTTGATGCCGATCTCGCCGCTCGTATAATCCAGGTCTTTCAGGCCATGCTGAAACCCGAGAAGTAAGCCGATTTGTTTTATTCTTTTCTCCAGCGTGGCGCGGAAAACGATTTCCTTATCCCCGCCCCCATGTATGTATCCTAAATAGCCGGCCACATAGGATTGTACCCGGAAATTATTTTTATTGAACTCCAAACCACTACCGAATAAGAAAGCGTCATTCTGGTTGTAATAGTCAGAACGTATCTGCCATACATAAAATCCCAGCATTCCTGTCCATTTCAGTCCGCTGTTTCCAAAGGGTTTACCAAATGAAAGATCAAAATTGTAACCCGGTCCGTCGGTATAGCGGGCCGCACCATAATCACTGCCGGAGGGAAGACGTGCCCCGAACCGGAAGACGAGATGGATATGCTTTCTCCATTTGTTCAATAGTTGAAGATTGGTGTTGATATGTATGTCACCACCCGTAGAATTATCATTGAAAAATTCATAGTACACATGCCTTTTTTCCTTGATGGCCGTGCTCATATTATAATGTTCATAAGGGATCCACATCACATCGAATGAGATAAGGTCTTTTATCAGGCAATAATTACCGTACAGGGTGAGGTTTTGAGTATTATCTCCCCTGGAAAAATGGAAATTGCCGGTAGCCGCTATATAGGAATTGCTGTCCGCTGTACCATTGTTGAGACGGGGAACGGGTAATGAATTGGGCCCCTGGTAGGCCGGTTGCGTGATCATATATTTTGACCAGTGGCTCACGCCGTCCCAATTGACCACCTGCTCCCAGCGTTCACGGGTTTGGGCATGAGTGGTAAATACACCCAGGAGGCACAGGACAGCAACAATTATTCGCATGTAGTTAGAGGTATTGAATAGATAAAATTAATCATCTTACCTATACTTCAAAAAAAAGCTGATCACATGATGATCAGCTTTTATTATCCTTATTATTCAGTTATTTGATAGCCGACATTCGTTTATAACAAAAGAAGGCTGCCGCCAGGAATGCAATGACAGCAATATAAAACCAGGGGGTAAAGCCAACTGTGATCTTCATATTATCGCTCATGGACTGTCCAATCTTATCAAAGCCAAATGAATCAGCTCCCTCTTCGGCTTTATTGAGTGCCTGTTTAGCGATCATTTGATCGGTAATTTTTTTTACTTCCAGCATGAGCCCGATCATGGCGCCTGCAGCCAGCACGCCGGTTACTGCGCCACCCATGGCACCGCTTTTACTGTTTACTGCTGCTGATAATAATAACCCGATCAGGGCCAATGCCAGGGCCACCGCCGCATAGATCTGGACCTGTCCTTTCTTTTCTCCTCCTGCAGCCACTGTTTTTGTTTGTAACTCATTTTGATTAAACCCGCCGCCGCCGGAGGATTTCCAGTCTTTATCCATCACCATATCCAGGCCACTTTTTTGGGCGAAAGTACTTCCCCCGCATTTTAGTTCCGAAAGCGGCATCAGGAACAATAATATGCCCACTACAAAAGCTACAGATGAAGGGATTTTGGTGCCAAAGATACCGGGTGCTGCAGCCGCAGGCGCATAGGAGGTTTGCTGATTAGGTTGGTTAGAGTCCATGGTAAAAATTTTCCTTAAGGTAAGAGAATCTTATTACAATCGGGGTTTGTAAAATGCACATCTAATATCTTTACAGTATATACGTCCATTATGAACATTACCACGATTTGCGTTTGCGGGGCCGGTACTATGGGTAGTGGTATTGCTCAGGCCGCTGCACAATCCGGTTTTTATACCCTGTTGTATGAGCTGAATCCTTCCGTACTTGCACATGCCCAAAAAACGATTTCCGCGAATACAACCGTATTAGTGGAAAAGGGAAAGATCAGTGTTGACGAAAGAGAAGCCATCCTGCAGCGGATAAATTTCACCAGCGATATACATTCCTGCCTGGCAGATGTGTTCGTAGAAGCCATTGTTGAAAAAACAGAGGTCAAGACAGGACTCTTTAATCAACTGGCCGAGCTGAATCATAGTGAGGCCATATTTGCCAGCAATACTTCCTCTCTTTCCATTACGGCTATTGCAGAAAAGGTAAAGAATCCCGAGCGGGTGATCGGGATGCATTTTTTTAATCCCGCCACGATCATGAAACTGGTGGAAGTGGTAAAGACAAAGTTTACTAATACCAGCACCCTCCAAACCATTAAAGAGCTGGCCAGGCAAATGGGTAAAACACCGGTGGTATGCAAGGATTCACCCGGCTTTATTGTGAACCGGGTGGCGAGGCCATTTTACATTGAGTCACTACGCATTGCCGAAGAAGAAAATAATAATTATGCCCAAACAGACATGCTGATGGAATCCTGTGGTTTTAAAATGGGCCCATTTAAACTGATGGACCTGATTGGTAATGATATCAATTATGCCGTCAGTTGCTCTGTGTATGAACAGCTGAACAAACCGGAACGGTTACGCCCCTCGGTTATCCAGCAGCAGCATGTAGCAGAGCAAAAGCTGGGGAGAAAATCAGGCGAGGGCTACTATAAATACAATGGATAAAATATAAACCCTGGTTATGGCTTCCCACCTTCGGTAAACTCCGGTGGATAAATAAACTATCTTCGCAGGCTAATAAATAAATTGTATCCATCCGGCATCTGTTATACTTGTTACAGGCGGCACAGGTTTCCTGGGTTCTTATATCATTAAACAATTAGTGGAAAAAGGATATAGGGTCAGGGCGCTCCGGCGCAGTGACAAAATTCCTTTCTGGATCGATCCGGTTATTCTAAGTAAAGTTGAATGGATGGACGGGGATGTGCTGGATGTGGTGGCGCTGGAAGAAGCAATGGACGGAACGGATACTGTTATTCATGCAGCAGCACTTGTTTCCTTTGTGAAAAAAGACAGGGAAGCCATGTACCATACCAATGTGGAAGGAACGGCCAATGTGGTGAACATTGCGCTCGAAAAAAATATACGCCGGTTAGTGCATATCAGTTCGGTGGCAGCTTTGGGAAGGACCACCACAGGCGGGCATGTGGATGAAGAAAAGAAATGGGAAGAATCTAAAGCCAATACGCATTATGGCCGCAGCAAATACAAAGCGGAGCTGCAGGTATGGCGGGGCATCAGTGAAGGATTGGAAGCAGTGATACTGAATCCAAGCACGATTCTTGGGTATGGTGACTGGCATAGCAGCAGTTGTGCTATTTTCAGGCAAATACATGATGGTTTTGCGTGGTATACGCCGGGCACCAATGGTTTTGTGGATGTGGAGGATGTTGCCAAAGCTACTTTGTTGTTAATGGAAAGTGGTATATCTGAACAACGATATATTGTCAATGGCGGCACCTGGACCTTCCGGCAGTTGCAGGATACCATGGCCGAAGCATTTGGTAAAAAGAGACCATCCCGCAAAGCTTCTCATTTTTTATTACAGTTTGCCTGGCGGGTGGAAAAACTAAAATCACTATTTACCGGGAAAAAGCCCTTACTGACCAAAGAAAGTGCAAGGGTGGCGGTGAGTAAGACCTGGTTTGAAAATGATAAAATACTAAAAGCCTTACCGGGATTTTCATTCACTCCCCTCGAAGAAAGCATCCGGAAAGCTTGTGAAAAGTACGCAGCACAGGCGGGAAAGGTGCAACCAAAGAAATAAGAAATGTATCTTTAACGTTTACAAAGACAACATATTCTATGAAGCTTATCACCTCATTATTATTCTTCTTTTTCATAGCAGTAACAGCGAAGGCACAGATCGTTATCTCCGGCAAAGTGCTGGATTCCACCTCCCGGGAAGCGCTTTCGGGGGCCAGTGTATTTGCGCAGAATACCACTATGGGTACCAGCTGTAATAAAGAGGGTGAGTTTTCGATCACCCTTAAATCGGGCGGGTACGAACTTATATTCAGTTTTACGGGATATAAGAACCAGGAGCTGCGGATCACAGAGAATAAAAGCCAGCAAGTGGAAATATTACTGGTAAAAGAAGACAAATCCATGGGGGAAGTGGTGATACAGAGCAGTAATGAAGTAAAAGACGGCTGGGAAAAATATGGCGACTTTTTTATCGATCATTTTATTGGCGCCACTCCTTTTGCCGAAAAATGTTCTATCCAGAACCGGGATGCGGTTCGCTTTTTCTATTACAAACGCAGCGATAAACTGAAAGTGCTGGCTACTGAACCGGTTATCATCAGTAACGATGCCCTGGGATATGATATCCGTTACCAGCTGGACTCTTTTGTGTATTACTACAAGACCGACATGAGCTCTTACAGGGGCACTTGTTTCTTTACAGAAAAACTGGGCACCGTTAGCCAGGCCATGGTTTGGAAGGCCAACCGCGAGAAGGCCTATTTTGGTTCACGGATGCATTTTATGAGGTCTTATTATGACAGTACCGTAAAACAATCCGGTTTTAACATCTCCCTGATCAACGATGATAAAAAGACCTTTGGGCTGCTTACCAACCCTTACAATAAAAAGTATTACACCATTTCGGACACTCTCGATGAAGTGGAGATTTATTTCCCCGACAAGATCAGCGTGGCCTATATCAGGGCCGTGCCTGAAGATGCTTACCTGAAACAATTTAACCTGCCCATGGATGTGGGTGTACAGGTTTCTTATATTGACTTACTCGATGGTATCGCTATTAAAGAAAACGGTTATTATTATGATCAGCGAAACTGGGTAAGCCAGGGTTACTGGAGCTGGAAAAATATCGGCGACCTGCTTCCTTACGACTACTGGCCGTAGCAGTCTGCCAGCCCGGATTTTACGATGGCGTTTTATTCAATTCGTCTGCTCCTTTGTTCTTTAGCTACGAGCTGTGAGCCATGAGCAACATCCGTTTGTTGAATCCTTCCACTGTTCTTCTGTTCCCCCTGTTCTTCTGTTCCCCTGTTCCTCTGTTCCTCTGTTCTTCTGTTCTATTGTTCCCCTGTTCATTTGTTCTTCATCACTTTCTCCCATAGCAGCGGTATCCTTTTGATCCAAACCAGTTCTTTCATCTTTTCCCTGGCATCTTCTACCGGGGAGCCGAAATAAACCTTTCCCCCGGAAATGGAGTCCTTTACACCGCTTTGTGCGTAGATCACAGCATCCTTACCTATAGTCAGCGTTTTACTGACCCCCACCTGGCCCCAGAGGATAACATTATCCTCAATGGTGCTGGCGCCTGCAATACCCACCTGCCCGGCAAACAAACAGTTCTTTCCAATCACTGTATCATGTCCGATATGCACCAGGTTATCCATTTTGGTTCCGGCCCCTATGATCGTATCGGCACTCACTCCCCTGTCGATAGTGCAATTGGCGCCGATCTCCACGGCATTCTCTATGATCACCCGGCCACAGCTGTTCATCTTTTTATAATGAATATCCCGGTTGGTCTTTTTATTATAATAAAAGGCATCGCTGCCGACCACCGTTCCGGCCTGAATGATAACGTTATCGCCTAACCGGGAATAGTCCAGGATGGTTACGTTGGGGTGAATGATGCAATCCCTACCGATGGTCACCTGGTTACCGATATAAGCACCCGGCATGATCACCGTACCCTCCCCGATGGCGGCCGTGTCACTGATCATCTTCATGGAAGGAGCAAAGGGCCTGTAAAATTGTACGATCTTCTGGTACGCTTCAAAGGGATCATCCACGATCAGCAAAGCTTTCCCGTCGGGGAAATCTGTTTTTTTATTGATGATGATAAACGTGGCGGCTGAATCAATACATTTTGTATAGTACTTGGGATGGTCCACAAATACCAGGTCACCTTCTTGCACCTTATGTATTTCATTGATGCCGGTGGCCCAACCTTTGCTGTTACCTGCTATTTCAGCTCCTATTAATTGAGCAATGGTTGTTACCGGAACAGGTTGTTCAAATCGCATAGAAAATATTTGCTCAAAGGTAAAAGCTGCGAGGCATTACATCATCCATGGCTTTTATCCCATTATGGCCTGTTTTGACCGGTTATAAGCCCTTTTTACATAGAAACCCCGCTTTTGCCGGTGCTGGAGAAAAAATATTTTTACCCCTCTTATCAGCTGTTTCCGGTAAAAAATATTCCATCAAATTGAAATTAAAAATGAATGCACAATAACAGTGTATTGATTTATAAAAATGTATCGCAATGAAACCCTTTGGCAGCGGGCATTTCAACGAATCACTATTGAACTGCGTTTATGCATTTTGTTATGTTGTTTATTATTATTTATTGAAAAGATGCTGATGAACATAAAAAATGCTTCCCCTTATCCACAAGCCATTTTAAAATGTTAATAAAATAGTTTGAAAATATTTTTTGGTTAAAGAAAATTATTTCTAATATTGTGTCGGGAAATTCATTTCCCGTACTTACTAACCCATCCATTATAAATAATCCCTCTGGTTTACCGGGGGGATTTTTTATTGCACAGGGGTTGCTATGAACCCCATTTTCAACATTTGTAGTAATATAACTACCCGTTATTTTCCCCGCAGCAGGGAATTGAATAATTCAAATACCTTTACAACATTCAAAAAGGAAATGCATGCTTAAATCAATGACCGGCTTCGGAAGGGCAGAAAAAAATGTAGGTGATAAAACCTTCCTGGTCGATATCAAATCCCTGAACGGAAAACAATTTGAATTGCAACTAAAGTTACCCGCCTTCTTAAAACCATTTGAGTTTGATATCCGCCGCATGCTTTCCGGAAAACTGGGCCGCGGCAGTGTGGACTGTACCGTTAGTTTAAAAGATACCGGCTCTTCCAAACCTGTTACTATCAATACAGACCTGGCAAAAGCCTATTATAAACCACTGGCCGAACTCTCTGCTGCATTGAACCTGGACCCCTCCCATATTCTCAGCACCCTGGTAAAGCTGCCAGAAGTGATTACCCCCAGCAGCGATACCCTTACTGATAAAGAATGGGAGCAGTTCCAGGCTGTGGTTAATTCTGCAATGGATGACCTCAACGTGCACCGGCTGGATGAGGGTAAGGCTATGGAACAGGACCTGCTGCTTCGGATAGATAATATACTAAAACAACAGACTGCCATCATGGAACTGGAGCCCCTGCGGCTACAGAAGATCCGGGAAGGCGTTACCCGCCTGCTGGAAGAAAATGTAGGCAAAGAAAACTACGACGGTAACCGGCTGGAACAGGAACTGATCTATTATATTGAAAAGATCGATATCAGTGAAGAACAGGTAAGATTAAAGAACCATTGTGATTATTTTAAAAGCCTGCTGGCCGATAATGAAGAATCAAAAGGGAAAAAACTGTCCTTCATATTGCAGGAGATCGGCCGTGAGATCAATACCACCGGCTCCAAAGCTTATGATTCCTCCATTCAAAAATGCGTGGTGCTCATGAAAGATGAGCTGGAAAAAGCGAAAGAACAGGTGCTGAATGTATTATGATAGGCTTACCCGGAAAATCTTTACCCGTATTTTTTCACACATAGCAGGGAAGACCTGCAAAGATACAAAGGGATAATCTGAGGATTTAGAGGGTCTTGCGGCTTTTGAACTAAACTTTTCGGCTTAGCGTGGAATAAAATTGATCAATACCTATTTTTGTAAAAAATCAGTCCTTTGAACCGTTTCCTTCGTCCTTTATATTGTATTCCAGCAATAGCCCTCATTACACTGGTCCTTTCATCCTGCACCACTATCGACATCTATGAAAAGTCAGTGACCATACCGGGACATTCCTGGAAAAGCAGCTATAAACCCAGTTTTGATTTTACCATCAAAGACACCACGGTCCCCTATTCCCTTTTTATCATTCTCCGGCATACCGACAAATACAGTTACAACAATATTTATGTGAATGTGTATGCCAAACAACCGGGATCCGACAGCACCCAAAAAGTACAATACTCCCTTCGCCTGGGTACCGATAATGAAGGATGGCTGGGATCGGGTATGGATGATATTTACGAACACCGGATACCCCTTACTTCCAAAGACCAGCAGTTCTACTTCAAAAAACCGGGCATGTATACCTTCACCGTTGAACAGATCATGCGGGAAGACCCGCTTAAACATATACTGAATGTGGGACTTCGCATTGAAAAGCAGTTATAATCTCATCTTTGCCCTAACATGGATCCCAGCCACAAAAGATTACGCCGCACCACTTTCACTTTCTGGATGTTGCTATTTTATATTGTAGCCGCCCTGGTATGGTGGTTTATTTCCCTGGAAAAACAAAACCAGCAAATCGCCACTGAAAAATATAAACGCCTTGCCGCAGAAAAAATAAACCTTACCCCTGAAGTATATGCTGAAAAGCAGCTGCAGATCGATAAAAGCACCCGGAGAAACACTACCAAGTACATTGGTGAAGGTGTTACTTTTTTCTTACTCATCCTGGCAGGTGCTGTATTTGTATCCCGTTCGGTGAGAAGACAATTTAAAACGCAGCAGCAACAACAAAACTTTATGATGGCGGTAACGCATGAATTAAAAACCCCCATCTCCGTTACACGGCTTAATTTAGAAACCCTGCAGAAATATAACCTGGACCCGGAGAAACAAAAAAAACTGATCCGCTCCACACTTATGGAGACCAATCGACTGAATTTCCTGACCAATAATATACTGGTTTCTTCGCAACTGGAAGGAGGCCGATACCCTTCCGCCACTGACGATCTCGATCTGGCCACTCTTTTTAAGGATTGTGTACGTGATTTTAAGAACCGTTTTCCTGAGAGGATATTTGAGGAAACTATTGAACCGGATGCCGATGTAAAAGGCGATTCGCTGCTGCTGCAGATACTGATCAATAACTTGCTGGAAAACGCCATTAAATATTCAGCCCGCGAAAAACCGATCAGGGCCGTTTTAAAAAAATACAGATCGGGTATTGAATTACAGGTGATCGATGAAGGCCCGGGTATCCCCGACGAAGAAAAGAATAAGGTGTTCACCAAGTTCTATCGTATTGGCAATGAAGCCACACGGAAAACACAGGGAACAGGCCTTGGTCTTTACCTGTGCAGGAAAATCGCATCTTATCACAATGCGGACATTTCGGTGACAAACCATTTGCCACATGGAAGTAATTTTACGGTCATTTTTCATACATAATTATGAGTGCTGAGAATAAGACATCGATCCTGCTGGTGGAAGACGAAGAGAATCTTCATGAAGCCCTGAAACTGAACCTGGAACTGGAAGGTTACGACGTAACTTCTGTTTACGATGGCGTGGCAGCGCTGCATGCGGTACAAGGAGAATATTTTGACCTGATCATATTGGATGTGATGCTTCCCGAAATGGATGGTATCAGTGTTACCGAAACGATACGCATCAGTAATAATGAAGTGCCCATCCTGATACTCAGTGCCCGGAACAGTAGTGCAGACCGGGTACTGGGTTTAAAAAAAGGAGCGGATGATTACCTGACCAAACCCTTTAACCTGGAAGAGCTTTTGCTGCGGGTAAACAAGCTGATCAACAAGAATAAAAAATTGCAGGATAAATCGACCCTGGGAGACACATACAGTTTTGGTACTAATACCGTTGACTTCAAGGCCCAGGAAGCCACAAAGGCAGGAGGTGAAAAGATCCAGTTGAGTAAAAAAGAAACTATGTTGCTGAAATTACTGATCGAAAATAAAAATGAAGTGGTGCCCCGCGAAAAGATCCTGCAATCTGTATGGGGCTACAATGTGTACCCCACCACCCGCACCATCGATAATTTCATTCTCAGTTTCCGGAAATATTTTGAAGAAGACAGCCGCAATCCCAAATATTTTCATTCGGTCAGGGGTGTAGGGTATAAATACTCAGAGTAAGCTGGCTTTTATTTTTTTAAGCACCAACTCGGTTTCCCGGAGAAATATGGCTTTATCAGTATCCATAGTGGCCAGTGTGAACCGTCCTGCTTCGCACTGCTCAATGATCCGCTGTGTTGCTTTTATTAATTCTGGTTTTATCTTTTTCGCCTCCAGTTGTTTTGCCAGGTTTATTTTGTTCATCCCGCTTCCGGCCAGGTTAAACTGCAGCCGGAAAAACTCCCAGACACTTTTATACAGAGCAGAATAAAAATGGGTATCCTCCCCATTTACCAGGCCCACTGCCGGTGCCAGTAATTCTTCCACGATCACTTCCGGCATTTTTATTTCCGGGATATCCATTACCGTTAGTGCCTTTGCGGTAGCGGTCTTTCTTCTTTGGTAATACCAGCCTGCACCCAGTGTTGCCACAACCAATGCCATGATACCCATCCACCATTTACTATCGCCGGTTTTTTTAGTGGTGGCCACAACTGTTGTTGGATTTGCTTTTTCCCTGGCGCTTATATGAATAACTTGCGGTTCGGTGGTAATAGTTTTATACCGTCCGCTATCCGGGTTGAAATAGGTAATCTCCACGGCCGGTATGGTGTATTCACCGGGAGTAGCTGATGCAAACGGGTACCGGAAGATCCTTTTCCCCATGGTGGGTGAAGTGTTCCTGTCCAGCATATCTTTCACTTCCGGCTCAAAGCCTTCTATATGCCGGGGCCAGTTCACTACAGGTGCACTTAATTGAATAAAATTTCCGGTTCCCCCCACTACAATTTCCAGGATGCCTTCTTCATTTTTTGCCAGCTGACTGGCCGTAAGGTTGGCTGTAATAGCAAATGCTCCCACCGCCCCATTATAAGAAACGGGTTTGGCGGCAGCTGGTAATGGTTTTACTTCGATCCTCACCGCTTCTGTACGCATGTCATTTTCCACAAACGTGGTATTAATATCACTGGCGGGTTCCTCCTCCTGTCCTAATATGCCCTCCATGATCTCCTGTTCTGTTTTTTTATATACACTGCTCCTGGAAAACTCGATCCTGTTCTGTAGTTCCATGGGATCGATTGTGAAGCTGCCCGCCTGCAGCGGATACAATTGAACTTTCCGGATCGTATGTACATCAAACACTTTCCCGTTTACAGTTTCAGTGGTCACAAACCTGTCGGACAGGTTGATCATATCAAAGACCGTGAATCCATAGAAACCGGGGTTCTTGACAATATCTGATTTGGATTCCAGGCGGGAGTATAATTTGAAAGTGGCCAGTACGGGTTCTCCCACGTAGCAGGTTTTTTTATCGACCATTAATTTCAAAAAAAGATTCTGCCTGATCTTTTCCTGCACATCTTCACCCGGCTTTAGAAAATATTCCGATTTTTCAGCCTCCTTATTAAGTCTGCGGTACGCTTCTTCTTTGGATATCACTATGATCACTTCTTTTTCACTCAGCTCCAGTTTTCCGTTAATAATCGCCCGGGCTGCCGGAAGAATATAGCGGCCGGGTTTTTTAGCTTCTAGCGTGTACACATAGTTGCGGGATTGCCTGAATTGCGAGGTCCCCGCAATCTCACCGTAATAAATATCCGGTCCTGCCACCAGCCTGAACTGCCTGAAATCAGGTCCTGTGAATTTTTCAGTAACAGACGCATCCGTGATCACGTACTGTACCCGGAAGGATTCACCTTCCACCACCGGCGTCCCAGGCACAATGGTCCTGATGGGGGCCTGCGCAATGGCCCCAAAAGCAGCCAGCAGGGCCAATATGATAAACACGGCTTTACGCATATAACGGTGCTAAAATAGCACCCCCTTTTAAAAGATCGTCCTAAAATGTATCAAAGGACAGGTGGGGCTTTCAGCGGTCAGGCCTGCCTGTCAGAGATCCCCCAGCTGCGGCCTGACCACTATGTCTTCAACACAGGCCCCCGGGGATAGTTGAGAAGCGGTGTAGACCAGCTGGGCAATGTCGCTGGCCACCATGATACGCCCTGAAGAATTATCAAAATCGCCCCAGGAATCGGTTAGTACGGCGCCGGGATTGATAGCTGTTACTTTGATGCCGTATGGTTTCATTTCTTCCCTCAGGTTTTTGCTAAAGCCATATAAAGCAAACTTGCTGATGCTGTAAGCGCCTCCGTTTTTATATGCATCCAGTGCAGCGATCGAACACATATTGAAAACATGCCCCTTTTTCTGTTGCATCATTTTGGGCAATACGGTTCGTGTAAGATGGTATGCACTATACAAATTGGTCGCCATCTGTTCCTCTAACTGGCCATCGGGTTCATTATAACTATTGCCGGGTTCAAAAAGTCCCGCATTATTCACCAAAATATCGGGCACCCCAAATGAAAGGCACCAGTTACCAAATGCGATGACATTTTCCTTTTTACTCAGATCAAATGGTTTGGCCCTGACCGTCACATCCGGGAATCTTGTTGTCAGCTCGTCCATGGTTTTATACAAAGCCACTTCATTGCGGGAGCAGATAAAAAGATCATGGCCATGGGCCGCAAATATTTCAGCTATGGCTTTACCTATTCCTTTGGAAGCGCCGGTAACAATTACATTCATGCCACGAAGTACGAACTTTTTTACATTCCGTACACATTCTTAATCCGTACTTTGCAGGCATGAAATACAGGCATCTTTTCTTTGATCTCGACCATACACTTTGGGATTTTGAAGCCAACAGCCGCCAAACATTACAGGAATTATATGCCACTATGGACCTGGCATCAAAAGGCGTGAACGATTTTGACCTGTTTCACAAAAACTACCTGGCCCATAACGACCTGCTCTGGGATAAGTACCGGAAAGGCACGATCAAAGTGGATGAGCTGCGTTGGAAAAGGATGTGGCTGGCCCTGCTGGATTTTAAAATTGCGGACGAAGCTTTGTCCCGGGATATGGGCACCCGTTTTCTCGACCTCTTGCCCACCCGTAAGCTTTTGTTCCCCTATACCATCGAAGTACTTGATTATTTGCGTGACCGTAATTACCAGTTACATCTCATCACCAATGGTTTTGAAGTTACGCAGCACAGCAAGCTGAAGAATTCTGGTTTGGATAAATATTTTATGGAGGTCATTACTTCGGAAGGAAGCAATAGCCTCAAGCCGCAAAAAGAGATATTTGATTATGCCCTGTCCAGAACAAAAGCCGTTGCTGATGAAAGTATCATGATCGGCGACAGTATTGAAGTGGATATTTTGGGGGCGTTGAATGCCGGTATCGACCAGGTGCATGTCAATCATTTGACCAAAGAGCCTACGCCGGTTAACGGCAACACATTGCCGACCTATACTGTTTATTCATTAAAAGAACTGGAAGGAATATTTTAGTTTACCAGGTAGCAATAACAGTTACACCACCCTGCGGCTTATCCCCGATCTTTACATGTATTTTACTGCCCAGCGGTAATAACAGGTCTACTCTTGATCCAAAACGGATGAATCCCATTTCATCGGTCTGCTTCACCTGCTGACCAGGTTGCAAATAGTTGATGATACGCTTGGCCAATGCGCCGGCAATTTGTTTGACCAATAATTCCTTTCCATCCTTTCTATACACTACTGTATGCCTTTCATTTTCCGTGGATGATTTAGGATGCCAGGCCACCAGGTATTTTCCTTTGTGGTATTGGCTGTAGGCCACTTCTGCCGTTACCGGGTTACGGTTTACATGTACATTGAGCGGGCTCATAAAAATAGAGACCTGTATGCGGCGATCGGTAAAGTATTCATCGGCCTGCACTTCTTCTATCGCCACCACTTTACCATCGGCAGGCGCCACAATCGCATCTTCACGCATCGTAAGGTTACGTTTGGGAACACGGAAGAAAGAAATGACAAAAAAAAGCAGCCCGACGGTGAGCAGAAAGATCAGCAAACTAAGTATGGGTGCAGAGGAGCTGAGAAAATAAAAAGAAAATACATTAATAATACCAAACAGCAATGTGCTGGCAGCTATAATCCTGAAGCCTTCCTTATGAATCGTCATTAGCCTTGATTGAGCCCCAAAAATAGTCATTGAGAAGCAACCTGTAAAGAGAGATATATTAAAACCGCCAGATCAGGCGAAAGCCCGCATTCAGATGAAAACGGGTCACGGTGCCGTTTACCCAGTAAGCAGGATCGGGACTGAAGATAATCTTGCATTTAGGTTGCTGATAATAACCCTTTCCCGAATTTACGAGGTCAGTATACTTTGTGTGTATCACCCTTATCCCTGTTCCTGAAAAAATATCGAGTGAGATATGGCGGCCAAAACCGATCAGCACCCCTCCCTGCAGGGATGCCGTGGCGATGGGTGATGAAAGTTCAGCACGGTCATAGGTAACCGTGGAGTCTTCGTATAAATGGTCATTAAAATAAAATCCCCCGTTCAGTTCATCCCATTTCCTGAATGAGTACGAGAGCTGGCCTCCCATATAATATTGCACATTGGAAGGCCTGTTGGTGAATACATACCTTATTTCCGGCTTTATCCTCAAGTATCTTACATGGTACGCAGATGAATCTTTATTGGCCCCTGTTCGTATGGCCAGCTCCGTTAGTATGCTCAGCTTATCATTGATCCTGTATTCCACACCTGCCTGGATAGCATAACGTGGTTCGTTGGTGGCGAGGAATGCCGGTGTGAAGGAAACACCCCATTTGCCCGGTTGGGCATCCGCGTTAGCTATTGCAGCGGCTGTGAGCAAAAGGAAGAAAAGTTTTCTCATTTTCCCGGCAGACATGACTGCGATGATTTTGGCTGCTTTAGTGACTGGTCAGGGCAAAAATAGTTTAACAAACAGCCACACAAAGGGGGTAGCCAGCAACAGGGAATCGAACCTATCTAAAAATCCGCCATGGCCCGGCATGATAGTGCCGCTGTCTTTTACACCTGCCAGTCTTTTCAATTTTGATTCCAGCAGATCGCCGAAGGTTCCTGCAATGGCAGCAATGCCGGCGATCATATACCATATCCGGTTATCTAAAGTAATATGGTGCCCCGGCAAAACGGTGTTTATGGGTATTACAGAAAATAACAACCCAATTGCAAGCACGCAAAGTATAACTCCGCCTGCTGTGCCTTCCCAGGTTTTTTTGGGTGATATCTTCGAAAGAGGTGTTTTTCCTATCAGCGAACCAACGATATAAGCCATGGTATCATTTACCCATAATGACAAAATAATTGCCAGCGGAAACAGTACCGGCATATAGTCAAACGCCCTGAAATGAACGTCCAAATCATCGGAAAGAAACAATTCCGTTACAAATCCTGCCAGGTCCATCAGTAATCCAAAGCTCAGGGAGATATATATAATACCAAAGAAAGAATGGGCAATATTTTTGGGCCGGATATGGCTCGTGAGTAATAATTCGGTAAGCGGTAAAATAAAAACAAATACCAACCCTATCCACCAGCCCAGTTCATGCAGTTGTATACCGAATAGTGTATACGCTTCACCCGTGAACCAGAGCATCACACACCAGCCGGCTAACATTACTCCATACTTATGGTAAGGTGTGATCTCTTTATACCCGGGATCGATAAGCGCCACCAGTTTCTGGTATTCGATCCAGCAGCCAAAATGGATGATGGAAAATAAAATAAAAAAACTCCAGTGGTTCCATAGCAAGCCTACTAACATCACTACCACAAAAACGATTGCAGTAAGGGCCCTTGTTTTAAATGTTTGCCAGTTAAATGCCATGGACGGTAATTAATAAAAAGGGGTATTCCTTAGCTCTTCCCGCTTCGGGTCCGCTGGTTCTGCTATTGGTTGCGGACTTGCTTTTTTAAAATATTTAAATAAAAGAATCAATACGGGCAATGCCAGCAAGCCCCAATACCCGCCTGATGTATCACTCATAGACTCTTCTATTAGCTTACCCTGGTTTTTATACAGGTAAAGCAGGGTGATGCCCAGGGCATTATTAATAAAATGCGCCAGTATACATAACCACAACCTGCCGGAATAATAATAGATCAGTCCTAAAACAACTCCCAGGAAAAACCGGGATAAAAAACCATAAAAAGAAAAATGCGCCGCACTGAAAAGAATACTCACAATAATAATAGCCATCCAGGGTTTGCGGGTGCCGCGGGTTAAAAAATTCTGCAAGCCGCCTCTGAATACAGCCTCTTCACATAACGCAGGGATGAATGCCATGATAAATACAGAAAGCAGGTATTGGCCAAAATTGTTGAGCCCAACGATCGCTTCCACCTGTTTCATAAAGTCCTGCTCCATGTTATCAAACCGTGTGCGCCAGGATGATGATATGGGTATCAGTTCCGTGAAATAGGAAAGCGCACCAGATACCATCATGGCCGTGATGATGATGCCCAAAACAATAGCTGCCTGCCTGATAGTTACCGGCCCTTTAAATCCAATAAGTTTAATGGGCTTCCGGTTCAGCAGGTAAGCTGTAAAAATGGTGGGCACCAGGAAACCGACGATCTGCGAGATGCACTGGATCAATCGCATAGCATTGGCATTGGCAGGGTCCGTCATGTATTTTTCCATTTCCAAAATACTTCGGCCTGTCATCGCTCTCCAAACAGGGATACTTAGTATGGAACCCAATATTAACCCTGCGATGCCAAAGAGGATCAGCATAAAAAACCCCGCTGTATAAGAAGTTCCCTTCGAATCGCTGTCGTACATAGATTTCGTCAATTATGATGTAAATTTGCAGGTTTATACCTGCCTTTGACAGGCCCAAAAATAGGCAATTGCAAATTGAATGCTGAGAATTGGCAACATACAACTTCCTGACTTCCCGCTCCTTCTGGCACCTATGGAGGATGTGAGCGATCCGCCCTTCCGTGCTGTGTGCAAGGATAATGGGGCCGACCTGATGTACACCGAGTTCATTTCTTCCGAAGGACTGATCCGTGATGCCATCAAAAGCCGGAAAAAACTCGACATTTTCGACTATGAGCGGCCTGTTGGTATCCAGATCTTCGGCGGTGATGAAGAAAGCCTGGCATTGGCTGCTAAGATCGTGGAAGTAACCAACCCGGATATCTTAGATATCAATTTCGGATGCCCGGTAAAAAAAGTAGCCCTCAAAGGTGCAGGCGCCGGCGTACTCAAAGACCTTGACCTGATGGTTCGGTTAACCTCTGCCGTTGTAAAATCCACTTCATTGCCCGTTACTGTTAAAACAAGATTGGGCTGGGATGATAAGACGAAAAATATTGAAGAAGTGACAGAGCGCTTACAGGATGTGGGCATCAAAGCGCTGGCCATTCATGGCCGCACCCGTACCCAGATGTATAAAGGTGAGGCCGACTGGACATTAATTGGTAAAGTGAAAAACAATCCGCGTATCAGCATTCCCATTTTTGGAAATGGAGATATTGACTCCCCGGAAAAAGCACTGGAATATAAAAATCGTTATGGTGTGGATGGCGTTATGATCGGCCGTGCAGCTATCGGATATCCCTGGATATTTAATGAGATCAAACATTTTATAAAGACCGGTGAACATTTAGCTCCGCCCACTATTGAAGACCGCTTATTTGTTTGCCGCAAACATTTACGTAAATCCATAGAATGGAAAAACCCGGTGGTGGGCATCAATGAAATGCGCCGTCACTATGCCAATTATCTGAAAGGGCTTCCCAACATCAAAGAGTTCCGCAATAAACTGGTGACCTTAAAAACTGAAGAAGAGATCAACGAAGTGTTTGATGACATTGCCAGGACATATAATGGTTACGCTTTTGAAAAAACACCGATCGAACTGGTGAACTACCACGAAAAATGTCCCATCGATTAAGACCAGTATTCTTTCATTAATTCAGACGACCATTTTGGTTGCAGGATTTGATGCTGCGGTAAAAATTCTTTCATTACCGGTTTGATATCGATAACCGGTGTACCATTAATAGCATCGAGATAGCGCACCCATATTTTATTCCCCTCTCTTTTTACCAGCTCCGCAATGGTTAAGCCCAATGCATTGGGCCGGTCTTTTTTCCGCATTGCAAAAATGCCCGTATCCGGCCAGTTTTTATTTCCACGGGGGTGCGCATGAAAAACAATATCCTCTTTTTCAGATTGATTAAAATGAAAAATAATTTCCAGATGAGAAAAATCATCAATCCCGTTAAATGCTTCCGCAGGTACTTCTTCCACCAACTCTATTTCACTCACCACAGTTCCCCAGAAATCATCTGAAATATCCGTGCGGGTATTTTTAACATAAGCAACAGGTTGCAGTTGAATAGTCATATTTTAAGTCATTTTAATTTTCATTACCCGCATCAATCCATAAATAGAAACCAGGGTCCAGGTACCTTCCAGGATCACAAAAGGCCAGTAGCTGATCAGTAAAGATGCATAACAGGCCAGCCCGGCACCTACGATATTGAGCACATAATATAATTTACCGTCACGGTTCAATAATTTTTCCGTTCCTAAAAAATAGGCCAGCAGTATCAGGCCTACACCGATGGTCCCGATCATATCATTATAGGTCATAACTTATTATTTAGTGATAAAAGATTCCAGACCTCTTATATATCCTTTCCCTCTTTTTTCAGCAAAATGATCGGCCACCAGCGCTATAGCCGACATTACCGCAAGCGCAAGGCCCAGTCCTCTCCAGAAATCATGTTTAATATCGCGGATAAAATAAATATACAACCCGCTCCCCGCCAGCAGCAGGAATATCTCTGCATACCGGTAGATAATAAAATTCCTCATCACCGTCTTCATACGGGGCCATTCCTTTTCTTTCAATTCAGACGGGTTCATATCATACGCATACACATTCCGCTTCCGGTCCTCATCACTTCTTTTATACACCGTGTAACCAATAACTCCCATCAGCAGGCCGACCAGGAAGACAGGAATAGCAGCGCCTTTCCAAAAAGATGTTTTGATAAAAAAGAACAGGATAATAGCGGCAAACACTGCAGCGATACCGATGACCAGGAAAACAAGGCTTTGCTGTTTTTCCCCGGTAAAATACTTTTCAATGGATAACCTGGAAAACATAGTTTATTCAATTGCTTTGATCATATCATCACTTAACGGACCCGTAGAAGCACCAAAATAATGGGTCAGTATCCCTTCTTCATTTACGATATACTTGGAAAAATTCCAGGAAGGGGCTTTTGTATTCCAGCCATTTTTGGCGGAATCGGTCAGCCATTGGTAAACCGGGTTTTGCTGCGCCGATGGCACCACCACGCTTTTTTTCATCAGGGGAAAGGTAACTCCGTAATTGATTTTGCAGAACTGTGCAATTTCTTCATCGCTGCCCTTTTCCTGTTCTTTAAAATCGTTGGCAGGGAAACCCAGCACCACCAGTTTATCTTTATATTTCACGGCCAGTTGCTCCAGGTCGGCATACTGATGGGTATATCCGCAATTACTGGCCGTGTTCACCAGCAATACTTTTTTACCCTTCAGGGTGGCAAAATCAAAAGGCTGACCATTGTTCTGTATGGCCTGTAATGAATAAAAGGATACAACAGGCATTTTGGACCCGGCCATTTCCTTGCTGTTCTTGCCTGTTACCCTGGACCACCACATCCACACCGGGTATATTGCTTTGAGTACTTTTTGCCGGTAGGTCATATTCTTTGAATTTCTATTGGCAATTTCAACATAAATAGCGAATAAAGCCGCCAATACCACCAGCACTATCCCTGTTTTTTTTAGTTTCTTCATCGCACCACCCATTTAAAAAGTTTGAGCTTCCCTTTCAGCGGCGGATACTTAATGGCCGGGTCAAACCAGGCAGGTGTTTTCATCACCGCTTTTTTATGACTAAATGTTTCAAAGGTATACTTTCCATGATAGCATCCTGTACCGCTGAATCCTCTTCCACCAAATGGCAGGTGGTGGTTAGTGAGATGCCAGCTGGAGTTGTTGACACAGGCCCCTCCCGCGGGCACTGCCTGCAGCCATTCCTCCTCTTTTTTACGGCTGGAAGTGTACACATAAAATGAAAGCGGGTTGGGATGCTGATCGATCACCGCTTTTGCCTCTTCCATATTTCGAAATGGAATAATGGGTAATACGGGCCCAAAAATTTCGTCTTTCATCACCGCAGCATCAGGCGGGATATTTGTCAGGAGCGTGGGTTCAATGAATAGTGCATTCCTGTTGTGCCTGCCCCCATATTCGATATTTCCTTCGCTTAAATAGTTTTTTACCCGGTCAAATTGTTTTTCGTTGATGATCTTTCCATAGCTCTCATTTTCTTCCGGTTTTTCGCCAAAGAATTTTTGTATCGTCACTTTCAAAGCACTGATCATTTTATCTTTAATACTTTCATGCACCAGCAGGTAATCCGGCGCCACACACATCTGCCCTGCATTGGAGAATTTTGTCATCGCAATACGCTTAGCTGCCACCTGTATATGGGCATCAGCTTCCACCACGCAGGGGCTTTTTCCCCCCAGCTCCAATGTTACAGGCACCAGTTTTTCAGCGGCCATTTTATAGATGATCTTTCCCACAGCCGTGCTGCCGGTATAAAAAACATGATCAAAGGAAAAATGATTCATCAGGGCAGGGATGACAGCAGCTCCCTCTCCCTGCGCATATAAAATATATTCCTGCGGGAATGTTTTTTCAATGATGCTTTTCATCACACGTTCAGTAGCCGGAGCAAATTCGCTGGGTTTTAATACCACACAGTTTCCGGCTGCAATAGCGCCGATCAGCGGGTTGATCAGTAATTGAAAGGGATAATTCCAGGGGCCGATGATCAGCACCACACCCAGGGGTTCCCGCATGATGCGGCTGCTGGAAGGTAAGTTCAGGAGATTGGTGGTCACTCTCTCCGGTTCCATCCAGTGACGAAGGCCTTTCAGTGCGGCATTCAGTTCAGCTATTACCATACCGGTTTCGGTTACCCAGGCTTCTTCCTTCCCTTTTTTCAGATCTGTAAAGAAAGCTTCATAGAGGTCCTGCTCATGGTCCAGGATGGCTTTTTTCAGCTTCTTTAATTGTTCTTTCCGGAATGAATAGGTTCGGGTGGTCCCTGCATTAAAATACCGGCGCATATTTTCCAGCTTACCTGTATCGGCCATTGTGTAATTTTGTTTGAAGTTATGCAAAGCCAGTGACTGACGAATATTATATGATGCAGGCCATTAAAGAGGCCAAAAAAGCGATGGGGGATGATGAGATACCTATCGGCGCTGTGGTGGTGATCAACGACAAGATCATTGCCCGCGGATACAATATGACCGAACGGCTGAATGATCCCACAGCCCATGCAGAAATGATCGCCCTCACGTCTGCTTTCAATTCTTTAGGCAGCAAATACCTTCCTGATGCCACATTATATGTTACCATTGAACCCTGTTGTATGTGTGCCGGCGCTTTATACTGGAGCAAGATCGGCAAAGTAGTCTATGGCGCCGATGATGAAAAGAATGGTTATAAAAAAATAGCGGGAACCAACTGGC
This sequence comes from uncultured Chitinophaga sp., assembly GCA_964606155.1. Taxonomy (GTDB): domain Bacteria; phylum Bacteroidota; class Bacteroidia; order Chitinophagales; family Chitinophagaceae; genus JJ008. The sequence continues at coordinate 4,726 of CAZSGD010000004.1, read as the reverse complement.
CTTTTCATCCCAAAACAGAATTGATAAGGGGGGTGATGAAAGAAGAGTGCGCTCAGCTGATGAAGGATTTTTTCAAAAACAAAAGATAGATCATGGCAAAGGCGGCTGCTAAAAAAACGATCGTTACACACCCTGTAACCGGTATAGAAAGAAAATTTGATTCCGCTATTTATGAGCCATTTCGTGCAGCCATCCTGCAAAGCCTGAAAGGAAACAAAGGAAAAACATTTACAGAACTCACCGATGATGTGGTAAAGATCATCCGCAAAAAGATGCCCGCCTTTAAAGGCTCCATTCCCTGGTACACGATTTCCATCCGGCTTGACCTGGAAACAAGAGGAGTGGTGGAAACTTTTACCGAAAAAGGGAAAAAACTGAACCGGCTACGGTCCCGTCCACTCTGACCGGCCACCTGCTTTCGAGATCAGAAACAATTATGGGTTATGGCCAACATTGTAAACCCCATCTTCCTAATTTTGTTATCCCTTTAGAAACAGTTATAACCCGTTCCGGTAATACCGGGACTTCATTTAAAATCTATTATTATGGCATTTACCTTACCAGCGCTGCCTTATGCTCACGATGCATTGGAGCCTTATATCGACACATTGACCATGCAGATACATCATGGAAAACACCACCAGGCCTATGTGGACAACCTGAATAAAGCTATTGCAGGAACAGAACATGAAAATAAATCTCTGGAACAGCTGGTGGCCCATGCCGGTGCTATCAGCGCTCCCGTTCGCAATAACGGTGGCGGTCACTGGAATCATGCTTTTTTCTGGGAGAGCCTCGCTCCCAAAGCAGGTGGCGCCCCTTCAGGAAAATTAGCCGATGCCATCAACGATGCTTTTGGTTCTTTTGATGAGTTCAAAACAAAATTTGCAGCAGCCGGTATTGGAAGATTTGGCAGCGGCTGGGCCTGGTTAATTAAAAAAGACGGCAAATTAGAAATCAGCTCCACTCCCAACCAGGATAATCCATTGATGGATGTGGCCGAGGTAAAAGGAACCCCTTTACTGGGTGTGGATGTATGGGAACATGCGTATTACCTGAAATACCAGAATAAAAGACCGGATTACCTGACCGCCATCTGGAATGTGATCAACTGGGATAAAGTGGCAGAAAGATTCAAATAAGCGATAGCTTTTCTAATAAACAAGAGGCTGTCTCAAAGAATGTCACGCTGAGCTTGTCGAAGCGTGTTCACTGATTGATTGTCATATTGAGCCTGTCGAAATATTGACAATCAATCAGGCTTTTGAGACAGCCTCTTGTTTATTGTCTTTTACTTTGGATGATTCAGCCGGTTCAGTGCTTCCACTTTATTGGTTACATGAAGCTTGGTGTAGATATTCTTCAGGTGCTTGGTAACGGTATGTTTGCTCAGCGACATCCTTTCTGAAATTTCTTTTACGGTAATGCCTGTGGCCACTAATTGTAGTACTTCATTTTCCCTTTCTGATAATTCCGGCAACTTGGCTACATTTTGCCGCTGCTGAAAAACAGAAATTACTTTCTTGGCAATATAGCGGCTCATGGGGGCGCCGCCCAAATGAAGTTCTTTTAAGGATTCAATAATATCATTGGGCATGGAATCTTTCAGGATATACCCGCTGGCGCCGTTCTTCAGGGCATCAAATACAAATTCATTATCATCATAAAAAGAACAAACCATGCAGAGTACTTCAGGCTTTTGCTGTTTGATCACAGAAATGATATCGATCCCGTTCTTCCCCGGCAGTTTAATATCCACGATAGCAATAACAGGGGGGTGATGAATAATATGCGGGATGGCCGCTTCCGCAGAAGCATAACAATGCAGTACACTGAAATAGTCAGAATTGCTGATCAGCATTTCCAATCCTTCGCGATAATCCTTATCATCTTCTATGATGGAGACGGTAACCAAAGCCTTTGAATTTAAAACCAATATACAGAATAATCAGGTCGGCAAAACAGCCGTTCTTCTATGAAATTGTCATAAAAAACCAATTTTCGGTTAGGGATCAGGGTTAGGGCACCGGGTCGTAGCCGCTTCCGCCCCAGGGATGACAGCGGCTGATTCTTTTAATGGCGAGCCACATCCCTTTAAATATACCATATTTTTTCAGTGCTTCCGCTGCATAATGAGAGCAGGTGGGAGTATAGCGGCACTTCGGTCCCAGCCAGGGAGAGATGATAAGCTGGTATATCTTAATGAGAAAGATAAAGGGAAGGCTCAATATGCGCAGGAAAGTTCTCAATTTCAGTCATTCTTAAATTTTCTTAATTTTTCTATCACTTTCGTTGATTTACTAAGTATTTCCCTGTATTCCGGTAATTCCCGGCCGGTATAGATCAGAAATACAAACAAACGTTTCTTTTGCAACTGCAGTTCCTTCCACAGCTCATTTTTTTGGAGTCGCCAGGCTTCTCTCAGCAGCCTTTTGATACGGTTTCTGTCCACCGCCTTTTTAAATACTTTGCTGCTGGCGCTTACGCCCAATTGCAGCAACGGCTCTTCGGCATCCTGCAGCAGGTATAACACACGGATAGGCGCAACCGAAAATTTCTTCCCTTCGCTGAACAATTGTTCTGTCAGCTTACGGCTTTTCAGGCGCTCCTTTTTACCCAGTGTGAACTGCTTTGGCATAGATATTTGCGTTCTCAAAAATAAAATAGCTCCCCGGAAATCCGGAGAGCTGTTCGTTAACAAAGCCCGGTTGCCGGGTTTGACTATTTTAATTTCCTTTCATCGGAAACGGTAAGCTTCCTGCGTCCTTTTGCACGACGGCTGGCTAAGACTTTACGTCCGTTGGCCGTTTGCATACGCTTACGGAATCCATGTACGGTTTTACGGCGTTTACGATGAGGTTGAAATGTACGTTTCATAATTATTTCTCTTTTTCACTTTTTGAAATGCGGACCGGGAGAACGGTCCAGGTTTCAGTCATCCGGCAGATCACCACATCCACCGTTTTGTGAAAGGACGGCAAAGGTAAGGGATGAAAGCCAGATGGGAGGGGAAGAAGGGAGGAAAATTTGGGGTTCGCCTAAGTATATTGATAATCAGTCGAATTGCACCAGGTCTACGTGTTTGGAAACCACCGGCTCCCCGTAAAAGATGGAAGCATGGTTGTCAAAGTCCTCAGTCGAGTCGGTGGTATAAAAAGACCTTTTCCCTTTCTTACTGCAACGGGCCTCCATGTCAGGGTGCCGGAGCAGGTAATCGGCAAGGCTCGCTGCCACGATCTCCCCCTGCGACACCAGTTTTACCCCCACGGGCATGTATTCCTCGATCTTTTCTTTCAGCAGGGGGTAGTGGGTACAGCCCAGCAGCAATACATCGATGGTTTCGCCTTTCTCAAATATGTTGTGCAGGTGTTTCTTTACAAAATAATCAGCCCCATGGCCGGTATGTTCGTTGTTCTCTACCAGGGGCACCCATAAAGGACAAGCCTCCTGGTACACCTGCAAGTCAGGGAAGAATTTACCAATCTCCATCGGATAGGATTCTGAAGCCACCGTTCCCTGGGTGGCCAGCACACCCACCTGTTTGGTTTCAGATAAAGTGCCGATGATCTCTGCCGTGGGCCGTATCACACCCAGCACCCGTTTGGTGGGATCAATCCCGGGCAGGTCATTTTGCTGAATGGTGCGCAATGCTTTTGCGGAGGCTGTGTTGCAGGCCAGTATTACCAACGAGCAGCCCTGGTTAAAGAACCATTTCACACATTGCAGGGTATAATGGTACACGGTATCGAAGGAGCGATTGCCATAGGGGGACCGGGCATTATCGCCGAGATAGATATAATCGTATTGCGGCAGTTTTTGGGTGATCTCTTTCAGAACGGTGAGCCCACCGTAACCGGAATCAAAAATGCCAATAGGATTTTGTGCTGCCATTTAACAAAAATAAGAAGGAGGCGGCACTGGTACCCCGGCAGTGGCAGAATTATTTCCCTGCCTGCTGTCTAATTAAGTAATCCCGGGCAGTTGTCCGAACAAAAACGATCAGCTTACTTTATCAAACGTTGTTTTCCGATATCTAGCGATGATTATTTAACAAGTTTCCACTTTGGTTTCAATATCCAATACATATCAAAAGGACGATTAGAATGATACACATGCCCGCGTATAGTATCTGGCCTATATTTAGCGAATAGGAGTTTCCCGGTAACTTTAACTACTTTATCTAAATAGGCAGAGTCCCAACGAATAACTCGATTCAAATAATATGTGCGTTCTTTAGTACGAACAATAGCAATATTATAATCATTCCTGGCAAATCCTATTACTTTAATCTTCTTTTGCGAAACACAACATGGCAAAGAAATACCGGAAAGGCATGACAATAAAAAGGCGACGATGATTGAAGGCTTTTTCATTACTATTTTTTTTCTTCCTTGTCAGTGTTCAATTTACGATTTCGCAGCCGTTGTTAGTGTTCAGCCTAAAACAAATCTCAACTGTTTTGAATGCGCACCAACGACGAGGTTCCAATCCTGCTTTCATCGCTGGTGTGGCATAACGAAAGAAGGAGACGATTGAGGTCAGAACATCAACAATGGCGAATTATAATAAAAAAGGGTCCCGCATAAGCGGGACCCTTCAGAAAATAAAATAATGTATTATTAATTACTCTTGGCAGGCGCACCCGTTCCCGGTTTCACCTGGTTCACTTTTACCTTCAGTTTATCTGCCACTATCAAAATCATATCATCCGCTTCAGGCGCTACCA
>CAZSGD010000003.1:0-221852 GCA_964606155.1 uncultured Chitinophaga sp. | reverse complement strand
GAATGAATGTCTTCCAGCCCTGCATAGCATCGCGTGGACATTCGATGAGTTTCACCATTTTGTCATTCATAAGCTTTACAAAGGTAACTATGGGAAAGGAGTTTAGTTCCGGAGATTGTTTACCTTCTGTCTTAATGCGTTAAAAAATCTATTCCGGTCCCGCTCACCGGTTTTGCTGATCAGAGTGGAACGGCTAAGCAGTGTATCAAATGATTGCATCACTTTAGCGGAAAACCGCGGGTCTTTGGTAAAGAGGTAATGGAACACGCTGTAGGTAACCATACTCAGGTTTTGCCCGTCGAGGCTGATGACCATGGTATTGTTGCCCAAGATCAATTCATTTACATAAAACTGGATAGTGGCCCGGTAGGACACATCTGAGTCACCCGGCATGAATTTCACACCCTTCTCAGCCTGTAATTGAAGGTGATCGATCATTTGCTGAAAAGAAGCAATCACCAATTCAAGGTCATGATCCGATTTAAAATTACCAGCGTCTTTATAATAAGCGATCTGGTTGATGGTACTGTGCATACTTTCCAGGTTCCACAGTTCCACGCAGGGCATCTGGTTATACTCCTTCAGCACCTGTTGCCCCAACTCAAAGCAATCTTTGTAAGGAAAATCTTCGTATGAAAAAACTTTTTGACTTAAGTCAGGTTGATTATTGATGGTTTTTGACCAGAAAAATGTTTTGAAAGCAGCCAGTTCGGGAAACAGGTAAAAATTCCAGATGGTGGAATCCTTGCACAAATAATGTAACTCCCGGTTCTTAAATGAATTAAAGTATTTAAACTGCCGCAACATCGCTTTCAGGTAGTCTGCAAACAGAGAGGGTGCACCATTCATACCGGGAGCTTCAAACAGGACGGTCTCCGTATTCAGTTGCAAGAGCATATCCAATGAAATATGATAATGCTGACAGATCTTTTGGAGTTCCATGAATGTAACAGGTTTTTCTCCCCGCATCCGGCGGTACACGCTGTCGGCGCTCAGGTTCAGGAGATCACAGAGTTCATCCACCATCGACAAATGCGGTGGTAATGAACTTTTAAGGTGGTTGAAGAGCTGTTGTTGCAGTTCGTTGGCTTCCATGTGAATAGAAAATTACGGAAAATCCGTAATGTACTTCTCTTTTTTAAGGATAATTGCAAAAAAGCAAATCAAATAATATGGTTTCTGCGATTACTGCTTTCCGTTATTATTCGTTTAACAGAAAAATCCATTTCTCCGCCATTAGTTTTTTTTAACAAGCAATAGTTAATTAATAGGACCTGAAATAATGCCGAAAATTTGATCCCGAACACAAAACCCCGGCTATGCCCAAGATCAAATACCGTTCAGGTTCTTCTTCCCTCTTTTTTCAGTCGCTAGACCATGATGTGGAAGGACTAATAGTATCGACAGATATACTGGCGAAAGCAAAGAGACGCCTTTGGGTAAAAATGATCGTTTACTGGTGCTTACATATCTCCTCTTATTTGTTTTTATATTTTTTCCCTCATCATCAATCCGGCGGGCTGTTACTGAACTATCTTTTCACCGGTCTTTCAGGACTATTCCTGGGTTTTAATGTGTCGCATGATGCCCTGCACGGAGCTTTTTCCCGGAATAAAAGAGTGAATCACTGGCTTTACCATTTTTCATTTAATATCCAGGGTACAAATGCTTACCTGTGGAAGATCCGTCATAACTCCTCGCACCACATTTTTCCCAATGTGGACGGTTGCGATGCAGATATCGATGATAATCCTTTCATCCGGCTTTCCCCGCAACATGCATTACGGAAATACCAGCGATACCAGCACATCTATTCCTTTTTTGTTTACTGTTTTTACACCCTTCACTGGCTACTTTTCAAGGATGCACTCTACCTTTTTAAAAAGAAAGTAGCCAACCTTCAGCAAAAGAAACATTCCCGTAAAGAACATATACTATTCTTTGCCTGGAAGATCATTTATCTTTTTATGGTCATTGGCTTACCGGTTTTGCTGGGCTACCCATTCGGAGCTGTTCTACTTTGCTTTTTTGTAATGCATGTGTTGAATTCATTGATTTTTATTCATGTGCTGATAGCCACACATCTTTGTATGGAAACACATTTTCCAGTAACCGATGAAAAAGGGTTTCTTCCTTACGATTATTACACGCATCAACTGGCCACTTCTCTTGATTACTGGCCGGAGAGCAGGTTTTGTAATTTTTTTCTGGGAGGATTTAATGCCCACGCTGCCCATCATCTTTATCCTAAGTTACCGCATACAATCTATCCGGTCTTATCTCCTCTGATCGAGCAAAAAGCAAAAGAGTTTAATCTGCCTTATCATAAAAAAAGCCTGACCGGAGCTATCCGCTCCCATTATCGATATTTAAAAATGATGGGAACACACCCTGCATCAACTTATTAAATTAAAACCTATGCTGATCACAACTGCCAGTTCAATTACCCGAACACCCCCTTTTTCCAACAAATTCCTGTGGGTACTTGCGTTTTCCCTGGTAACCTACTGGATTTATGGATGGTTCAACTGTATTGATTTACAGGACTGGGTCATCGAAAATCTTTTAGTGGTAATATGCCTGTCCATTTTATTTTTTATGCGGAAATGGCACCGGTTCAGCGACCTTAGCTATCTGTGCATATTCCTTTTCACCCTGCTTCATTTATATGGTGCTTTTTATGCTTATACGCAAAATGTGCTGGGAAGCTGGTTACAAAACCGGTTTGATCTGTGGCGCAATCCCTATGACCGGATCGTACATTTCAGCTTTGGCCTGCTGATGGCTTATCCGTTCAGGGAGTTGCTGATCCATAAATTCAGGGTGTCAACCCGTGCTTCCTGGTTGCTACCTATTGAAATTTCTTTTTCCTTCGGCACTGTGTTCGAAATGATAGAATGGGGTGTGGCTTCTGTAACCACAAAAGAAACGGGAGAGACTTATGTGGCCACACAGGGGGATGTGTGGGATGCGCATAAAGATATTGCGTTGGCGGCCGCCGGTGCGGCAATAACCATACTGATCACTTATATACTTTACAACCGGAGAAAAAATAAGACAGTTTCTTCTAATAAAACGATTTGAATCAATATTCAGCGCATCCGCTGTTTCATAGCTTCGTACAGGATAATCCCGGTGGCAACGGAAACGTTGAGTGATTCGAAATCACCTGCCATCGGGATCTTTATTTTCTCGTCGCAGATCTTTATCAGTGCAGTATAAATCCCTTTTTCTTCACTACCCATCACAATCGCACAGGGTTCGGTAAAGTCAATTTCTGTAATATTTTTAGCGGCTTTCATTTCGCTGGCAAAAACTTTAATACCGTTCAGATGCAGGTCGTCCACTGCTTTCATTAAGCTGCTTACCCGGCAAACCGCTATTTTTTCCAATGCCCCGGCAGAAGTAAGGATGGCATCTTCATTTAAGGCCCCTACTCCTTTATCAGGTATAATGATCGCATGCACCCCCGTGCAATAAGCGGTACGGGCAATGCCGCCGATATTCCGGATATCGGTGATGCCATCCAGTATAAGCAATAATGGCGTTTGGCCATTTTCCACCACCCATGAGATGACATCCTGTAAGGATTGATACCGGACCCTGGCAATTTGTGCCACCACTCCTTCATGATCTCCTGCATTAAATGTATTGAGTTTGGCAACGGGCACATAATTAACGGGAACAGCATTGTGTGCCGCCATTTTTTTTATATCTGCAATATCGTGGCCAATAGCTTTTGTGTCCAGGTAGATCCTGTCGAGCTGAAGGCCGTTGCGCAGTGCATCTGCCACCGCATGACGGCCGATGACGAGGGAGCTTTTTTTGGGGCGATGTGGATGCCGGAAATTTTTCACTTTTCAAAAATAATGGTAATCACAACAAAAAGCCCTCTCGACGGAGAGGGCTTCTGGGTTATTTTAAACCGAAGGCTTTTTTCACTTTGGGAACATAATCCAGTTTCTCCCAGGTGAAGAGTTCCACTTTCTTTGTTATTTTCTTACCATCCGGTGAAACGAATGTTTTTTCCACTATTTCCGGTTTCCGGCCCATGTGACCGTAAGCGGCTGTTTCGCTGTATATCGGGCTGCGGAGTTTTAATCTTTGTTCGATGAAATAAGGGCGCATATCGAAAATACCCTGCACGATCTTGCCGATCTGTCCGTCGGTGAGATTTACTTTGGCCGTGCCAAAAGTATTTACGTTCACACTGGTCGGTTGTGCCACACCGATAGCATAAGAAACCTGTACCAGCACTTCATCCGCCACACCTGCTGCCACGAGGTTTTTGGCAATATGCCGGGTGGCATAGGCCGCAGAGCGGTCAACTTTGGAAGGGTCTTTACCGCTGAAAGCCCCACCGCCATGAGCGCCTTTACCTCCGTATGTATCGACAATGATCTTACGGCCTGTTAAGCCTGTATCTCCATGCGGTCCGCCGATCACAAACTTACCTGTGGGGTTGATATGATATTTGATATCGTCGTTGAAAAGTTTAGCGTATTTCTTGTATTTCGCTTTTACCCTCGGTATGAGAATGCTGATGATATCTTTCCTGATCTTTTCCTGCATTTTGGCTTCTGTATCGAAGTCATCATGCTGGGTGGAAACAACGATCGCATCGATACGTACAGGTTGATTTTTGTCGCTGTATTCCAGGGTTACCTGGCTTTTTGCGTCCGGGCGCAGGTATTTGATCTGTTTATTTTCTCTTCTCAATGCTGCTAATTCGATGAGGAGCTTGTGGGCCAGGTCCAATGCCAGTGGCATATAATCATCAGTTTCGTTGGTGGCATAACCGAACATCATACCCTGGTCGCCGGCACCCTGTTCTTCTTTTTTCTTTTTGTCAACACCCTGGTTGATATCTGAAGATTGCTCATGAATAGCTGAAAACACGCCGCATGAACTGGCTTCGAACATGTACTCGCTTTTGGTATAGCCGATCTTACGGATCACACCACGGGCAATTTCCTGTACATCCAGGTAAGCTCTTGATTTTACTTCACCGGCCAACACTACCTGCCCGGTTGTTACCAATGTTTCGCAAGCCACTTTTGACTGGGCATCAAAAGCAAGAAAGTTGTCGATCAGGGCATCAGAGATCTGGTCGGCTACCTTATCGGGGTGTCCTTCGCTAACCGACTCGGAGGTAAATAAATACGGCATGAATTATTTTTTATTTGGTTTGGTTGCCTGGCGGTAAAGCCCGGCTTAAATTAGCGGTCGCGAAGATACGACGGGAGCCATGAATAGCAAAGTCCCCGGGTGAATAAACCGGGGTACTTTTAAACATTTCTGAATAACTATGGTTACTTACTAGAGTTTTGAATAAACGAGCCTCAATCTCATCCGGTGAGGGTTGGTATCCCCTGTGTTTCCCACCAGCCTGATCCTGCCTTTTGCAATGCTTGGGTTCAGGTTGAAATTCACAGAATAATCCGTGGCAGCTGTGGAAGGATAAACGTATTTATTCGATACTGTAAACGGTGCATAGACCCGGAGGTCAAGGGGTGTAACTGTCTTGGTAAGTACATGTTGTACATATCGCGACAAATTGAATTTCCATATCCGGGTTGGGTTTCCAGAACCATCCACACCATTTACGTGCCTCACACCAAAGGAAGTCAGATTTTGAGGCGAACCGAACCCATCTGTAACAACATCATAAGGAATAAGCCGATATTTTTTTCCGGTGGTAATAGCCGGGTCATAGGCATCCACATATAACAGGTCAGGCGCTTTGAAAACAGTATCCGAACCATCATAGAGTTGTTCCATTATAAGTTCCGCTCTATGAATGACACGGTTGCTGAGCGTTGAAAGGGCCGGTATTTTAATGTTCGCATAGGTACCGGGTGAATTTTGCAGGTATACAATGGGCGCCGGGGTGGTGCCGCCTGCTGCTGCTGCGACCGGGGTTCCCAGGTAATCTCTCTTTACATAATTTGCCGCTGCGGATAAGGTGGAGAAAAAGAAATTAACCACCGTAGTATCCCTGGCGCCGCCGCCGTTTGTTTTGGGATGATTATAATAGATGGCCAGTTTGGTATTGATATCGCCAAGCGAAAAGCCCATGATGGCATTGCCTGCCCCTTCGGAACGAATGGCAAAACCCTTGAAATTGCGGTTAAAAATGGAATCGTTCTTATAAGCATTGGCAGTATCATAGTTCATAAACCTTCGTGCCAGGTTGGTATCCAGTTTCAATCTCAATTGTTTGGTGGTCGTGTCCCGGAAAGCTTTTACACTGTCATCGAGGTTACGGGGTATGATCTGCTGATTGGCAGGATATGTAAGCGGAACCGAGGCATTGTACGTAAAGTTTTCTTTACGGATCAGGTATAAGGAGTCGCTCGTAAAGTTATTCGTACCATCTAGCTCATAAACATTGAGGGTTTGTGCCGTGTTGGTATCGCCATAGGTTTCCACATAGCTCAGTACCAGTACAATCGAATCAATCTTTAAGCTGTCTTTCCTGGCAAATGGGTATATCCCATATAAGAGAGGCTTCAGTTCCAGGAAAATCTGGGCATCTGTTTTACCAAAAAGGGGATCATTATTAATACGGCCCAGGAAGAACTCTTCATTTCTGCCAAGATATTGGGAATCGTTGGCAAAAGTGAAACTGTCGTTGAAAGCCTGAACATCGATCAGGGTGTCGAAGGTGGTGATATTATCAACGGGAGGAATCAGGTCGCCGCCTATTTCTGTTGACTCGTTGATCTTTCTGCAAGAGGAAAAAAGCATGACTGCGGCAACAAAAACCGAGGCAATGGATAGCGCTAAATATCTGATCTTCACAAAGTAGATTTAAAAATCGGGTTAGAGTTTATTTGCTTGCAAGGTCGCTATACAGTTGTAAATAGTCTGTTAAATCTCCCTCTGCATTATAAAGAAGGGTTTTTTTGCCCCTTACTTTGGAAAATTCCTCCAGCAATTTCTTCTCTACTTTTTCAGCACCGAAAGTAATGGCATCGGCGAAGGTGGCGCCACCGCGGAACATCGCCGTGTTAGTGGCTTCTTTGTATACTTCCAGATCTTTCTCTTTCAGAGAGGCATGGATCAGCGCTTTTTTTACAAAATCTCCACCCAATTTTTCCTTGAATGTGTTCTGACCGATGGTGTATACGATCTTGCTATGTGCAAATACCGGTTCTTTTTTATAAACTGTCTTCAGATAGGCAGGGATGAGCCCTGTCATCCAGCCGCTGCAATGAATGATATCGGGCGGCCAGCCGAATTTCTTAACGGTTTCCAGTGCCCCTTTGCAAAAGAATATGGTGCGGAGACCATTATCATCATACCATTTTTCGTTTTCATCATGAAAAATGGTCTTTCTTTTAAAAAGGTCTTCGTTATCGAGAAAGTACACCTGTAACCGGGCACTGGGTAATGAAGCCACTTTGATCTGCAACGGCATATCGTCATTGTCAACAGAAACATTGATACCCGAAAGCCTTACAACTTCATGAAGACGGTGCCGGCGTTCATTGATCATCCCGAAACGGGGCATGATACAACGGACTTCAAAATTATTATCGTTGGCTTTGATGGCCAGTTTGTTTGCGATCTCTGAAAACTCTGTCAGCTCCAGGTAGGGCGACATCTCATTGGCGATAAATAAAATTCTTTTCTTTGCTGACATGGGCAACCCGTTTAATTTTAACTGCCACTAACCTGCACATGGTTCAGACAGGTAGTCGGGAGGCAGGTTTTGTAAAAGGTGGCAAAGGTAGCTATTTTAAGCCGAATTGAAATGGATAGAAGTAAGTTCACCCGTAACTAATTATCCGAATGATATTATATAAAAAATCAAATGACCTTCATAACTGGCTTGAAAGTCAGCGTAAAAAAGGAAATAAGATAGGATTTGCGCCGACTATGGGGGCTTTACATGAAGGTCATATTTCATTGATCAGATCATCGGGAAAGGATAATGAAGTAACTGTCAGCAGCATTTTTGTAAATCCCACACAGTTCAACGACCCTAAGGATTTTGAGAAATACCCTGTTACGATCGAGAAAGACATACAGTTGCTGGAAGAAGCCGGTTGTGATGTATTATTCCTGCCTTCTGTTGATGAAATGTATCCCCATGGCCTCCACCCAAAAGAGCACTATGACCTGGGATACCTGGAAACCATCCTGGAAGGAAAATTCAGGCCGGGACATTTCCAGGGCGTATGCATGGTGGTCCATCGCCTGCTGGATATAGTAAAGCCTGACAACCTCTATCTTGGTCAGAAGGATTACCAGCAATGCATGGTGATCAAAAAATTGATTGAACTGAAGGGCATGCAGAACAGGATAAAACTGAATATCGCCCCCACCCTCCGTGAAAAAGACGGCCTTGCCATGAGCAGCCGCAATATGCGGTTAAGCGAAACCGAAAGAAGGACGGCCCCCACTATTTTTCAATGCCTGGCTATGATAAAAGAAAAGATCAAAGCGGGCCCACTGGATACATTGATCGAAGAGGCCCATTCTATGCTGGTGAAAGCCGGCTTTAAACCGGATTATGTGGAGATAGCCGACGCATCTGACCTGTCAACCATTCGTAACTGGAACGGCAGGCAAAAACCGGTGGCCCTGATCGCTGCTTTTTTGAATGAAGTGCGGCTGATCGATAATATGGTGATTTTATAACAAGCCCTTTCTTTGACATTACAGCGCATCGCCTTATTTTGTGGCGGCGTGAGCAAACGACTTCGTACCATATTGCAATACATTTTCTTTCTCGGCCTGGGTATCCTTTTCGCCTGGTTGTCGCTCAAAGATCTTGACAAGGATAAAATGCAACAGATCAAAGCCGCATTCCGCAATGCCAGGCACTGGCTGATCTTCCCTGTTTTTGTTATTCTCTTCCTGAGCCATTATGTTCGTGCATTACGCTGGCGTTTGCTGATCGAACCGCTGGGCTATATGCCATCCAAAACCAATTCTTTTTTTGCAGTAATGATCGGTTATTTAGTGAATATGGGTGTACCGCGGCTGGGCGAAGTGGTAAAATGCACGGTACTGGCCCGTTCCGAAAAGATACCGGCAGATAAATTAATTGGCACCATCATACTGGAACGGGTGATCGATGCGATCACTTTACTGATCGTTTTTGGCATCACCCTGGCCATACAGCCCCATCTTTATAACCAGATACTGGATACTTTCTTTAACCCGACACCTGAAAAAGAAACCGGTCAATTCTCCACCCTGCTGATCACGCTTTTTTTATTGGGAGGAATCATCCTGCTGATCGGTCTGTGGATGCTGATCAGGAAAAAAACATTCGGCGACCTGATCGCTTTGGCCAGAAGAATATGGACAAGCGTTATCCAGGGAGTGAGCGCCATTCGTCATTTACGGAAAAGAAAATTATTCGTGCTGCTCACGATCATATTATGGGGTATCTATCTCCTCGGGGGATATATGGGTTTCCTGGCATTACAGGAAACAGATCATTATACCATCAGGGAAGCCTTTACTGTTCTGTCGGCCGGAAGCATCGGCATGATTGCTTCGCCCGGCGGCATTGGCGCTTATGCATTCCTGATAGAAAAGACCATGCAGTTATACGGGCTCAGTTATACCATTGCCCTGGCTTTTGGTTGGTTATTATGGATGGCACAGACCACGGTAATAGTAACGGGCGGATTGGTTAGCTTTGTGGCGATCCCCTATTTTTCTAAAAAGAATAACATTGAAAAGAGCTGATCTCATACCTTCCAAAATCTATTCCCGGTCACAGATCGTGCAGCGGGTGATACAATGGAGAGTGATGGATAAAAAAATTGCTTTCACCAACGGGGTATTCGACATTCTTCATGAAGGGCATATATTTTCCTTATCACAGGCTGCAAAAGAAGGCGATTACCTGGTGGTGGGATTGAATGCGGATGCTTCGGTAAAAAGATTAAAAGGCGACAGCCGGCCGGTGAACAAAGAGGATTCCAGGGCCCTGGTACTGGCCTCTCTTTCTATCGTGGATGCCGTGGTGCTTTTTGAAGAAGACACTCCTTTGGAACTGATCAAATCCATTATGCCGGATGTGCTGGTAAAAGGCGGTGATTATACAGTGGAACAGGTTGCCGGTGCCAAAGAAGTAATCGCCCATGGCGGGCAGGTGATCATCAACCCGATCCTGGAAGGGTTCTCCACCACTGCCATTATTGAACAGCTCAAAAAAAGCTGAGCTGCCGCTCCCAAAAACTTAATATCTTTCTTAATTGCTGTTGCTTAAATTTATCCGGCACTTGTCCACAAGTACCTGAACTGCGAAAAAATAACTCATGGCCCATCATCACGAAAAGCGGAAAACAATTGCGAGGGATATAAGCTGGTTATCGTTCAATGCAAGAGTTTTGCAGGAAGCCGCTGATGCTACTGTTCCTTTAAGAGAAAGGATTCGTTTCCTGGGTATCTTTTCCAATAATATGGATGAGTTCTTCCGGGTGCGGGTGGCCACGCTCCGGCGCATGATACAATTTGGCACCAAGGCCAAAATGCACCTGGAGAATAATCCGCAGGAGATCATTGATGAGATACAGATGACGGTACTCAACCAACAAGGTGAATTCAACCGGATATGGGATGAGGTCCTCAAAGAAATGAACCAGCAAAAGATCTTTTTAAAAACCGAAAAAGACCTGAACAACGAGCAACAGAATTTTGTTCGCAATTATTTTGAAGAGGAAGTGAGCCCGGATGTGATTCCCCTGATGATTGAAAATATCACCGAATTCCCAACGCTTCGGGATAAATCGATCTACCTGGCTGTGGTGATGTGGAAAAAAGAAAGTGCTTTAAAAAGAAAATATGCCCTTATTGAAATACCCAGCCGTACGCTGGGCCGTTTTACCATACTCCCCTCACCCAAACCCGACGAACATCATATTATCCTGCTGGAAGACGTGATCCGGTTCAACCTGCCGGAGATCTTCTTCTATTTTGGTTATGATCAGTACCAGTCGCATATTTTTAAAGTAACCAGGGATGCGGAAATTGATATCGATGAAGATATTTCCACGTCCATTATTCAGAAACTGGAAAAAGGCATCCGGAACCGGAGGAAAGGAAAACCGGTACGTTTTGTATATGACCGGGAGATGGACCCGGGTTTGCTGGAATACCTTATCCGCCGTTTGAACCTGACCAAAAGAGATAACCTGATCCCGGGCGGGCGTATTCATAATTTCCGGCATTTTATGGATTTTCCCGACCAGGTATTCAAGGAAAAAAGACAAAGAAAAAAACCATTCGATCATCCGCTGCTCACAGAAAGAAGGGTCACAGATGTGATCCTGGAAAAAGATATCATGCTGCATTTTCCCTATCACTCTTTTCTTCCCCTGATCGACCTGATACGGGAAGCAGCATTTGACCCGGATGTGACCACCATCAAGATCACCTGTTACCGGCTGGCCCAGCAATCACGAATTGTGAATGCACTGATCAATGCTGTAAGAAATGGAAAGGAAGTGATCGTGATGCTGGAACTGAGGGCCCGGTTTGAAGAAGAGGCCAACCTGGAATGGAAGGAAAGGCTGGAAGAAGAAGGTGCCAAAGTGCTGGTGGAAATCCCGAATATGAAAGTGCACGCCAAAGTGTGTTTGATCCGCAAAAAAACAAAGGATAATAATTATATCCTTTATGGTTTTGTAAGTACAGGCAACCTGAATGAAAGAACAGCCAAGCTCTATGCGGACCATTGCCTGCTGACATCGAACCAGAAGATCATGGCCGATGTGAATAAGATCTTTAACTACCTGGAGCAGCCTAAAACAGGGGCTCATTTTTTACGTGATTGCAAAGTCATCATCCCCAGCCCGGGTATTGTAAAAAAAGAAATGCTGAAGCTGATGGATGAAGAGATACGGAATGCCCGGAAGAAAAAACCGGCGGCGATCACTTTAAAAATGAATTCACTTTCTGATGAGGAAATGATCATGAAATTATATGAAGCAGCCAGGGCAGGTGTACAGTTAAAACTCATTATCCGGGGTATCTTTTGCATGTTTTCGGAGAATAAAAAATTTGAAAAACCAGTCCGGGCGATCAGCATCGTGGATGAATACCTTGAACATGCCAGAGTGTGGGTATTTCACAACAAGGGTAAAGAAAAAGTTTACATATCTTCGGCCGACTGGATGTTGAGAAACTTAGAGCATCGTGTGGAAGCCACCTGCCCCATCTGGCATGAGGAATTGAAACAGGAGCTGAAAGATATTTTGAATATACAGCTGGAAGATAATGTAAAGGCAAGGTGGCTGGACAACAACCTGAGCAACGAATATGTACGGACAACCAAAAAGAAAATCCGATCACAGGTAGAAACTTACAACTACCTGCATAAAAAAACACTGACCCAACGTGAGACTGGCAGCCATTGATATTGGAAGTAATGCGGCGAGATTATTGATCACAGATGTGATACCCGGCCCCCAGGGAACCCCCGAATTCATAAAAACGGTCTTATTGCGGGTGCCACTTCGTCTCGGTTTTGATGTATTTGATAAAGGCGAGATCCCGGCTTCTAAAGTGGAAAAGATCATCAAAACGATAAAGTCGTATAAATTACTGCTGGATGTGTATGAAGTAAAGCATCTGCGGGCCTGCGCCACTTCCGCCATGCGGGATGCCGTCAACTCAGATGAGATCATTAAAAAAGTAAAAGCCGAAACCGGTATCAGCATCGAGATCATCAGCGGCGACCAGGAAGCATCTTTTATTTATGAGAACCACGTTGCGGATAATATGACCAGCGATGAATCTTATTTATATATTGATGTGGGTGGCGGCAGCACAGAACTTACTTTTTTCAGCGATGGAAAGATGATCTTTAAGAAATCATTCAATATAGGCACCATCCGGTTGCTGAAGAACCAGGTAACAGAAGCCACCTGGGATGAGTTGAAAGAATATATCCGTACCAAAACCAAGGGGTATCATCATGTAACAGCTATCGGATCAGGTGGAAATATCAATAAGATCTTTTCTATCTCCAAGAGAAAGGAAGGCAAACCGCTGTCGCTGGAATTACTGAGGGATTATTATAAAGAGTTTAGCAATCTTTCCCTGCCCCAGCGTATCAGCCTGCACAAACTGCGGGAAGACCGTGCCGATGTGATCGTTCCTGCCCTGCTGATCTATATCAATGTTATGCGCTGGGCGGATGCAGAAGAAATATATGTACCCAAGATCGGTTTGGCCGATGGCCTGATACATGCTTTGTATGAAGAAGTGAAGATGAAGGAAATTGAGATATGAGGGAATTTTGGAATTGGGGAAAGGGGAATTGGGAAATTGGTTGAAAACTGTTGCCTCACTATCCTTTACTAAAATCTGAAAGCAATCGTGTTATATTTACCACCTGAAAAGGGAATTTTCAGCCTGGATAAAATTTCCCGATTTTACAATTTTAAAATCTCAACGTTTTCATGAGTGTCAATAAAGAAATAAAGAAGGTCACCACCAACACGCTTCAAAAAATGAAAGCATCGGGTGAAAAGATCACGATGCTGACCACGTACGATTTTTCTTTCGCACGTATTATTGATGGCGCCGGTATTGATGTGATACTGGTGGGTGATTCGGCTTCCAATGTAATGGCCGGGCATGAAACCACTTTACCGATCACCATGGAGCAAATGATCTATCATGCCCAATCCGTTATCAGGGGCATTGACCGCTGCCTGGTGGTGGTAGACCTCCCCTTCGGTTCTTATCAATCCAATTCTGATATTGCCCTGGCCTCCGCCATTCGGATAATGAAGGAAACAGGAGGCCATTCGGTGAAAATGGAAGGTGGTGAAGAAGTGGTGGACGCTATTAAACGTATTGTTTCGGCAGGTATTCCTGTGATGGGACATTTGGGATTAACACCCCAGTCTATTTATAAATTCGGCACTTATGCTGTGAGGGCCAAAGAAGAGGATGAGGCCAATAAACTAAGAAAGGATGCCAAACTGCTGGAAGAAGCCGGATGTTTTGCCATCGTACTGGAAAAGATCCCCGCTGTTTTAGCAAAGGAAGTATCTCAAAGCCTTAGTATCCCCACCATTGGCATTGGCGCCGGAAATGATTGTGATGGCCAGGTGCTGGTGATGCATGATATGCTGGGCATCAATACAGAATTTAAACCCCGTTTCCTGCGCCAATATCTGAATATTCACGAACAGGCTACGAAAGCCGTGCAGCAATATATTAAAGATGTGAAGTCAGGAGATTTTCCCAGCGAGAGTGAACAATACTGATTGTTGATCGAAAAAATATGTCGCTAAGACATATTTAATTATTGACAAACCCATTATTTTCTTTCTTTCCTTCTACCCTATTTTTGCGCCCAAATTACCATTGCTATGAGGCGCCTGCGATCTATTCCCTATTTAATTCTTTCCATTCTATTTTACGTACCGGTACATGGGCAGAACAATGATATAGAATTAACGAATGTTATCGTAACAGCCAGTTTAGCTGCGCAGCAACAAAAAGAAACCGGCAGAAATGTGATCGTTTTCAAAGGCGCGCATTTTAAAGACCTGCCTGTTCATTCTATTGATGAATTACTCCGTTATCTCCCGGGAATAGAAGTACAACAAAGGGGGCCGCAGGGTTCGCAAAGCGATATTGTGATCCGTGGCGGCACTTTTCAACAAGTATTGGTGATCATTGATGGCGTGAAGCTGAATGATCCGCTGACGGGGCATTTCAGCATGTTTATTCCGATACATCCTGCCGAAATTGAAAGGGTGGAAATATTAAAAGGCGCTGCTTCTGCCACCTGGGGATCGGAAGCAGTGGGTGGTGTGGTAAACATCATTACCAAAACTTTTGCCGGCAGTAAGGACAGCAAGATAAAAACAATAAAAGCAAAACTGGTGGCTGGAGAATATGGTTTGCTGAATGCAGATGGATATTTTAACTGGACGAAGAACAAATCCACGATCAGTGGCGGCCTACTCTCTAATAATGCCGATGGACAGCCTCTAAGAGGTGCAAAAGGGTTCTTTCATTTAACAACAGCCCATCTTGCTTTTTCTCAGCAATTGCCCCGAAACTGGACATTGAGCTTCCGTACCGCTGCAGATTTCAGGAAGTTTAATGCCCAAAATTTTTATACCACCTTCACCTCCGATACGGCCAAAGAAGAAGTGAATAGCTGGTGGAATCATTTAAACCTTGTTAAAAAAACAGCTAACGGGCAATTGAATATTGATGTTGCTTATAAAAGATTAAAAGACGAATTCTGGTTCACCCCGCATGCTGTGCCTAATAATAATAAGACCCGGCTCTTTAGTTCCCAGGTTTTTTATACCGCTCCCTTTAATAAAAAAAATAGCTATACCGTGGGTGTGCAGGGACAGCGGAAATCGATCCGGTCCAACGACCGGGGTGATCATCATCTATGGCACGGCGCCGTTTATTCCATCCTGCGACATAAGGCAGGTGATTTTTATATCAACGAAAGTGCAAGACTGGACTGGGATGAAAATTATGGCATTGTATTCATTCCCCAGTTGAACCTTGCCTGGGCACCTTCAAAAATTACTATCCGGGCATCTGCAGGAAGATCATTCCGTGATGCCGATTTCACAGAGCGGTATAATAATTACAACAAGCCGGTTGTGTTAAGCGGCAGTATTGGCCATCCATTTTTGAACGCAGAAAGTTCCTGGAACCTGGAAGCTGGTGTGGATTATAACCTGTCTGCAAAATTCAGGGTAAGCAGTTCTGTTTTTTATCGCCATCACGATGACCTGGTGGATTGGGTGCCCACTCCGTATAATGATATGCCCCGCAAAGATAACCTGGTACCCACCGGCACCTATGCATTGGCCAAAAATGTGGAGGAAGTAAAAACTTCCGGTGCCGAGCTGGATATCTTGTTCAATGATAATATTGGCCGGCATTCACATGTACTGGCCACTGCCGGTTTTACCTGGCTGGATTCAAAGAGTGATGCTGCCACCCCCTCCTTCTATATTTCATCGCATGCAAAATTCCTGGCCAATTTCTCAGTGGTATACCGCATTCATGCTTTTTCATTTGCCGTAAACGGTATCTATAAAAAACGGAATGAACGCAAAGCCGCAGCTATCCAGGCGAACATAACACCTACTTATTTTGTTTGTAATGTGAAAGCCGGCTACCAGTTGCCAAAGAAAATCGGAAAGCTGTTTGTCCAGGCAGATAATGTGTTTGACAAGCAATACAGTGATTTGTTAGGAGCTCCCATGCCGGGAAGATGGTTATCAGGCGGATTTGAAATAGCTTTGTAAACTCAACAATCAATTATGGATTTTTTAAAGACATTGAAAATAGAAGCCGATAATAAAGGTGTAAGTACAGGTACCCGGTGGATGGATAGTGGCGGCGAAACAATTGATTCCTTTTCACCGGTGGATGGAAAAAAGATCGCATCAGTAAGATTTGTGGATAAAAATGGATACGAAGCAGTTGTCCGTAAGGCTCAGGAAGCATTTTCCACCTGGCGTATGATGCCCGCCCCCAAGCGGGGTGAGATCGTGAGACAGGTGGGTGACGCTCTGAGGCAATATAAAGAGCCATTAGGCAAGCTGGTTTCCTATGAAATGGGAAAGAGTTTACAGGAAGGTTATGGAGAAGTGCAGGAGATGATCGATATATGTGATTTTGCTGTGGGATTGTCCAGGCAATTACATGGATTAACCATGCACAGTGAAAGGCCCGGGCACCGGATGTATGAGCAGTACCACCCCTTGGGAATTGTTGGAATTATTTCCGCTTTCAATTTCCCCGTGGCGGTTTGGAGCTGGAATAGTATGCTGGCATGGGTTTGTGGTAATGTTTGTGTGTGGAAACCTTCTGAAAAAACGCCTTTATGTGCTGTAGCCTGTCAGCATATCATTGAAGAAGTATTTGCAAAAAATAATGTGCCGGAAGGTGTGTGCGGATTGGTGATCGGTGGCCGTGAAGTGGGTGAATGGATGGCAGCTGATACAAGGATACCGTTGGTATCTGCCACCGGTTCCACCCGGATGGGTAAGGCGGTGGGTACTGCGGTAGCCCAGCGATTGGGCAGGTCCTTGCTGGAGTTGGGGGGGAACAATGCTATTATTATTTCAAAAGATGCTGACCTGGATATTGCCATCCTGGGTTCTTTGTTTGGGGCAGTGGGAACAGCGGGACAACGTTGTACCACCACAAGACGGCTCATCGTCCACGATGATATTTATGATAAAGTGAAGACCAAACTGGTCAACGCTTACAAGCAACTGAATATTGGCAACCCGCTGGACCAAAAGAACCATGTGGGGCCGTTGATCGATAAAGATGCGGTGAGGTTGTACCTTGAAGCCATCGATCAGTGTAAAGCAGAAGGCGGACAGTTTGTAGTGGAAGGCGGAGTATTGAACGGAGATGGTTACGAGAGTGGTTGTTATGTTAAACCTTGTATTGCCGAGGCAAAACCAGGATTCAAAATCGTGCAACATGAAACATTCGCACCCATACTTTATTTATTGAAATATAATACAATAGAAGAAGCAATTAATATTCAAAATGAAGTTCCTCAGGGTCTTTCTTCTTCCATTATGACTTTAAATCTCCGGGAAGCTGAGCAGTTCCTTTCTCATGCCGGCAGTGATTGTGGTATTGCCAATGTAAATATCGGCACCAGCGGGGCGGAGATCGGCGGGGCTTTTGGAGGTGAAAAAGAAACGGGCGGAGGCCGTGAGAGCGGTAGTGATGCCTGGAAGGCCTATATGAGGAGGCAGACCAATACTATCAATTACAGCAGCTCCCTGCCGCTGGCCCAGGGGATCAAATTTGATGTATAAGCGTCGTTTTCAGGCTTTCATAGGGTGTTTATTATGATTTGTGCGAAAAAAGTGCAATTTTTACACTTTAAATTACCAATATCACAATTCAATACCTATGAGAAAAGCAATACTCCTTTCTATTGTTTTATTCACCTGCACTTTATTTATACAAGTACATGCACAGCTTAGAGTGGCAATTGTGGGTGGTGGTCACCTGTCTACGGTGAACGAAGAAAATAACCTGCCCGGGTGGGATGATATCAAGAACGACTATTCCGGCAGGGTCGGTTTTCATGGAGGTTTTGTTGCCGATATGCCTGTGGCACCCAAATCAAAATTGTTCTTCCAGCCCGGTGTTGTCTTTTTTAACAAAGGCAGAAAATTCGACAAGACTTTTGATCCTACCGTGAGCATGATCACGCAAATAAAAGCACAGCAATACA
The DNA here is from genome assembly GCA_964606155.1 of uncultured Chitinophaga sp. Classification (GTDB taxonomy): domain Bacteria; phylum Bacteroidota; class Bacteroidia; order Chitinophagales; family Chitinophagaceae; genus JJ008. The sequence goes on along the minus strand of CAZSGD010000003.1, from coordinate 203,614 downwards.
TCAACTATATCGATGTACCCCTGAACCTGGTATTAAAGTTCGGGAATAAAATAAAGTTCATCATTGGCGGTGGCCCCTATGGCGGATTCTTTTTCAGCGGCAAAGAAATGACGCAAACCTATACCCAGGGAGGTGTAACGACAGAGGAAAATGAAGATCTCCCGGTTGGCAAAAAACCCGGGCAATACCGTGTATTCAATTATGGGGTAAATGGTTTGGCCGGTGTGGAATTCGGGAGGGTGTTCATCACGGCAAACTATAGCCGCGGTTTAAATGATTTTTATGAGGCGCCCGATTACGAAGGAAGTTTCAAACACCAGGTTATAGGTGGCACACTCGGTATTTTCCTGGGTAAGCCGCTGAGCATGGAAAAGAAACCCAGGGACAAGGATAAGGATGGTATTCCCGATGAACAGGATAACTGTCCTGATGAACCCGGAGCGGCGATCACGAATGGCTGCCCGGATAAAGACAGTGATGGCATTCCTGATAAAGAAGATAAATGTCCTGATCAGCCCGGCACCAAAGCTAATAATGGCTGCCCTGTGACGGACAAGGACAACGATGGTGTGAACGATAAAGATGATAAATGCCCGGATGTGCCCGGTTTGCAGAAATACAATGGGTGCCCCGTACCGGATACAGATAAAGACGGCATCAATGACGAAGAAGATAAATGTCCTGGTCAGCCGGGATTGGCAAAATATAATGGTTGCCCGGTTCCGGACACCGACGGGGATGGTGTGGATGATGAGGCTGATAAATGCCCGGCGGAAAAAGGCCCGAAAGAAAACAATGGATGCCCGGAAATAAAAAAAGAGATCATTGAGAAAGTCAACTATGCAGCTCAGAAGATCCAATTCCAGGTTTCAAAAGCAGTATTAACACCAGGCTCTTATAAAGTGCTTGACGATGTAGTGACAATTCTCAAAAATGATCCAACATTACAATTGATGATTGAAGGACATACCAGCTCTGATGGATCGTTGGCCGGTAATATGAAATTGTCGGAAGACCGTGCGAAAGCAGTTGAAACCTACCTGATTTCTAAAGGAATTGATAAATCAAGACTGACCACGAAAGGTTTTGGGCCCACCCAACCGCTGAACGAGGGACGCACCAGTGCCGAAAGAGCTCAAAACCGTCGCGTGGAGCTTCAACTAAGCAACTAATACGGTTTACCATTCGTCAAAAAATCGCTAAAGCCTCTCCAAAAGGGGCTTTTATTTATGTAAAATGTATGAATGGTAATCAGTATTTTTACGCCTTTATCAATTTTGCAGGATAAATTATATTAAATGAATAATCTCATGAAACGTACCTCCTTACTTGCTATCAGTGGATTGTTGTGTATGACCCTTTTTGCACAAAAAGACGAAGTGCCGAAAGGATGGCACCTGATGGACAAAGCCAGCTCCGGCTATTATGGAATCAGCACGGAAAGGGCCTATGATTTTGTAAAATCAAAAAAACTGAAGAGTAAACAGGTGATTGTTGCCGTTATTGACTCCGGCATTGATACCCTGCATGAAGACCTGAAAGCAGTACTGTGGAAGAACCCCAAAGAGATCCCGGGCAATGGTATTGATGATGATAAAAATGGCTATGTGGATGATATTTATGGCTGGAATTTCCTGGGTAACCGTGAAGGCGGTAATGTGGAAAGTGATTCGTATGAAGCTGCCCGTGTTTATCATAATTTCCGGACAAAATATGAGGGCCAGGAAATTGATGAAAGCAAACTGACCCCGGAAGAATTGTTTGCCTATCAAATGTGGAAGAGGTCCAAACAGGAGATCGCAGGAGATGTGGACCCTATGGATGTGATCCGGCTGAAAAGGATCTCGAAAACGATGAAAACCGGTGATTCAGTGATCCGTAAAGAATTGGGAAAGGATGAATACAGCTGTAAAGATCTCGATAGTTACAGTACTAAGAGTGGCCCTGCCCAGGAAACGATGCGGGTGCTGAAGCAGATCTGTAAGATGAATGATAATAATGAGATCACCAACCAGCAGATACTGGACCAACTGGAAGGAGATTTGAATAAACTGGAAGCTTCTGAAACGGCCCCAAAGAACTACCGTGAGGATATTGTGAAAGACAATTACAGTGATTTCAATGATAAATTTTATGGCAACAACAATGTTATGGTGAGCAACAAGTCGGCCCTGCACGGTACACACGTTGCCGGTATCATTGGTGCATCCCGGAAAAATGGTGTGGGAATGGATGGAGTGGCTGATAATGTAAAGATCATGATGCTCCGGGCAGTACCAGATGGTGATGAGCATGATAAGGATATTGCACTGGCCATCCGCTATGCCGTTGATAATGGTGCGCAGGTGATCAATATGAGTTTTGGTAAAAGCTACTCACCTCAAAAGAAATGGGTGGATGAAGCCGTTCAATATGCAGAGAGTAAAGGTGTATTACTGGTACATGCCGCCGGTAATGATTCCAGGAACCTGGATACTTCATTTAACTACCCCTGTGCGGGTTATATGGCCAGTAAGAAGAGGGCCAGCAACTGGATAACGGTGGGCGCCAGCGGAGACCCCAAAGCGAATGGCTTAACTGCAAACTTCTCCAACTATGGAAAAGAGGAAGTGGATGTGTTTGCACCCGGCGTAAAGATCTACTCAACGGTTCCCGGTGGTAATGTTTACAACAGCTTACAGGGTACCAGTATGGCATCCCCTGTGGTGGCGGGCCTGGCCGCATTTATCCTGGAATATTATCCTAACCTCAGCGCACAGCAGGTAAAAATGGTGATTGAGAAATCATCACAGAACCCGGGTATTGAAGTAAAAGATCCGGGAACAGGTGAAATGGTAAATTTAGCTGACCTGAGCCGGACGGGAGGTGTGGTAAACGCTTATGAAGCCATTAAGCTGGCTTCTACGCTCAAAGGTGAAAGAAAAGCTGCAGCTGCTCCCAAACCTAAAACAACTGTGAAGCCCAAGGGAAAAAATTAACCCCGAAAAAGATAAGGTGAACCCCGTGCAGTTATGCTGCCGGGGTTTTTCTTTTTCTAAAAAAATCATTGTAAACCAGGCCTGCTGCTAAAATGAGCACAACTTTTGTTAAACTAATTACGTTTTTAATTATCTGAATTCCTGAAAAAAGAAAATATGTTAAAAGCACTGACCGGATTTATAGCTTTTGTTTTTTTATCATCTGTGATACTGCTATCCTGTGGCAAAGATGGCACGGATGGTACCAATACTGACCCCTGCAATGGGGTTGCCAAAAGCTGGTCGGCCAATGTAAATCCCCTTATTCAAACATTCTGCAACCAGCCCAATTGCCATGCTCCCGGCAGCGTAAATGGCCCGGGGGCCTTAACGAACTACAATGAAGTTTTTAGCGCCAGAACAGCAATCCGGGCGCAGGTTTCTGCCGGGCTAATGCCTCAAAACACAACGCTGACAACTGCACAAAAGAATACGATCATTTGCTGGATCGACAGTGGTGCGCCGCAGAATTGAGATTATTCCATCTTTTACAAGCGGCTCATGCTGTTCATGCCTTTCTCAATATATTTATAGCCTAAACAGGCTATTATGAGAAAAAGCACCCTGACCTGCTTATCATTCTTTCTGTCTATACCATTTTTTGCTCAGCAACCCGAAAAACTTAGTGTAGAAAAAATAATGCGTGATCCCAAATGGATCGGCACCTCCCCTTCCGGTACTTTCTGGAGCCAGGATGGGAGTACGCTTTATTTTCTTTGGAATCCGGATAAATCTCCCAGTGATTCATTATGGTATATCACCACTTCAAACAAAACCCCTGTTAAAGCAACCCCTGCACAAAAGCAGGCATTGAATATACAGGGCGCCTATAACTATAACCAGGCCCGTTCGGCTTATGTAACAACGAAGAACGGGGATATTATTTATACTGATGTAAAATCTGGCAAGACAAAGCGCATTCTGCAAACAGTAGATGCGGAAAGCAACCCGCAATTCAGTTTTAATGAAACAAAGATCGTTTATACCCGCAGCCAGAATTTATATGCATGGGATATTGCCACTGGAGAAACCATGCAACTTACCAATGTACGGGGAGGAGATGCCCCTGCGGGCGGTGGAGCGGGCCCGCAAAGAGGCCCGGGTGGTGGCGCCGCCACTTCATCAGCAGGTAATCAACAGGAACAATGGCTGAAGAATGATCAGCTCCGGTACTTCCAGGTGCTGAAAGAAAGAAAAGAAAAAAGAGAAGCCGCTGATGCTTATACTAAATCATTGCCTAAAGAAAAAGAACTGCGGTCTATCAATATTGACGACAGATCGCTGCAGGGATTGGGTATTAGTCCGGATGGACGCTTCGTTAGTTACCGTCTTTCCAGGGCGGCATCAGCTGCCGGGGCAAAAGCGACTATTGTTCCCAGTTATGTTACCGAAACAGGTTTTACCACAGATATCCCGGCCCGCACCAAAGTGGGCGCACAACAAGGCAGCTCCGAGTATTTTATTTACGACAGGATAAGAGATACTTTATTCAGCATCAAAACAGATTCAATTCCGGGTATACAGGACCTGCCTGACTATGTAAAGGATTATCCAAAACAATGGGAGGAAAAGAAAAAGAAACCCGCCAACAGGGCTGTATTTGTTTCTTCCATCAGTTGGTCGCCCAGGGGAACAACGGCGGTACTGGATATCCGGTCCCTGGATAATAAAGACCGCTGGCTGATGCTGCTGGATACAGCCGGCAGTAAATTGAAATTGTTGGACCGCCAGCGTGATGAAGCCTGGATCGGCGGACCCGGAACGGGTGGCTTTGGTGGCGGCAGCACCGGCTGGATCGATGATAATACTTTCTGGTATCGTTCTGAGGTAAGCGGCTATTCGCATATCTATATTGCCAATATTGTTACGCATGAAAAGAAGGCACTGACCTCCGGCAATTATGAAGTGCAACAGGCTACTATATCAAAAGATAAAAAATATTTCTATATCATTACCAATGAAGTGCACCCGGGTGAACAGCATTATTACCGGTTAACTATTGCCGATGGGAAGAAAGAAAGGATCACGACCATGACCGGGGCCAACCAGGTGTCCCTCTCCCCTGACGAAAAATGGATGGCTATACTTTATTCTTATTCCACCAAACCCTGGGAACTGTATTTACAAGAAAACCTGCTGCCGGGTAAACAAGCCAGGCCATCAGTACCCATTCAAATAACCAATAAGGCGCAAAGTGATGAATTCAAATCATATTCCTGGAAAGATCCTGAAGTGATCAGTTTTCCTGCAAGAGATGGCGCACCTGTGTATGCAAGACTATATAAACCGGCCAACCCTGATCCGCATAAACCTGCCGTATTATTTGTACATGGGGCGGGTTATTTACAAAATGCGCATAAATGGTGGAGCAGTTATTTCCGGGAATATATGTTCAATAATATGCTTGCCGATAACGGTTATTATGTGATGGACATCGATTATCGTGGCAGTGCCGGTTATGGAAGAGATTGGAGAACGGGTATATACCGCTTTATGGGTGGTAAAGATCTGAGCGATCATGTGGATGCTGCTAATTATTTAGTAAAGAATTTTGGTGTGGACCCCAAACGGATCGGTGTGTACGGAGGTTCTTACGGAGGCTTTATCACCTTAATGGGAATGTTCAATGAACCGGATGTGTTTGCAGCCGGTGCTGCATTGCGACCTGTTACGGATTGGGCCAATTATAATCATGGTTATACTTCCAATATTTTAAATGAGCCTTTCACCGATAGTATCGCTTATCGCAGAAGTTCTCCTTTTTATTTTGCCGAAGGGTTAAAGGGTCATTTGCTGATCTGTCATGGTATGGTGGATGTAAATGTGCATTACCAGGATGCGGTGAAGTTGGCGCAGCGGTTGATCGAATTGGGTAAGGACAACTGGGAGCTGGCGGGTTATCCGATGGAAGATCATGGTTTCGTGGAGCCGAGCAGCTGGACGGATGAATATAAACGGATCTTCAAACTATTTGAAAACGTTCTGAAAAAATAAACCCAGCATTGCTTTCAACATTCGATCGATAGTTCCTAACCGTTTAAGAATGTGCATTTTGCCGCTGGTTTGGCAGGGATGATCCATGAATCATAAAACCCTATATTTGTAACTCTAAAATCGGTTATGGCGAAACAATTTGAAGACTTTGATGCCAACCTGGCTGGTGAGGAAGGAAAGACGGAAGAGACAAAGACCAGTTGGTTCAAACGCATCAAAAAAGGGATCAGTACCAAAACGTCAGAGAAGAAGGAAACGCCGGAAGGGCTTTGGGTAAAATGTCCCGATTGTAATTATATCTGTACGGTTTCTGAACTGAGGGAAAACTATTTTGTTTGCCCCAAATGCAATTTTCATCACCGCATCAACAGCAGCGAATACTACGAAATTCTGTTCGACAATAACGAGTTCACTGAACTATTCGATAATATCCGCAGTAAGGATTTCCTGGAATTTACGGACCTGAAACCTTATAAAAAAAGACTGGAAGAGCTTTGGGCCAAAACAGACCTCAATGATTCCATGCGGGTGGCTGTGGGGAAAGTGAACGGCAATGAGGTGGTCATCGCCTGTATGGACTTTGAATTCATCGGTGGTTCATTGGGCAGTGTGATGGGAGAAAAATTCTCGCGGGCAGTGGACTATTGCCTGCAGCATAAGTTACCCTACATGGTCATCAGTAAGAGCGGTGGCGCCCGCATGATGGAAAGTGCTTTTTCATTGATGCAATTAGCCAAAACAAGCGGTAAACTTTCACAACTTAGCGATGCTAAGCTTCCTTATATTTCTTTACTGACCGATCCTGCATTTGGCGGCATCTCTGCTTCCTTTGGTATGCTTGGCGACCTTAACATTGCCGAACCAGGTGCACTGATCGGCTTTGCAGGCCCGAGGGTTATTAAAGAAACGATCAAAAAAGACCTGCCCGAAGGTTTTCAACGCAGTGAATTCATCCTGGAACATGGTTTTCTTGATTTCATTGTGCCCCGGAAAGAATTAAAAGATAAACTGGGAACAGTACTCACTCTTTTTAAAAATTAACCGCAGAGCAATATTATTGTTTGCCTTATTGGCAATAATGGCGTTTATATTTGCTTGTGACCCTTACTATCCATATTATCAACAAAAAAAATGACTAATTCACCTGAAATCAGGAATCGTTCCGCTTATCATGAATACTTCATAGATGCCAAGTATGAAGCAGGTATGGTATTGCTGGGTACGGAAGTAAAGTCATTACGTGAAGGCAAAGCCAGTTTCAACGATAGCTACTGCATCATTCACAAAGGGGAGGTATGGCTCAAATCGTTCCATATTGCCGAGTACTCGCACGGTACGGTCAATAATCATGACCCGGTCCGTGACAGAAAGCTGTTATTGCAAAAAAGAGAGATCCGGAAGATTGAAACGAAGCTGAAAGAAAAAGGCTATACGCTTGTTCCCTTACGCATATTTTTTACCGAAAAAGGGCTGATCAAAGCAGAGATCGGGCTGGCCCGGGGCAAAAAAATGTATGACAAGCGGGAAAGTATCAGGCAAAAAGACGCGGACCGGGAGATGAAAAGGATGTTAAAATAATCTGTGTACAACTTCATATATAAAAGGGCATAATTTTAGCGATCTTCCGCCTTTATGAAGAGATTCCTGGTAATAGCCATCCTGTTCTCATGGAGCTTATCTAACGGTCATGCACAATCGGTATTTGGGTACTGGTATGGCAATGCAAACGTAAAGACCAACAGCTCCGCCAATAATTACCTGGTGGAACTGGTATTGCAGCCCGAAAAGAACTATGTGAAAGGGATACTTAATTATTATTTCAAGAATACGTACAGGAGCATCCAGGTAAAAGGAGATTATAATCCCAACAGCCGCCTGCTGAGCTTATACAATGTGCCCGTGGTCTACCACGGCTCCATTTCCAACTTTGAAGTGGATTGTATCATGACGCTGCAGGCCAAATTACGGGTGGCACAAGTGGGGTCTAACTTAGTGGGCTCTTTTCTCAGTCAACCCGATTACCGCTACACCTGCCCGGAAATAAAACTCAACCTGACACATAATGCCGATGCCAGCAAGACTGATTCTGTTTTGAAAGCTATCAGCGAGTACAAGGAAACCTACCAGGTATGGACACCCACAGCAACGGATACTGCGACCGAAGTAACGGTCATTCCCCGGAAAGTAATCAACTATGTAACCGAAAGAGAATTCACCACCCGGGAAAATGTAGTGGTGAACGAAATTGAAGTGGAGTCTGATTCGATAAGGGTGGATGTATATGACAATGGCGAGATCGACGGTGACGTCATTTCATTATTCTACAACAAAATGCTGATCCTGTATAACCAAAAGCTGACACACAGATCCGTTAAAATTGATCTGCGTGTGGACAGCACACAGGCTTATAATGAAATATCCATGTTTGCCGAGAACCTGGGGTTGATTCCTCCGAATACGGCGCTGATGGTGATACACGATGGCAAGACCAAATACGAAATCCGGCTTTCCAGCAGCCTGGAAAAAAATGCCACGATCAGGATCAAACGGAAAAGGCCTTCGAATTAGTTTATCTCTTCACGCCAAGTCCCGTGGCAGGATATCCGACCGAAAGGGATGGAAAGGGCTTATTTCTTCTTATAGATCAAACTGGCTATAAAAAGAATGACGATAGCGCCAATAGCCCCAGTGAGAATTGCATTGACAATATGTCCGGCGCCCAGCCTTACTTTTAATTCTTTCAGCAACCAGCTGCCCACAAAACTGCCGAGTATACCCACCACCACATTACCCACCAATCCTAATCCACTGCCGGAAAAAATAACACTGCCCAGCCAGCCTGCCGCTGCGCCGATAAGTATGATAAACACAATTGACTCCAGTGACATAAAATAGTTTTAAGTGAAAGATAGAATGACCATTTAATTAAATAACTCCGGCTGGTTAGATGACCCTTTGCTTCTTACCCATTCCATCTCCGTCGATTTACTGTAATCAGCCAGCTTGGAACCCACCGTCCTGTATCCTGTTACTTCAGCGATCCTGGCGATCTTCAGCTTGCCCTTCCTGATCTGTGCACCCCTTCCCTGCTGCATGGCTAATATTGGCTCTTCCTCTGTTGTCACCGCTTCTACATAATTACCATCGCCCTCTTTGATGAACAGGAATTTATTTTTCAGTGTGGTGGTCTCGATCCTGAAGCGTTTGGCCATAAATTGTTTTGTCTTCATATCTGCATACACCGCTGTTACAATCCGCTCCGCATTGAATTTCTCAATGAAAATTACTTTTTCTGCATCCAGCTTCTGTGTCAGCTCTTGGTCAGTGATCTCGTAATACCCATCATTGTACACCACCAGAATTTTTTCCTCCGCATCAAAATTGCCAAGAAACTGACCTTTTTCTTCTGTATTCAACCGGCCAAACTGGTCATCATACCATAATTTTTTACCGGCTATGGTGGATACCCCTGCCTCTTTTAGTTTTACACCATCCGATTTGATCAGGTATTTGGTTACAGTAATACCTTTGCTGGCCCTGCCGGTGATCTCCAATTCCGCAAAATTGAATTCAAGTTCTTTTTTATGAGCTTTACTTCCCGGGGTCAGTAATATCCTTATGATCTCTGCTTCTCCGTTGGGATTAACAGACAAATAATGCACTTTACTTTTTTCGTGTTCCTTTACGAGATAGTATTCCTTATCCCTGGTCACACCCGTAACATTAAACCGTTTTGCAAAACTTTTTCCATTCGTCCCGTCCATATAGATCATATTGTAAGTGGTACGCTCATCATTTTTCTGAAAAACGGCCACATGCATGATCTCTTTACCTATAAAAACTTTATCGGACACTTTTACGACTTTCATCACACCATTCTTGCTGAATGCAATGATATCGTCGAGACTGGAGCAATCGAACAGGTATTCATCTTTCTTTAAACCGGTGCCAATAAATCCTTCCTCACGGTTTACATATAATTTTGTATTGGCAATGGCCACGTTCTTCGCTTCGATCACTTCAAATTGCCTGATCTCTGTCTTCCTTTCCCTGTTCTTGCCATATTTCTTTAACAGGTTCTCATAATAAGCCACAGCAAAATCCACCAGGTTATTTAAATCATGCTTCACTTGTTTGATCTCTGCCTCCAACGCCCTGATCTGGTCATTCAGTTCATCAATATCCAGTTTATATATCCGTCTCACCGGTTTTTCAGTGAGTTTAATGATATCTTCCCGGGTGACTGCTCTTTTCAGTTGTTTCTTAAAAGGAACAAAGGCCTTATCGATCGCCTCCAGGACTTTTTCCCAGGTCTCATGTTTCTTCTCCAGCTCCTTATATATTTTTTCTTCAAAGAATATTTTCTCCAAAGAAGTATAATGCCATTTTTCCTGCAGCTCAGCCAGTTTGATCTTTAACTCCTGCTCCAGCAGGTCCTTGGTCTTATCTACAGACAATTTCAAAAGGTCCTGCACACCGAGGAACTGGGGCTTATGGTCAACGATCACGCAAGCATTCGGGGAAATTGATATTTCACAATCGGTGAACTTATACAAGGCATCGATGGTAATATCGGGCGAAATGCCCGGGGCCAGGTCCACCTGTATCTCTACTTCGGCCGCCGTATTATCCGTTACTTTTTTGACTTTGATCTTTCCCTGGTCATTCGCTTTTACGATGGACTCCATCAACTGCGTGGTTGTAACACCGTAGGGCACACTTCGGATAGCAAGTGTTTTTTTGTCCAGCTCTTCAATATGCGCCCTTACTTTTACTTTGCCACCCCTTTTTCCCTGGTTATAATCGGCCACATCTATCATGCCACCCGTCAGGAAATCGGGAAACAATTCAAACCGTTTTCCTCTCAGGTATTTTACAGCCGCCTCAATCAGTTCACAGAAATTGTGAGGCAATATTTTGGTGGATAATCCCACCGCAATACCATCCGCCCCCTGCGCCAGTAATAATGGGAATTTCATCGGCAGTGTGACAGGCTCATTTTTACGGCCATCATAGCTTAACTGCCATTCCGTGGTTTTGGCATTAAATGCCACTTCCAGGGCAAATTTGCTCAACCTTGCCTCAATATAACGGGCTGCTGCTGCATCATCACCTGTACGCACATCACCCCAGTTACCCTGTGTTTCGATCAACAGATCTTTTTGTCCCATGTTCACCAGCGCATCCCCGATAGAAGCATCTCCATGCGGGTGATACTGCATGGCCTGCCCGATAATATTAGCCACTTTGTTGAAACGTCCGTCATCCATTTCTTTCATGGCATGGAGGATACGTCTTTGCACCGGCTTCAGGCCATCTTCCACGGCCGGTACCGCTCTTTCCAATATTACATAGGACGCATAATCCAGAAACCAGGTCTTATACTGACCGTGCAAGCCATTATTGTTATTTTCAATCTCCGCTATCTTATTCTTTGCTGCGCTCATGATTCTTCCAAATAAAATAATTGTTTGATGTTTTTACCCGTTGTTCTGCCCTTCATTCTTTTCAAATACCATTTCGCCCTGTTTGCTATCCGTCTTTTTTACATCAAAATCTTTCCACCCTTTTTCCGTATCGCCCATCACTTCGATCTTCCCTTCGGTAATCAGGTGTTTCATCCGGCGCATCAGGTACAGGTCGCCTGTTTTAATCTTCATGCGATGCAATGTATTGGTGAGCACCCGGGTGGCTTTTTGCCACTCCGTGGTAATATTCTTTAATATTTCCCCGTCATAAAAATGCTGTTCTTTTCCAGCGATTTTCTTCCCACCTTCCAGTATTCTCACCGGTGAATTATCCTCTACGATCTTTCTCCACTCATCAGGGTCGATCTCATACTCACTCATTGTGATGGGCCTTGCCAGCTTTTTAGCCTTAACAAATTCACGGGGCTGAATTTCGTGGAGCCATGAGGGGTAGAACAACTGTCCCTTTTCGTTAATAAAGGGAAGATTGTTGAGGTAGATGACCATCACCCGCCCCTGGTATTCCCGGAATTGAGGCATCAGCCAGTAATACCCGCATACATCATGCTGGTTCTGTCCCATCCATATCCACAGTTCTTCCTGAGGATTTTCATCCATCTTTGTTTTTAGTTCTTTCACGGTTTCGCGGTCGTCAAAACTACCCACAATGGTTTCGCTGTAAGGCGATCCCTGTAACTGGCCTTTCCACCATTCCAGTCTTGCCTGCCAGCCTTCTTCTGTTTCAATTCCCTGCAAAGGCCCTACCGCAAAATCATCTTTGATCTGTACCACTTCACCGGCAAGTGTTTCATCCAGCGCCATCACCTGTTTCATCAGGTCCACTTCGCTCTCGTTAAAAACTATATGTATCATTTTGTATGGTTATTGTCTTTAATAATATAATAAACACAGGTTGTAAAAAAATTCCTGACAAAAGGTATCGCTTTTATGATCGCAAACTGGCGCCTCGGTTTCCAGCCAAACTTCCATTCGTAGATCGGGTTCAGTAAATAATGCCTGTGATGAGCGATCGCATATCCCTGTTGCTTGCATATCCTTTCAAACCGCTCGATACTGATCCGGGTATCCCTTACTTCCATCAGGGCTTCCACCGGCTCCTTTTTCTTTGTCAGTATCCACTTGTAAATACCACGGGGCAATAAATGGATATAAGGCAATTTTGAAACTTTAGACCGGCACATTTGCTGGTGACCGCCAAAGGGCATATACCAGGGTGGAAAGCCAAAGAACACAATGCCACCCGGCCTGCCTGTCGTGGCAGGTTTCAGGAAATTCTTCATCCACCCGATCAGCTTCGACTGATCATGAATATGCTCAATCACGTCTTTTAAAACAATTATGTCAAAGAGTCCATTAAAATCCTGCACCACATCCACCTTGTAAATATCCTTTGCCACAAACTTTATCCTTCCGGTGGCCACATCATCGGGCAAAAATTTGATGGCATCATCGATCCTGGGCGCATCCAGTTCCACCCCCACTCCCTCACAACCTTTATTGACAAATGCTTTGAGTACTCCTCCCTCCCCGCACCCAATTTCCAGCACCCGCATGCCTGGTTGTATAGCAACGACCTCTTCAATGAAGGGGATTACATATTTCTCAGCATTCAAAACCTGGATATCGAAATATCTCTTTCTATCTGCGTGAAATTCGTACACTCTGTAATAAACAATTAATAATTATTATCTGTCAGTATTCTTCTGTTAATTACTTTCCACAGGCGCATCCAATTCTATCTTCAAATTATTGATGATAAACTCCTGCCTGTCCGGCGTGTTCTTTCCCATGTAATATTCCAATAATTGCTGAATATGGTCCCCCTGCTCCAATCGCATCAACTGCTTGCGCATATCTGAACCAATAAACTGTGCAAACTCATCCGGGCTTATCTCACCTAATCCTTTAAAACGGGTTACTTCGGGCCTGGCACCCAGTTTTTTCATGGCAGCCTGCTTTTCATTCTCATCGTAGCAATAGATCGTTTCCTGTTTATTACGAACGCGGAACAACGGTGTTTCCAGCACATACACTTTTTCATGCTTAACCAGGTCGGGAAAAAATTGCAGGAAAAATGTCATCAGCAGTAACCGGATATGCATCCCATCTACATCCGCATCGGTGGCGATCACCACATTATTGTAACGAAGCCCTGCCAGGCCTTCTTCAATATTCAGGGCATGTTGTAACAGGTTGAATTCTTCGTTCTCGTACACCACTTTTTTTGTCAGGCCAAAACAGTTCAGTGGTTTACCACGAAGACTAAACACAGCTTGTGTTTCGACATTTCTTGCTTTGGTAATGGAGCCGCTGGCACTATCACCTTCAGTTATAAAGATGGTCGTTTCATTCTGCTTGGCCACAAATTCTTCTTTTCCTTTAGCCGGGGGGTCATCATCCAGGTGATAACGGCAATCCCTCAGTTTACGGTTGTGCAGGTTCGCTTTCTTAGCTCTTTCATTTGCCAGTTTCTTAATACCTGCCAGTTCCTTTCTTTCCCTTTCACTTTGCTCGATCCGTTTTTTCAGTGCATCGGCTGTAGCGGGATTTTTATGAAGGAAGTTGTCCAGTTCTTTGGCCAGGAAATCACCTACGAACTGGCGCATGCTCGGGCCATTTGTATCTACATTCACGGAGCCCAGTTTTGTTTTGGTCTGGCTCTCAAAAACAGGTTCCACCACCCGTACCGAAACAGCTGCCACAATACCTGTTCTGATATCGGAAGCATCATAATCCTTCTTATAAAAATCTCGGATGGTCTTTACATAGGCCTCGCGGAATGCCTGCTGGTGCGTGCCTCCCTGCGTGGTATGCTGCCCATTGACAAAACTGTAAATATCCTCGCCGTAATCATTATTGTGCGTAAGGGCCACTTCAATGTCCTCACCTTTCAGGTGGATGATAGGGTAACGTATCTCATCTTCATTGGTCTTACGTTGCAGCAGGTCCAGCAAACCATTTTTGCTCACAAAACTTTTTCCGTTAAAGGCGATCTTCAGTCCTGCATTCAAAAAACAATAGTTCCAGATCTGGTTCTCCAAAAACTCGGGATGGAACTTAAAATTTTTAAATACTGACTCATCAGGAATAAAAGTAACCAGTGTACCGTTTTGTTCGCCCGTCTTTGCCTCTTTATATTCCCTGATCAAAACACCTCTTTCAAATTCGGCTGTCTTTTCCTTTCCTTCCCGCACTGCTGTAACCTTGAAATAATGACTCAGTGCATTCACGGCTTTGGTACCCACACCGTTCAACCCCACCGATTTCTGAAAGGCCTTGCTATCGTATTTGGCCCCCGTATTTATTTTACTCACCACATCCACCACTTTACCCAATGGAATACCGCGGCCATAATCCCGGATGCTAACGGACTTACCTTCTATCGTTAATTCCACTGTCTTCCCATATCCCATCGTGTATTCATCGATACAGTTATCCATTACTTCTTTCACCAATACATAAATGCCATCATCCGGGGAAGATCCATCTCCGAGTTTTCCAATATACATGCCTGGCCTGAGACGAATATGTTCCTTCCAGTCAAGCGATTTGATGCTATCTTCGGTATAATCAAACAGGTTGGAGGTGTCTTTTTCTTTTGCCATGATCACGGTACGTTAAGGATTGTAAATGAACGTTTTTCGTTTGGTTATCGGTTACAGCGGCCGCTCAGGGCGGTTCATTCGGGCAAATATACCAAAACGGGGCCTGTACCTATGATTTGGAGTTATTAACGATTGTGGAAAAGAAATGGACTGAGTAAACTCTGCCTCTCCATTGACCGGCATCAGTTTATGCGCCCCTGCTCCAAAATAATTTTACATAGTAAAAGTTAACCATGAAAAATATACTATTTCTGTTATTCCTTGTTTCACTGGTGGCCTGCCAGCCAAGTAAGATCACTCAAAGCTGGAGTGCGGCAACTGCTGCACCCAAACAATATAAGAAGATACTCATCCTGGGAGTGCTGCCGGACAATGAATCCGCACTTGGTGCAAAAATGGAGAACCACCTGGCCGATGATCTCAGGGAATTAGGTTACCTGGCTATTCCTGCTAACAAAGCATATCCCGCCGGCACATTTGTAAAAGGTGATACTGTCAAAGCGATTGCGGCCATTGAAGGCAATGGGTTTGACGGGATCATGACCCTCGTACTGCTGGATAAGAAAAAACAACCTTATTATGTTCCGGGTAAAGTAACGAATTATACCGAGTTTAACAGGATGGATGGCTTCAGCCGTTATTTAAACACGATGCTGGAAAAAGTGTACGCCCCGGGTTATTATGGCGAAGAGACAAAATATGTGTGGGAAAATAATTTCTATGATCTTAATGCCCGCGAACTGATCTATTCAGCCCGCAGCCGTTCTTTTGATTTTACTTCCACCAACACTTTGGCACACACCTATGGCAAACTGCTGGTTGAAAATTTAGTAAAGAGAAAGGTTATACAAAAACCCGACCCTGCGGAATAAAAATATTTTTATAGTAACTGGAAGCCAGCCAGTTGGATCAAACTATCCCATTTTTTTGCGTGTAATAGTAGATTTTCTATTGCAAATACGGTGGTCTTGATAGTATTTTTGACCCGTAGTTGATCCAAACCTTATGATGAAAATTACCTGCAGACCAATACAAGTACCCTAAGAACAATTCCTTCATCATATATGGATTCAAACTGCCACCAGGTTAATACCTGTTGTTATAATCCATCTATTCCCTGAAATACTACTATCCGTAATCCCTGAAAAATCAAATTCAAATTCTGTTAAAAAAACGATTAAATCCAGAATCATGAAATTGATTTTTACCCGTACTATGATCCGTCATGCCATCATTTTAGTATTGCTGACAAACTTTGTGATCATCAAGAAAACAGGCGCACAGATCTGCTCCAGCCCCGGTACTATTATTTATGGCCTCACCGGTACCGGCGCCATCTACCCGATTACTGTATCGACTGCCACAGTAGGCTCTGCTGTTAAAAACACTACCTATAGCGGCAACAGCGCCAGTAAAGCCAATGGGCTCGCTTACAACAGTACTAACGGCAAGTTCTATTACTTTAAAAGAAATGTGGGTGTGAGCCCCCAGGAATTCGTTTCCTATGATCCGGCCACAGCAACGGTATCTGTTCTTGCCACCAGTACCTGTGCTGCCGAAGTACATACCGGTTGTATTACCGCCGACGGGCTTTACTACTACACTATTGATGTGAATGCAAATATGAACTGTTACAATATCGTAACCAATACCTGGACCTATATCACTTCCTCCATCACCGACCAGTTTGGAAATAATGTTTCCACCGTGATACAGAACCAAAATGCAGGTGATATTGCTTTTGATGGTAATGGCAACTTATGGGTGGTTACATCCAGCAGTACCAACTGGGGGGTATATAGCATAGCGGGGCCGTTGCCCACCACTCCGGTTGCTGGCTTAACGGCCAACAGGAGAGTAAATCCTACAACGGCCACACCCAGCGGCAACTCGATTGCGGGTATTGCATTTAATCCCAGCGGACAAATATTCATGGCCACTAAAAACGATAATCGTCTGTACAGGCTCGAAAATAACCTGTCTCTCACGTGGATGGGGACCTTTGGTGTGAGTGATGTGGGTAATGATCTGACTTCCTGCGCATTCCCATTTGCTGTATTGCCTATTACCTGGATCCACTTCGATGCCAAATCCGCTAAGGATAACGAAGTAGCTGTGGAATGGAAGATCGGCGAAAAGCCTTATTCCGGATTTTATGTTCAAAGAAGCCCCGATGGCAAAACCTGGAAGGATATCGCTTTTATCAAGATAGAAGTAACAGATGTGGAGGGCAAAATGTATCAATATACCGACAGAAACCCCCAGGCTGGCGAAAATTACTACCGTATCAAAACCAATAATGAGAACAACCGGGAAAGTTTTTCACCCATCAAAGTGGTGAGCATAAACTCAGTTGTGCGTTCCCATGTCAATATTTGGCCCAACCCGGCATCTGACCAGTTATCCATTGAAAGTGAAAATGCCGGTGCCCGGAGGGTCAGTATCTATGACCTGGCCGGTAGAATGCATATGGACAAACAATTCACCAATGCACAAAACAACCTTAACATCAGCTCACTGAAACCCGGTGCTTACCTGGTCACCATTCAATTGGCTGATGGACGAACAGAGAATAAAAAACTGATTAAACAATAGAGCCCTGCAGATCATCCATTCTTTTCCCTTAAATGTGAAGCTACCCGCTTCACATTTTTTTTATGCCCGGGCAACCATTTTCAAAAAAAACTTAACTTGATAGTATATAAATACACATCATGAAACCTGTCTGCCCTCTTATCCTTTTCCTGTTAATAACATCTTTTTCATTTTCTCAGCGTATTACAAAAAACGATGGGGACTGGACAAAACAATTCCTTGTCTTAAGAAGTACCGCAGAAGCAGATATGATGATCCGGGTAGGTGATATTGATAATCTTGGTTTTGGATTTGAAGATAGTTTTGATCCATTTACCGGACGCTCCTCCGGCGGACATGATTTTCCCTGGGAAGTAAACCCGGAAAATGCCAGGGGCACCGACCGTATCATGATACCTTCCAGTTTTAAATACGGCGAAGGAGCCGGGCAGGATGGTTATTGCGGTACCACCGACCGTCCTGCCAATCATCCTGTAAGTATTGTCATGCCATTGGCTGAACTAAAAACGGTGAACATTGATTCTGCCGCACTTCAGATTTTCATTGACGATTTTCAGGCACCCACGATGTTGTCTGCATTCCAGGTGAGGATCAATGGGCTTCGTTTTACAGAAGCAGAAAAAATGATCAGCCGTATTAATCAAACAGGCCCAGTTGGCAAGCTGATCACCATCCGCTTAACCCCCGAATTGCTGCAGAAATTATATGGAGATTCGCTGGTCATCTCCATAGATGATCCGGTAAGCAGGCAGGGTGATGGTTATGCCATTGATTTTGTGAAATTGCTGATCAATCCAAAGATCATTTACAGGGGATCAGTGCAGGGAAAGATCGTAGATGCAGTGACCCGCGAACCCATTGCCGGCGCTACCGCTTCGGTGGACGGTTATGGTATGGCCCTATCCGATAATGAAGGGAATTTTTTTCTGGAAAATATTCCTGCCGGATTGAATATAGTTAAAGGCGCTGCAGCCGGCTATTCATCCGATGAGAAACAGGCAGATGTGGTTTCAGGAGAATCATCTGAACCGGTAGAGCTGGAATTGAAACGCTCCGGGAAGGTTACCTACAATAATAAAGCACTGCAGGAGGGTGATAAACTGGTCATGAATAATATCCGGTTTGAAGTCAACAGCGCCACTTTATTACCCGCAGGGAAAACAGAACTGGATAAACTCGTGACCCTGATGAAACAGAACAGCACCATGGAAATCCTGTTGTCGGGTCATACTTCTTCCGAAGGTTCGGCTACTCTTAACCGTGAGTTATCGCTGAAACGGGTAAGAAGCTGCAAGGATTACCTGGCTTCCAAAGGCATTGATGAGGTGCGTATCACGATCAAAGGGCATGGCCCGGATCTGCCGGTGGCACCTAATGATACGGAGGCCAACCGGGCACAGAACAGAAGAGTGGAAATGAAGATCACCAAATTATAATTGCCATTTATGGATTACAACTGGAAACAATTCATCAAACGGATCCCCATTAAAGCGCCCGCCAAGGCGATCTATGAGGCATGGACCACGCAGCAGGGCCTGGAAAGCTGGTTCCTTCGCCTGGCCCGGTTTACGAAAGCCGACGGGACCCCGAGGCCTAAAAACAGCTCAATAGAACCGGGTGACCGGTATAAATGGCTCTGGTTTGGCTATGAAGATTCGGTATCGGAAGAAAGAGAAATCATCGCCGTAAATGGGTGGGATCAGCTGCGTTTCAATTTTTCGGGAGGCTGTATCGTAACCGTTACCATTAAACAGGAAAGCGGGGAAACCATTTGCGAATTGGTACAGGATATGCCGATGGAAGATGAGAAGGCCCGGCAGGGATATTTCATTGATTGCAGCAGTGGCTGGTCTTTTTATATGGTCAACCTGAAATCCATCCTGGAGGGCGGTGCCGACCTGAGAAATAAGAATATACACCTGAAAGAGGTCATTAATGCCTGAGAGGACATTTTCCCTGTAATTGCCATTCATCAAAACCTTGCCCCGGTTGACCGGAAATTGTAGTAAATTCATTTCATAAAATTTTCAGCTATGAAAAGATTTGTGGTTGCATTAGTCCTTGTAGCTGGCGTTGCGGCGGTAGCTTTTGCCAGCTTCAGTTCCAACAAGAAAAAAACAGCTACTGAGCAAAAGGCTGAGAAAAAAGAAAAGAAAGAGTGCAAGCGTTCCTGCCTCTTTAGTTAATTTTTCTTTTGGCTGGTGAAATACTTCCCGCAGGTTGTTCCTCAATTTGCCGGAAGTATTTTCATTTTATACCGCCAGTACTTATTTGCTTGTTTCGTCTTTATATGTAAAGTAATTTCAGAACATGCGAAAAATCATCCTCCTGCTTTTCGGGTTATCGGCTGGCATCTCAGCTTATACCTGCACCACCTTTTTCATTAATAAAAACGGCCAGATGGTCTTTGGCCGCAACTACGACTGGGTTACCGGTAACGGCATGCTATGTACCAACCTCCGTGGTGTATCCAAAACATCCAGCCCTACTGCGGATGGCGGCACGATCAGTTGGGTATCACAATATGGCAGCATTACTTTCAATCAATATGGCAAGGAATTCCCTACAGGTGGCATGAATGAAAAAGGGCTGGTGGTGGAATTGATGTGGCTGGACGGCACACGCTATCCCGAAGCAGATAACAGGCCCGCGGTGGGTGTATTGCAATGGATACAATACCAGCTCGACAATTGCAGTAACATTGAGGATGTGATTGCGAGTGATAATAAAGTCCGGATCGCATCAAAAGGCACCACTCCCCTTCACTATCTGGTGGCTGATGCTAATGGCAATGCGGCCACGATTGAGTTTCTCGATGGAAAAATGGTGGTGCATAAAGGCAAGGACCTGCCTTTTCCTGTATTGACCAATGATGTTTATGAACAATCTGTATCTCTCACCGCCTCGTCAGTAAAAGCGGGCGGCAATAACCCTGTTTCATTCACCAGCAATTCTATTGATCGTTTTGCTAAAGCCTGCAATATGGTCAGCCAGTACCTGCAAACTCCGATCAGCACGCCCGTGGTGGATTATTCATTTTCCATCCTGGATAAAGTGGCACAATCCAGTCATACCAAATGGAGTATTGTATATGATATCACAAATAAAAAAGTTTATTTCAAAACTCTCCAATTTTCAACTGTCAAACAGGTTTCCTTCCAGGCCTTTGTTTTTGATTGTGGAAAGGAATCCATGGCCTGGGATTTGAACCAGGCGGGTACGGGCGATGTGGCTGCATTATTCAAACCCTGGACCACTGACCTCAACCGCCGGATCGTGCAAAAATCCTTTGATGAAAGCGCCAGTGAGTTCACTGTCAACGAGGAAGGAAGACGATCCACCTGGAGCTATCCTGAAGGGCTTTCCTGTGCCACGAAACAGTAGGGAAAATTCTAGTCAATTTTTTAATTAAATGATTATCAATTAATTATGTTCATTTTTGAAAAATCATTTACTCTCTCCTGAAAAATTTACAATTTTTCAAAAAACCAAACCCCTAATTTTGGTTCTTACTTCTGACCCATAAAATTCCTCCAAACTACTCTTCAGAGTACCCATTAAATTCTGAATTTATTAACCCGGTAAAATAATTGCAGAACAATTTAAAAGGAGGTGTTATGTATTCGTACGACTTGCTGGAGACCGGTTGTTATTACCTGGTGAAGGAAAAAGAAGATTCACCGATCACATTGATCAAAGTGGCGGTGGAATCGGACCATTGCCTCTTCATTCAGCGTTTTGACGACCCAACGGAAACGGAATGGAAACTGAAAAAGGACAACCTGCACGACATTATCGAATGCCTGAGTGATGAAGCCGTGAAGTCATGGGAAGAGCATTACAAGAATAGCGAAGATGCTTACTACGAAGAAGATGATGATGAGTGATGCCGAACAGCAATTATTCACCATCTTCTCCGCTCATGTAAAAACGTTTTCAAGGTGATTGAAATGGACTAAATTAGTTTTTCAATCACCTTTTTTATGCCCCTGAAAAAAATCATCACTAGTTGGCTGCTCCTGTCAGCAGCATTTGTCTCCACCCTTGTAATGGCCCAGCCGCCCCAGGCGGATGATTATCTGCCCAAAGATTATCTTACCAAAGATTTTCATGCGGGAAGAAGAGATGCCCTGCGCCAGGCCATGCCGGATAATTCAGTGATCGTGATCTTTGCTTATCCCACCCGTACTTTCTCCAACGATGTGGAATATCTCTATCATGCCAACCCCGACATGTATTATTTCAGCGGTTATAAAGAGCCGCACTCCATGCTGCTCATATTCAAAGATGAACAAACAGATTCTGCCGGTAATAAATATAAAGAGTTGTTGTTCGTACAAAAAAGAAATGCCCAGGCCGAACAGTGGACAGGCAAACGATTGGGTGTAGAAGGCGCCAAAGATAAATTAGGCATCACTATGGCATTTAACGGAGGTGATTTTCAAAAAATGAATATCGATTTTTCAAAATTCAGCAAGATCATTTTTGACAAATTCCCGGATGATATTCCCAACAGTACGTACGATAAAGCCGACCTTTTTGACCTTGTACAGCAATTCAGGGAAAAATCCCAATTGCCTGCACAACTGACAGGACAATCGAAATTTGATACCCGGCTTTATCAGGGTCTTACTGCCCGCCTGCGTGAAATAAAAACACCGGAGGAAATGTTGTTGTTGAGAAAGGCGGTTGAAATTTCCTGTAAAGGCCAGAATGAGGTAATGAAGGCCGTACACCCGGATATGTCGGAACTGGAGATACAGGGATTGCATGAATATGTACACAAGAAATATGGAGCCGAAGGTGTGGGTTATGGTTCTATTATCGGAGCCGGCGAAAATGGATGCATCCTGCACTATATGGAAAACACAAAAACAAAAGTGGGCACTTCCATGCTGCTGATGGATGTGGGAGCAGAATACCATGGTTACACGGCTGATGTTACCCGTACTATACCTGTAGATGGGAAATTCTCCGAGGAAGAAAGGACCATTTATCAATTGGTATACGACGCCCAGGAAGCAGCTTTTAAGACATTAAAAGATGGGGCCAAATGGTCGGATGCCAGCAAGGCGGCGCAGGATGTGATCGCCGAAGGTTTGGTAAAACTGGGCATTATTAAAAATAAAACGGAAGTAAGAAAATATTACCCGCATGGCCTGGGGCATCATATTGGCATGGATGTGCACGACCGCGGCACTTATGATTCATTGAAAAAAGATATGGTGATCACGATCGAACCCGGGATCTATATTCCGGAAGGAAGCAATTGTGATAAAAAATGGTGGAGCATTGCAGTAAGAATTGAAGACGACCTGCTGATCACCGAAGACGGGTATGAACTCCTCTCCCATTTTGCACCCCGCAAGATCGAAGACATTGAAAAAATGATCGCCCAAAAAAGCGCTGTGGATGATTTCAAATTGCCACCACTCGAGTCGGGTAAGAAAAAAGGATTCTAATGGAGAAATATATAGCGACAAAAAAGGCTGTCCCGAATTGAGCCGGACAGCCTCTTTTATTTTAAGTCAATGGCATTAAAACACCTGGTATCTTCTTAATTCCTGCCAGTCTGTAACATTACCGCCTGTATCGTGTACTTCAAATTTGATCAAACCGATTCCCCTGGCATAATAGCTTTTGCCATAACCTACCTGCGATGTGGCATCCTGCCATACCCCCGGCGCCACTTCCACTTCAAATTTTTCTTCCACAATAATTACGTTTTGGTAGGTAGTTGAACCGGTGGATGCCAATATCGTAATCGGTACATCTTTTTGCAGGATGGTAAAGCTGAATCTTACGTTGATAGGATTACCTGATATTGTTCCGGCGAAGCCTCCGGATTTCCAGTTGGTACCTGCGGCCACATTATCTTTAACCATCGTGTATTCACCCCATGACTCGCCATCATAACCCACATAACCTCCAAAATCGAAATATTCAAAGTAATCTCCGCCATTTTTACGGTAATAACCGGATGAATCGAGACCTGTTCCATCATCCGCCATAAAGATATTATAGGTATTTCCCAATGCGCTGTGTGTGTTAGCAATCACTTTTCTGTACAGAGAATCATCGGAAACATCATTAAACTCATAACTCCAGTTACTATTGGTGGTCCTAGGAAAATAATCGTTACTCAATGCTGCCTGTACATTGACCACAAACGTACAGGTGCTGGTACCGAAAGTAACCGTAAAAGTTTGTGCACCGCTGGCTGTGGGCGTACCCGTTCCGTTCAAGGTAATATTGGAAGTACCTACTGCTGCTGTGCCTGCCAGGGCGAAAGTCATACCCGCCACCGTATTGGAAGTAATGTTATAGGAACCTGCCGTTGTTACGTTGATCTGCACCTGCACTGTATTGGCCGCTGTTAATGCAGCACCTACGGTATATGTTCCATTTACTGTGGATGGGGTGCAGGCGCCGGGTCCGCCGCCCAATGTTCCCACGGCATTGCCGGTTTGCACATTCACAATGAATGTACAGCTGCTGCTGCCGAATGTAACTGTGAATGTCTGGGCACCACTGGTAGAAGGGGTTCCTGAACCATTTAAAATAATATTTTGCGCTCCGGCAGTTGCCGTTCCGCTGCCGGTAAAAGTCATTCCTGCAACGGTATTACTGGAGATGGTGTAAGCACCTGCGGTGGTAACGTTGATCTGTACCTGCACTGTGTTGGTGGCTGCCACGAGGGGCACGCCTGCAAAATAAGTTCCATTCACCGTGGAAGGAGTACAGGCGCCGGGCGTTCCACCCAATGTACCCACGGCTGTAGCCTGTACATTCACCGTAAATGAACAGGTGGTTGCACCAACGGTTACCGGTACCACATTGGCTCCCCCTGTGGTAGGAGTTCCAGATCCAAAAAGTGTAACTGGCTGCGGGCCCAGTGATGTGAATACACCCGTACTAATAAATGTCATCCCCTGGAATACAGTGCTGATCGTATAGGTGCCCAGTGCCGTAACATTTACGTTGATGACAGCGGAATTAGTAGCTCCCAATGGCTGGCCCAGGATATAGGTCCCGGTTACGGTGCCGGGTGTACAGCTGCCTCCTGTTTGCACCAATGTAAACACAGCAGCGCCGGTGCCGGCAGGTAAAACAGTGACCTGAATATCACAAACAGTTCCGCCATAACTTACCACAAAATTATTGGTGCCGGCAGCAAAGGGTGTTCCATTGCCCTGGAGTGTTATGGTATTTGACCCTACGGTAGTAAAAGTGCCGGTAGCCCTGAAGTAGTAACCATTTACCGTATCCGTAGTGATGACATAGGTCCCGGTCTTTGTTACCGCCACGTCCACGGCTATATTGTTGGTGGTACCCACAAGTGCTGTTCCGGCGAGATAAGTACCATTTACTGTTTTGGGCAGACAGTCCCCTGACACATCACTTTGCAGGCTTCCTTCACTTGGGGTATTGGGCTGTTCAAAGCTCTTTTCTTTCTGACAACCGATTACCATAATGAATGTAAAAGCCAGCAGGTATAAAATCTGTTTTCTCATATTGTTGGAACTGTTTTAATCTTTAAAATTACGGCTATTTTGGCAGCAAAACACCCCGATGAGTAACGTGCCGGATAAACGAATATTGCAGCCCGGCAGGAACGCAACAGCCTGAAAATGAAAAAGCCCTTTTGGTTAAAGGGCTTCCACTATGTTTTTGCCGGCCTTATTTTTCCGAACTGGCCCCGGCCAGCATGTATTCCCGGTTCAGCCGGGCAATATTTTCGATAGAAATTTCCTTGGGACAAACAGCTTCACATGCACCTGTATTGGTACAGGCACCGAATCCTTCCTTGTCCATCTGGGCCACCATACTCAGCGCCCTTGATTTTTTTTCAGGCGCCCCTTGTGGTAATAGTGCCAGGTGAGAAACTTTTGCTGATACAAACAATAATGCAGATGAGTTTTTACAGGCAGCCACACAAGCCCCGCAACCAATACATGCCGCAGCGGCAAAAGCAGCATCGGCCTTGTCTTTTTCAATTGGTATAGCATTGGCATCCACGGCATTGCCGGTGTTGACTGAAATATAACCTCCGGCCTGGATAATACGGTCAAATGCTGTTCTATCCACCACCAGGTCTTTGATCACAGGAAATGCATTGGCCCGCCATGGTTCCACTACAATAGTATCCCCATCTTTATAGGCCCGCATGTGCAGCTGACAGGTAGTATTGGCATGCCAGGGCCCATGAGGCCTTCCATTGATATACATCGAACACATACCACAAATACCTTCCCTGCAGTCATGATCGAAAGCAATAGGGTCTTTTCCTTCACGGATCAGCTCCTCGTTCAGCACATCAAACATTTCGAGGAAAGACATTTCCGAAGAAATGTTCTTTGCCTGGTACGTTTCAAAACCACCGCTATCATTTGCATTTTTTTGCCGCCAAACCTTTAATGTCAGGTTCATCATGTAATGTTCCATAATACTTTTATTTGTAGCTTCTTTGTGTGGGTTTCGCCACTTCAAAATTCAATTCTTCTTTATGTAATTCCCAGTTACTATCTGCTTTGTATTCCCAGGCAGAAACATACGAAAACTCGGCATCTTTCCTTTCAGCTTCTCCGTCAGCTGTCTGGCTTTCCTCACGGAAATGACCACCGCAGCTTTCATTGCGGTTCAGCGCATCCTTGCACATCAGTTCTCCCAATTCAATAAAATCAGCCACCCGTCCCGCTTTATCCAGTTCCGGGTTCATTTCATTTATAGCACCGGGTATGCGCACATCGCTCCAAAATTCTTTCTTTAATTGCTGAATTTCGGTGATGGCTTCCTGTAAGCCTTTTGCATTTCTCGCCATGCCGCATTTATCCCACATGATCTTACCGAGACGTTTATGAAAACTTTCCACGGTTTGCTTTCCTTTGATATTCATTAATTGATTGATGCGGTCTGCCACATCTTTTTCTGCTTTCACAAAAGCTTCATGTGTGGTGGGGATCGGTTTAGTAGCGATCTCATCGGCCAGGTAACTACCCATAGTATAAGGAATCACAAAATAGCCATCGGCCAATCCCTGCATCAGCGCAGAAGCACCCAACCGGTTGGCTCCATGGTCGGAGAAATTCGCTTCCCCTAATGCATATAATCCCTTTACAGTGGTCATTAATTCATAATCCACCCAAAGGCCCCCCATGGTATAATGCACCGCCGGGTAAATACGCATCGGTACTTCGTAAGGGTTCTCCCCGGTGATCTTTTCGTACATATCGAAAAGATTTCCATATTGCTCCTTCACCACTTCCTTGCCCAATGCGATCAGTGTATCCACATCCGGGTTTTGAATACCTCTTTTATTAGCTTCTGCCTTTCCGTATTTATTAATGAGATTGTATTTGAAATCGAGGTATACCGCCTGTTTGGTGGTACCTACTCCATAACCCGCATCGCACCTTTCCTTGGCAGCCCTGGAAGCCACATCTCTTGGTACCAGGTTACCAAATGCAGGATACCTTCTTTCCAGGTAATAATCTCTTTCCTCTTCCGGGATATCATTGGGTTTGCGGGTGTCATTTTGCTTTTTGGGCACCCAGATCCTGCCGTCATTCCGCAGCGATTCTGACATCAACGTAAGCTTTGACTGGTGATCGCCGCTTACCGGGATACAGGTGGGATGTATTTGTGTAAAACAGGGGTTACCAAAATAAGCCCCTTTCTTATGTGCCTTCCAGGCGGCCGTTACATTACTGCCCATGGCATTGGTGGAGAGGTAAAACACGTTCCCGTAACCACCGGTACATAACAGTACTGCATGACCGAAATAACGCTCCAATTCCCCGGTCACCAGGTTACGGCAAATAATACCCCGGGCCTTCCCGTCAACGATCACCACTTCCAGCATTTCATGACGGCTGTACATGTCCACATTACCCAATGCCACCTGTCTTTCCAGCGCCTGGTAAGCGCCGATCAGTAATTGCTGCCCGGTTTGACCGGCTGCATAAAATGTTCTTTTTACCTGTGTACCGCCAAAGGAACGATTGTCCAATAAACCCCCATATTCCCTGGCAAAGGGTACTCCCTGTGCCACGCACTGGTCAATAATATTTACACTTACCTCTGCCAGCCGGTGTACATTGGATTCCCGGGCCCTGTAATCGCCACCCTTTACGGTATCATAAAACAGGCGGAATACTGAGTCGCCATCATTCTGGTAATTCTTGGCAGCGTTGATACCTCCCTGCGCTGCGATACTATGCGCCCTCCTTGGTGAGTCCTGGAAACAAAAGGCTTTTACTTTATAACCCAGTTCGCCTAATGAAGCAGCAGCCGAAGCGCCTGCCAGCCCTGTACCCACAATGATCACTTCCAGTTTGCGTTTATTGGCCGGGTTGACCAGCTTCACATGTCCTTTGTAATATGTCCACTTTTCGTCTAATGGTCCGGCGGGAGTTTTAGAATCAAGCATAACCTCTGATTACTTTGATATAAGGATTAATAAGTGTTTATTTCAGCCAACCGAGATAGAAACTCAGGGGCATCATGGCAAATGCCAATGGAACAATGATCGAGAAACCAATGCCGATACCGTTTAACAGGGCCAGGTATTTTTTATTGCTCACTCCTATTGTTCTGAAAGCACTTTGAAAACCATGTACCAGGTGCCAGGCTAATGATATACAACCCAGCACATACACGATCACCACCCATCCGTGCTGGAAAACTTCTTTCATTTTATGATAGAGATCGATCTCCGGTCCCAATAACCAGCCCTGGCTGGTCCTGTTGGGGATCCAAAAATGCGAAGTATGAATGATCAGAAAGATCAGTACCAGGGTACCCAGTAATCCCATACTGCGGCTATACCATTTGCTTCCTTTATTACCCACTGCCACGGCATATCCTTTTTTCCGATTACTGCGGTTCTGAAATTCCAGCATCAGGCCCTGGATGATATGTAGTAAAAAACCGGCTACCAGTCCGATTTCCAGTATGCGGGGAACGATCATAGACCCCATAAAATGAGCACCTGCCTCAAACATTTTACCACCATCATTTGCCCAGATAGTGGCATTTAAAGACACGTGCACAATTAAAAAAAGGATCAGGAAAATACCTGTCAGCGCCATCACCCATTTTTTGCCGATCGAAGAAGTAAACAATTCAGACCATTTCATAAGCATCGTTCTTAGGGGAGAAATCAATTTCGGCAAAAATACTAACGGAAGGCCATATTATCAAAGTTACTGGTTGCTGGTTACTTGTTCCTGGTTATTTCCCAAAGAAGAAAATACACTATTATAAAGCATTTTCAAGTTGAAGGAGGGCAACCAGCAACCAGTAACCAGCAACCAGTTACACCCCCAGGCGGGCGGAGAGCTCGGTATCTATCTTTTTGAATAAATGAAAGGGTTTATAGGTCCTCCAATTATCCAGTTCCATCAGCTCCACGTAACGGTTCAGGTGGGCATGACGGAAATCATACTGCGTTTGTTCGGGCATATTCAAACAAACCACCCAGCCATTGGCATCCGACGCTTCCTCATATAATTCTTCGTAATAATCCCTGCCATCGCTGTGAAAATTCAGCACATTTTCGGCAATCAGTATGAATTTATGAATGCCTTCATACATGAATTTTTCCAGCACCTCCCTTTTCAGTTCCATGATATCATTTTCGATCGCATCATTCCATTCGCCGATCAATTCGATCACGGCATATTTTTCTTCGTAGTCTGCCAGCAATACTTTCAGGTATAAAGTGCGGCTGCCAAAATCATCCCATTGGGGATGGATATAGAAATTATAAACGGTTTGGGAGAATTCAAACTCAGAATAGGTCCTGCCATAAAATGGGGATCGCTGATCTTCCTCACTGATATAAATATGCCTCCAGTTATAAAACGGTTCAATGTCTTGCATAGCTTTCTCTCTGCCGCAAAGATATAACGAAGGAACAATACCTGATAAAGTGCGGCCGGCAGGTATGCCCCATCTATCCGAGCAACAAATAATCTTTTAACACATCATAGGATGGTTTCATACGGATACTTTTCTTTTCCCGCTGCATCAGCGATTGTAAAAAGGAAGGAATGTCAATAGGAACACCTGTAGCTTTTTCGACGGCTTCGGGAAATTTAACAGGGTGGGCAGTTTCTAAAAAAATACCTTTTTGTCCGGGATGCAAGGACAAATACCGCTGTAAAGCCAGGTAACCCACGGCCCCATGGGGATCACAGGTATAATGGTACTTGTCATATACTTCCTTTATTAGAGACATCGTTTCCTCATCAGAAATACTATACGAGGAAAGATTTAGTTTCAATTCCGGGAACCGGTGACCGAATATCTCAAGGATACGTACAAAATTGCTGGGGTCACCCACATCCATGGCATTGGATAATGTGGCTGTTGCTTTTTTGGGTTCTAATGTTTGTGTTTGCAGGTAACCGCTCAGCACATCATTTACATTACAAGCTGCTATAAAATGTCTGACTGGCAGGCCTGAACGCATGGCCAGTATGCCGGCACATATATTCCCAAAATTGCCACTGGGAACAGATATAACCGGGGGGCCGCTTTTTTCCTTCCACTGTTTATAGGCAAAGAAATAATAGAATTGCTGTGGTAACCAGCGGGCCACGTTTATAGAATTGGCAGATGTTAGAAATATTTTTCCCCCTACCGATGCATCTGCGAAAGCCGTTTTCACCAATTGCTGGCAATCGTCAAAAGTTCCGTCAATTTCGAGTGCCCGGATATTTTTCCCTAAGGTGGTCAATTGTTTTTCCTGTACAGGGCTTACTTTACCGGATGGATAAAGGATCACCACCTCCACACCCGGTACATCATAAAAGCCATTGGCCACAGCACCACCCGTATCACCTGAAGTAGCCACCAGTACCGTTACTTTTCTTTTTTCGCCTTGTAAAGCATATCCCAGGCAACGGCTCATGAACCGTGCCCCCACATCCTTAAAGGCCAGCGTAGGGCCATGAAATAGTTCCAATGCCGCTATATCCTCACTTACCTGCACTAATGGAATAGGAAAATTGACAGTTTCGCTTACAATGGCCCGAAGCTTTTCAGCAGGTATGGTATTACCCACATAAGGCTGGATGACCCTGTATGCTATTTCTTCGTTCGAAAGTTCATCTATATTTACCAGCAGTTCCTTCTCTATCATGGGTATCCGTTCCGGAAAATATAACCCTTTATCTGGTGCCTGCCCTTTTATCGTTGCTTCCAAAAAATCAACGGCTGGTGATTGTTTATTAGTACTATAAAATTTCATCTTGATTTTTCTTTTGACCTCAGGCTAACGACTGTCGACTACCTGAACTCCTTTTTTATTGATAGTCGTTACATAAGTATGAAACTCCACTCCAATCCGGTTATACACTTCTTTCATTACGGACTCCACCGCTTTAGCTGTCTTCTCTTCTTTGCTGAGCATAAAAATAGAAGGCCCTGATCCAGAAATACCACCGCCCAATGCACCGGCTTCTTTGCAGCCTTTTTTCACTTCATCAAATCCGGGAATGAGGATACTGCGCACGGGTTCTATGATCACATCTTCCAATGAACGGCCGATCAGGTCGTAATCGCTTTTTATGAATCCCGTTACCAATCCTGCAATATTGCCCCATTGCCGGATCGCATCTTTTAACAAAACCTGTTGCTTTAAAATTTGTCGTGCATCAGAAGTTTTTACTTCGATCTGCGGATGCACTACCGTTACATACAGATCAGGGGCAGGGATAGCCACAATATCCAGCGGATAAATAGCACGGATCAAACTAACACCGCCCAGGATACAGGGGGCAATATTATCGGCATGTTTTACCCCCGATGCCAGTTTTTCACCATTCATGGCAAACTGGACCAATTCATCTGTAGAAAAAATATTTCCCAATAAATGATTAGCCGCCACTGCCGCCCCTGCGGCACTCGCAGCACTGGAACCAATGCCACTACCGGGTTTGATCTGTTTGGTGATTTGCAGGGCAAAGCCAATTTTATTTTCCAGTTTTTCTATTATCGATAACAACACCACTCCTGCCACATTCTTCAAGGGGTCAGTGGGCAGGCCATAGTCATCCTTGTTAGTAATGATCACTTCCGGCCTGTCCAGCAATTCCACCTCCATTATATCGTACGGCTCCGATAATGCCATACCCAGTATATCAAATCCGCAAACAAGGTTGGCCACTGTGCCGGGACTATGAATTTTTATTTTCTTCATGTGCTTTTTCCTGTTTCAATTAGTGAAGGGTCATTTAGGGGGCTGCCCTGATAATATCAGCAAATACACCACTGGCTGTTACTTCTGCGCCTGCCCCGGCTCCCTTCACAACCAAAGGTTGTTCTTTATAACGATCCGTGTAGAATAAGACCACATTATCTTTTCCATACAGGTGATAAAGATCATGTTTGGGATCGATATGCTGTAAACCCACCGATGCTTTTCCTTCATCAAAAGAAGCGACAAATTTCAGTTTACAGCCGGCTGCGCTGGCTTTAGCCAGCAGTTTTTTAAAATGTTCTTCTTCCTTCGCCATCTCCCTGTAAAAATCTTCCACTGTACCCTGCATACAACTGGCGGGCATAAAGGAATTATTGGCGATCTCATCCATTTCCAGTTTTACGCCTGCCTCCCGGGCCAAAATCAATATTTTTCTCATTACATCTGTTCCACCCAGGTCCAGTCGCGGATCGGGTTCAGTATATCCTTCATCCTGGGCCTGCTTCACCACTTCTGCAAATTTTTTGGAGCCATCATAATTATTGAACACAAAATTCAAAGTACCACTTAATACGGCCTGTATTTTATGCACACGGTCACCGCTATGCACGAGGTCATTGAGTGTGGCGATCACAGGTAGTCCAGCCCCCACATTGGTTTCAAAAAGGAACTGGCAGTTGAACTCCCTGGCGAGGTCCTTTAGTTTTTTATAGTTGGTGTAAGCAGAAGAAGCGGCCACTTTATTACAAGCCACCACAGAGATACTTTTCTGCAACAACTGATCATATACCGACGCCACTTTATCATTGGCCGTAATATCCACAAAAAGTGAATTACGCAGGTTGCGGCGGATGATCTCTTCCACAAACCCCTGGAGGCTGGCAGGCTGTCCGGCATCTAATTCCTCCTTCCATTTGGCCAGGTCAATACCCTCCTCCTGCAAACGCATGGTACGGCTGTTGCTGACGCCCACCACCCTTACCTGTAAATGTAATTGCTTCTGCAGGAAATCCAGTTGCTGGTTCAATTGCCCCAGCAATTTTGTACCCACGTTGCCGGTACCGATGATAAAAAGATTAACCTGCTTGTACGTGGTCTCAAAAAATTCCTCATGCAATACGTTTATTGCTTTACGTACATCATTAGTTGAAATAACTGTGGAGATGTTCTTTTCAGAAGACCCCTGTGCAATGGCCCGGATATTGACGCCGTTTCTGCCCATACCGGAAAACATGCGGCCGCTCACACCCGTGTGGTTCTTCATATTCTCTCCCACCAGGGCCACGATAGAAAGCCCGGTCTCCACTTTCAGGGGTTCCACTTTCTGCAAAGCGATCTCGTTGGCAAAAGCAGCATCCACCACTTGTTTGGCTTTTTCCGCTAAGCCACTGTCGATACCCACACAGATAGAATGTTCCGATGAACTTTGTGTGATCAGTATTACATTGATCTTTTCATTACTCAATGCTTCAAATAATCTTTTGGAGAAACCCGGTATGCCCACCATGCCACTTCCCTCGAGGCTGATGAGTGCAATATGGTTGATACTGGAAATTCCTCTTACAATATTTCCATTGGAGTGAGGTACGGATTCGATCACAGTCCCTTCATCGGCCGGTGCAAATGTATTTTTGATCCGCACGGGAATACCTTTACTCATCACGGGCTGGATGGTGGGGGGGTAAATGACTTTAGCGCCAAAATGAGATAGCTCCATCGCTTCCTGGTAAGAGATGCTGGGGATGATCCGTGCATTACTGGTAAGTCGCGGGTCAGCGGTCATCATACCGCTAACATCGGTCCATATTTCCAGCAATTTTACATTCAAGGCAGCAGCCACAATGGCAGCGGTATAATCAGAACCTCCCCGGCCCAGGGTTGTGGTCACCCCATCCTTGTCTTTTGCAATAAAACCCGGCAAAATGAACAAGGGTGCAGAAACATGGCCAAAAAAATCACGCATATTCTTATCTGTTAGTCCGAAATCCACTTCAGCCGCTGTAAAGGCGGAATTGGTAACGATCAGTTCACCGGCATCTTTCCATAAAGCATCCACTCCATCGCTTTTAAACCGGGCGGCAATGATCCGGGATGATATCCATTCGCCATAACTGGCTATCCGGTCTTTCGACCTGGGTGTCAGCTCCCGAAGCAAGAAGATCCCATTACAGATATCTTCAATTTCGTTGCACGCTTTTTTCACCAGGCTCAAAAGGGCACTTTGCTGTGCCACCGGTATCAATTGTTTTACGGTTTCCAGGTGACGCTGCTCTACTGTATGGAGTTTGTCTTTATACGATTCATCACCCGCTGCAGCCCCGGCCGCTGCATTTAATAGCAGGTCCGTAACACCACCCAGTGCCGATACCACGACTACTGTTTGATCACTTTGTATCTTTTCTTTAACAATGGCCAATACTTTATTGATATTATCTGCATTCGCCACGGAGGTGCCGCCAAATTTAATAACCTGCATGTATCCTTATTTTATGGTTGAAATAATAAATGAGCTGAAAGTACTTTCGTCTTTATACAGCAATTTGCCCCTGTTATGATATGGTAATATACTCCGCTACTGCGGAGTGGTAGTAGTGGTTGTTGTAAGGGAGGTCCCTACAACAGCGGAAGAAGTGATATGTGAAATAGTGTTGTTCACTTGTGTAACAGGTGCACAATATACATCCAAATGGCGAGATAGCAAGTTATTTGAGAACAGAATCTGCCGCTTTTTTTACGCTGCCATATTGCAATAACAATTCTTTGGCCTTTTGATAGTCGGTCATCTTTACCCTTTCCATCAGCATCCTGGTGCCGCGGTCAACCAACTTATCGTTCGTTAGTTGCATATTCACCATTTTGCTTCCTTCCACCCGGCCCAGTTGGATCATGGCAGTGGTGGAGATCATATTTAAAACCAATTTCTGAGCTGTACCACTTTTCATCCGGGTGCTGCCCGTAACAAACTCCGGGCCCACCACTACTTCAATCGGGAAATCAGCAGCTGCACTCACAGGAGAATCAGGATTGCAGGAGATACTGCCTGTAACAATCCCTCTCTTTCGGCACTCTTCCAGCGCCCCTATAACATAAGGGGTGGTGCCGCTGGCAGCAATACCTATCACCACATCTTTGTCGCTTACGTTATGGGACTTCAGGTCCTTCCAGCCCTGTTCTTTGTCGTCCTCTGCAAATTCCACGGCCATGGTTATGGCTTTTTCACCACCCGCAATGATACCCACCACCAAACCATAAGGAACGCCGTATGTGGGCGGACATTCACTGGCATCCACAATACCCAGTCTTCCGCTGGTACCGGCGCCAATATAAAACAGGCGGCCACCCATCAGCATTTTATCACTGATCACTTCCGCCAGCTTCTCAATTTGAGGGATGGCTTTTTCAACAGCGCCGGGAACAACTTTATCTTCTTTATTTATATTGACCAGGATCTCTCCCACCGACATCTTTTCAAGATGCTGGTAGTGGCTCTGGTTTTCGGTAATTTTTTCAAATGCCATACATCCATTCTTTTAGCGGTGATATTCAACAAGTCCCTGCATGGGATTCTTCAACACCGTACCTAGTTCAAATTCGTAACTGTCGCAAAGTTGCTGCAACACATCCTTAAAACCAAATGCAACTCCGCCGGTAAAATGTACAGGATTGCTCCATACTTCCCTGTATTTACATAAATGATTAAAGAAAAAATCGTTTAGCCCGTCTTCAATGATATTCTCGATCATATAATGTCCGCGGTTTTCTGCCAGAAATTTTGTAAAACCGGCCAGGTAACGGTTCGGCAGCGGCTTTTTATACACATTCTCCAGTATTTCGGAGGCGTTGGTAGTATAAGTAACATCAAAACGGCCCCTGAGCTCTTCATCAAAAGTGCCATAGAGATAATACTGTATTACTTTTTTTCCGAGGTAAGCGCCGCTACCTTCATCTCCCAGTACATAACCCAGGCCCGGGCTGTTTTTTACGATCTTTTTTCCATCGTAGTAACAGGAGTTGGAGCCGGTACCCAAAATGCAGGAAATACCTTTCTCTTTACCACAAAGCGACCTTGCGGCTGCCATCAAATCATGGTTGACCTCAATTTTTGCTCCAGGAAATATCGTTTTAACTGCTTTTTTAACAGATGCGGCATTTTTCGGATTCGCACAGCCCGTTCCATAATAAAATACTTCGTCCACCCGGACGTTCTTTAATTTTGGCTTCAGTTCTTTTTGTATCAATGCTGCTATTTGTGCTGTATCCAGGAAATAAGGGCTGATACCCTGGGTGAACACTGTTTTGGTCTTATTGCCGTTTATCAAACACCATTCTGCTTTGGTAGCACCGCTGTCTGCTATCAGTTTTGTTGTAGGCATCTCGTTGCTGGTTGTTTGTT
Source organism: uncultured Chitinophaga sp. (assembly GCA_964606155.1). Taxonomy (GTDB): domain Bacteria; phylum Bacteroidota; class Bacteroidia; order Chitinophagales; family Chitinophagaceae; genus JJ008. The sequence continues at coordinate 167,315 of CAZSGD010000003.1, read as the reverse complement.
ACTGGAGCCTGCTGGAAAGTAACCAGGGACCAGTTACCAGAAACCAGATACAAACTTTTTAATATTTTGCGTCAAATTACACAATTACGGATTATGATGGGTAACAAAAAATTGCAGGTGTGGCTTCCTTTGATCTTTGCAGCCGTAATGGTTGCAGGAATGTTCCTGGGATATCAGCTTAATGAGCGTGAAGGTGGAAAAAAGGGCTTTTTTTCATCCAATAAACGCGGATCCCTGCAAGAAGCTCTTGACCTCATCCGGATGAAATACGTGGATTCGGTGCATGCCGATTCACTGGAAGGAAAGGCCATACAGGAAATGATGAACGAACTCGATCCGCACTCCGTGTATTTTCCCCCGCTTGAATTAAAAGAAGCCAACGAGGAACTGGCCGGTAATTTTGAAGGTATCGGTGTGGAGTTCAATATTTTCAATGACACCGTCAATGTGGTATATGTGATCCCTAATGGTCCCAGTGATAAGGCCGGGCTGATGATCGGCGATAAGATCATCAACGTAAACGATTCTTCCCTCACCCGGAAAAAATTCAACACTGATGAAATAAAAAAACTGATCCGGGGTGAAAGAAATTCAAAGGCGGTACTGAAGCTGCTCAGGGATGCAAAGCCCATGACCGTTACCGTTACCCGGGGCACTATCCCGGTTTCATCCGTGGATGCATCGTATATGATCGACAAGACCACCGGTTATATTAAACTGAATAAGTTCTCCGAAAAAAGTTATGAGGATTTCATGGCATCTATGGAAGCCCTGCAGCAACAGGGCCTGCAAAAGCTGGTATTTGACCTGCGTGGCAATGGCGGCGGATTAATGGATGAAGCCGTGGATATTGCCGATGAATTTTTAGACGGTGATAAACTCATCGTATATACAGAGGGGGTCAACAGCAAGAAAATGGAATACCGCTGTAAAAGGCCTGGTCTTTTTGAAAAGGGTAAACTGGTAGTACTGGTGGATGAACTCTCGGCCAGCGCCAGCGAAGTGCTGGCCGGTGCCCTGCAGGACTGGTGCCGGGCCACGATCATTGGACGACGCACATTTGGGAAAGGACTGGTGCAGAAACAATACCCTCTAAGTGACGGGGCAGCCATCCGGCTCACGGTGGCCCGTTATTATACGCCGCTGGGACGTAGTATTCAGCGTTCTTATGAAGGTGGAAAGAAGGTATATATGGATGAATTATGGGACCGTTTCAACAAAGGAGAAATGTTATCGGCCGACTCTATCAAGATGCACAATACCGGCAAACGGTTTTATACCACCTGTAAGGATACTTTGTTTGGCGGAGATGGCATCACCCCCAACCTTTTTGTACCCTTTGATACCAGCCGGTCCCTGCAACGCACTTTTATACTGATCAACAACAGCCAGTTCAGCCACTATGTGTATAATTACTACCTGCAGCATCGACAGCAGTTTAACCAATATCCTTCTGCCGGTGATTATATACAACAGTTCAGGAACAACGGTGACCTCTGGGAAGGTTTATTGAAATATACGTCCGGCGACACCATCAATTTCGCATATACCTCACCGAAAGAAAAAGAACTGCTCGAACTGCGTCTTAAAGCGTTGCTGGCAAGATATAAGTGGAGAAATTCCGGGTTTTACCAGGTACTGAATAGCGATGACCCCGTGGTGAAAAAAGCCATGGAAGTCATTGCCACCCCTTAATCGCCGTTAATGATCACGGTGGGATGAACGGACACCCAGTTCCATCATTTCTTTTACAGCCTCAGCAATAATCTTCTTCCCGGCTTCATCCTGTGCAGCCGTATCATTCCTGTGGTAAAGCGTCAATGAATATTTTCCATCTTTGTCGCCGGTGACTTCAATCTTGTGATCATTCTTCTCGTAAAAAAGATAGCCGTAGGCTGAAAGGCCTTCGATACGGGTGGAATCCCCGGAAAAACTAACATCACCCTGATAGTTGATGTATATATGTTTGCCAGGCCCATTTACCACTATGGTACTGCCTCTGTGGTGATGACAGGCTGTTAATGACAGGATGAGGGTACATACGAAACAGGTCAGCAGATTTCTTTTCATATCGTCAGTTTATGAGGTTTAAAAAGGACAGATCTGCCCGACTAAAGCAGATCTGTTGCCTGTATTTGCGTCAACAATTACTCAAGGCTATAACCGAAACGCAAAGCTTGTGTGTGATAAGATCTTTTACACTTTATCTTTATTCTCATCCCACCATTTCTTTTCCATGCGGTAAGAACCGAACAGGCCGAGACCACCGCCGATAGCGATCAGTGCGAAATAGATGGGCACATTTTCACCATCGTTGTAGTGGTATGCCTTTGGCATGAGTACATAGTTATCCAGCAGGTATGCCAGGAATAAGCCGACACCTGACCCGATCAGCAACAAAGCCCATTTCAGGTTTTTATAAGGGGCTGGCCTGTTGGCAAATTCCTTGGGGTTCATATTTTTTTCGATCATGGCCAGGTTCTGGCGGGTTTTGAGGTAATAAATACCAAAGATCATCGCAAACCCTCCGGCAAACATGGTAATGGGTATTAAAGCTTCTGCTCCGTGCATAAAATCAGTTTTATTGAATTAATAATTTGTTTTTAAGATTTCCCTTTATGACTACCTGTTTTTGAACCAGGTTACAGCCTTTCAGGATTTTTTTAAAGAACCGGTTACAGTAACTATGACTCCCGGTTTTCCGGGCAGGTTACAGGCAATCGGAAATTTAGCACGGCGGAAAGGTGCATTAATATATAGCCCGGAAATAAATGTATCTTGTATGGTAACCTGCTTGATTATCATGTTGTCATATCTGTTGAATGTCTACCGGACTGAATGATAATGAAATCATTAGCAAAGTGCTAAGGGGTGACCATGCTGCCTATGCAGAGCTGGTGAACCGCTATCAGAACTATGTATTTACCCTGACCCTGCGGATGGTGAAAAACCGTGAAGATGCCGAAGAAGTGGCCCAGGATGTGTTTGTAAAGGCTTATAAATACCTGGCCGATTTCAGGGGTGCTTCCAAATTCACCACCTGGCTGTACACGATCGTCAATAATACCAGTATCAGCTTTCTGCGGAAAAAGAAGCTCGATATTCATTCGCTGGATAATGAGAAAGTGTTTGAGGCGGCCGATAGCCAGGATTCGGGCATGAGGGCGAACCTGGTGGAGCAAAAGTCAAGGGCCACTATGGTCACGAAAGCTATTGATATGCTGAGCACGGACGATGCGGCTATCATAACTTTGTTCTATAAAAATGAACAAACACTGGAAGAAATTGCAACGGTGCTGGGACTGGAGACCAATACAGCCAAAGTGAGGCTGCACCGGGCCCGCACCCGGCTGAAGGAAAAAATGGAAACTTATTTTGCAGAGGAAGTAAAAGATCTGCATTAAATTAAACTGTGAGGTATGAATACGCAAAACAATAACATGGAGGACCGTCTCTGGAACTTTATTGATGGTTCAGTTTCTGCCGATGAAAGGTCTGTGATCGAAAGATTACTGGAATCCGATGCTGCCTGGAAAGAAAAGTATCGTGAACTGCTGGAGGTGAATGCACTTTTAAAGTCATCCGACCTGGAAGCCCCTTCCATGCGTTTTACTAAAAATGTGATGGAAGAGATTGCCAAATTGCACATTGCACCCGCTACCCGGACCTATATCAATAAACGCATCATCTGGGGACTTACCATCTTCTTCGTTGTGATGATCGTTGGTTTTATTGTTTATGGTGTAGGACAAACAGATTGGGCGGCAGGCAGCGACAGCACTTTATCAAAGAATATCAATACTAACCTCAGCAAGATCGACCTCAGCAAATTCTTCAATAACACCTGGATGAATGTACTGATGATGATCAACGTGGTACTCGGCCTGTTCCTGTTCGATAATTATCTGAACAATAAAAGAAAACAATTCAGGCAAAAGACACAGTGAGAAGGGACAAGAATACAAGGTACAAGGTGCAAGAATACAAGGCACAAGAATACAAGGTACAAGAATACAAGGTACAAGACTCTTCACTAAAGATTTTATTACAAGATGCTTAGTGCTTGCCCACGAAGGTGGGATAATGCAATCATTAAGTCCGGTTAGCCTCTTCCGTAAGGAAGGGGCTTTTTACATTCTGTAACAGTTTGCCTGAAAGGACTTTCGTACCTTTGTGGCCTGAAACCCGATTGCTATGGATATCAAGAACAATATATTAGAGACCATTGGAAATACCCCGCTGATCCGCCTGAATAAGATCACCAAAGACCTTCCCTGCACAGTATTGGCCAAGGTAGATTATTTTAACCCCGGCAATTCCATCAAAGACCGGATGGCATTAAAAATGGTGGAAGTGGCCGAACAGGAAGGTAAACTGAAACCAGGCGGAACTATCATCGAGGGAACCAGTGGTAATACCGGCATGGGCCTGGCATTAGCGGCCGTGGTAAAAGGATATAAATGCATTTTCGTTACCACCGATAAGCAGTCCAAAGAAAAAGCAGACATTTTAAAAGCAGTAGGGGCTGAAGTGATCGTATGCCCCACCAACGTGCTACCCGAAGACCCAAGAAGTTATTACAGCGTGGCGGCAAGGCTGGCGAAGGAGATCCCTAACTCCTATCACATGAATCAGTATGATAATCTGGCCAACCGGCTGGCCCATTATGAAACCACGGGCCCGGAGATCTGGAAACAAACTGATGGTAAGATCACACACTTAGTATGCACCGCCGGAACAGGTGGTACCATTACCGGGGTGGCGCAATTCCTGAAAGAAAAGAACCCTTCTATTCAAATATGGGCCATTGATGTATATGGCTCCTTGCTGACAAAATATTTCCGCACCGGCGAGATCGACATGAATGAAGTCCATCCCTATATCAGTGAAGGTTTCGGCGAAGATTTTGTTCCTAAGAATTACGATATGCGGGTGATCGATCATTTTGAACAGGTAACCGATAAAGATGGTGCTGTAATGGCAAGAAAGCTGGCTAAAGAAGAAGGTTTATTCTGCGGCTATAGCGCCGGCAGCTGCTTACAGGGTTTGATGCAGTTAAAAGACCGCCTGAAAAAAGATGACCTCGTGGTTTGTATCCTGCACGATCATGGCAGCCGTTATGTAGGTAAGATCTACAACGATCAATGGATGATAGAACGGGGTTTCCTGGATGTAAAAACGTTCAGGGATGTGGTTAGCTCGAGGGGCACAAAACGATTGATCACCGTGGAGCCCACACAAACTGTTTCAGAAGCAGTGGAGCTCATGAAAAAATATGATATTGAACAAATACCCGTCATGAATGGCAACGGACCCATGGGCGCCATCAGTGAAGGGGGGCTTTTTCAAAAAATATTCAATAACCCGGAGATAAAAAATGCCAAAGTGCAGGAAGTGCTGGAACCCGGCTTCCCGCTGGTGTCATTCGATACCCCCATTGAGAAGCTCCGCAACCTCATCAACAAGGAAAATGGGGCGGTGTTGGCCAAAGATGAAGCCGGCAATTTCCATATCGTAACCAAATACGATGTGATCCAGGCGCTGGGCAATTAAGGGGCCCCCGGCAGCGTTTATTGATCAGGCGCAAGCCTGAGAACGTTTGCGGAGCCTTTTTCTCGTATTTCTACGAAGAAACCCCTAGTTTTTTCCCTCATCGTTCACCCCCTACTTTACGATAAATACCGGATTTTCTGTTGCTTAAAAGTCTAGTTATTTTGCTCTATAATCTTAAGGTTCTGCCAATTATTTTTGTTATCCAATCATCCAATACCACTGAAAACAAACCAAAACCAGTATCCAACGAAAACCAAAAACCTGATCCAAAGAAAAAAACCAATACCAAGTCCTTAGAAAAAACCAGCTAAGATCCAACGTCCAAACCGAAAGACCCGTTATCCAAGATCCTTGAAGACCATCCAACGTCACCGTGTGTCCAAATCCATTGAAAAGTATTCCAGTCCGGAACCCTCCTGCTAAACTTTGTTTAGCAGGAGGCGCGGTGAACCTCTCTCCCCCTTCCTTTATTGATTCAGTAATTTGCAGCAAAATCCTGCATGCCTGTTTTTATTGACCAGACCAGCCGACCGATCACTTTAGACCACCTTCCCCAAAGGATCGTTTCGCTTGTTCCCTCCCAAACAGAATTGCTGGCCGACCTGGGACTGGAACAGGAAGTGGCAGGCATCACCAAATTCTGCGTTCACCCGGATGCCTGGTTCCGTCACAAAACAAGAGTGGGTGGCACCAAACAGCTTAAAATGGACCTGATCCGTCAGCTGGCACCCGACCTCATCATTGCCAATAAGGAAGAAAATGCACGGGAACAGGTGGAAGAGCTGCAGCAGCACTACAGGGTATGGATAAGCGATATTCAAAGCCTGGACGATGCATACGGGATGATCCGCCAGGTTGGTCTAATAACAGGCAAAGAAGTACAAGCCCAAAAAATAACTGACCAGATCAAAGAGAATTTCGGAAGGCTTTCTGCACCCGATTTCAGACTTCCGGCTATTTACCTCATCTGGCAACACCCCTTCATGAGCATTGGCCACGACACTTTCATACACGCCATGATGGAAAAAGCAGGATTTGATAATCTTTTCAAAAACAAAACCCGGTATCCTGAGCTGACCCTGGAGTACCTGGAAGAACTTCAGCCAGAAGTGGTGCTGCTTTCCTCAGAACCATTTCCCTTTCAACAAAAACATGCGGATGAACTGGCAGCGCATCTTCCTCATACCAAAATTGTACTGGTGGATGGTGAAATGTTCAGCTGGTATGGCAGCAGGCTGATACAGGCGCCCTCGTATTTCGATACATTGATGAGAGAGATAACAGATACAAGACAATAACGAATAGTTTCGCTGTCAACTATTCACTTTTATCTATTCCCTATCATCTGTTATCTTTAATTATGGGTTTTACAGAAAACAAGAATAACCGGGAGATCAACGAAAGCGACAAGCCATCGAGGAAGAAACCCATGTTCCCGGTAAACGAACGTCTTCGCCAGTACCTGAAGATCCATGGCCGTGAAGTGAAACTGCCCGTCAGCTATTCCGACCTGCTCCGGTACAACTATTCCACCCCGCTGCTGGACAAGAACAGAAAGGATACTTTATGGGAAAAGTTATCTTATGACAGTCACGACTGGAATTTTATCCGCGAAGGGCTGGTAAAAATTTATGCCATCCTGAAAACAGAGGGTGATTTCAGTTTTATCAGCCACCTGGATGTAGCCCGCATTGATTATTGCACTTTTGGCAATTCCAATCCCTTTCGCATTCGCATTGTCAACAAGTTCAACGATAACTATGATCATTATTATATCAAGATCGCAGACGCATCACGTATTTATGGATTAGAGCTGGAGCATATCCTCTCGCCTAACCGCATCACTTTTTTCACCTGCGACAATACACTGGTGGAAGAACATATACCCGGCATACCTGGTGATGTTTTTGAAAAGCAAATGATCAATTCACCGGAGACCAATAAAATACGGTTTGCCAAAGAATTCGTCAAGTTCAATGAACGTTGTTTTGTGCGGCTGCTGGGCGATATGCGCAGTTATAATTTTGTGGTGGACATCACACCCGATATTGAAGATTACCAATACCGCATCCGCTGTATCGATTTTGACCAGCAATCCTATGAGGGAAGAAGAAATCTCTACCTCCCGCAGTTTTTTAAAGAGAATTACCCGTTTGTAGAGCTATGCCTCAGCCATCTCAATAAAGAATCCATTGAGCAATACCAGTTTGAAGAAAGGACCATGATCACTTTCCGGCTCTCTACTTCCCGGTACCGAATCAAGGAACTGCTGGATATTATGACAAAAGATAAAATATCCACACCCGAAAAAGTGAACCAGTTAAAAAGGGAATTGAACGAATATCATCAGACCAAAGCTTTTTCCAAATGCCACTCCATGGGCGAGATCGTTAAAACGCATCTCAAACATGCACTTCGTAAGAATTTATTGCTGATTCAGAAGAATATTGGAAAAGCGAATGACTGAATTTGTTTATCGTTTTTAGTTTATAGTTTATGGTTCGGTCGCTTATAGCGGGAACTTTCTTTAACAGCTGAGCTGTTTCAAAGTTCAACCTCCAGAAGTGTCGCCAATGGTTCTACTCATCCTCCATCGGAAACGTAACGATAAACCATAAACTATATCCTCTAACGTTCGTTCGTAAAACTAAGTTGATAAATCATATATATTCGCTGCGCTAAAATGATTGCTGCCGCTTTTCTTATTATTTCATTAAAAACAACCCCTTTCAAGAATGAAAAAATACAAAGCCGGTGTGCTGTTCGGAGAAGAGCTGGAAGCACTGTTGAAAGATGCTAAGGATAACCAGTTTGCCCTGCCCGCTGTTAACACCATTGGTACCAACACTATCAATGCCACCCTGGAAACTGCTGCCAAAGTGAATTCGCCTGTTATCATTCAATTCTCCAATGGCGGCGCCCAGTTCATTGCCGGTAAAGGAATGCCAAATGATCAATTACAGGGAAATATATCCGGCGGTATTTCAGGTGCCTTGCATATTCATAATGTGGCCAAATACTATGGCGTGCCGGTGGTTTTGCATACCGACCATGCAGCAAAAAAATGGCTGCCCTGGATCAGCGGGCTGATCGATGCCGGCGAACAATTTTTCAAAGAAAAAGGCCAGCCCCTTTTCAGTTCTCACATGCTTGACCTGAGCGAAGAGCCTATCGAAGAAAATATTCATACCAGCGTGGAATTCTTTAAAAGAATGAAACCATTGGGCATGGGCATCGAAATAGAATTGGGTGTAACCGGTGGTGAAGAAGATGGTGTTGACAATAGCGATGTGGAAAATTCCAAACTTTATACACAACCCGAAGACGTGGCGTATGCTTATAAAGAGTTAAGTAAAGTGGGCAGATTATTTACAGTTGCTGCTGCATTTGGTAATGTACACGGTGTGTACAAACCCGGCAATGTGGAATTGCGCCCCGTCATTCTTAATAACAGCCAGCAGTATATTGAAAAAGAATTAAAGACCGGCCCCAAGCCTGTTTATTTTGTATTCCATGGCGGAAGTGGTTCACCCCAGCACCAGATCCGTGAAGCGATCGGTTATGGGGCCATCAAAATGAATATCGATACAGACCTGCAATGGGCCTTCTGGGAAGGCGTGCTGAACAACTACAAAAAGAATGAGGGATACCTGCAGGGCCAACTCGGCAATCCTGAAGGAGAAGATAAACCCAACAAAAAGCATTATGATCCCCGTGTTTGGCTGCGCAAAGGCGAAGAAGCATTCATTAAGCGCCTTGAAGTGGCGTTTGAGGACCTGAACTGCATCAACCGGAATCCTTGATTTGGTTTATGGTTAGGGCTTTCCCTAAAATTTACATTAACTTTTTACATCGACCTGTCTTATATAAGGCAGGTCTTTTTTGTCCCCCACCTTTGAGTATGCCAACCGGTTAATGCGTATTCAGCACACAACAGTTAACCATAAACTTCTCTGTACTATATTTGCACCCTAACAGTCGTTAGTACCCTACCCGCTTTCGAATAACGATAAACTATAAACCACAAACTATAAACAACTACAATGGCTTCTAACAAACTGACCGAATTGCTTGGTGAAAAAGCAGAGTATTTATTGAACCACCAGTCTAAAACCATTTCCAAAGATCAACTGCATTTGCCCGGTGCAGATTTTGTTGATCGCATTTGGTCCGGTAGCGACCGCAATCCCCAGGTGCTGCGTAACCTGCAGGTAATGTACAATACAGGACGCCTGGCCAATACCGGTTATCTCTCCATCCTTCCCGTTGACCAGGGTATTGAGCACAGCGGTGGCGCATCATTTGCTAAAAATCCTATTTATTTTGACCCGGAGAATATTATCAAACTGGCGATAGAAGGCGGATGTAATGCCGTGGCTACCACTTACGGTGGCTTAGGTTTTTTAGCCAGGAAATATGCCCATAAGATCCCCTTTATTGTAAAAGTGAACCACAACGAATTCCTCACCTATCCCAACAAGTTTGACCAGATCATGTTTGCCTCTATCAAACAAAGCTGGAACCTGGGTGCGGCAGCCGTGGGCGCCACTATTTATTTTGGTAGTGATGAATCTGCCCGGCAAATACAGGAAGTGAGCAAGGCTTTTGAAATGGCTCATGAATTAGGTATGGCTACCATCCTCTGGTGTTATTTAAGAAACCCGGCTTTCAAAACAAAAGAAAAAGATTTTCATGTGTCGGCCGACCTCACAGGACAGGCCAATCACCTGGGCGTAACCATCGAAGCAGATATCATCAAACAAAAATTACCGGAGAACAATGGCGGTTACCTGGCATTGAACACCAAGGAATCTGCTTATGGTAAAAATGATAAACGCATTTATGATGAACTGACCACAGACCATCCTATTGATCTTTGCCGCTACCAGGTGGCCAACTGCTATATGGGCCGTGCGGGACTGATCAATTCTGGTGGCGCTTCTTCCGGCGCCAGCGATATGGCTGAAGCGGTAACGACTGCCGTGGTGAACAAACGTGCCGGTGGCATGGGATTGATCTCCGGACGAAAAGCATTCCAAAGACCTATGAAAGAAGGCGTGGGCATTCTGAATGCGATACAGGATGTGTATTTGGATAAGGATATTACGATTGCGTAAAATTTATAAGGTTTAGTATCTGCACAAATAAATGTCTGGAACCCGGCATTTATTTATTTCCATACCTTTTGTTTTTAAATAATAGCACGATATGACAATCAAAACAAAACTGACCGAAAAAGATTTCATTCGTTCCAACCTGCGGCTTTTTTATGAAAAAATTATTTTCAGAGTCATATTTGTGATCGTTTTGACGAGTTTACTTATTTCTTTTGTATCGGAAATTTTATCACCAAAATCATCTCTCGCCTCTATCCTCTTTCCTATAATTTTTCCGCTCGCTTTGGCGGCGGTTGTCTTCTTCTTTCTAAAGAAAAATTACGCAGTCAATAGAAGAATGAGTGAAACAATAGAATATGTCTTCGACGACAGTTATCTGCGGATTATAGGTGAGTCATTTCAAGGCCAGCTATCATGGGACAAAATCCATAAAGTAACACGCACAAAAAAGTGGATTTTCATCTGGCAAAACCCTCAAAGCGCCAACGTGATCCCTATAAAAGATATTTGGGAAGGCGATATTACAAGCTTGAAATTTATATTAGAAAAACATAAGGTAAAAAATAACCTGTAAGTAAAAATCGGGTGTAATTTAGCTTCATGTCCAGCATAATTATCAGAACAGCACTAATAAAAGACCTCGAAACCCTTCTTCGCTTTGAACAGGGTATTGTGGATGCAGAAAGACCATTCGACCCCACTTTGAAAAGAGGACCCAACCATTATTACGATATCCCTGAAATGATCCGCGCCGCACATATTGAACTGGTGGTGGCAGAAGAAAATGGTGAGCTGATCGGTTGTGGTTATGCCCGTATTGAAACATCCAAACATTACCTGCAGCATCAACAACACTCTTATCTCGGTTTTATGTATGTGGATCCTGCCCATCGAGGTAAAGGCGTCAATAAACTCATCATCGAAACCTTAAAAACCTGGTCGCTAACGCAGGGGATAAACGAAATGCGGCTGGATGTTTATTTTCAAAATGCTTCCGCCATCCATGCTTATGAAAAAGTGGGATTTGCCAAACACATGATCGAAATGCGGCTGGGGATATGAAATACCTTCTCTTTGCGTTCCTCAATTTTTTGGGAACACGAAGCCCACCAGGAATACATAAAGAACACGACGAAAGCGCCGCTTTTGATAAAGTCCGGCCATTCTTCCACCTACCGGTCATAACTAACCGTTCACCGGTTTATTCATTCCTTGCAGTAGCCGATGGCATGTGTTAACACCTGCCTACCGCTTTTCTTCCGTAATTTCGTGGGCTGTTATGCGTCAATTAGCTGCAATATTATTCGCCGACATGACGGGCTATACCGCCCTGATGCAGGAGAATGAACAACTGGCCCGTCAGAAAAGAATACGGTTAAAAGAAGTGCTGGAGTCCTCCATCCAGCAGTTCAATGGGCGCATTTTACAGTATTATGGCGATGGCTCACTCAGTATTTTCAACAGCGCCATCGACAGCATCCGTTGTTCCATTCATATTCAGCGATTGTTGCAGCAGAACCCCAAAGTGGAGCTGCGTATGGGTATCCATACCGGAGATGTGATCATTGACGAAGAAGCCATTTTTGGCGATGGCGTAAACCTCGCTTCACGAATTGAATCGCTGGCCGTACCCGGTGGTATCTTCATTTCCGAAAAAGTTTATGACGAAATAAAGAACCATGGCGACCTGGTGACCCGGGAAATGGGCTATTTTGAACTGAAGAATGTAAAAGAGCCCGTTCGCATCTTTGCTATTGCCAATGAAGGCATTACTGTTCCATCGCGGGAAGAAGTAAGAGGAAAAACCAAGCAACCACAAAACCGCCTGGCCGTTCTTCCATTTGTGAATATGAGCGCCGATCCCGAGAATGAATATTTCAGTGATGGCATCACCGAAGAACTATTGAATGCACTGACCAAGGTGGACGGGTTACAGGTCACTTCCCGTACATCTGCCTTTTCTTTCAAAGGCAGGAATGAAGACATACGTAATATCGCTATTCAACTGAACGTGGATAAAATACTGGAAGGCAGTGTGCGAAAAGCAGGTAACCGTGTCCGTATCACTTCCCAGCTCATCAATGCAGCCGACGGCTATCATATCTGGAGTGAGACCTATGACCGAAACCTCACCGATATTTTTGAAGTACAGGATGAGATTAGTGGCATCATTGCTAACAAGCTCCGGGAAAACCTGGTTCCCGAGCAACAGGAAGAAAAACTGGTGAAAGCCCCGGTAAAAAATGTAGATGCCTATACCTGTTTTCTAAAGGGTCTTCATTTCTGGAATAAACTTACCCCGGCTGACGGAAAAAGATGTATTGAATGTTGTGAAAAAGCCATTGAGATGGAGCCGGATTACGCACAAGCCTACGCGTTAGCTGCCGAAGCCTACACCTATCTTGGGTCTTCCGGGCAGATCTCACCCCAACGGGCATTCGAAATTGCACAGCAATATGCTGAAAAGGCCCTTGATCTGGACCCATCCATTGCAGAAGGGCATATCGCCAAGGCGAGCAATTACCTGTATTTTGAATGGAACTGGCCCGAAGCTTATAAATCCCTTCAGGAAGCCTTGCGTTTGAACCCCAGTGCCACTGATGCTTATGAACTGCTGGGAATTTATTATATCGTGGTGGGTGAAAAAGAAAAAGCCTTGCAAACCTTACAGGAAGCAGAACGCCTCGACCCTCTCTCCACGGTGATCACACAGGCCCTGGGCAGCATGTATGTGTTCAATGAAATGTATGACGAGGCCATAAAACAGGCAGATAAAATATTATACCTGCACCCAAGGATGCGTATCAGTATTGAACTGAAAGGCTGGGCTATTGGTATGAAAGGCGACTGGGAATCAGCTCTGCCCCTTTTTGAAGAAGTGCACCGCCTCACTAACCATCCGCTGAAAGGCCTCATGGGGCTGGCTTTCGCCTATGGCAAACTGGGAATGACAGATAAGGCCATGGAATGTATCCAAAAAATGGAGCAAAGACAGCGGGAAGAACCCGATGCAGTGCTTGATGCCGATCTGTCTGCTGCCTGGTTTGCACTCGGAGACCTGGACAAGGCATTTTATCATATCAATGTTTGTATCGACAAACGAATGGGACCTGTTACTTACTTTACCGAATACCCTGTTTATAACGGAATCAAAAACGACCCCCGCTATAAAGCCATCCTCAAGAGGGTCGGCCTGGGCTGATATAGATACTCTTAACCCCAATCCTTATTTTTGAGAAAAGAAAGGTCGCATGATCTCTTATAATACAAAGGACTGGTTTACTTTCATCATTCGTTTTCATAAGGCAGATACTTTTCGCAAACTTCTGCCACTGATCATTGGTATCTGCATTTATTCCGGCGTGATCGCCTGGCTGGAGCTGTATTACTGGAAGCTTTCCGATAAAAATTACGTACGCAACCTGCCGGTGATGCATACCCTGTTAGGTTTTGCCATCTCTATGCTGCTGGTTTTTCGCACCAATACAGCCTACGACCGCTGGTGGGAAGCCCGTAAACTCTGGGGTGCCCTGGTCAACAACAGCCGCAATTTTGCGATGAAACTAAATTCGATGCTACCCCTGGATGAAAAAAGGCAGCGTTCATTTTTCCGCAGGGTCATCCCGGCATTTGCCTACGCCCTGCATGCCCACCTGCATAAAGAAGAAACCAGGGTGGAACTATTCGAAGACCAGGAGCATAAGGAGACCTTCAATAAAATTGATCACAGCAAGCATGTGCCTAACCAGACAGCAATGCTGATGCACCAGCATATTCAGCAGATGCACAGGGAAAATAAATTAACCGGCGAACAATTACTGTTCCTCAATAATGAATTGCAGGCTTTTACTGACATCTGCGGCGCTTGCGAAAGAATCAAGAATACACCGATCCCCTTTTCGTACAGCGTATTCATCAAAAAATTCATTTTCTTCTATGTGATGACGCTGCCTTTCGGTTTTGTATTCCAGTTAGGGTTCTATGTGATCCCGGTAGTGGGTTTTATTTTCTACGTGCTGGCGAGCCTCGAGATCATTGCAGAAGAAATAGAAGATCCCTTTGGTGGCGATCCGAATGATGTTCCCTCAGAACTGCTGGCCGCCAATATCCAGCGGCATGTGGAGGAGTTGTTATGAGTTTTACCCGCTTATCATTTTCAGCACCTACCACTCACCTTATTGCGTAATTTTCAAACTTAAACTACAATTTATGCCCCGACCAGATCTTTCAAGAGTACCCGAATACTATCATCGTTATATCAACCAGGTGAAACAAGACGATTTAGCCGCTGCACTCAGCGGGCAATCCGTTTCCTTTGTTGAGTTCCTGAATGCTATCCCTGACGCTAAAAGGGACTATCGCTATGCTGATGAAAAATGGACGATCAGGGAAATGCTGCTGCATATCATTGATGCCGAAAGAATATTTGCTTACCGGGCCCTCTGTATTGCCCGTAAAGACAATACCAATCTCCCCAGCTTTGAAGAAAATGATTATGCAGATAATTCCAAAGCATCTTCCCGTAATTGGGATGATATGGTGGAAGAATTTAAAGCTGTGCGTAAAGGCAATGAGATCATGTTTGCAGCTTTTGACAGAGACCAGTTGGAAAGCGCAGGAACGGTGAATAACAGGTCTGTGTATGTACTTAGCATTGGCTTTATCATGGTGGGCCATATTCAGCACCACCTGGCAGTGCTGCAGGAAAGGTACCTGGGTTAAGCTGTACTTGCCTGCTTCGTCAAACCCCACATGACATTCAATCATGCATGCCCATAAGAAAATCGCCCCGGCAACGGGGCGATTTTCTTAAAATATTCAACAAATCCTGCAGTTAAAATGCTCTTTTGGCAGGCTCTTCAGATTTTCCTTTCGCCAGGTTTACCTGACCGATCATGTCATTCATCACTTTTACAGCCTGGTCCAGATAAATATCTTTTCTAAGCCCTTTGATCCACTGCTCAAACCGCTCCTGCTTGTTTTTATCGTTGGGGAAACGATTTATTTCAGATGGCAATGCCGCCACATCGATCTCATTCGTTAGTTTGAGTAATGATTCCAGTTGCTTGATAGATGTACGGATCTTTTTCTGCTCTTCCTTGTATTTATCGATCTGTAAAGAATACTGTTTGTCGTTCTGGGCAGACAACCACTCAGAGGTTTCCTTGATCAGGTTGAATGTAGGATCATTGGCCAGGCGCTGATTACTCAGTTGTTTAATAGTTTCCAGGGTATAGCCGGGGTTCCAGTTATTATAAGTGGATTTGCTGATCTCATCCCAGGGCAAAGCATCGGAATCGTCTTTCTCCCTTACTTTCAGGTGTTCCAGGTTATCCGGTAACACGATATCAGAATTCACCCCTTTTAACTGGGTGGAACCTCCATTGATCCGATAGAATTTTTGTAAGGTCAATTTGATAGTGCCCAGGTCTGAGTTTGACATAGAGAAGCCGGTCTCAGGATCAAGGCCCACATTGCGCTGTACTGTTCCTTTGCCGTATGTGGAAGTGCTGCCGATGATCACTCCCCTGCCATAATCCTGGATAGCTGCAGCAAAGATCTCAGATGCTGAAGCGCTGAATTCGTTCACCATAACGGCCAGCGGGCCCGTGTATAATACAGAACGGTCTTTATCCTTTAATACGGTGGGGTTATCTTCCCTGCTTTTTACCTGCACAATGGGCCCTTCATCGATAAAGAGACCGGCCATTTGCACCACATCATACAACGAGCCTCCGCCGTTGTTACGCAGGTCGATCACAATACCATCTACTTTTTCTTCTTTCAATTTAGTGACTTCTTTGGCTACATCCAGGTAGCTGCGGGAGCCATTGGGGCGGTCAAAGTCGGCATAGAACTCCGGAAGGAAAATGTATCCGATCTTAGCTCCATTGTTATTCACTACTGCACTACGGGCAAATGTTTCATCCTGTACAATTTCATCACGTACAAGGCTCACGATCTTTACTGTTCCGTCGATTTTCTTAATGGTCAGTTTTACTTCCGTGCCTTTCTTGCCCCGAATTACTTTTACGGCATCCGTTACTGAAAACCCTGTGAGATCAACAGGCTCATCAACACCCTGTGCCACTTTCTGAATAATATCACCTACCTGAATATCTCCTGATTTGAAAGCCGGGCTGCCTGTCAGCACACTGGCGATCTTGATATTGCCGTCATCATATTGAAGAGAAGCGCCGATACCATAGAACCGGCCGCTCATTTCCTCATCAAAATATCTTTTATCCACGGGCGGGAAGAATTCAGAATGAGGGTCCATGGTGGTGGTAATCGCGTTCACGTACAAGTTGAACTTATCATCATCACTGAATTTAAACCGATAACGGTCAAAGGTCCTGTCCAGCACCCGTTTTACACGGTCACGGGCATCTTTCTCCAGTTCCTCGTCAGATTTTACTACAAACCCTTCCTTGCCTTTATTCTTTTCTCTCTGGTCCTGCAGGTCCACAAAACGCTCCAGGGTCATATACTTCAGTTTCTTCCTCCACCTGTCCTTTTTCTCGGCTACAGAGGTGGGGTAATCCAGTTTATCACCGTCCAGTACCACTTCTTCATTGACGGTAAAATCAAAAGGTTTGGATAGAATTTCGTTGTACATCGTGGCCGCTTCTTCCATTCTTGTCGTGAAAGTTTTTCCGGCAGCCAGGAAAAATTCAACAGGGGCTCCCTTGATCTCATCGTCGATACGGGTCTCGAATTTTTTAAGAGCAGCCAGGTCACCCTGCAGGAAGAAACTCTTCTCTGCATCAATATCTGTCATGAATTTTTTGAAAACTTTCTTTGAAAACGCATCGTTGATGGACTGGGGGCTGTAATGTGCCTGCGACAGCATTTCTCCAACGATCTTCAGTATCTGCTCGTACTTGGAGGGGGGATTAAATGTTCCGTTTCCCATCGTCTTGAATGCAAGGAATGACCCGGCAACAAGGATCATGATCACAATCGGGAGTCTTTTCATGTTGAATATATATTTTATTGCTTTATGCATTATCCAAAAATAACGCAAAAACGCTGTTTTTCTTGCATTTAGAGGCTTTTAACAACTGTTTTTGATGAGTGGCACCGGCGAAAAGCCTGTACCAAAGGATACTCACATCTGTGAGAAATAAAGGGTTGACTTATTGCAAATACAAGCGCATTTTTCTTATTTTTGCAGCTCGAAAAAATGCGCTGCACAATCCAACAGCGTTTCAAATGGTGGTTATAGCTCAGTTGGTTAGAGCATCAGATTGTGGTTCTGAGGGTCGCCGGTTCGAGCCCGGTTAGCCACCCATTACAAGGGCCCCGTTTCATACTTTATACCGGGTATGTGGCGGGGTCTCGGTTTATAATTTTTGGCATGAATTACTGGCTCATTATCCTGATCCCCCTCATCTCTGCCTTTATCGGATGGGTCACCAATTGGGTGGCCATCAAAATGCTGTTCCATCCCCGCGAACCCAAAAGAGTTCTGGGTATAACTTTTCATGGAATTTTTCCCAAACGCCAGCAACAATTTGCTGAAAAACTGGGCAAGATCGTGAGTGATGAATTCCTTTCTTTCAGTGATATTGAACAAAAGATCAGTAACCCCGACAACCTGCAAAAGATCATGCCCATGATAGAAAATCATGTGGATGATTTTTTACGAACCCGGCTCAGTGACGAAATGCCGGTCATCAGCATGTTCATCGGCGACAAAACGATAACAAAGCTGAAAGGAGCATTTATGAGGGAGATCGAAACGCTTTTCCCGCAGGTCATGAAACAATATGCAGCCAACCTTAAATCCGAATTGGACCTGGAACATATAGTAGTCAAAAAGGTTTCAGCTTTTTCGTCTGATAAACTCGAGGAAGTGCTCTATCAAATTATGTCAAAAGAATTCCGGTTTGTAGAGGTTATCGGGGCTGTGATCGGCTTTATCATTGGTGTGGCACAGGTGATTATTACGATGGTCACTACTTAGGGTTATGAGTTCGGGGTACGGATTAGCCTACAACGGGTAAATTTCTTAACCGCCGACCTGCCAGCCGGCAGCTCCAAACCATAAAGCATCCTTGCCTTTCATCAAGATGTCCTATTATAATCAGCAAGTTCATCCGCCTTTACACGTCTAAATAGCACTAAACAGCAAATTGTGGAAATAAGACTTATTACTGCTGCCCTGGCTTCGTTATTAATCAGTTACATATCTTTTGGCCAGGTACCCGGAGGGGGTAACAGGCCCGGCCCTGGCAGACAAATGCCTACCGGAACATTTTACGGGAAGCTGGTAGAGGCGAAATCCGCCAAACCTATCGAATATGCTTCTGTGCAATTGATCCAGAATAAATATGACTCAGCCGCAAAAAAACGCAAAGACGTGGTGATCGCAGGCATGCTCACTGAAAGTAATGGTGATTTCCGGCTGGAAAATGTACCGGTCATGGGCCAGTACAAATTAATGGTAACCGTGGTGGGCTTCAAACCTTATGAGCAAACTGTTTCATTTGGTCTGAAGAGGCCCGACAATAATGGCAACCAGGACATGACAGCTATGTTGGCTTCACTGGACAAAGATCTTGGCAACATTAAAGTTGACATCGAAGACAAAGTGCTGGAGAATGTAACGATCACTTCAGAAAAAGCCGGATTGCAATTAGGTATTGACCGGAAGGTTTTCAATGTGGATAAGAATTTAGTTTCGGCCGGCGGTACAGCTGTGGACATCATGCGTAATGTTCCCTCATTGAATGTGGATATTGATGGCAACGTGACACTCCGGAATAACTCACCCCAGGTATTTGTAGACGGCCGGCCCACCACCATGGAGCTGGACCAGATCCCTGCCGATGCCATTGAAAGCGTGGAGATCATTACCAACCCATCTGCAAAATTCGATGCGTCCGGAGGCACGTCCGGCATATTGAATATTATATTAAAAAAGAACAGGAAAGTAGGTTACAACGGGAGCCTTAGAACAAACCTGGATACAAGGGGCCGTGTGGGACTCGGCGGCGACATCAATGTTCGGCAGAACAAGATCAATGTATTTGCCAGCGGGAATTTCAACCAAAGAAGATCGATCAGCAATGGTACCACGGAAAGGTTGTCGTTAATTGATAACCCGGATAATATACTTTATCAGACCGACAGATCGGTGATGAATGGGAATATGATATTTGGACGTGCTGGCATTGATTATTTCATTACCAACAGGACCACCCTGTCCGGAAGTATCAACCTCGGGCAAGGACGTTTTAAACCCAATACTACCAGTGATCTGCTGGTGGATACACTGAGCAGCCCCGTTACATCGTCTTTCACCAGGAGGTACTCCAATTCAAAGCGTGAATTTAACAACCTCGGCACCACCTTAAGTTTCAAACATAATTTTCCCAAACAAGGCCGGGAGTGGACAGCTGATATCAATTATAATTCAAGAAAAGGGCCCAACGACAACCTGGTGGTAACTGATTATTTCCAACCCGATCTTACCACCAAAGATTACTCGATCGCTCAACGCCAGATCGGGGATGGTGATAATAAAAGCCTCGTGTTGCAAACTGATTTCGTGAACCCCCTGACTGATAAGTCAAAGATCGAACTGGGAGTAAGGGCTGCCTTCAATGATAATACCAGCACCAATGCATTTTATACGGTGGATCCGGCAACGGGAGAACTGACCCTTCAGCCCGCCTCACAAGTGGATTATAAAAGTAATGACCGTGTTATCGCTGCTTATTCCACTTACAGTAACAGGATCAACAATTTTGGCTACCAGTTAGGGTTAAGGGCAGAAAGCTCTAATTACCAGGGAGAGCTGACAAAAACCAATGAAAAATTCGATATTGATTTCCCCGTTAGTTTTTTCCCCAGTGTATTTTTAAGCCAGAAGATGAAAGGCGACCAGGAATTGCAATTGAATTATTCCCGGAGGATCAACAGACCTAATTTCTGGCAATTATCTCCCTTTACTGATTCATCTGATTTTTTGAATCTCAGCAAGGGTAATCCCGGTCTGAACCCGGAATTCACCAATTCATTGGAGTTATCCTATCAAAAAATATTCAAGAATAAAGACAACCTGTTATTATCGGTTTATTATAAAAACACCACCGATCTCATCACCCGCTACCAGGAAGTACAGGTGGACCCGGTAAGCGGCAAAGACCAGATCATAAATACGTATATCAACGCCAATTCAAGTTATGTAACAGGCCTGGAAGCCACCATGAAAAATAATATCACCAAATGGTGGGAACTAACTACCAACTTCAACCTGTTTACCTCAAAGATCACTATTGATGACCCGACCCTGGAGCCGCAGGAGCAATTTGCCAGCTGGTTCAGTAAGATCAATAACAACTTCAAAATATCCAAAAAACTTACATTCCAGCTGTCCGGTAGTTACCAATCAAAATCCATCCTGCCACCTGGTGGTAGTGGTGGCGGAGGCGGACGAGGCGGCGGCGGCGGTGGAATGTTTGGGCAAAGTACTTCTGCACAGGGTTATGTAAGACCGGTTTACTATTTAGATGCTGCTTTTCGATATACTTTCCTTAAGGATAACAGGGCATCAGTTTCCGTCAATATGAATGATATTTTAAGGACCCGGGTATCTGATGTTCATTCTGAGTCACCCTATTTTGTGCAGGATGTGTTCCGTCGCCGTGACCCCCAGGTGCTGCGGATCAATTTCAACTGGAGATTTGGTAAATTTGATACTTCTCTTTTCAAAAGAAAAAATAACAGGCAGGAAGAAGGTGGTGGAATGGAAGGTATGAATATAGGGCAATAAGGGATAAAGTTTAATCGTAAAAAATTGGAAGGTTTTGCATATTTGCAAAACCTTTTTTTATCGTTTTGAAGAAGATCTATTTTACCGTCACCAATGATCTGACCTACGATCAGCGGATGCACCGCATCTGCCGGACCCTTACCGGGAATGGATATAATGTTGCTTTGGTGGGACGACGTTTATCTTCCTCTCTCCCTTTACAAAATGAAAAATACCGGCAATACCGGCTGCGCTGCTGGTTCAATAAAGGCAAATTATTTTACGCCGAATACAATATCCGTTTGTTCTTTTTCCTGTTGTTCAAAAAAATGGATGCCATCTGCGCCATTGATCTCGATACTATTTTACCCTGTTTGACCATCTCCCGCTGGAAAAAAATAATCCGCATTTATGATGCACATGAATTCTTTACGGAGATGAAAGAAGTGATGACCAGGCCGGCTATTCAAAAGGCATGGCGACGGATTGAAAGAAAGGCATTGCCAAAATTCAAATGGGGATATACCGTAAGCAATGGATTGGCCCGGGAATTTCAACGCCTGTATGGTGTAAACTATGAAACCATTCGCAACCTGCCTTACCTGCAGTCGCTTGAGCCTGTCATGGCAACTGAAAAATTTCTTCTCTACCAGGGAGCCGTAAACGAAGCAAGGGGTTTTGAGCAACTTATACCGGCCATGAAAATGATCACCTGCAAGCTGGTGATCTGTGGAGATGGCAATTTTATGCAGCAGCTCAAAGCATTGATAAAAGAAAATAAAGTAGAAGATAAAGTAGTACTAAAAGGCATGCTGCCACCCGATGAATTGTGGAGGGTATCCCGGCAGGCATATATAGGCATCCACGTGCCGGAAAAGGAAGGGTTAAATCAATTCCTGGCACTGCCCAATAAATTCTTTGAATATGTGCATGCGGCTATTCCACAGGTTACTGTGGCCTATCCTGAATACCAGGAAATGAATGCACAATGGGAAGTGGCAATATTGATAGCCGAAAATACCCCTGCAAGAATTGCTGAAGCCGTCAACAATTTGCTGGTCAACGACGTTTTACATCACAGACTCAGGGAAAACTGTCTGCAGGCGAGGGAGGTATTGAACTGGCAGCAGGAAGAAAAAAAACTAGTCCGTTTCTATCAATCAGTATTTAAAGAGTGAGCCGTCATGTACATATTATTTGCCCCGGTGTTCCCTGGCCGGTTAGTAACAGCGTGATTGCCGATACTGTTCAGCAATTAAAGGCCCTCCATGATGAAGGGATCAAAATCCACCTGCATTATTTTTGTTCAAGCCCCAATTGTCATCCCACCGAACTGAATAAGTATTGTGAAACGATCTACCCCTGGTTATCCGCTGCAACGCCGCAGGCCGATACCTGTGTGGCCAGTGAGGAAATGATCAGCATACTGTCAAAAGATGATCACCCTGTTTTATTTGAGGGCCTTCATTGCAATAAACTGCTGGAGAAATTGGCCGGAACCCAACGAAGGGTGGCCGTGAGAATGTATCATGACGAATGCCGTTATCATCAGCAACTGGCCTCAGAAACCGGGTCATTTATCAAGCGGATGAAATGGAAACACCGTAGCAAGACCATGAAAAAACTGGAAGACAGGTTACCGGCCAATTGCCTGTACCTGTTTTCTTCTGAAGAAAATGCGGCTGCTTCCCAAAAAGACCATCAGCTGCCCCATATACATTACCTGCCTGTTTTTTCTCCCTACCATTCGGTACAGGGGCAGCCGGGTATGGGTAATTTTTGTTTGTATCATGGCAACCTGGCCGATCCGCTTAATGAAAAAGCAGCTGTGTGGTTATTATCCAGCGTATTTAATGATATCAGCACGCCATTGGTTATTGCAGGTAACCATCCCGGCAGGACCATTAAAAAACTGGCGGCATTCTATTCGCATACCTGTTTAATTACTGATCCGTCGGTATCAGAGATGGAGGACCTGGTGAGCAAAGCGCATATTCATGTACTCCCTTCCTTTAGTTATAAAAAGCCGGAAGCTAAGCTGGTGCATGCCGTGCTTTGTGGCAGGCACTGTATAACGAATGATAAGGGTGTAGCCGGTACTGCATTCGAAGAAGCCTGTCATGTGGCGGTGAATGCTGCCGCTTTCAAATCGGTGATCCTGCAATTATTCCATCAGCCTTTTGAGCAGGAAGAAATTGATCTCCGCAAAAGAATCGTACGACAGCTTAACCTGGATAACCCTGCCCGGCAACTGGTACATTTATTATTTGACTGATTGGCCCCTGCGGATCAACTCTGCCAGACGATAGTAATCAAAATAAGTAAGACGGGGACGGCAGGAAAGAAGATTCTTTCTGAAAGAATGATGAAAGAACCGCTCCATAAAAAGGAATAAACCCGCCAGCCCGAATCGTTTTAAACCGGCATACCAGCGGAATATTTTTACAGAACGACTTACTGATTTTGTTCCGGCCTTTTTTTCCAGCATCAGCAGGTTGCCCAGTGCATGCACCGATTTTTGAAGGAAGGCCTCATTGGTTTCGAGCAACAGGTGCAGGACGGGGTTATCAATATAACGGCAACGTATACCTGCATTTTCAAACTGGATGCCCCACCAGCTGTCTTCATGGCCATATCCCGGCAATTGCAGGGTGTGATCCAGCTGTTCAAATATCTTTTTCTGCACTAAAAAATTATTGGATTGAAAGGCCCCTGCCCTGCCCTCCCGGGCTGTTCCGTATTTCCAGTGAAGCCTGTATGCACAGCCCGGTTCGCTGGTGTCGTAAACCCTTCCCCCGGAAGCTAAAGGCAGTTGCTGGTCCATGAGGTCCAGGTACCTGCTTACAAAATCATCTTTGATAATACCGCTGTCGCAATCGAGGAATAAAAGATAGTCATTACGGGCCAGTGCTGCCAGACGGAGACGTGATCGCATCCTTCCTTCGTTCGAAGGGTTTTGATGATAACTAACCAGCGGATGCCGGATCGATTTGTTATGGGTGGTGTAATTTGTGTCTGAACCATCATCAAATAATATGATCTCTCCTTCCCTGCCAGTCTTTATCAATTGACCGGCCAATGCATTCACCAATGAACTAACCTGGAAATTATAAACGGGTATGAGGATGGATAGTCCCACAGCATTATTGCATACTGATTGTAGCATTATCGATCACACGGCCTCTTTCGGTCCGGATCATACGGGCAGGGAATTTCTGTACCACTATATAATCATGTGATGCCATCACCACCGCGGTGTTATAATCTTTGGAGATATGAAACAAGAGGTTCATGATCTCATCTGATGTTTCGGGATCAAGATTACCGGTAGGCTCATCAGCCAGTATCAGCTTAGGAGAGTTGAGCAAGGCCCTGGCTATATCGATACGTTGTTGTTCCCCACCACTCAGCTCGAAGGGCATTTTAAACCCTTTGGCCTTTAACCCTACTTTATCGAGTACATCCATGATCTTTTCGTCCATTAGTTTTTCATCAGTCCACCCGGTGGCTTTGAGAACAAACTTGAGGTTGTTATTGACGTTACGGTCGGTGAGTAATTGAAAGTCCTGGAACACCACCCCGAGATTGCGGCGCAGGTAGGGTACTTTTTTCCAGTCGAGCCCCCGGAGACTGAAACCGGCTACGGTTCCCTCGCCTTCGGTCAGGGGCAATTCACCATATAAAGTTTTCAGCAGGCTGGACTTACCGGTACCCGTTTTTCCCACGAGGTACACAAATTCTCCTTTATTCACTGTAAGGTTCACTTCCTGCAAAATGAGATTGCTGCCCTGGTAAATATTGACATTCCTGAGTTCAATGATCGGCTCGGTCATTGTGTATGAGTTTGTTGCAAAGTAAAGGAAAGAACGTTAACGCCGATTCAAAAATTTCTGGATGCCCTGGGTTTAAACCAGGGCCAGGACATTTCTTACGAGAGTAAAAATATGTAAGACCCTGCCGGAGCGGCTCAAATTGTCGGGCATTTGACGTTTAACTAAAATTTTAGTTGTTAAACTAAATAATTAGTTATACGTTTGCGTTATATACTCCGAACATGAAACCATTGACAAAAGCAGAAGAACAGGTGATGCAATCACTCTGGAAGCAGGAAAAAGCCTTTTTGCGGGAGATCGTGGAAGCGATGCCCAACCCCAAACCTCACCAGAACACCGTGGCTACTTTGCTGAAAATCCTGGTGGAAAAAGAATTTGTTGGCATTGAGACCATCGGCAGGAATAACCAGTACTACCCGCTGGTGACGAAAGAAGAATATTCCAAGCGGAGTATGAAACAACTGGTCAAAGGTTACTTTGAGGGTTCTTTCAGCAATGTGGTGTCTTTCCTGGTCAAAGAGAATAATATTTCTGTGGAAGAACTGGAGTCACTGATCAAACAAATCAAAAAACAAAGCCAGCAAAAATGAAACCAGTACTTTATTACCTGTTGCAGGTCATCTGTACTTCGGCTATCCTGTATGGTTATTATCACGTGGCGCTCCGTAACAAGCGGTTCCACCATTATAACCGGTTCTACCTGCTGGCTTCCACCATCGTCAGCATGCTGATACCCTTCCTGAACATTCCGGTATATTTTACCCGGCTGGAAACGGATACATCCTTTGTATTACAGACCCTGACTGTTATTTCAGCAGCCGGCACCGAGGAATCTGCGGGCCATCTTGTGACTGCAGCCCGTGAAAGCAGCTGGTTTACCTGGCAAAACCTTCTTTATATACTCTATGCATCGGTCGGTTTTATCATCCTGTGCCGCATCCTGTTTTCATTGGCCCGCATCCGGAGCATCATTCGTGCTAACCCGGTGGAAAAAGTTGAACATATCCGTTTTGTCAATACCAGTGAACCCAACACCCCATTTTCTTTCTTCCGCTGGTTGTTCTGGAATAAGCAAATAGACCTCCAGTCATCCAAAGGCCAGCAGATATTCCGGCATGAGCTGTTCCATATCGGGCAAAAGCACAGTTATGATATTATTTTCCTGGAGATGGTCTCCCTTATTTTCTGGATCAACCCCTTCTTTCACCTGATCAGGAAAGAAATAAAAGCGATCCATGAATTCCTGGCCGACCAGTTTGCCATCCGGGAGCATAACGGTTGGGAATATGCGGAATTATTGCTTATGCAGGCACTGCAAACACAACATCACCTTGTTCATCCTTTTTTTAATAACCAGATAAAAAGACGTATAGCCATGATTACAACATCTCAAAAACCGGGGCACCAGTACCTGCGAAAAATGATGGTGCTCCCGCTGGCCGCTATAACAGTGGCGCTTTTCGCATTCAATTACAAAAACAAGGACGATCAATCCTATTCACCCCCTGTTGAAAAACCGATCACTGTTGTCATTGACGCGGGTCACGGAGGATCGGATATCGGCGCCAGGGGCCTGGATGGGACCCAGGAAAAAGATCTTGTACTCACCATTGCACAAAAGGTGAAAGCCCTGAACAGTGATGAAAATATCAAGATCATCCTGACCCGTAGCGGGGACGATTTCCCTTCGCTGGCTTCCAGGTCACAGGAAGCTGTACAGCAAAAAGCCGATCTTTTTCTTTCGCTGCACATCAATGCAGAAACAGAAAAAGCGAAAGTAAAATCCGGCATGGAAGTGGTCATTTCTCAAAAAAACAAAACACATGAACCGGAGAATAAAATATTAGCTTCCATTCTCCTGAATTATTTTTCGCAGATCTATTCCACCAACATGGAGACAGTGCAGTCCAGGTCTGGTATTTATGTACTCGACCATTCTCCCTGCCCCGCTGCCCTGGTAGAAATTGGGTATATGACCAATGAAAATGACCTGGCTTATATCAAGGTCCCGGCCAACCAGGAAAAAATTGCTACTGTGATCCTGAACACGATTGATCAATATGCCACCCAGCGAAAAAGCGCTGACTGGAACGAGCGAAAACTGGTATTTGCTGATACCACAAATCCAGAAGTGAAAGTGATCACCAACACGGCCAACGGCGAAAAATACCTGGCTGTGGATAATAAAAAAATTACTGGTGTTATTCGTTCCAAAGGAGATCATATCGGATTGGTGTATGAAAGTGGCGTAATCGTTCTGTCAAAAGAGCAATCAAAACAGGTGCAATCCCAATACGGTGATTGGCTGAAAAAGCTGATGGAACAAAATGGTGAAGTAGTGAACAATAATGATAAAGGCGATAAGGGTGAAAAAGGTGAAAAAGGCGAAAAAGGTGAGAAGGGTGAAAAAGGCGAAAAGGGTGATAATATCATTTTCGACCGGGTGGAAATTGAAGCCACTTATCCCGGTGGGGCGGATGCCTGGAGAAAACATTTAGAAAGAAATTTAGACCCTTCAGTTGCTACAAAGAAAAAAGCACCCGACGGCGCCTATACCGTGATCGTCATGTTTATTGTAAATAAGGATGGCGTAGTTTCAGACATTAAGACCCTTACCAAACATGGTTTCGGTATGGAAGAAGAGGCCATGCGGGTGGTGAGACTGGGCGCCAAATGGAACCCGGCTATTCAAAATGGGAAGATTGTAAAGTCATATAAAAAACAACCGGTAACTTTTATCATCGGTAAGGGTGACAAAAATTTTAGACCAACAGCTGAGGTTTCTGATGGTTCTATGGGAGAAGTAGTGACAACTACTCCTGCTGCAACGGAATCCCAAAAGTCAAAAATGCCCGCCATTTCTCTTGCGGAACTTAAAAAGTCGGCTGCGAAAGATCTTATTCAATTGCCTGCTGGTGCAGAAATTGTTTCTTTTATTTTCACTATCGACACCGGCAATGGTGATTTAGCGCAAGTGGTTAACCAGGGAAATGAGTGGAATGCCGGAACGAAGGGCCTGATAGAAAGGGCCACAGCAGGTAAATTATTTACGCTTGATAATATTAGAATTAAAAACGAAGGAAGAGAATGGAAAGTTCCTTCCAGGTTTTACGAGGTAGTCAATTAAAATAAGAGCTGTCCGGATGGAGTTTGGATGACCAGTTCTTTTTTATCGCCTGGTTCCACCCTGCCGATCGCTTTGGCCTCCACTCCAAAATTGTTCGCGACGCTGATGATCTTGTCAGCGTCTTTTTCATTTGTATATATTTCCATCCGGGTGCCCATATTGAAAACCTGGTACATTTCCCTGTCATCAGAGCCGCTGGCCTTTTGGATAAGTTTAAAAATAACAGGCGGGGCAAAAAGCTGGTCTTTTACAATACGCACATTATCGGGAATATATTTCAGGCATTTTGTTTGTCCGCCACCACTGCAATGGATCAGTCCATTTACCGCATCAAAATGATGAGACAGTATTTCTTTGATCACAGGGGCAAAGGTCCTTGTAGGCGAGAGCAACAGTTTTCCCACTTCGAAGCTTGCGGCGCCATCTTTCACCTCATCCGTTAACCGGTGCGGGCCTATATAAACCACTTGTTCATCCAGCGAAGTATCAAAACTTTCTTTAAAACGGGCACCATAGGTTTTTTGCAACATATCGTGGCGGGCACTGGTCAGCCCGTTGCTGGCAATACCGCTGTTATAGTTCTTTTCATATTTCGTTTGGCCATATCCTGCCAGTCCCACGATCACATTCCCCGTGCTGATCTTTTCGTTGGTTACCAGCCTAGCTTTGGGCCAGCGGGCTGTCATGGTTCCATTCACCGCGATCGTTCTTACCACATCTCCCACATCTGCAGTTTCACCTCCCATATAGGTGATGTTTACTCCAAAACCTTTCATGGTATCAAAAAATTCCTGCGAACCGTTGATGATCTCTTTCAGCACTTCGGCAGGAATCACCTGCTTATTACGGTCAATAGTAGACGAAAAAAGAAGATTGTCATAGATACCCACGCAAAGCAGGTCATCGAGATTCATCACAATAGCATCCTGGGCAATTCCTTTCCAAACGGAAATATCCCCAGTT
The DNA here is from genome assembly GCA_964606155.1 of uncultured Chitinophaga sp. Classification (GTDB taxonomy): domain Bacteria; phylum Bacteroidota; class Bacteroidia; order Chitinophagales; family Chitinophagaceae; genus JJ008. Next base: position 137,960 of record CAZSGD010000003.1, on the reverse strand, counting down.
TCCTTCCAGTATAGATAAGCGAGGATACTTTTGGTACCTGCACCATCGGCGTGCATCAGGTTCACCCAGGCATCATCGCCGCAGAGCACATCGGGATATATCTTACAAAAGGCCTTTTCATACAACCCCTTATCAAGATCCTTTACTGCTGCATGAATTTCTTCTTTCTGGGCCGATACACCCCGCTTGGAATAGAGAGACATCCGGAATGGGTTTTTATTCGATTAAAGTTGCAAAAGTAGTTAAAAGTACACAGTCGGCGGCTAGCGACTATAAGACTAAGGACTATCGACTAATAACTATCTTCGCAGCACTTTATGAAAGTACATACCGATATTGATAATCTGCCTGAATTCAGGAATGCTGTGATCACGATCGGCACTTTTGACGGGGTGCATATGGGCCACCGGCAGGTTATCAGCAAGCTAAAAGCAGAAGCCAAAGCTATCGGCGGAGAAACGGTGATCATCACTTTTCATCCGCACCCGCGTAAGATCGTTTCTTCCACCATTCTGGGCATAAGGCTCATCAATACCCTGGAAGAAAAAACTGAACTATTGCGTGAACTGGGCATCGATCATCTCGTCGTGGTCCCATTTACAGAGGCTTTTGCCAATCAACCCGCCGAGGATTATATCAGAAATTTCCTGGTCAATAAATTTCAACCGCATACCATTATTATTGGCTATGATCATCGTTTTGGCCGCAACCGCCAGGGAGATTACCGCCTGCTGGAAGAAAAAGCAGCAGTATATAATTACCAACTGAAAGAGATTCCCAAACATGTGCTGGAGAATATTTCTATCAGCTCCACCAATATCCGCGAAGCGATCCTGAATAATGATATCGCCACTGCGGATACATTACTGGGTTATGAATTTTTCTTTACCGGTGTGGTGGTGGATGGCGACAAACTGGGCAGGAAGCTGGGTTACCCCACAGCCAACCTGAAAGTAACAGATGAAGAAAAAATAACACCGGGAAATGGCATCTATGCTGTGTATGTGGAGCTGGTTAGCGGTGAAGGCGATATATTCCATACCCAAAAGCGTTTTAAAGGGATGATGAGTATCGGTTTCCGTCCTACTGTGGATGGAAAGAAAAGGGTGATAGAAGTGAACATCTTTGATTTTGACAAAGAGATTTATGGCCGGTCGCTGAAAGTGTTTGTCAAAAAATACCTTCGGGAAGAAATACGGTTCGATAACTTAGAAGACCTCGTAAAACAGATCGACCAGGATAAAATAGATAGTCTGAAAATATTGTAAAAAACATAGCCGCCCCTGAACGTATGCACGAACTGAAGCGGCTATGAACTATATAAAAGGATCAATATTTCACTTTGAACTCCAGCACAGAAGCATCTGCGAGGAACTCATCGAGTGTGGCTGTAACCGTTACTTTCATTTTGTCTTCTGACAACTTTGCATTCTTACCTTCCACTTCTTTAGCGGGGCGTGGCAGGTTGATGATGTAGGTGTTCTTCATGGACAATCCCATAGCTGCAGCCTCCTGCATTTTTTCAAAAATTTTATTGCTGGCAACTGTTGCATACTTTTCTTTGATCACCTTTCTCTTCAGTTCGCCATTGGAGAACTCATAGGTATAATAATCATCCGGGGAAGACATTTCTTCCTCTCCATCGCCACCCTCGGGCATATCACCCATCTGGTCTTTCATGGCTTCGGCCATTGCTTTAGAGGCTAATTTACTGTAGGTGGTCATCTCACCGGGCTTTGTAAATGGAAAACTAACATTGGTAATGAATTGTTCAGCCTTCATGTCCATCTTCACGTTCAATACACCTTTTGCAGCCAGTTTCTTCTCTTCCGGGGTGAGACCGGGAATACTATCTGTCAATGCAGCAAGGTTAATGGTGGAGTCGAATTTATCCCCACCTTCTTTTTCGATCTGTTCGGCTAATCCCATGTTCTTCATCAGGGGTATGATGTTACTCATGTCGTTGGTGTTGCTGAATTTGCCGGTGCCATCATTATTAATAGTTATTTCCTGGATCGTGTCGTAGCACCCGGTCAATATAAATAAAGAAACGGCTGTAAGAATAGAATAAAATAGTTTTCGCATTGTTTAAAGATTGTAAATAAAGAGATGTTGATAGGTTTGATAAAGTTGCATACTTCAAAGAAGGGGGCAAAGATACGGAGAACGGAGTCAGAAGCCGGGAGCCGGGAGCCGGGAGCCAACCGTCTACTTAGGAAGCCTTGTGCCTTTGCCTTGAGCCTTCCCCTTTACTCACATCATTTTCACCATCATTTCCTTCAGCAAAGAAGCATCTTCCGTATTGGTACTCCCCACCCCCACACTTTTCAGGTTATACTGGTGCAGTAACAGGAGCACTTTCTCCACTCCCGTATAAGTGTACAATTTAGCTGCCTGCATATAGTCCTTCATAAAATAAGGGTTCACACCAATGGTGCTGGCAATGGTTTTTTCATCCTGTGTGCCGGCACCAAAAACCATAAATACCCTGCTAAAAAAACTATATAGCGATGGAAGTATTAATTGGATGGGCCCTGCTTTGGGGTTGGCTTCAAAATACTGAACAATGCGCATGGCCCGGGACAGGTCTTTTGCCGCCAGGGCCGATTGCAATTCAAAAACATTATACTCCTTGCTTACCCCGATATATTGTTCAATATCATCCTCTGTAATACTGGTCCTTTTACCCAGGTTCACGGATAATTTATCGATCTCATTCTCGATCCGGTTCAGGTCATTACCGATATGGTCAACCAGCAATGCCAGGGCCCTGGGAGAAATGGCCAGCCCTTTTGACTCGGCCAGTTGCTGTGTCCAACCGGGCAGGTCCTTATCATAGATCTTTTTGGTGGTGATCAGCACCCCTTTTTCCTTTACCAGTTTGGCAAATTTCTTTCGGGCATCCAGTTTCTTTTCCTTGTACGAGACCACAAAAACAGTGGAATGGAGCGGGTTTTCAATATAGGGTTCCAGCTTCTCCACGTCCCTCATTTGCTGGGCTTCCTTGAGAAGCACCACCTGTCTTTCGGCAAACATGGGGTATCTCCGGCAGGCGTTGACCACCTCGGCCCAGTTGGCATCCTTACCATAAAAAACGGTCAAATTAAAGGAAGCCTCGCTTTCAGGCAGTATCTGGCGTTCAGCGTATTCCACCGCTTTATCGATATAGTAATCTTCCTCCCCCTCCAGCCAATAAACGGGTTTGAAGGATTTCTTTTTCCAGTCTGAAATAACCTTTTCCACACTCATAAGGCGCTAAGATACAATGTTTCAGGGTTGCCCGGCGTTAATATAATAACACCTGTTAATAACCGCTTCCCTGTTTTCTGGCACGGTTTTCGAAATTTTGTGCCTCGAACAGGATTTTAACAGGAATTCATAAAAAGGGATGCAACGGCTTCCCACCTCAAAAAACCTGGATAAACCTGGAAAAACAAAAAAAATAATAAAAGTCAAAAATCCTTTTGTATGACAAACACTAATTATCCTTCGGCTTCCAACGCTCCGCAGAGCCAACCGCCTAAGAACAGGAACAGCAAAAACCTGATCATTGGTTTGCTGGCTGCCGGCCTTTTGGGCACATGGGGCTTCCTGCTTTGGGACAAAAACAAATCCAGCGAAAAGCTGCAGGTTGCTCAAACACAGTCTAACAGTTATATGTCTCAGCGTGATTCTATCCGCATGATGTATGATGCGGCTGAAATCAGGCTCGATTCTATCACTGGCGCCAATAACAATTTACAGGGTGAAAAAACAGCTCTGCAGAAAGATATCGATGCTAAAAAGGCAGAGATCCGCAAGATCCTGAACGATAAAAATGCTACAGCTGCCCAACTGGCTAAAGCCAGGACAATGATCGCTGAACTGAATGATAAGATCAGCGGCCTGGAAGCAGAAGTAACACGACTGACTGGTGAAAACCAGGAACTGAATGTGGCCAATACATCTTTAAAACAGGAAAAAGCTGACCTGGAAACCAACCTGGTAACAGTAGGTGCAGAAAAGGCAGAACTGGAAAAAACAGTGGATGTGGGATCAACTTTCAGCGCCTCCAATATACAGGTGACACCTGTAGACGAAAAGAAAGGTGGCAAAGAAAAGAACACTTCTACAGCCAAGAGAGTGGACAAACTGGTGGTATCCTTTGATGTGGAGAACCGTATCGCTAAATCAGGTCCGGCCGATATGTACCTGATCGTAACGGGTCCTGACGGAAAAGTGATCGCTGATGCCAGCAACGTATTGAACACACGGATGGATGGTGACAAGAACTTTACGGCTAAGATCCCGGTTGATTACCAGCAGGGAACCCGTAAACCAGTTCAGTTCCCTATCCGCCAGGAAGGATTCCAGACTGGAAACTATAAAATTGAAATTTATCATAATGGCTTCAAGATCGGTGAAGGTATCAGAAGCCTGAAAAAAGGTGGTTTATTCGGTTAAAAGCAGTTAACTCCTGCATTAAGAAACCTCCCCGTCCTCAAGGATCCGGGGAGGTTTTTAGTTTAAACACATTTTCTTCACATAATTAAAAGGGGGGATAAAAGCCCCAAAAAGCTGTATGCATTAATAGTAATTTTATCGCAAGTAAATTATCACACATGATGCATAAGCAATTGTACAGGATTAAGTTATCCACACTTGTTCTGTTGATGGGAATTGGCGCCACTGCACAAAACAGTTTACAAGCCAAATACAATAATTCATCCGTATATACAGGAATAGAAGTAGGATCGAAAGGTGTGAAGATGAGTATCATTGAGATCGGAAAAAATGCACAGAGCACCGGTGCCTTTAATATTCTCAAGGATACCACCACCAATACGGATTTTATTTCTTTTACAGAGCCTACTTTTTCGGCTACCCTGAAGGGGCTTTGTGGCCTTTACCATAAAGCGGTGAACGATTATAACATTCCTTCCAAAAGGGTTTTTACCGTTATCAGCAGCGGTGTTAAAATGCAGGCCGAGAAAGATGATAAAACAAAATGGGTGAATAATCTCATCGACTCCTTCCGGGTAAAGATCAATGAACCCACACGCCAGGTGGAAGTGGTGGATGTAATGACGGAGGCCAAACTATCGCACCTGGGTATTGTACCGAATGCCCGGCGCTACAGCACTTTCCTGCTGGATATAGGGAGCGGTAATACCAAGGGCGGTTTTTTTCCGAATGGGAACACCCAAAATTTCAAGCTTTTCCAGATTAACTGGGGTACAAAAAGTACGGGCAATGCCGCTGAAAAAAGACTGGAGGGTGATAACAGCCTTTCCAATTATGACAGGCAACTGCAAAGGGTATTGATCAATGCTGAGAATTCGGAGATCATTTATGCCGTGAACTCCAGCGGCGCCTATCCCCTCAGTGACAATATCGCCGTAAGCGGTGGAATTGCCTGGGCGGTGGCCACCCTGATGTACCCTGATCAACTTGACCGGCCGGTTATTTCCGTGAATTTTGATGATGTGGTGAAATTCTATGACAGGTTGTACAAGAACTATAATTCTGTTACAGCCGAAACGATAGCCGGGAAAGGAGAAAGATCACCGGAAAAAGAAGCCATCTTCAAAGCCGTTTCCACCGTGAATAAAGTATTTGATCAAAAATCGATGATGTCGGGAACCGGGTTATTATTGAAGATCATGCGGCAGTTTGTTTCTTCCTTTGAAACCAAACAATTTTACCTGGTAAAAAATGGCGCTGTGGGCTGGGTGTCTGCCTATGTGGATGAAAACCTGAAGAACTGAACCATTTCAAAGATATCGTACCCCAAATAAAAACCTGGATTAGCCCTGCCACCGGGCTACTGAGCATACTGAACGTGATTAAACCTGGCTAACGAATGAGAGATATTAAATCCTTGCTATTGGGCTTGCTTTCTGTGGGATTGGTGGCTACTTGGGCCTATCACCTCTACGACAAGAACCAATACGCTAAAAAGCGTAACGAAGTTTATATTAAAGACTCCATTGCGGTGGCACAAGGCGTGCAGGATTCCCTGCAGCGGCTATATTCCTCCACCATCAGCGACCTGGGTATCCAGCTGGATTCCACCAAAACCAATGCTGATTCATTACGTCAGCAACTGAATGTCAAGCTGGCCGAAGTATATAAACTCAGGACTGAGATCAACCAGATACTCGGCAATAAGGGCGCTTCTAAAAAAGACCTGGCCGTGGCGAGAGAAAAAATCCAGGAATTGCAAAGCCTGGTGGATGATCTGAAATCGCAGAAAGAATCGGTGGAAGGTGAAAAACTGCGGCTCACGGAAGTGATGAACAAGCTATCCGGTGATATTGCCGGATTGCAGGAAAATGTGCGGCAGTTGGGCGAAGAGAACAGGGCACTGACGGAAAAAGTGAACCTGGCTTCTTTGTTTGTAGCCTCTGAAGTAGTGCTATCGCCTGTAACGGTAAAGAATGACCGGGAACAGGAAACTTCTCAAGCCAAAAAAGTGAGCAAGCTGGTGGTATCTTTTACAGTACAGAACAACCTGAACCAGTACAACAATGCGGAGGTCTATATTGCCATTACCCAGCCGGATGGCGCTGTACTGAAGAATGACGATGTATGGGAAAGCACCACGATGACATTGAGCAATGGCGCCAAAGTATCTTATACCCGCAAAATGCGGTTTGAATACGAGAAGGGAGAAAGTAAAAAACTGTTATTTTCAATCAACGCCGACGAATACAAAGCCGGCACCTATACTCTTCAGATCTATCACAACGGCAAACTGATCGGGCAGGTGATGAAGGTGCTGGTGTAGTAACCACTAGAGTTACTTAATCCGGGATGATATAGTGCTTTGACTCAAAAAATCCATCTTTTGCGAATCGCACCAATGAATATCCATTTCCTGTAAGACTTGCTTCCCTGATATAGTAATAGTCAACGCCTGAATCGGGCGTATGCCTGATTTTATGAGGCTCACCCAATAGTTTTTTCACCTCTGTTGTATCCCAGCCAAAGGTAATTTTCTCAAAAACCTCCCTTTTTATTTTCACTTTGCTGGTGCATGAGGAAAATAGCAGGATGGTTATTAAAATTGTTGTGGATGCTTTCATGACCAATACAGTTAGTTTTCTTCCTTTGCATTCCATCATTTCACTTGCCCGATTATTTCAGGAAACGATGGACAACATCTAATATTTTTTCAACATTCTACAGATAACGAGGCCTGGTTATATCGGGTCACCGGTCTGGAAAATGATTTTCTATTTAACCAGCTTCCATTTTGGCTTCAATATCCAATACATATCAAAAGGGCGATTAGAGTGATACACATAACCGCCTATAGTATCCGGCTTATATTTAGAGAACAAGAGCTTACCAGTAACCTTGACTTCCTTATCTAAAAAAGCTGAATCCCAACGAATAACTCTCCTCAAATAATATGTGCGATCTTTAGTACGCACAATAGCAATATTATAATCGTTCCTGGCCATTCCTATTACTTTAATCTTTTTTTGAGAAACACAACATGGTAAAAAGATACTGAGCGAACTAAGTAATAAGAATGATATGATAATTAAAGGTTTTTTCATTATTATACAATTGGGGGCAACTAAAGGGATAAATATTCCATGCCTTGATTCGTGCCCCCACGAACCGATCATCTAATTCCACTTTTACCTTTCTATTCACAAAATACTAATTCCCGGCAGTAACGCTACCAGGCACAAAAAAATCCCCCCGAACATATCAGGGGGACTTATACTTAAAACCCAGTTTCCTTAGTTATTATCAGAAGAGATTGTAGCCATAGCTTAAATAATACAAACCTCCCACAGCCGGACTGCCAAAACCAGTACGCTGGTATTGGTTACCCAGGTTGGTACCACCTACACGGAATGTGCTCTTGGTGCCTGCAGGACGATACGTAACCTGCGCATCCCACCAGCCAAAGTAAGGCAGTGTGCCGGAAACAAATGTTCCTTCGTAATAGTTATTATCCTGCCATTTGAACACTACATTGAAACCAATATTCTTGCAAACATTCTCATTTCTCAAACCAATATTGAAACGGTATTTGGGAGCATTGAAGAATGTGACCACATTGGGGTCCACATCTCTCAGCTCATCTGAATATACGTTTCCATACAGGTAGTAGCTTTTGATAACCTTATATTCGATGCCTATACCCCATCCTAACGCTTTCACGATATCTGTGGAATTCTGAACATAAGATAAGCTCCGGCTGCTGTACGGAGAGTACACCCCGAACTTATAAGCAGAACCCGAAGTGGGAACAACAGTAGACTGAACCACTGCCGCATTCACCAGGAAATCTTTGTAACGGCTGTAGTATGCATAAGCATCAATCATCAATCTGCCGGCAATTACCCCTTTGTAACCCACTTCATAAGAATATACCGTTTCAGGAGTTACTGTTCTAAAATCGGCCACCACGAGCCTGCTGGAATCACCAACCCCACCTGCACGATATGCCAGCACACTGGCTGCGGTATAACCGGGCTGAGTCGAATTCAATTTATAGAAGGTCTGGAACTCAGGCAGGCAACCCATTAATACGCCCGATCCAGTAACCAAACTGATATACTGGTTCTGGTTGGTGGGGAAACGATAAGCTGTCTGGTATGACAAACGGATAAAATTATCTTTTGCTACTTTGATCACCGCTGCCAGCCTTGGTGTGAAGCGGCCTTTGAAATTGGTTTGTTTATCAAAACGACCTGCCGCACTCAGTGTGAGCACATCGTTCAAAAGTGCTTTCTTAAACTGAATAAAGCCACCATATTCGTTTACACGAATGGAACCTGTTGTATCAGCAAAGATGGTTCCCTGTGAATTCATTACCCACTGTTTCCAGTTGGCGCCCACCAATACTTCCACTTTATCAGAGAAATGCCCCAGCTCAGAAATATTGAACTGAGCTTCTGAAGCATAGAGATCAGATTTATCCAGGAATAAGGCGCCGCCCTTGCGGATAGCTGTAGACCTGAGTTTCTTTACAGCCGCATCATAAGCAGCTGTTCCGGGTATTAATCTTTTTGTTCCACCTACCGTATCCGCATAGATCCTGGCCATACCGTGAATAGTCATATCACTTAAAGCAGCTCCGCCCAGGCGGCGTGTTTCAGAGAAGTTACCGATATATTGCGGGAACCAGGAAGAACTGGGTTTGTAAGTTTCATTCAGGAATGCTCCCAACGCTGTGGCGTTATACGATTCACCGGCATTCTCCTGCGTGGTGTATCCACGAACAAACCAGTTAGGTGTTCTGAATTCCAGCTTATGCTGTGCCATTTTCAGGTTTCTCAATGAATACCTGTCAGCACCCGTATAAACAGTGGTACCTGTACCAAAATAAGAACTCAAAGATGCTTCCAGTCTTTCTGTGATCTTATAATGGAATGCTGCGGTCACTTTTGCATTTACGGTATTATAATCTACCAGGTCTTCCTCTTTATAACCTTCCCTGGAAATGCTGGCGCCATGGAAATAACCATTTTTCATACCAATATAGAATGGCATCATTTGCTGAATGGCAGGAACGGCTGCACCAAGCCCATTTGCCGTTAATAAATTATAATAATTAGTAAGCTGTGCGTTGGTGGGATAAGCAGGATTGCCAATGGCATTAAAGTAAGCGTTGGCACCTAACAAAGGATGATTGATCGCATCAAATGCACCGCCTGTCTGGGCCAGGATACCCCTGCGGGTCTGGTCCTGCACAAAAAAAGCAAACCCGTCCATACTGGCACTGGTCTCATCACCATACATATTGATACCATTGAAATTGGGATCATTGCCACGGTTACCACCCACCACTTTACTCAAAATTCCGATCTGTTGTTTGTTCCTGTAATCCTCCGCTTCCCAGTCAGCACCTTTTACTAATTGTGCTGCTATTTTGAAAGCGAATTTATTGCTGAATGTTTTGGCATAGCGGAATGACCAGTCGTAAAAAGGAGCAGCACTGCGCTGTTTGCCATCCACATGCATAAAGCCCTGCTTGATATTATAGCTAAGATCTTTGTATTTAAAAGGGCTTTTTGTAGTGATCAATACTGTTCCGTTCATACCACCTGAACCATAGAGGGCAGAAGAGGCACCAGACAGAATTTCCACGTTGTCAACATCTAAATCGGAGGGCCCGATAACACTACCCACAGCAAAATTCAAACCGGGGGCCTGGTTATCCATACCATCGATCAACTGGTTCAAACGGGTATTACCACTGCTCACAAAACCTCGGGTGGTTACGGTGCGGAAGGTCAAACTGGCCGTATGTACATCCACCCCTTTCAGGTTGGCGATTGCCTCATAGTAGTTGGGAGCAGCCACATTACGCAAGGTGTTGCTGTTCATCCTTTCCACGGTTACAGGAGATTGTAATATCCTTGTCGGTGTTCTGTTGGCAGCTACTACCACATCCACACCCATCTGGTTATTTATTTTCAAATCGATGGTCAGGGGCTGTGCGTCCGAAACTGTTACTTCCTTGTCTTCGAAACCAATAGAACTGATCTGTAAGACTACAGGGAGTTTGGGAACAGAGATAGAGAAAGCCCCGTCGGAGTTGGTATAGGTACCGAGATTGGTTCCTTTAACACGAATTGAAACAGCGGGAGCACTTTCTTTGGTGGTCTCATTACGGACAGTACCGGAGATTGTAACTGTCTGTGCGTTTGCAGCAATCGAAAACAAGACAGCCATTAGCCAGGTAGCTAAAAAGCAGCAGCTTTTTCTCATAATAGGGAATTTTAGTTTTGGAATTTGATGGAAAAATAAGCATTGTAAATCTTATCTAAAAATTTAATTTTTAAGGGGAAAGAGCGGCCTTGCACCCTGATTTTTTCATCAAAAAAAAAGCCTTTTCAGGGATAAAATGTTGAAATCTTGGGCGGGGGTGAATTGGCTGGTTTTGGGCCGCTTCTTACTTTCGAAACATGTCTCAGTTCTCATTTCCTAACCAGTCCGGTTTTTATCGTGGAAAAGTGCGTGATGTGTACTCGATCGGCAACCAATGGCTGGTAATGGTCGCTTCCGACCGCATTTCCGCCTTCGATGTCATCCTTCCCCGCCCTATTCCTTTTAAAGGACAGGTGTTGAACCAGATCGCTGCTTATATGCTGAAAGCCACCAGCGATATATGTCCCAACTGGCTGGTGGAGGTACCCGCCCCGCATGTTTCTATCGGACGAAAATGCCAGCCCTTTAAAATTGAAATGGTGGTAAGGGGAAACCTGACCGGTCATGCCTGGCGCACTTATGCCTCCGGTAAAAGGGAGCTTTGCGGGGTATCCATGCCCGATAGTATGAAAGAAAATGATCCTTTTCCCTCACCCATCATCACTCCCAGCACCAAGGCCGCAGAAGGCCATGATGAAGATATTTCTGCAGAAGAGATCATCCATACCGGGCTGGCCACCACTGAAGAATGGAAAGTACTTTCCGATTATGCGCTGAAATTATTTGCAAGAGGTAAGGAAATCGCCGCCCGCCGGGGATTGATATTGGTGGATACCAAATATGAATTTGGCAAACTGGACGGACAGGTGGTGCTGATGGATGAGATACACACGCCGGATTCTTCCCGGTATTTTTATGCAGAGGGTTTTGAAGAAAGACAACTGAAAGGCGAACGGCAAAAGCAGCTTAGCAAAGAATTCGTCAGGGAATGGCTGATTGCCAACAATTTTATGGGCAAAGAGGGTCAGACAGTACCGGCCATGAGCGATGAATGGGTGAATACGATCTCTCACCGGTATATTGAATTGTATGAGAAAGTGATCGGTGAATCTTTTGTACGTGAATCCTGGAGCGACCCCGAAACCTTCGCTGCAATCAATACTATACTGGAAAAATTGACTGCCAGAGTTTGATTGAATAAGTAGCTTTAGTTGAATAAACTTCACGGTATTTCCCACACATCCCTTTCGGGGGTTAAATTATCGATATGAAAATACTTTTCATCGGCGCCACCGGTATGCTGGGAAAACCCGTGGCCAAAGAATTGATCCATGCGGGTCTTCATGTTTCGCTGCTGGCAAGAGATGTGCAAAAAGCAAAGCACCTGTTCCCCGGCGTCCCCATTATACAGGGCGATGTATTCGATAAAACTTCCCTGCTGAAAGCTATGCAGGGAATGGATGCTGTGTATTGTAACTTATCCGTATTACAAACTTCCAGGGAAAAAGACCGGCAAGCGGAAAGAGAAGGCATAGAAAATATTATTGCGGCCGCCCGGGAAAGCGGTATCAAACGTGTGGCTTACCTCTCTTCAGTAGTGCATTGGTACGAAGGTATGAATGGTTTTTCCTGGTGGGCTTTCCGTATCAAGGAGGATGCCGTTAATAAGATCAAAGCATCAGGCATTGCGTATACTATTTTTTATCCCTCCACTTTTATGGAAACCTATCCTTTTCAAATGATCATGGGAAAAAAAGTGGCCATACTGGGAAAATCTGTTATGCCGATGTGGTTTATTGCTGCGGCTGATTATGGTAAACAGGTGGCCCGGTCTTTTGCCTTCGGCGATGCAGGCAACAAAGAATATATCATTCAGGGCCCTGAAGGCTACACATTCGACCAGGCCAATAAAATATTCATAGAGAATTACAGCAAGGCAAAACTAAAAGTGATGAAAGCCCCGATCGGTATCATGAAATTCCTGGGAATTTTTAACCAGCGGTTCAATTATGGCTGGCATATCTGCGAGGCATTGAATAAATACCCGGAGAAGTTTGAAAGTGCCGGTACCTGGAAAGAACTGGGCACACCTGCCACCACCCTGGCGGCTTATGCAAAGAGTTTATAGAAAAATAAAGGTTTCGCAGGGATATGTATAGCGGTGTGCCGAAATCCACACGCACTTTCATGCCGTTCCGAAGTTTCGGGATGCACCGGCATCTGTTTGAAATCGAAATTCAATTCCAACAGACCCCGGGGCAGGGCCGGGGTGACAACCTAAGCGAATGGTGATGGGTCCTTGTATTTCAGAAAATAAAAACGGTTACTGCTTATCGTCAGGCAGTAACCGCAAATCGTCCGCTTAAATAATATTATTTCCTGATGATAGTGGAATCTTTCTTAAAGGATGATTCTTTAAACACCCTCTTCACCCCCTTACCCACCGGGCAATAATAATCAAGGGCATCCTGTGCTTCTGTATAGGTGAGCCAGTAATCGGTGATCGTTCCGGTGAAGATCAGACCGCTGGAACGGTTATAGATATCCCTTGTACCCACACTGCTGAAGTTGCCGTACACGGTACTTCCTTCGTAAGGCTTATAACCGCCGTAAGACTGAACGATCGTGTACCCGTAATAGGTTTCCACCACATAATAGCTGCAATAAGTGTCGCTGTACACTACTTCTCCCCTTTCTTTGGAAAGCCAGTAGCTTTCGTCAAATCCGCCGCCGTGGTTAAAACTGTCTTTTACACAGCTGGTGAGGAATAGTGAAACCGAGAGTACGATCGCTGAAAGTGTAAATATTTTTTTCATGGCATTTGTTTTTATGGTTATTATTAAGTTGCCGTATTTAGTAATGATAAGAGCGTGCCAAAAACGATTTTGTTTATTTTGTGTTTGTTAAAATCAATTGAAAAGAGGATATTCACCAAATCGTTAAAAACATCTTAATGAAGCAGGTTTTTACCTTTTTTACAGGTGTGCTTTTTTCTGTAGCATGCGTTGCACAGGATTATTATATGCTGGTGGGCACCTATGACTCCCCAAAGAGTGAGGGTATTTATGTGTATCGTTTCAGTAGTAAGGATGGCACTGTCAAAGCGGTCAGCCATATTCAAACCTCCAATCCTTCTTTCCTGGTGGTTTCTCCCAACCAGAGATACGTGTACGCCGTCAACGAAAATGCCGACAGCACCCAATACACTGTTACCGGGCATGTGGCTGCTTTTAGTTTTAACAAAAACACAGGGACGCTCAGCTTCCTGAACAAGCAGGAATCCGGTGGCAAACACCCCTGTTATGTGGAAATTGACAAAACGGGCAAATGGGTAATCGCCGGCAATTACAGCAGCGGAAGTTTTGCCGTTCTTCCTGTTAAATCCAACGGCAAACTGGATACTGCTAAGAAAATCATAACGCATACAGGATCAGGGCCGGATACGTCCCGGCAAAAATCGCCGCATGTGCATGGCATATTCCTCAGGAAGAACAATATCCATCTGTATGTAACCGATCTCGGTACAGATAAAGTGATGAGCTACCGTTTTGATGCGGCCACCGGTAAGGTCAGCCCCTCCAAAAAACCATTTATAGAAGCTGATGCCGGCAGCGGCCCGCGCCACCTGGCCTTTCATCCCACTGAAAAATATATGTACCTCCTGGAAGAAATGATGGGTGCCGTGGCCGTGTACAAGGATTCAGCGATGGGCCACTACAAATTCATACAAAACATATTTGCCCTGCCCCCTTATTACAAAGGCCCCATCGGCAGTGCCGATATCCATGTTTCACCCGACGGGAAATTTGTATACTGCAGCAACCGTGGCAACTCCAATACCATCGCCATTTTTTCGATCGATCAAAAAACAGGAATGCTGACCCTGGTGGGGCACCAGGATACCATGGGGTTAACGCCCCGTAATTTCAATTTTGACCCCAGCGGAAAATTCCTGGTGGTGGCCAATCAAAACAGCGATGAAGTGGTGATCTTTAAAAGGGACCTCAAAACGGGATTACTAACAGATACAGGTAAACGAATTTCTGTGGGCAAACCGGTTTGCATCAAATGGATCCCTGTAAAATAAATGAAATGATACGCCCCTTTCTTTATTCCTGATTTTGTTTTGGGGCTTTCGGCGGTTTTCGCCGGCGGGATTTATTAAACACATTACGGCCTTTATCCACTCCTTTTCGAAGCTCCTTGCGCCTCTCAGCAGGCAGGTGGATCGTTTCCCGGCATTCTTCACTGCAGCAACCTTCATATTGAGTGGTGCAATCTTCGCACTGGATGAATAAAAGATGACAACCATCGTTCCTGCAATTGGTATGCATATCGGCCGGTTTACCACACTGGTGACATTGAGCAATAATATGATCCGTTATCCGCTCCCCTAATCGCTCATCAAATACAAAATTTTTACCGATGAACCTGCTGTCAAGGCCCTTCTCCTTTATTTGTTTTGCGTAATTAATGATACCCCCTTCCAGGTGAAAGACATTCTTAAACCCTTTATGTAACATGAAAGCAGATGCTTTCTCACAGCGTATACCCCCGGTACAATACATAATGATGGTAGCTTCTTTCTTATCGCTCATCATATCAACTGCCATAGGTAACTGTTCCCGGAAAGTATCACTCGGTATTTCCACCGCATTTTCAAAATGGCCCACTTCGTATTCATAGTGGTTACGCATATCGATCACTACGGTGCCCGGGTCCTGCATCAGTTCATTCATTTGTTCCGCATTTACATAGCTGCCCTTGTTGCACATGTCAAAAGCCGGGTCATCAATCCCGTCGGCCACAATCTTTTCCCGCACCTTAATATCCAGCACATAAAAAGATTTGCCATCATCATCCACGGCAAGGTTCAGCCGAAGCCCCTCAAACCCGGCCAGAGAATAAAGATATTCCCGGAAAGTTACCAGGCTCTCCGAAGGAACGCTGATTTGTGCATTGATACCTTCACGGGCAATATAGATACGCCCCAATACACCTATTTTGCCCAGCGACAAGTATAGTGTATCCCGAAAAATTTTGGGATCATCAATGTGGATGTAATTATAAAAAGAAATAGTAGTGCGGGGAGTGGGATCGCTCTGAATCTTTTCTTTTAATTCCTTACGGGAAATGCGATTATGCAATGCTGCCATTGTAGTTGAATTTTAATACTGATCTTACTCAGACCCTAATTGCAGGTTAGGCAAAATTCTTAAAGCGATGCAAAGATAAGGAAAAGGCTCATGGCTCAAGGCTCATGGCTATCACGGCCAGTCATCCCCTCTTTGTCCCCCGAAGCTGCTGAGGCCGATCCGGATGCCGTTTTGCCATTGTTTTCCCCGCTGATAAGATTGTACAAAATCGATGCGGAGTTGCTTAAATATATTATCAAGTCCAATAAACCACTCGTAATAATTGGTATTCCCATCGATATAAAAACCGTTAGCGCCGGTAACCAGGTAAAAATTCAGTTTCCTGAATAAAGGGATCTTGTTCGTTAAAAATCCTTTCAGGTTATACTCCACATGTGCCTGCGCATAAAACTTTGATTTGTTACTGAACTGGTAAATGGGTAATAACTGGAAACTATTCAGGTATTCTGTAGCAAACGTGGAGATATTACCATTGAAATGATTGTAGTCCGGCAATTGTACTTTGCTGGTATCAAAAAACCCTCCCATACCGATGCGGTAACGCAATTGCCCCCTTAATTTCAAATTGATATTATCCGAAACATTGAAACGCCACTTGCTGAAATCCTCATCACTACCCAGGAAACCATCTATACTGCGGATGTATTGCAAAGAAAACACAGGGTATTTGGACCCGATACTGATTTTTCGTTCCGGTAACTCAATATATTTTGTACCGGGCTGCCAGCGAATGCCCAGGAGTGTGGTAAATACCTGGTGACGTTTGATATTCTCCGTCATCACTTCATAGGGATAGTTGGGTGTATACGTTTTACCGGCTTTATTATTCCAGGTATAGGTGGTACGGTTATCCAGTGGCATCCTGTCCTGGTACTGGAAAGCCGCCACCCAGGAAAAACCATCTCCCAAACTTTGGCGGTAACTGCCCCTGAAATACCAGGCTTCATAGCTCTTGATCCTGTTCTCCTCACTTAACAAACAACTAAGTGTATTCCCTCTCTCCCCTATCGGGCTGTTGTTGTTGAACTGGAATACTCTTTTGCCTCCCGACAAGCGAATGGAAGAAATATATTTTTTACCATAAGTATAATTCATCGTCAGGTAAGGATTGAGATGCTGGTTGGCAAATCCATAACGGGCAGTGGCAGAAATAGAAAGGGAACGACGGCTGAATACTGCGGTGTCCAGTCTTTTTACCCAGGTAACTGTGGGGCTCATCACCAACCCCTCAGCCGGGGTAAAATTGGCCTGGTCCAGCAAAGAATTGAAGCGGATGCTTGTCCTTTTTCGCTGCGAATTAAAGCCTTGTCCGAATAAAAGGATATTCATCACCGTTATCCTGTTCCCCCTGCGGCTGATTGAATCCAGGTACCGGGGATCCTTTCTTGCAAGGGCAAGGCTGTCTTTTTTCTTATAATCCTTCACTTCATCTTCCATCAATGGCAGGGGCCTTGCCTTCTCCCAATAGTCAGTCGTTTTTTTATTGGAACTGTCCGTGTATTTGAGGATAGTATTGTTGAAAGTCTTCTTATTAAATTGGGGGTCTAATTCGATATCAGAGTAGATATTGATAAAACTGCCATAAGCATCAAAACCTAATATTTTGATGGTGGGGTAAATTACCTGGCTCGAAATAAACCAGCGATCGTTGCGCACCGGACGATACAACTGAATTAGCTTTAAAGTATCCAGTTGCTCCATCTGTGATTGTTTGGTGAGCAACAGGTCCGTACTGTGTATGTTCCATTGATCTTCGATGATACTGATATAACCGCTGAACAGGGGCTCATATTTACGCCGGGGAATTACTTTGATCTTACTGACCGTTCTGCCATCTTCCATGAAGGTCCCTTCCAGTTTATAGCGGTAATACTTCAGCGCATTATCTGAGATGGGTGAGATGAATCCCCTCGGGTTCAAACCGCTGCCAATGGAAATATTGTTATCATATAAGGAAAATATCTGCGGGGCCGCCAGTCCCAGGCCATCGGTTTGCCCGCTCACTTTGGAGGAAATAACCACCGTTTTTTGCTTGTCAGGCTTGTCCACCGAATAGCGGGATATGGTTTCTGCCAGGTATAATATCTTTTTCTTGCTGGTATCACCATCCTCAAAATCCACTTTCTGCCCGAAAATTTTCTTTGGATAATCCCTTACTCTCAACTGCCCCTTTGTATATACTTCACATTCGAAATGGTCCAGCTCTTCCTGGTGTACCTTTCTTTTCCGGACCGTTTGCCGGATGATCTCGTAGGCCGGGTCTTCACCGTTTTTCAGCACCACTTCGCCCAGTGTCAGCTCCTGAACAGATAACCGGAAATCCATCTGTATTTCCTCATCGGTCACAGTAATGGTCTTCTCTTCTTTCCGGTAACCCACATACTGGCAAACCAATGTGTATTGTCCGGGCGAAACGGTCAGCGTATAACGGCCATCGTTATTCGCATTTGTTCCTTTTTTGGTACCCTTAATAAAAACGGAGGCAAAAGGAAGAGGTTTTCCTGAAGTATCGGTAACCATACCCGTGATCTTTCCTGCATGAGCATAACAGAACGGGACAGTGAACAATAGCAGTAAGATGGGATACCTCATAGTGCAATAGCTCACAAGATAACTTCGGAGTAATATCTAACCAATGGCTTTTTGACTGTTAGAAAAGTTTTAACATCACTTGTCGGCAGAGCGGATAAAACTGCCGCTCATGGCAGCAAAGCCGGCCACCAGGCCGCCTATCACTCCTGTAACAAGGATGAGGAGTAAACTGTTACCACCCAAAGGAAGAACTTCAGCAATTTTTTTGGAGAGTATACCATTGTTCTTCATATCTATCCACCAGGCCAATCCGCCCCATAGCAATAATACACCCAGGAAACCCGAAAGAAATGCTTTTCCTGCATGCTGGGCCACGATCAAAGCTGCTATAAGCGCAGCCAGGGCAATGCCCCACCAGGGTAAATATAAACCGCTCACAAATGCCAGAAGTGCTGTTAATAAGGTGGCTGCTAAAAATTTCATATCCTCAGTTTAATACGTGGTATTAATTTATGGGTTGCTGAATTTCATGGTCCATTTAATATTCTTATCTGTCCTGTCCCCTTCCCGCATGAACCATAACTTAAAATAGGTCCCTTCCACCCATTTGTCAATATAATCATCATAATATTTACTGCCGGGGTTACCGCTTTGGCCTCCCGGGTAAACGCCGTACGCTTCTGCAGGCGAGCTCATTTGAACGATCATCCTCCAGCTCGGGCCATGGCTATGCGTAACCGCATTCACAATATTTCCATTACCACCCACATTTAATCCACGCCGCGCAAAGGGCAGAAGATTGTCTTTTAATAAATGATACACCGATGGGTTTTTGAACTTCGTCCATTCCAGTTTACCTTCTTTTTCTTTCGCAGTAAGATCAACCGATGCTTTTTTCAAAGCAGTGGTCACCACATCAAACAGGGTTTCCTGCTGAGTGGTATTCACATTGTCAATATATTTCAACGCCGAATCCTTATTCAACAACTCCATCGTGGTCTGTTCTTCCGGCCAGGGCGCCTGCGGATTTACTTTCATAATATCATCTTTCCATATCTCTGCTTCCAGGCTATCCCACCAGCATTGATAAACAGTTTGACCTTTGGAAGAAGGTGAAGCCATAAGGTCCCAGTTCTTCACGATATCCAGGTAGCTTTTTTCGGTACTGTTCAGCTCTGATTCCCTCACATATTTCAGCAAAATACCCCTTGCATCTTCTGCAAGCGAATTGAAATAATCATTCTGCAGCTTCATCATATCTGCCGGGGTAATATTATTCATGGCAGATAATTTATTCGTAATGGTGATACCCCTGGGCGTGATATAACTGCCGGGAATAAAATACGGATAGGCGGAATCAGCAGGGCGCTGATTGGCACTTTGTAAAAATCCCTGTACCGGGTTTTTGCTGTGCGGGTTCTCTGCCTGCGGAATGAATCCCTGCCACATAAAGCTGGTATCCTGGCCAGGCATCACATATAAGCCCTGCCTGTCCCAGCGGGCAGGAAATTGTCCCTGTTGCCAGATAGCGATATCCCCTGTTTTGGAAGCAAACACAAAGTTTTGCCCAGGGCAAAGGAATGTTTTGATGGCATCAGCATATTCATCATAATTCTTTGCACGGTTCAGCTTATAAAATGTCATGCCTTCATTACTGGGGTCATGAGCGGTCCAGCGAACAGCTAAATTCCTGTTTTTTGAATACTCGTTCGAAAAACTTTCATCAAACATGACAGGGCCAAAAATGGTATAAGCCACCGTATCGTACACAGTTTCTCCGCCTTTTATATGTATAGCTTCCACCCTTTGCGTGGCGGCATTCCATTGACCATTGAACCAATATTCTTTTTTTGATCTGTCTTTGAACCTGATCTCATAATAATCTTTCACGTCCCGCTGCGAATTGGTCACGCCCCAGGCAATGCTGTCGTTGAAACCAATGATGACAAAGGGGCTACCGGGCAGGGACACACCGTATGTATTGCTGCCGGGCGTTACCAATTGCATCTCAAACCAGATAGATGGTAATGACAATTCCAGGTGCGGGTCATTACAAAGGATAGGCACACCGCTTTGTGTTTTGCTGCCCGCAACCACCCAGTTATTACTTCCATTATTGATATCCGGTTTGGATATTTCCTGTGCGGTTACAATTTCTTTATTGTTGATATAAAGTGAGTCAGCGGTAACTGGTTTTACCGGTACCATACCCGGCGGATCAAATACAGTTCCTTTGGGAACAATGGGATCTAAAGAATCCGGGACCTGCGGATAAATCTTTTTCAATTCATCGGGTAGAAAAATGGATTGGGCATTGGTATTGGCCAGGTCACTTTCTGTTCCGGAGGAAAGCATTTTTGCCATCATCTTTAATAGCAGGGCTGTGCGGAGGTTGGTCCAGGGCTCTGGTTTAAAGTTGAGCAGCTTGTATTCAATCGGCAGGGATGATTCTTTCAAACTCCCGATATAAGCATTCACGCCTTTCGTGTAGGCATCAAACAGGGTTTTAGAAAAAGGATCTTTTTCTATCTCCTTCATGGCGTTTTCTGCTGCAAATACCATCCCCAGCCTTCTTTGTTCCTTGTCAAAATTGACCGCTTTTTCACCGGCGATCTCGCTGGCCCTTCCGGCTGCCGCCCTGGTTTGCAGGTCCATCTGGAAAAGCCTGAATTTGGCATGCAGGTAACCCTGTATAAAATAAAGGTCCTCGTCATTCTCGGCAAACACATGCGGCACTAAGCGCTCGTCCATGTACACATTGGCCTTTCCTTTTAATTCCGGAAAATGAAGATCCGCATCAAAATTTTCGCCTGCCGGCTCGGCATTCTGCCAAAATCCATGCTGGGGACTTAAAAATTTTCCCATCGGGGGGATGCTTCCCCACTGTTTGTTGAGGGCAAAAACGAGTGCGGCAGTAAGTACCGTCGAAATAGCAAAGGGAGCAATACGCATAGGCAGTGAATGATAGGGAAAGATAAGAATATTTATACATGATTTTCATCACTATAACGATCCCGCATCCTGTTTTTCATTAATTTCAATTTCAATTAAATCTCCCTACTATGGCAGTTTTCATAATTATAGGTATTGTTCTGCTTCTCATCTTCTGGATCATCGGTGCATATAATAGTCTTGTACGGCTCCGGAACAGGAGACAGAATGCTTTTGCAGATATTGATGTACAGTTGCGCCAGCGGCATGACCTCATTCCGCAACTGGTGGAAACCGTAAAAGGGTATGCAGCCCATGAAAAGGACCTGTTGCTGAAAGTAACGGAAGCCCGGACCGCCGCCATCAATGCCGGTTCTATAGATGACAAAATAAGGGCCGAACAGCAACTCACTGCGGCTTTGCAAGGATTGAAAGTGCAGGTGGAAGCCTATCCTGACCTGAAAGCCAACCAGAATTTTTTACAGTTGCAGGAAGAACTGAGTGATATTGAAAATAAACTGGCCGCCAGCCGCCGTTTCTTCAATGGGGCCACCACGGAATACAATAATGCAGTGGAGTCCTTCCCTGGTAATCTTATCGCCCGCAATTTTGGCTTCAGCCGTGAGATCATGTTTGACCTGGGTACAGAAGGACGCAAACAAATGGAAGAACCGCCAAAAGTGAAATTCTAAAAATTTATTCGCACTCCCTAACAGGAGTGCTGCCGCTTATGAAATATGTCGGATTAGACAGCCAGATCAGGAAAAACAATTTTAATTCCCTGCTTTTGCTGATAGCATTTCCTGCATTACTGCTGCTGATGTGCTATTTGCTGATCTATTTTACCCGGAGCGAACATCAGGAAGACCCGGATTCACTTTTTCTGCGTACCGTTCCCTTTGTCCTGATCGGTGTGGGTGCCTGGTTCCTGATCGCCTGGCTGGGCCATTCCGCCTTTATCCGCCTGGCCACCCATAGCAAACCCCTGGAAAGAAAAGAAAACAAACGGGTATATAACCTGTTGGAAAATTTATGCATCGCACAGGGTATGAAAATGCCAAAGCTGTTTATTATTAATGATGATTCACTGAATGCTTTTGCCAGCGGTATCAACCAGCACTCCTACTCCATCTCCTTATCCAAAGGCATCATTGAAAAGCTGGACGATGATGAACTGGAAGGGGTGATCGCCCATGAATTAACGCATATCCGTAACCGTGATGTGCGGGTACTGATCGTTTCCATCATCTTCGTGGGCATTTTTGCTTTTTTGGCCGAAATGGCTTTTCGCAGCCTTCGTTTTGCGGGCTCGGGCAAAAAAAGTAAGGACAGCAAAGGAAGCGGGGGCATTATTTTAATTGCGATCGTGATCACCGCTATTGCCTATTTCATCTCCATCCTGCTGCGCTTTGGTATCAGCCGCAAAAGAGAATACCTGGCAGATGCCGGCGGTGCTGATATGACCAAGAAGCCCTATGCACTGGCGAGTGCCCTGAGAAAAATTTCCGGCGATCCATTGATTGAAGCCGTGGAAAGCCGCGATGTGGCGCAACTATTCATCGACAATCCCAAACCCTCTGTACATAAATCCGCTTCCTGGGATAATATGTTTGCCACGCACCCGCCGATTGAGAAACGCATTGAGTTATTGGAGCAATTTGTATAGTGAGTCGTTAGTTCCGAGTCGGGAGTCGGGAGCCCCTCCTGATCAGCGAAATTTTTCAGGATTATTCAGCATATACCATATCAACTTCCCCACTTCATTATTTTTTGCAGTAAGCCGATCATACACTTCTTTGGAGATGTAATTACATGCCAATGAAAAATCAAGCCATACCTGGGTTTCAGCTTTTTTCAGTTTCAGCGTCATTCAATTTAGAAGTAAAATAGTCTTTGTAGCGTCTGCGCCGAAACGCCTCGGCAAAATTGGCACAAACCGATCGGGATGATCTTCGAAATTGATCTGTAAGATTATACTTTTCTTCTGGCGGAAATTTTTTCGTGATCTCAAATACTTCCATTCCGGCTCAAATGCCTTTTGGTACGCTAACAAGCTGCGATAGTCTCCCATGATAAATAGTTTTCAAAAATTAAGGTACAGGACAGGCAAAAACAGGTTAGACACTCCCGGCTTCAGGCTTCAGGCTCCCGGCTCCCAACTCCCAGACTCCCGACTCAAGACTCCCTCCCCCCAATCATTGGTACAAATGAAAAATGGTCGAAGACCTCTTCCTTTAAAGCCCCGCTTTCTAATTTGGTAATACGCATCATCCGTTGTACTTCACCGGCGCCCAGGGGAATCACCATCATACCGCCGGGTTTTAACTGCTGAATTAATTTTTGCGGGATCTCCGGCGCTGCAGCTGTTATCAGCACCCGGTCGAAGGGAGCATAGGTAGGCAGTCCTTCATAGCCATCACCATAGAAAAATTTGATGGAGCTGTATTTTTTCAGGAAAGTAAAGGTCTTGTTGGTATCAAATAGTTTTTTTTGTCTTTCAATGGTAAACACCTGTGCCCCCATTTCGGCCAGCACCACAGCCTGGTAGGCGCTGCCGGTACCGATCTCCAGCACTTTCATAAAAGGTTTTATTTCGAGTAACTGGGATTGATAGGCCACGGTGTAAGGTTGCGAAATCGTTTGTCCCTCAGCGATAGGAAAAGCCCGGTCTTCGTAGGCCACTTCATCAAAAGCGGAATCGAGAAAAAAATGGCGGGGCACTTCGAGGATGGCATCCAGCACCCGTTCATCGCTGATGCCCTTGGCCTGTATGCCCTGTACTAATTTTTTGCGCAGGCCTTTATGCCGGTAGGTATCTTCTGTGGGTCTCATAAGTTGTGGTGCAAGATAGTAAGAGTAGAAATTATTTTTTTCCTTTCTTAGATGGGTGTATAACGACATTAGAACCTATTGCCGGGCTGTGAATCGTTTTAACCAGCTGGTCAAAAATTTCCATAATAATCGCATAGTTATTTGACAATGCAATTATAATTACTACCGAAAGCGGGTACTTAGTAAAATTTTGTTGAAAAGAAAGCTCGCTGTCAAATGTAATAAGATGTGTGAAATTTTCTTCGAGCATTAAATGCAACAATTCGCCATTTTTTTTGGCGCCCCATTGCTTATCTCTGACTGTATAGGCATCCAGTCCCTGTTCCTGCAGGCGGTATTTGAGCTTCACCGGCAGGTTTTCATCAAGCGATAATTTCATCTATCTTTTCCCAATTAGAAGATTGAAAAAGCAATGCAGCAGATTCGAGCACAGCCTCAGCCTGCTCTCTTGACACTCCGGGAAAATCGTTAAGGAATTCGTTCAGACTTACCCCCTGCTCAAGGTGATAAAATAATGTTTGTACAGGCACTCTGGTCCCTTTAAATACAGGCTTACCAAATTGAATATCAGGGGATACAATTATGTAATTATGTAAATTCACAAAACAAAGTTACAAATTATTTTCGCATAATCCCTATACAATCACCATAACTGAAACATGATACTAAGATTGTTTTACGCTGCCATTTCAAGACCTTGTAATATTTTCTGACATATATTGTTATTCCAATCTTCCATCAACTGGTCTTCTGTCCCATTTCGCCCTTACATTTCACCTTTTATAGTGGTTCGCTCTAATCAACCTCCCAACTTCATATCTCCAATGATCGCCTTTATCTTATCATCCAGCTCTTTATTCTTTCTATCAAAGTCAGCTGCTTTGTCCAGTTTAGTATTCACACTGAAATAGAACTTGATCTTGGGCTCTGTACCACTGGGCCTTGCTGAAATACTGCTGCCATCGGCAAGAATAAACTGTAATACATTGGATTTTGGCAGGTCAATTGGCCATTGCTCCCCTGTTTGCGGGTTGCTGCCTTTCCTCAATTCATAATCCAGCAATTGCACCACTGCAGAGCCATTAATCATCTTCGGCGGGTTGTTTCGATAACTTTCCATCATCGCCGCGATCTGCTGCTGCCCATCCATTCCTTTTTTAGTAATAGAGATCAGGTGTTCCTTATAAAAGCCGTATTCCACATACAGGTCGATCATTTTTTCATAGAGGCTCCTGCCCTTTTCCTTTTCATAAGCTGCCATTTCGCAAAGCAGCGCCACGGCGCTAATACCATCCTTATCCCTGATCTTATCCCCTATCATCAATCCAAAACTCTCCTCACCCCCTATGACATAATTTTCCTTTCCTTCTTTATTACGTATCATATCGGCGATCCATTTAAAGCCGGTAAGCACCCGGTAACAGGCCAGCCCGTTCTTTGCCGCAATACCATCGACCATCGGGGTGGTTACGATGGTGGTGATCACCATATCATTCTTTTGGGCAATTCCTTTGGTCTTTCTCGCCTCGATCAAATAATTAAAAGCAAGTACGGCCGTCTGGTTGCCATTCATCAGCACCCATTTACCACTGGAGTCTTTCACGCCAATGGCTAAGCGATCGGCATCGGGGTCTGTACCACATAAAATATCGGCATCCAGTTTCTCTGCCAGTTTCAACCCCAGGCTCATGGCTTCACTTTCTTCAGGATTGGGGTAAACCACAGTAGGGAAATTTCCGTCGGGTATGCTTTGTTCCTCTACGATATGAACATTATTAAATCCAAACTTCTGGAGCACCGGTGGCACCAGTGTAATGCCCGTTCCATGAATAGGTGTGTACACGATCTTCATGTCCTTGTGTTTGGCAATGATCTCGGGATACACACTCAATCCCTTCACCATGTCCATATACTTCTCATCCAGTTCTTTCCCGATCAATGTAATATTGGCTTCACCCCCGCTCCATTTCACATCATCCACCGAAGCGATCTTTTCCACTTCTTTGATCACATTTTTGTCATGCGGAGGTACCAGTTGTGAGCCATCATCCCAATAAGCTTTGTAACCATTATATTCTTTGGGATTATGTGAAGCGGTACAGACCACACCTCCCTGGCAACCCAGTATGCGTATTGCATACGATAGTTCCGGTGTGGGACGCAGGTCCTCGAATAAATACACTTTGATGCCATTGGCCGCAAACACATGGGCTGTGGTTTCTGCAAAGAAGCGGCTGTTGTTGCGGCTGTCATGTGCAATCGCCACTTTTATTTCTCCCTTAAAAGATTGCCTGAGGTAATTGGCAAACCCTTGCGTGGCCATGCCCACAGTATATTTATTCATGCGGTTGGTACCCACCCCCATCAATCCCCTCAGGCCACCTGTACCAAATTCCAGGCTCCGGTAAAAGGCATCGGCCAGCTCATCGGGATTTTCCTTTTGCAGACGCAAAATTTCTTCTTTCGTGGCAGCATCGTAATTCCCTTCCAGCCAGGCTTCGGCTTTTGATTGAATGGCAGTATCCATGAGCATCAGGTTTTTAGTTCAGCTTGAAAGTTATCAAATTTTAGGTTTTGAAACTGAAAAACAACGTAAAACGTAAATTTGTTGTTTGAAAATCTGGTCTCTGTGTAAAAACCCGGATCATCCGTGATAAAAAAGCTCATCATACCAACCATTCTTGCTTTTGTTTACAGCTTTGGCGCTGCGCAAACTGATTCATTGACACATGTAACGGATTCAACCCAACCTCCCCCGCTGATCGGTGGTATCATTGAAAAAAAAGTAACCAGCCCTTCTGTTTCGCCAGGCTTGAATGATAATTATTACACCCTTACCAAAGAGCAGAAAAGGCGACGCACCTGGATCGTGGCAGGTGGGAATGTGCTCGGCTATGGCACTGCCATGATCGGTTTATACAATGCCTGGTATAAGGATTATCCGCAAAGCAGTTTTCACACTTTTAATGACTGGCCGGAATGGAAGCAGGTGGATAAAGTGGGGCATCTTTACAGCGCTTATTCAGAAAGCCGGGGCAGCATGGAATTATGGCGATGGACAGGCATGGAAAGAAAAAAACGTATATGGATCGGTGGTATGAGCGGCGCCTTTTATCAAACAGTCATTGAGGTACTCGATGGTTTCAGTACTGATTGGGGATGGAGCTGGGCTGATTTTGGTGCCAATATTTTAGGAAGCGGCACACTGGTGGTACAGGAACTGGCATGGAATGAGCAACGTATTAAATTGAAATTCTCTTTTCATCGTAAAAATTACAGTGATCCGGCATTGGACCAACGGAGTGATCTGCTGTTTGGCAAGAGCCTGGCCGAGCGGGCCCTCAAAGATTATAATGGCCAAACCTATTGGGCCAGTTTTTCTCTCCGCTCTTTTTTCAAAAAATCCAAACTTCCTGATTGGCTGTCTTTCTCCGTTGGTTACGGCGCAGATGGTATGTTTGGCGGAAGGGAAAATACAGCTAAGGACGATGCTGGTAATATTACGTTTGACCGAACAGATATCAAAAGATACCGGCAATGGTATTTTGCACCCGATATCGACCTTTCCCGTATCAAAACAAAGAGCAAAGCGCTCCGGTTTCTTTTTTCTTTTCTCAACTCATTCAAATTCCCCGCACCGGCCCTTGAAATCTCTAACGGGAAATTAAAAGGACATATTATTTTTTTCTGATAATTGTGCGCTTATTGAATTCGTTCTTTTTGTATTTTTAAAAAAAATAACTCATGAAGATTGCTGTATCCGCTTTGCTCGCAGGTTTTTTGTTCTTTTCCTGTTCAAAAAATGATAATGATTCCGAAACTGAATCACCTTCCGTTATTACCATTACCAAACCTCTTACCACGGGTATCTTTGTAGAAGGATCTCCGCTGAAAGTGGAAGGTGAAATGAGCGATAATAATGTTCTTTCTTCAGCCAAACTGGAAATCAAAAATAAAGGTACCGGGGCCGTTCTGCATACAGTAACGACCAATACCGGTAATGTGGGATTTTACCGCTTTGACTGGACCTGGACCGTTAACGGTATTACCGGCCCTACCACCGGCACTGTCAAAGTCACTGCAAAAGACAAACTGGGAAATGAAGTATCTAAAGAAGTGGATGTAACATTAAACAACTGAGTGCCCGCCTTGCGGATATATCATAAATAAAAATCATCCTTCTACCATTCCTTGTGTACATTTACAGCAGTAATCAAGCGCTATGCAAATCGTTCAGCAAGTAGTATTTGTCATTCTCAGCATTGTTGCTATTTTTCTGTTTACCAAAAAAGTAAGGGAGATCGCCCGCAATATCAAATTGGGGCGTGAGGAAGACCTTAACGATAACCCTTCACATCGCTGGCGCAACCTGCTTTTACTGGCTTTCGGTCAAAAAAAGATGTTTCGCAACCCCCTCGTGGCGGTGATGCATTTTTTTGTATATGCCGGTTTCATCATCATCAATATCGAAGTGCTGGAGATCGTGCTGGATGGCATCCTGGGTTCACACCGCTTATTTGCCGTACCGTTGGGCGCATTCTATACTTTCCTGATCAATGCATTTGAGATCCTAGCATTATTGGTACTGGTTTCCTGCGCCATCTTCCTGGTCCGCAGGAATATCATCAAACTGAAACGTTTTATCAGCAAGGACCTGGATGGATGGCCCAGGAGCGATGCAAATTATATCCTGATCACCGAGATCGTGCTAATGGCCCTTTTCCTGTTTCTCAATGCCAGCGATACTTTATTGCAATCAAGAGGTGTGGCACATTATGCGGCGCACCCCACTGGTAATTTCATACTTTCCCAATACCTCCATCCTATTTTAAATGGTGCAGGTACTGAAGCATTGATCAGCATGGAAAGAGGTTGCTGGTGGCTGCATATTGCAGGTATTTTTGCCTTCCTGAATTATCTTCCGTATTCAAAGCATCTCCATATTGTATTGGCCTTTCCCAATGCCTATTATGCAAGATTGAAACCCATGGGTGAAATGGAGAACATGCCGGCCGTACAGAAAGAAGTATTGTATGCCATGCAACCCGAGCTGGCCCCTGTTGGTGACACAGAACCCCCTAAAAAATTTGGCGCTAAAGATATCATGGACCTCAGCTGGAAGAACCTGCTGGATGCTTACAGCTGTACGGAATGCGGAAGATGCTCGGCCGCCTGCCCTGCCAATCAAACCGGTAAATTACTTTCACCCCGGAAGATCATGATGGATACCCGTGACAGAATAGAAGAAGTGGGAAAGAACATAAATGCCAATAAGACGTATAAAGATGATGGCAAAAGTTTGCTGCATAATTATATTTCTGTGGAAGAACTCCGGGCCTGTACCACCTGTAATGCCTGTGTGCAGGAATGCCCTGTCAGTATCAACCCGCTGGATATTATTCTTCAATTGCGCCGTTATCTTGTGATGGAAGAAAGCAATGCCCCCCAGGAATGGAACGCTATGTTCAGCAATGTGGAAAATAATTTTGCTCCCTGGAAATTCAGTCCCGATGAGAGGGATAAATGGACAGAGGAACTTCCTGCATAACACAATAAACCGCTACTACATTCTTTCATCTGCACTGGGTCCATACATGCCCGGCACCGGTACATCCAGTGAACACAGATAAACAGAAAGCTGCCCACGATGATGGATCATATGACTGATCGCCCACCTGTGTATCGCAATTTTTTTGTGTGTATTGAATATTACCTGCTCAGCTCTCTGGATATTTTAATTCAGTGTTGAATGCGTCTTTCAGCGCCATTACAAACTGGTTTAATCAATTAACTTTTTTTCAAAATCAGGGATACTTTCTTCCGGGTGTTCCATATTGTGTACCGGGTCCTTCTTTTTAATGATCCGCCACAGCTGGATACATGCAGTAATAGCAAAAATTCCACCGATCACCCAGTTCAACACATGCTGGTTATTGCTGATCTTACTGGCAATCAGCAGGCCGCCATAAATAAAAATACAATTACCAATAAAAGTGCCCACTCCAATACCCAGGATGTAGGAATTATAATGGTCTTTGCGGGGAAGTAATACTTTCTTGGTAAACAATACGGTGCTCCATCCAAACCAGAAAGGTATTTGTACCGGGTTCACCGCACTCATCACCATTCCCAGCACAAATTTGGGTAGCGGGCTATCCAGTACCACATTTTTTTCCACGCTGGGATGCAGGGCAGCATAAAAACTGGCAACGGCCAAAGCCACTACAATCAGCAGGGTAACCCATTCCAGTGCCTTGAGTACCCTCTCCTGTTTCCGGATCCAGTCCATGGCCACCAGGGAAATACGCACATAGATGATCTCTACCAATAAAGAGCCCAGCGAAAAGAGCATGGCAGCGATCACACCATTTGAAATGGATATCTGCATGGCGGCAATATTGAGCGTTCCAAGGGGCAAGGAGCCCAGGAAACTCACCAGCATACCGGTAAAGAATATTTTTACTAATGGATGCATCCCAACGAAAATACGAAGTAAAATTATTGCACAGCCCGCAAGAATTGAATGAGAAAGATCAGGTGGTCACCACCAACTGCTTTAATTTTTTGGTATCGGGTATAATGATCTTCTTTCTTGTTATCCTGATCAGGTCTTCCGTTTCTAACTGGCTGATCAGCGTGGTAACCGTTTGCCTCGCACTCCCGATCAGTTTGGCAATATCATCGTGCGTCAGAAAATTATTGATCGAAACAGAGAGGGTGGAACCATCATATCCTTCCATGATCGCCAGGTGATAAAAGAAAGCCAGTAGCCGTGAACGGACGTCTTTATTTAATATATTAATAAGCCTGAACTCTGCTTTCCGGAGCTTCTCTCCCACCAGCTTACTGTATTTGATGGCCAGTTCCGGCCTTTTCTTTAATAATTTTTCAAAATCATCGATCGTAAAAGCACAAAGACTGACATTGCCTTTATAGGCGCGGGCAAACTCGCCATTCAGGTTATTTTTTTCGAGCGAAAACTGGCCAAATATCTCTCCTTCGCTGATGATCTCTTTAATGATCTCGTTTCCTTCCTCATCCACATAACCGATCTTGATATAACCATCCCTGACAAAATAAAGTTTATTCAGGTGATGTGAATCAAAATAAATATAATCTCCCTTCCTGGCTTCAATAAACTGGTGGGCCACGTTCAATTGCTCATACTCTTCATCACTAAGATGGCACCAGAGGTCATAACCCTTCAACCATATCATTTTGTCATCTGTTTGCATGAACGATAATTTGCAATGAAGTTACAGAATCGTGAAAAGCCGGAATGCCGGGTAAGAGACATCAATCATATTTTTCCAGCATACGGAAATGGTCCCTGGCGTCGCGAAGGTATTTCCAGCCCCGGCGGAAAGACCAGTAAGGCGTGCCGTTTTGGTGGTTGTACTTACTGATCCGGTAGAGGGCCTTCCAGTGAAGCAGGATAGTGCCATAGGCTTTCCAGATACTCATATTACAATCGTAAATATGATTGGGCTCGGCACCGCACCCGTTAAACTCAAGGATCAGGAAATTCCTGCCTTCTTTCAGGTCTTCGATCGAAGTGGTTTTAATATCATAGCGGCCATAATAGAATTTATCGGTGTAATGGCTCAGCCCGTCAAATACCTGGTGCAATTTTTCATCGATCTCTTTGTGCAGGTTGGTAAAATGCGCCCCCCGGTTATGATTGCCTGCGTAGGAAAGATAAAATATCTCCCCCTGGGGTATCACCCTGTCGAACCGGTGCCCGTGACGATGTTCCATTTCCTCCATCCTGAATTTTGCCCGTGGATGTTTTTCCACCAGTGTTTTTAAGGTAGACATCCCATCGCCTTTTACCTGCAGCAATTCCTTATCAATAAAACCGCTGACGACACCCTTTTGTTCCCACGGATAACGGTAGTAAAACACACTCACTTCCACCGGCAGTTCCACCAGGTCCTGTATAATATATTCCACCGGGATCCGGTCATGATATTTTCTTAACTGGTCCTCGTTATCGATCTTACGGAAGAGGATGCCCTTCATACCCACATCCGGCTTTACAATAAAGGGATAGGTAAAGCCGGCATCTGCCATCTTTTTTAAAACTTCCTCAAAAGGCCAATCATGCATGATGTAAATAGTGCGGGGCACCAGGTGGGGCGGTAACTGGTCATACATTTCTTTTTTTCCCTCGCCTTCAAAGCCACCAAACGTAATCGTAGGGTTAGAAGAACTGAAATACCAGAAAGACCAGCTTCGCATGCAATACCATAGCCATACCGGGCCGATAGGAAAATAAAGAACATAGAAATTCCATAGTTCCCAGTTGAATATCTTCTGAAAGAATTTTGTTTTCCCCATCGTTACCGGCAAAAATAGTTATTGAAGCTGTTTGTTTTTGATTTTTTTTGACCTAGTATTACGTTAAAATATACTGCATGAGAATCTATACCCCCAGGATAATTTTTTTCTTCGTTCTGCTAGTTTTTTCATTACCCCTTTTTGCTGCTACCGCTCCTGCTGATCCGGGTAAAACCATTACTTCGGATGCTCTCTACAATAGGATCCTGTCATTAAAAGTGCGGGACATTCAAAAAATGACGGGAAAGAAAATGTCGCTGAAAGAAAAAATAGGATTTGGCCTGCTGAAGCATAAACTTAAAAAGAAATACAGGTCAGAAACTTCCAAAGGTGAATCAGCACTCATATTTGGGGTGGCGGCATTGGGGTTGCTGATCATCGGTTTCTTTGTTCCTTATGTTATCCTCGGCTCGCTGGTGGCTTCCATTTTAGCCATTGTGGTGGGTTCGGTGGCTAAAAAGCAAAACCCTGATGACAGAAAAGCACATGCCGGGAAGTTGCTGGGCTGGATCACATTGGGATTAATCGCATTACTTTTCACATTGGTCGCAATTATACTGGCATCATGGCTATAACCGGACTACAAGTATATTTGCATTATCTCCTGTAAAACAAGACTTATTTATGGCTGTCAGAACTGCGATGGAATTATTTGCCAACGGGCAATCACCAGAGATCCTGTTTTGGGTGGGCTGCGCCGGCAGCTTTGATCAGCGGGCACAGAAGATCACCCGGGCTTTTGTAACTATATTAGATAAAGTAGGTGTGAATTATGCTATCCTGGGCAAAGAAGAAATGTGTACCGGCGATCCTGTACGCCGTGCCGGTAATGAATTTATGTTCCAGATGATGGCCTACCAGAATATCCAGGTACTCAATAATTATGGTATCAAAAAAATAGTTACGGCCTGCCCCCACTGTTTTAATATTCTCAAAAATGAATATCCTGCCCTGGGCGGTCAATACGAGGTCATTCATCATACTGTGTTCCTGCAACAACTGATCGATGAGGGAAAAATAAAGATGAAGGAAGGTGGATCCTTTAAAGGAAAAAAGATCACGTATCACGATAGTTGCTACCTGGGGCGTGCCAATGATATTTATGAAGCACCCCGTAAAGTGCTGGAAGCCCTGGATGCCGAACTGGTGGAGATGAAGCGCTGCCGCAGTAATGGGATGTGCTGTGGTGCAGGTGGCGCACAAATGTTCAAAGAAGAAGAGAAAGGTGCCGTCCGTGTTAATATTGACCGCAGCCATGAAGCCATTGGCACCGGCGCTAATGTAATTGCCTCCGCCTGTCCTTTCTGTAATACGATGATGACGGATGGTGTTAAACTCGCCGAAAAAGAAGATAGTGTAAAAGTGATGGATGTGGCTGAACTCGTGGCCCAATCAATGGCTTAAAATTGTTTTACCATTTTTTCCTGCACAACTATTGCTTCTCTTAATTTCCCTTTTGGGATAGGTATTTTTATAATATTTCGTTGGTGTTTCCCCTTTTTTCTATAACAGATCAGCAGGATATTGACCGATCCTTCTTCTTTGAGGTCAATTTGCTGTAACTGGTGCCTGCTGGTATTTATCTTTTCTTTATTTCCGACCCACACCTGCCTTTGCGAAATCCATACTTCGGGCAAATGCAGCCGAAAGGCGGTAACAAATCTCCGGATAAAGCGATAAGCAGGGTTTTGCTGACTCACCACCTGGCGTATAAAATTCCCCCATTCCTCCCGGGTATAGGTCCAGTGAACGAGCATTTTATCTCCTGGTTGATCGATCTGTTTCAAGTACATGTATTTGGTTGTAATTTAGCAGCATGAACCTCGATTATAAATACCTGCTGGACGGTAATTTTCATCCCGATTCCCGGGTATGGGTGTACCAATGCAACCGGCTGTTCACCCTGGGTGAAGCACTTGAAATTGAAGAGATATTGAAAGAATTTGTAATGCAATGGAAAAGTCATGGCACACCGGTAAAAGGTGAAGCTCATTTATTTTTTGGTCAGTTCATTGTGCTAATCGCTGATGAAACCGCTACCGGGGTAAGCGGCTGCAGTACCGATAGCTCTGTGAGAATGATAAAAGATATCGAAAAGCGATTGGGGGTGAACATGTTCGACAGAACCACACTTGCATTTGTGGTAAAAGATAAAGTGCAGCTGCTCCCTCTTTCCCAATTACAATATGCGTTTGATAATGGCTTTATCACTCCTGAAACTATTTACTTTAATAACCTCATACAGACCAAAGCTGAACTGGAAACTAATTGGACCATCCCCATCAAAAGCAGCTGGCTGGCAAAGAAAATTTCTACTACAAAAACCGTTTCGTAAATTCAAGTTATTAGCGGAAGTAGCTCACCTGGTAGAGCGACAGCTTCCCAAGCTGTAGGTAGCGGGTTCGAGTCCCGTCTTCCGCTCTTCTTACTCATTTCATTGTCTTAATAGAAGCGGGCAGGGTTGGCTTCTTTTGTTGCCTGGTAAAATTATATGCCAGGCTGATCCTGAAATTGCGGGTATTGGTCACACTATAACTTTCCAGGTTGAAATTAGTGCCATAGGTAAACACCCTTCTCTGCTGGTTCACAAAAGGATCAATAGCATTGAGGGTGACCACCAGTTTTTTACTGAAGAATTTCTTTTGAACTCCCATGTTCATACTCGTATTCCAGCGGGCATATCCCTGCGGGTTGCCAAAACGGTTCACATTAAAACTGCCGTTGATACTCCAGGTATCCGTGATCGTATAAGAAGAATTGATATTGGATGTAAATGATCCCCCATCCCGGAATTTTCGGACCGTTTTATCAAACGTACTGTATTTACTATAGGTATAGCTGGCACTGGCATTTACTTTTAATTTCTTGTTCAGTGTAATGCCATTCCAGGTGCTGAATTCATATTCCTTCCGGCCGCTGATATTCTCCCAGGTGATCTGTGTTTTCCCTTCTTCCAGAAGCGTTCTGACCTGGCTGAATACATCTTCCACGATATTATAGCCCACCCCGAAGTTGACAAAATACTTTGTTTTCGTTCTGCCCGCCACAAAGTCAAAATTATGTGCAGTAGAAGCTTCGAGGCGCTCATTGCCAAAACGGATATTATAGGGGTCCGAAAAATCGATGGTGGGATTCAACTCCCCTATTCCGGGCCTGCGGATACTGCGGCGATAGGCCAATGTAAGATTCAATTTTTCCTTCCAGCTTCTGTTAATATTTGCAAAGGGCAGCCAGGTCCAGTAATTATTCCTTACATCCTTACCTTCCTTGAGCAGCTCAAACCAAATACTTGTTTGCTCAGCAGAAACGCCGCCGGTGAAACTGAAATTCTCTCCCAGCAGTTGTTTTACAGATCCCCGTAGATTATAGATCGTTTGATGGAACCAGAAATCATTGCTCAGTACATCCAGCTTCTCCATACTGCCTTCGGGCTTCTTCAGGTAGCTGGCATCCACCACCACGTGGTTGTTGCTCCGGTTATAAAATGTTCCAAAGGATAAAAAGGTCTTTTTGTTATTCAGCATCTTGTCATACGATAATCGCAGGTTATTGCCATTGATCTTTGTATCATTCAGCTGCTGCTGCGTGGAGTCCTGCCCTTTGGGAGAGCCATCGGGGTTCAGAAACTCCTGGTAAAAATCACGGTCGCTTTTGTTAACTGAAAAATTCAGGCCACCTGTCAATTTCAGGGTCTCCCCGGGTTTTCCCTTCCAGGTATAGCCAAGATTCAGGTTGGGGGAATAATTATCTCCCACACTATGCACCGATCGCTGGCTCAGCTTCCATAATTCATCAAAACGGTTGATGTTCTGGTATTCGGTAAAATTGGTATTGTCATAACTGTTCTGGTTATAGTTAAATACCAGGTTCAGGAGGTTGCTCTTATTGATGTCGTAATCAATGTTCACCCGAAAATTAGGACGGAGGTTCTTGTTGGTGTAATGGTTGGTGGTATTGAAGAAATTGGAAGAATCTGCATACAGATTATTTCTTATCGAGTATCCATTACCGTTATACCTGCTGTAACCCAGTCCCGCATTCACGTTAATAGCCAGCCCCTGTTTGCGGTAGGTAAAACTTCCGTTGATATTAACATCTCCTCTTGTGCCGGCCGTCACCGAAGCCCTTCCGCTCATACCCACTTTTCCTTTTTTGGTCACGATATTGATCACACCGCCCTGTTCATTGGCGTATTGGGGCGGCGGATTGGTCATCACTTCTATTTTATCAATAGAACTGCCGGGCATTGATTCCAGCAGGTCCTGCAGTTGTTGCAGGTTCAGTTCAACCGGTTTATCGTCGATCAGTATCTTGGGTTCCTTTCCCCTCACCGTGATCTTACCGTCCGGGTCTTTGGCAACTAACGGTACACTCGTCAGCAGGTCACTGGCATTGCTACCTGCAGCTAAAGCCGATTCACCCGCATTAAAAGTGATATTACCATCCTTCGATTGGATCAATGGCTTTTCCGCATAGATCACCACGGCTTCAAGATTATCGGTGGTCCGCGGCTGCAGCGTTATATCATTCAGGTTGAAATCATATCGCTCAGCCCGGAAATAAATACTATCCAGGGTGAGTGTTTGCAAACCGATATAGCTGATAGATAATTTATAATAGCCAAAGCCGACCTGTGAAAATTGGAACTGGCCGGTCTTATCTGTTTGAACAGATCTCTTTTTAGAACTATCGGCAAAGGGTACCAGTTGAACGTTGGCGCCTTCCAGGGCTTTCTTTTTCTCATCCATGACATTGCCCTGCAAAATACCAGACACTGCCCTGTCCTGGGCCCAAAGCAAGGAAGAACTGAGGATCGCGGCAATAAGTAAAGTGGCTTTCTTCAACATCGACAGTTAGACGGCAAAGATACTTCTAACCTGCTGGAAACAGACGGTAAATCCTTGATTGGTAAAGGCAAACGTTTGTTTTTCAACGCTCCATCCAGTTCTGACAACCTGTCACATTTAGCCGGGTTTGCGTATATTTGCATCCCCCGGTAAGTTCCGGGTAAAACATGTTGAATGCTTGACTACGTGACAGATAAGGTACAGGATGAAACAAGGCAGGGCGAAGCTTTTGCCCCTTTCGCCCATGACCCCAACCAATACCGTAAAAGGTTTTATATAGAAAGCTATGGCTGCCAGATGAATTTCGCAGACAGCGAGATCGTAGCATCCATCTTAAACAAAGAAGGTTTTGGCGCCACCCGCAATGTAGAAGAAGCTGATCTTATTTTCATCAATACCTGCTCTATCCGGGAAAAAGCTGAGCAGACCGTACGGAAACGACTGACCGAATTTCGAAAATTGAAGGACAGGAACCGCGGTATGCTGGTAGGTGTGCTGGGTTGTATGGCAGAAAGGCTGAAAGCAAAATTCCTGGAAGAAGAAAAGCTGGTGGATATCGTGGTGGGCCCGGATGCATACCGTTCGTTACCGGCATTGGTAAATGAAGCCGAAAGTGGTCAAAAAGCGGTGAATGTGTTATTGAGCCGCGATGAGACCTATGCCGATATTGCGCCGGTCCGCCTGGACAGCAACGGGGTATCCGCTTTTGTGAGCATTATGCGGGGCTGCAACAATATGTGCTCTTTCTGTGTTGTTCCCTTTACGAGGGGCCGGGAAAGAAGCCGGGATACTATCAGCATCCTTGCAGAATGCAGAGATCTTTTTGAAAAAGGATATAAGGAAGTGACCCTGTTAGGTCAGAATGTGGATAGTTATCATTACATGGATGAAGGGAATGAGGGGGCCGTAACTTTTGCGAAGCTGCTGGAGAATGTGGCGCAGATATCTCCTCTCCTGCGGGTCCGTTTTTCTACTTCGCATCCAAAAGATATTACTGATGATGTACTGCATACGATGGCGAAGTACGAGAACATCTGCAATTACATTCACCTGCCTGTGCAGAGCGGGTCGACAAGGGTATTGCAACTGATGAACCGGACTTATACCCGTGAATGGTATATGGCAAAAGTGGCACGTATCCGTGAGATCATTCCTGACTGTGGTCTCAGTTCAGATGTAATCGCCGGTTTTTGTACCGAAGACGAAAAAGACCATGCCGATACACTCAGTATTATGGAGTACAGTAAGTACGACATGAGCTATATGTTTTTTTACAGCGAAAGGCCGGGAACACTGGCACAGAGAAGATATAAAGATGATATCCCGGAGGATGTAAAGAAAAGAAGGTTACAGGAGATCGTGGAAGTGCAGAACAGGCTGTCGCTGGAAAGCAATAAAAGAGATATTGGTAAAACATTCAAAGTGCTGATCGAAGGCAATAGCAAGAAAAGTAGTAGCGACTGGATGGGAAGAAGCAGCCAGAATAAAGTCATCGTGTTTCCAAAGGAACACTACGAATTGCAGAAAGGGGATTATGCGGAAGTGAAAGTAACAGATTGCACACAGGCTACATTGCTCGGCATAATAACAAGGTAGGATTGGGATTTGGAATTTGTTATTTTAATTAATTATGGACATTCAATCAATAAAGAACCGTTTTGGTATCATCGGCAATTCACCCGCATTAAATTATGCGATGCAGGTGGCAACGCAGGTGGCCAATACCGATCTTACTGTATTGATCTACGGTGAGAGTGGAGTGGGTAAAGAAGTTTTTTCACAGATCATACATTCGCTCAGCGCCCGGAAACATAATCCCTTCATTGCTGTAAACTGCGGGGCCATTCCGGAAGGCACCATCGATTCAGAATTATTCGGTCACGAAAAAGGATCTTTTACCGGTGCCGTGGATTCACGGAAAGGATATTTTGAGACCGTGAACGGAGGAACCATCTTCCTCGATGAGATCGGTGAATTACCCCTGGGAACACAGGCCAGGTTGCTACGTGTGTTAGAAGCCGGTGAATACATCCGTGTAGGTTCCTCCAAAGTGCAAAAAACTGATGTGCGGGTCATTGCAGCCACCAATAAAGACCTGCTGCAACTGGTACAGTCCGGTAAATTCCGGGAAGACCTGTATTATCGCCTTAGCACCGTACCTATCCGTGTGCCGGCATTGCGTGACAGGCCGGAGGATATACACCTGCTCTTCCGGAAATTTGCGGCCGATTTTGCCACGCGTTATAAGACCGCATCTGTACAGCTGGACGAGGAAGCAAAACAACTGTTAATAAACTATCCCTGGCCGGGTAATGTGCGGGAATTGAAGAATATTGCAGAACAGATATCAGTTCTTTCACAGGATAAAAATATTACCGCAAAAGAATTGGGTAAATTCCTGCAGCCCGTTTCCAGCAATAGGTTGCCTGTTCTGGCACACACCAATGGAAGCAATCCTGAATTTGCAAACGAGAGAGATATTTTATACAAACTCTTTTTTGATATGAAAAGGGATGTTACAGAACTGAAGCGTATGTTTCTCGATGTATTGCAAAACCCCAATATGGTGTCACAGAGCCAGGCCCTTATTAATGAATTGAAAGAGACAGAAAGCTACCGGATAAAACCACATGAAACTGTTCAGCCCCTGCTGGTACAACCATCGGGCCCGGTAACACAGCCTGCACCTATTACATTTGGAGGCAACCATGATATACATGATCATGAGGAGGTGGAAGAAAGTCTGAATATTGTAGACAAGGAAAAAGAACTGATCATCAAAGCCCTGAAAAAACATAAAGGGAAAAGAAAAGACGCAGCATTGGACCTGGGGATCAGTGAAAGAACTTTATACCGGAAACTGAAAGAATACGACATTGAAGATTGAACAAAATAAAAAGACCCCTTCAGCCATCAGGCCCGGAAA
Source organism: uncultured Chitinophaga sp. (assembly GCA_964606155.1). Lineage (GTDB taxonomy): Bacteria > Bacteroidota > Bacteroidia > Chitinophagales > Chitinophagaceae > JJ008. The sequence goes on along the minus strand of CAZSGD010000003.1, from coordinate 97,737 downwards.
AGTATTCCGTGGCGTATGTATGGGAATGATTATTAGCATCGGCCTTACCTTATTTGCAGGCAGTACCGGCTGCAATATTTATAAATTTACCGATGCGAGTATACCTGATACCATCAAGACCCTTAAAATAAATTATATTGAGAACCGGGCCCGCTATATAAACCCGCAATTAAGTCCGAGGCTTACAGATAAGCTGAGGCAGAAAATGAATAACCAAACAAAGCTGAGCCAGATCAATGGCGACAATGCAGACTGGGAAATAACCGGGCAGGTCACCGATTATTCTTTTTCCACATCAGCTATTTCTGGCCAGCAAGTTGCTAGTAACAGGCTGACGGTGTCGATACATATCACCAAATACGACCGAAAAGCGGATAAAACGGAGGAATATGATGTGAGCCGGAGTTTCGAATTCAAAGGCAATCAATCCTTTCAGCAGGCTGAAAATGCCCTGGGTGATGAAATGATAAGAACCCTCACCGATGAAATTTTCAATAAGCTGTTTTCCAAGTGGTAAGATAGGCTTATCTTGTAAATTATCTCAAACCATTTCCTGAATTACGATGAATGTCCAGATAGATCAATTAGTACGATCATTATTTCAGAAAGATTCGCTTGACCAGTGCAGTGTACAGGAACTGGAACAGTATGCAAACAGGCATCCCTATTTTGGCGCAGCCCAACTCCTGCTCACTAAAAAACTGCAAACAGAAAATCCTGATCGCTATAACGAGCAGCTGCAAAAAACTTTTCTTTTCTTTCATAACCCTCTTTGGGTGGAGCATTTATTGAACGATACGGGAAATTTGCAATCCATCACTACCAAACAGGAAGAAACTGCAACCCGGACACAGATCGAAACAGTGCAGGAAGAAATTATTGTCTCACCTGCTGAAGCCCCTATCCAGGATGAATGGATAGAACCCCTGAAACAGGATGCCATGATCGTGGAAATAAGGGAAGAAACAAGACAGGAAAACTCCGGCGAACCACTTGCCCAGGCAGATATCCCTCCGGCACCGGCATTAAAAATTGAGGCAGTGGACAAAAGCAAAAACGATCTCCTGTTCCAGCCCTATTATACCGTGGATTATTTTGCCTCGCAGGGCATTCGTTATAATGATGAAGAGAAACCAAAAGACAAACTCGGCCAGCAACTAAAGAGTTTTACGGACTGGATCAAAACAATGAAACGGTTGCCGGTGACGGAGATCGTAAAACAGGCTACTGACCCTGTGGCCGAACACAAAGTGGAACAAATGGCCGAACATTCGCTTGAAAACAAGGAAGTAGTGACCGAAACCATGGCAGAAGTTTGGGAAAAACAAGGAAATCCATTAAAAGCCATTGAGATATACAGGAAATTAAGTTTGCTTGATCCCTCTAAAAGCACTTATTTTGCAGCGAAAATTGAGGATTTAAAGAAATTAAACTGAGATGACTACTGTATTCATAATTCTGATTGTTCTGGCTTCTGTGATACTGGGCCTGATCGTACTTGTGCAAAACCCTAAAGGCGGCGGATTGGCTGGCAATATAGCCGGTTTCAGCAACCAGTTTATGGGTGTAAAACAAACTACAGACGTTCTGGAAAAAGGTACCTGGATATTTGGCGGCATCATTGCTTTACTGTGCCTTTTCTCTACAATGTTTATTGGCGGTGTAGCCAGCAACACGCCCGACAGGGTAAAAGAAGCAACCGGTGGTGGTGTTAACACGGCCCCTCCCCCCACGCAACAACCCGGCACCGGTACATTACAAATGCCTCCCGCTTCACCCGATACAAACAAAAAGTAACAGCTGTTAAATATTATTTACTCCACCCCGGCCATTGCGTCGGGGTTTTTATTTAATTTGTTTTACCTATGGTAAAGAAAATCATCCTTACTGTCCTTATCCTGGTATTCCTTGGAGGCGGTTATTTTGCCTGGCAATTCTTCAGGCCGGCTGTTAAAAACCCCGATGATCGTTTTTTTTATATCGAATCCGGCGATGATGTGGATATGGTAAGAGAAGAGCTGGTCTATGGCGGTTATATCTCGGGCCGGAACTTCAACCTGCTGAGCCGGCTGCTGAAGTTCAGGCATCCCAAACCGGGTCGTTATAAACTGAAAAACGGGCTGAGCCTGTTCAAACTGGTCAAGATGCTGCGGAATGGTGAACAGGCCCTGGTGAAAATGGTGATCGTGAAAGAAAGAACAAAGGAGCTTTTTTCCGGAAAGATCGGCAGAGGAAAAAAGGTTGACCTGGAATGCGACTCTTTGCGTATGGTGCGTTTTATGAGCAGCAATGATTCGCTCCAACAATTTGAGGTGGATACAAATACCGTTATGGCGATCGTGATGCCCTATACATACGAACTGTATTGGAACAGCGGCCCTGCCCAGGTGATGCAGCAATTTCATACAGCTTACAAAAAATTCTGGACTGCTGAACGAAAGGCAAAAGCGGATAAACTCAAACTGAGTCCGCTTCAGGTGGTGGTCCTTGCCTCCATTGTTGATGAAGAAACGATCAGGAAAGATGATAAATACAAGATCGCCAGTGTGTATCTGAACCGCCTGAAAAAAGATATGAAGCTGGAAGCCGACCCGACTGCCAAATTCGTGACCCGGAATTTTGACCTCGGCCGGATCAGAGGTTCACATTTAAAAGCAGAATCCCCTTATAATACCTATCAGAACAAGGGGCTGCCGCCCGGACCTATCTGCACGCCATCTATTGAATCCATCGAGGCAGTGCTGGATGCACCTGAAACGGATTATATATTCTTTGTGGCCAGTTACAAATTTGATGGCAGTACTATTTTTACCAGTAATTATGAGGACCATTCACGGTATGTGAAATTATTTCATAGCGAACAGAACAGGAGGGCCGATTCGCTAAGAAAACTTAAGGAAAAATAAATGCCCCTGATCAGGAAAATATTATCGTATGCAGAGGCCTCCCCTCCTGTTGCTTTTATAATCCGGAAAAGCAAGACCACTTCCCTTCCTGGTTTTAACGGCATCCCTTTATTCGATGTGGTGAATTTCTTTATCGGGCAGGTAAAAACGATCGGTATGACCGAAAGAGCATCTGCCATTGCCTATAATTTTTTTATGGCTATCCCGGCCGTCATCATTTTCCTGTTCACCCTGATTCCCTATCTGCCTATTTCAGATAGATTCCAGGAACAGATGTTTGGGCTTATACGTGACGTGATACCCGGAGAAAAGGACCATGCCACGCTGATAAAATTCCTGGAAGATTTCATCAACAACCCCCGGAATGGTTTGCTGTCATTAGGTTTTATCCTGTCCATGTTCTTTTCTTCCAATGCCATGATGGGTATCATGCGATCGTTTGACAAGAACTATATCGGTTTCAAAAAAAGAACGGGCCTTCAAAAAAGATGGGTGGCGCTCAAGATCACCATGGTATTGCTCATTATCGTATTTGCCTGTATCCTGCTGCTCATTGGGCAAGGGCAGGTGCTCGAAATGATCGGGATCCGGAATACCGTGGTGAGAAATGTAATACTCAATGCGCGGTGGATCGTGATTATACTTTTATTTTTTACCTGTATCTCCTATATCTACCGGCATGCACCAGCCGTTCATAAAAAATGGAAATTGATCAATCCCGGCTCTATTCTTGCTACTTTCCTGATGTTGCTGCTCACTTTGCTTTTTTCGTGGTGGGTAAGCAGGTTTGGGAATTATAATGAAATTTATGGGTCCATAAGTACTGTACTGATACTCATGATCTTTATCTTCATTAATTCCTTAACCCTCCTGATCGGGTTTGAATTGAATGTGAGTATATCATCACTTAAAAAAATTGCAGACGAACGGAAAGATAATCCCGCAAACGGCAATGACGGAATGGTATAATTTCCGAAATTTGAATACAGCTTTAAAAATATTAACCATGAAAAAAATATTGTTTGCAGCACTGCCTGTGGTGGCTATAGCAGCTATGACATGGGCGCCGGTAAATGACCCTCTTCCCCTGGGCTCACCCATTCCGAGCCCTGACACAAAAATGAAAGATGTTTCCGGGAAAGAAGTATCCCTGAAGGATGCTAAAACTTCCAAAGGATTACTGGTCATGTTCAGTTGCAATACCTGCCCGTATGTGATCAAGAACCAGAGCAGGGCTTATGAGGCCTGTAAATATGCGATGGGAAATGGTATTGGGGTGGCGGTATTGAACTCCAATGAGGCCAAACGTGATGAAGACGATTCTTTCAATGATATGAAAGCGTATGCCAAAGACCAGGGGTATAATTGGTATTACCTGGTGGACCAGAATTCTGCACTGGCCGATGCTTTTGGGGCCAACCGCACCCCGGAATGCTTCTTGTTCAATGCAGAAGGCAAGCTCGTATACCATGGAGCTATCGATGATAGCCCGGCAGATGCTTCGGCCGTTTCCCGCAAACACCTGATGCAGGCTATGGATGAAACCATGGCGGGTAAAGAGGTTTCTGTAAAAGAGTCCAGGTCTGTAGGTTGTACCATTAAGAGAAAGTCCTGAACAAAACTGTATACTTAATTCATCCCCCCGGCCAGACGGGGGATTTTTTTTATAGAAATTTTATGGAATGTTTTTGTGGATGCATCTAACCGGTAAATTAACTTCATTGTTCACCACCAAAAACCTCAGCTTATGATCTCCAGGGCACACATCAACCGGATTATTATTATAGGCTTTATGGTATTAGTAGGCTTTTGCCTGGCCAAAGCTGTCAATACCGGCAGCTTTATGGGAATTGTATTAGCTCTCACCAGCCTTGGGGCGGGAATATATTTCCTGTACCTGTTGGCCAAGGCCAAAGAAAGTGTGGAAAACGAAGAAACAGCCTGATATTTTAAGTATAGCCATGCTATTGCCTCTCTTGTGAAGTGTTTTGCAGGAGGGGCAATCTTTTTGTTGTTGCCCTGGCCACCTTATTCCTAATTCCAAATCCCTAATCCCTAATTACTACTACTTGCTGCTTACTTCTTCCCTAACATCCGCTTAATTTCATTTTTTAGTTCCTTGTGCGACAACTGCCCTTCCGTGAAATTGCGGTAGGAATTAGCATTGTTGATGAATAAGGTGGCGGGTATAACGCCTGACCATTTGGGATCTACTTTAGGACAGAAATAATCAGCATCGGTTTCGTCCAGCCACATCACAGGTGCATCCACTTTCCGGCGCTTCATGAATTTAGTGATCTTATCCTGGTAGTTGTCGGCAAAATCAAGGCTTACCAGCACCAGTTTTAAACTATCTTTTTTATGGTCTTTATATTCTTCCAGGAACGCAGGCATTTCCTCCACGCAGGGCATGCACCAGGTGGCCCAGAAATTAATGATCAGCGGCGTCTTGCTTTCATTAATAAGCTTTTCCAGGTCAACAGCTTTTACCTTCTGTATCTCCTGCGAAAAACCTGCCGTTCCAAAAAACAGGAACAAACCCACCAGTAACAACTTTACTACTTTCATACAACTATTAACTATTAGTTTTTATCTATTATCTATTCTTCTATCCCCCACTCGTCCAGCAATTTCTTTTTCATGACGTCATTCATATCATCCCGGTTGTAATGCCCGGCGATATTCTTTTGCCGGTAAGCCTCGTATAAAGTAACAGCACAGGCCACACTGATATTCAGGGATTGAATAATACCCACCTGCGGAATGATGAAATTGCCATCCGCCAATGCCCTGATCTCCCCGCTCACCCCGCTATGTTCATTTCCAAATACAAGGGCTATACTCTTTGTAAGATCGACTTCATGTAAACTTAAGGCATCAGCACTGAGATGCGTTGTTAAAATGGTGGAATACCGTTTTCTTAAGGATGAAAAACATTCCTCCGCATGATCAAACTGGTGAACGGTGAGCCACTTGGCTGCACTCGATGAACTTTTGGCCCCCCATTTTTTATGGCGGGGTATTTTGGTATTGAGAATATATACTTCCTGCACACCCACTGCATCACAGGTACGCATAACCGCAGATATGTTGTGCGGGTCAAATACATTCTCCAAAACCACGGTCAGGTCGGGCTGTCGTTTGGCCAGCACATGGGTCAGTCTTTGTTTCCTTTCGGGGGTCATTGAACTTGAGGGCTTTAGCTTGTTTTGACCGGCAATTTAAGTATATTTATAGTTGACAGATTCACTGCCGATTATTCACCATAAAGAACGATCCGATATGAAATACCTGCATGTGCGAAATTATATCAACGGGCAGTTTACAGAAACCTCCTCTTCCCGTACCATGGATGTGATCTCACCGGTAGACGGGACCCATTTAAGCATACTGCCTTTGTCCAATAGTAAGGACCTGGACACTGCCGTAAAAGCAGCCAAAGCAGCTTTCCCTGCCTGGAGCAAAACACCTATCAAAGAAAGAGTACAGGTTTTCTTTCGCTATAAACAATTGCTGGAAAAAAACCTGAAAGAACTGGCCGAAATGGTACAGGAAGAAAACGGAAAGACCTATGCCGAAGCGGTAGCCGAAGTGGAAAAATGTATTGAGCTTACAGAATTTGCCTGTTCATTACCCCAATTGGTTACCGGTGAAATACTGGAAGTAAGCAAGGGGGTGGAATGCAGAACGGAGCATGTGCCGCTGGGAGTAGTGGCCTCCATTGTGCCTTTTAATTTTCCGGCTATGGTGCCCAACTGGACCATCCCCAACGCTATTGCGCTTGGCAATTGCATGATCATGAAACCTTCTGAAAAAGTGCCGCTGAGTTGCGGAAGGATCGCTCAATTACTCAAGGAAGCTGGTCTGCCGGATGGTGTCTTCAATATTGTGAATGGGGATGTGGAGATCGTGGAGGCGATCTGTGACCACCCGGGTATTGAAGCTGTATCATTTGTGGGCTCCACCAAAGTGGCCAAACTGGTGTATAAAAGGGCCACGAATAACTATAAGAGAGCACTGGCATTGGGTGGGGCAAAGAACCACCTGATGGTTTTACCGGATGCCATTCCGGGTATGACAGCACAGAATGTAGCCGCCTCCATGAGCGGATGTGCGGGCCAGCGATGTATGGCAGCCAGTGCCATGGTGGGTGTGGGTAATGTGGACCATATCATTCAAAAGATCGTGGAAGAAGCAAAGAAGATCATCCCCGGTGAGAATCTCGGCGCCGTGATCAGCAAGGAATCAAAGGAACGCATTGAAGGTTATATCACCGAAGCAGAAAAGCAGGGGGCAAAAATACTGGTGGATGGAAGAAACGTAAAAGTCAAGGGAAAAGAAAATGGAACTTATGTGGGGCCAACGGTCATTGATTTTGTAAAACCTGATATGTCGGTTGCCACAGAAGAAATATTCGGCCCTGTTATTTCCATTATGCGGACAAACACAGTAGATGAAGCATTGGCTATTGAAAATGCCAATCCTTATGGCAATGCTGCTTCTGTGTTCACGCAGAATGGTGGCATGGCCCGCTATATCATCGATCATGCCAGTGCGGGAATGATCGGCGTGAATGTGGGTGTGCCGGTGCCGAGAGAACCTTTCTCGTTCGGAGGATGGAATGAAAGCAAATTCGGTGTGGGAGATATCACGGGTAAAAGTTCTATTGAGTTCTGGACAAAATTGAAGAAGTCAACCACCAAGTGGAACCCGGAAGCGGGGATTAACTGGATGAGCTGAAAAAACCCGCAAGGCCCCACTTAAATCTTGAGGTCACAAATTGTGACCTCAAGATGGAAAGGAAAAAAATATTTTATAACCATTTATTTCATCCAAACCCTCAAGGCCATTCAAATATGGCAAAAGCAAAAAAGAAAATTCAAAAAACTTTACCTCATGAAAGAGTCATTCGAAAGATCTTTGTTATTCGCGGGCAAAAGGTGATACTTGATCGCGACATGGCAGAACTATACGAGGTTGAAACAAAAGTCTTCAACCAGGCTGTTAAAAGAAACCTGGATAGATTTCCACCTGACTTTATGTTTCAATTAACCAAAAAAGAGTTTGACAACTTGAGGTCACAATTTGTGACCTCAAGTTGGGGAGGGTCAAGATATCTTCCCTATGTTTTTACTGAACAGGGAGCCGGTATGTTAAGCAGTATACTTAATTCTAAAAAAGCCATCAGTATGAACATAGCTATCATAAGGGCTTTTGTAGAGATTCGAAAAGTTGCTTTGCACAATAAAAATATAGCCGACAAATTGAAGCTATTGGAAGACCGGATCGGAGAGCATGATTTACAATTGGGCAGAATATATGATACCATAGAGGACCTGCTGGATAAAAAAATACAGGAAGAAACCTGGAAAAACAGGAAAAGGATCGGTTTTAAATAATTAATTTATTATGAGTACAAAAACAATCAGTGAAGCACAGGACATCATTCAAAATAACCAGGACTACACTTTATTCTCCTGGAGTAAACAAAAAGGCACTAACCCGATCGCTGTAAAATATGGGGAAGGTGTTTATTTATACGATTATGATGGCAAACGCTATATTGATTTTTCATCGGGATTGATGAATGTCAATATCGGTCATGGCAACCAGCGGATCACCGAAGCGGTAGTAAAACAGATGCAGGAAGTAGCCTATGTTACGCCCAGTTGCGTAACCAAAGTAAGAGGTGAGCTGGGGAAGAAACTGGCGGAGATCTGCCCGGGTGATTTGAATAAAGCATTTTTCACCCTCTGCGGTGCCACCTCCATTGAAAATGGTATCAAGCTGGCAAGACTATACACCGGCCGCCATAAGATACTGAGCCGCTATCAATCCTACCATGGCGCTTCCTATGGCGCCATGAGTGCCAGTGGTGATCCCCGTCGCATACCGATGGATGCACAGCAGGCGCCCAATTTTGTACATTTTGATCTGCCTTATTTATATCGCTGGGAGTATGGCGAAGACAATTTATTAAAAGAAGCAGTGGCTGCTTTGGAAAGAGTGATCGCTTATGAAGCGCCGGGCAATATCGCTGCTATTTTACTGGAAGGTGAGTCCGGTTCCTCCGGTTGTTTAAAATACCCGGTGGGTTATTTAAAAGCGGTGAGAGAGATATGCAACAAACATGGCATCCTGCTGATCATGGATGAAGTGATGAGCGGGTTTGGCCGTACCGGCAAATGGTTTGGTTTTGAAAATCATGGTATCGTTCCGGATATGATCTGCATGGCAAAGGGGCTGACCTGTGGTTACCTGCCTTTTGGCTGCCTGATGGTGTCTGATAAAATTGCTTCAAAATATGATGACACTGTGCTTGCCTTAGGCCTTACCTACTCTGCCCACCCCGTAAGCTGTGCAGCTGCACTGGAAACCCTGAAAGTATACGAAGACGATAACCTCATTGCTAATGCGGCAGCTATGGGAAAATACATGGATGAACAGGCAGAGAAGTTAAAACAAAAACATTCCAGTATTGGTGATTATAGAAATACAGGGTTGCTGGGTTGCTTTGAAATAGTGAAAAACAGGAAGACCAAAGAACCGATGGCCCCCTTCAATGCCAAACCGGATGAAATGACCGTGATGAATAAAGTGGCTGCAAAGATCAGGGAACTGGGTATGTACACTTTTGTAAGATGGAGTTACATATTCGTAGCGCCACCGCTGATCGTTACCAAAGAACAGATCGATGAAGGATTAGCCATCATCAGCGAAGCCATCAGGATTGCGGACGAAAATACAGCCCCCTAAATCCCCCGAAGGGGGACTTAGAAACCCTAAAGCTTTGACATCATAAGTAAAAGGATGCCATTAAAATCGATTTACAAAATACAACTCCGAAGAAGTTGATTTATTTATAAAAAATAATATAACACAGTTCGACCCCCTACGGAGTCGAACAACTATATATTCTAAAAGTATTGATTTCATACTGAGAGAATAAGAAAAGAATGAATAAAGAAAATTCCAATACTTCAAATATCCAGGCCCCCCTTTCGGGGGGTGGGGGGGCTTCTTCGCTTATCAACGAAGACCTCGCTCCTGTTCCTGTGAATAAAAGAACATGGGGCACCTGGAACTATGCAGCTTTATGGATCAGCATGAGCCTTTGTATACCCACCTATATGCTGGCGAGTTCATTAATCGGCGGAGGCATGAACTGGTGGCAGGCAATATTGACCATCTTCCTCGGAAATACTATTGTATTGGTACCTATGATCCTTAACGGTCATGCAGGAGCGAAATATGGCATCCCCTTCCCGGTTTTTGCAAGGGCCAGTTTTGGGGTAAGAGGGGCGAATATTCCTGCCATACTCAGAGCGATCGTGGCCTGTGGCTGGTTTGGTATTCAAACCTGGATCGGCGGTACTGCCATCTATTACATGATAAGGGTGTGGGTGCCGTCATTACCGGAAATATCACTCACAGGTTTGTTTCCCAATATGATCCCCTTCATCTGCTTCCTTTTGTTCTGGTTACTAAATATGTTCATTGTGTATTTAGGGGTTGACAGTATAAAAAAATTGCTGGTCTTTAAAGCCATCTTTCTGCCCATAGCAGCAATGGCATTATTGTTTTGGGCCATCAATGCCGCCAAAGGTTTGGGACCAATACTGGAACAACCTTCCAAACTTTCCGGCGCCTCGTTCTGGAATTATTTCTTTCCTGCATTAACAGGCATGGTGGGCTTCTGGGCCACTTTATCCCTGAACATTCCCGATTTTACCCGTTATGCCAAATCACAAAAAGCACAGATAAGAGGACAGGCGATCGGCCTCCCTCCTTCCATGACATTATTTGCATTTATTGGTGTGGTGGTTACTTCTGCCACAGCCATTGTGTATGGCAATACCATTTGGGACCCTGTATTACTGGCCGGCAAATTTGAGAATAAACTGATGGTCACTTTTGCCATGCTGGCCGTAGCTATTTCCACGCTGGCCACCAATATTGCTGCAAATATTGTAAGCCCTGCGAATGATTTTTCGAACCTCAGTCCGCAAAAGATCAATTTCAGAACAGGCGGGTATATCACCGGCGTCATAGGTATCCTGATATTTCCCTGGAAACTGGTGGCTGATCCCGGTGGTTATATTTTTACCTGGCTGGTCGGTTATTCAAGCCTGTTAGGACCCGTGGGCGGTATCATGATCGCCGATTATTATTTTATCCGGAAACAACAACTGAATGTAACGGACTTGTATAGCCGAAATGGACGGTATAGCTTTAACAATGGCATTAATAATAATGCTGTCATTGCCCTGCTGGCCGGCATTTTACCGAATGTACCGGGCTTTTTGGTCACCATTAAAGTTATAACAGCAGATGCTGTGCCTGTTTGGATAGCGAACTTATACCACTATGCCTGGTTTGTGGGTTTCGTGATCAGTGCATGGGTGTACTGGTTATTGATGAAAAACAAAAAATAAGCACAGCCATGCTGTGGTAAATTATATTAGTATGTCAGTTTTAATTAAAAACGGAAGGATCATTACCGCAACAGACAACTATGTTGCCGATATTTTTACGGAGGGGGAAACAATCAAAATCATTGGAACCAACCTGTCCATGAAAGCTGATAAAGAAATTGATGCCTCCGGCAAATATGTCTTCCCGGGGGGAATTGACCCGCATGTGCATTTAGACATGCCTTTCATGGGCACATTCTCCAGCGATAATTATGAAACCGGTACAAGGGCTGCGCTGTTCGGTGGCACCACCATGGTCATCGATTTTATATTGCAAAAACAGGGCAACTCACTCCGCTCCGCGTTGGAAGAATGGCAAGGCAGAAGTAATAATAATTGTGTGGGTGATTATAGTTTCCACATGGCCGTTACCGATTTTAATGAGAATACTAAAAAGGAAGTTCGGGAGATGATTGAAAAAGAAGGGATCACTTCTTTTAAAACATTCATGGCCTATAAAGGGGCTTTGATGATCGACGACCGGCAGATGGTGGGATTGATGGAAGAGGTAAAAAAACACGGGGGCCTGATCAATGTGCATGCCACCAATGGCGATATGATTGATTATTTGATTGCCAAACACAGGGCCGAAGGCAAACTTTCTCCACTGTATCATTATTTATCGCAACCGGAAGTAACGGAAGCCGAAGCCAGCGAACGTTTTGCCGATATGGCCAACTATACAGGTTGTCCGGGCTATATTGTACACCTCACCTGCGAAGGGGCCCTGAATGCGATACGCAATGCCACCCGCAGAAATCAAAAAGTGTTTGTAGAAACCTGTATCCAATACCTGATACTCGATGCATCAGTATATGAAAAAGATTTTGAGGGCGCCAAATGGGTGATGAGCCCCCCGCTGCGTCAAAAAAAAGACCAGGATACATTATGGGCAGGCATTAACCAGGGCCTGGTGCAGGTAGTGGCTACCGACCACTGCCCTTTTAAATGGGAACAAAAGCTGATGGGCAAGGAAGATTTTTCGAAAATACCGAACGGACACCCGGCCATTGAAAACAGGATGGAGTTATTATACTCCGAAGGCGTGCATAAAGGAAAGATCACCCTGAATAAATATGTGGAAGTGGCTTGTACCAACCCGGCAAAGATCTTTGGTATGTTCCCACGCAAGGGAACGATCGCGGTAGGCAGTGATGCGGATATTGTCATCTTCGATCCGAATGAAAAACATAAGATTTCTGCTAAAACACACCACATGAACGTGGACTATTCAGGATATGAAGGCTGGGAATTGACAGGAAAAGTAAAAACAGTATTGCTGCGGGGAAAAGTGGCGATCGAAAATAATCATTGCCATATTGATAAAGGATATGGTAAATTTATAAAGAGGAACAAAGTAGAAGGAAAAATATAGCATAGATGTCAGGCTGAGCTTGTCGAAGCCTGGATATTGAAAACAAAACATCACCCTTCGGCAAGCTCAGGGTGACAACGGAAATAAAAATCATTATGCCCAGAATCATTAAATCAGGACTGATACAAATGAGTCTTCCGAAAACAGAAGGAGAAGGCACAATAGCGGAGATCAAAGAAGCGATGGTGCAAAAACACATTCCTTACATTGAGGAAGCGGGCAGGAAGGGTGTACAGATACTCTGTATGCAGGAAATATTCAATACCCCTTATTTCTGCCCGGGCCAGGATATAGCCTGGTATGAAAGTGCTGAAACCATCCCCGGCCCCACGGTGGAACGAATGCAGGAATATGCAAAAAAATACAGCATGGTAATGATCGTGCCGATGTATGAAAAAGAACAGGCCGGAGTGTTATACAACACAGCTGCCGTCATCGATGCAGACGGAACTTACCTCGGTAAATACAGGAAAAATCATATCCCGCATACATCCGGTTTCTGGGAAAAATTTTTCTTCAAACCAGGTAACCTGGGTTATCCCGTTTTCCAAACCAAATATGCCAAAGTAGGTGTGTATATCTGCTACGACAGGCATTTCCCCGACGGGGCCAGGATATTGGGGCTAAATGGTGCTGAGATCGTATATAATCCATCGGCAACAGTAGCGGGGCTTTCTCAATATTTATGGAAGCTGGAACAGCCCGCTCACGCTGCAGCTAATGGTTATTTTATGGGATGCATCAACCGGGTAGGAATTGAAAAACCATGGAACCTGGGTAAATTTTATGGTTCCTCTTATTTCGTGGATCCAAGAGGACAAATTTTTGCACAGGCCAGCGAAGACAATGATGAATTGCTGATCGCAGAATTTGATTTGGATATGATCGAACAGGTAAGAAGCGTATGGCAATTCTTCCGTGACAGAAGACCAGAGACCTACGGAAAACTGGTGGAGCTGTAATGTGAAAATGAGGAAATATGAAAATGTGAAAATTAACCTGAAAGCAGCACAAGTCATCCTCACAGTTCCACATTTATCACATTCACACATTTAATTATTTATGGCAATTACTAATAACAGGCTGACAAAGGAGGAATATCAACAAAATTTCGCTGATATCCGTCCGCCGTTTGAAAATAAAACAGCAGCACAGGTGGAGGCCCATCGTTGTTTGTTTTGCTATGACGCTCCCTGTACCAAGAGCTGCCCCACGCATATTGATGTGCCGAAATTCATCAAGCAAATTGTAACTGATAATGTCAAAGGTTCAGCACATACTATTTTTTCCTCCAATATCATGGGGGCCGGATGCTCCAAAGTTTGCCCGGTGGAAAAATTATGCGAAGGCGCCTGTGTCTATAATTTATTAGAAGAAGAACCCATACAAATTGCCCGGTTGCAGCAATACTCCACCACCGAAGCCATGGAGAATAACTGGCAATTGTTCCGGCGAAAACCCGCTGTTAACAAAAAAGTGGCGATCGTGGGTGCCGGCCCTGCCGGCCTGAGTTGCGCCCATGCCCTCTCACGGGAAGGTATCGACGTAACCATCTTCGAAAAAGAAAACAAGGGCGGTGGATTGATGACATACGGTATCGCTGCCTATAAAGTAACCCCGCAATTCTGCGAAGATGAAGTGAATTATATAACTGCCATTGGCGGTATCGATATTCAATATGGTAAAGAACTGGGAAAGAATCTTTCACTGGCCGACCTGCAAAAAAATCATGATGCTGTGTATCTCGCCATGGGTGTGGGTGTGGCCAGGCAATTAGATATTCCTGGCGAAGACCTGGAAGGTGTGGTAGATGCCATCCGTTTTATTTATGATTTGCGGGCAAAGGGCTATGCCTCCGTTCCTATTGGTGATAAAGTGGCCGTGATCGGCATGGGCATGACGGCCATTGATGCGGCCACACAGGCCAAACGCTTAGGCGCAACCGAAGTAACCATGCTCTACCGCCGTACACAGGAAGAAATGCCCTGTACGGAATACGAATTGAATATTGCCAAATTGGATGGATGTGAAATTGTCTGGTTGGCTGCGCCAAAAGAGGTAAGAGGAAATGGTAAAGTAGAGAAATTAGTCTGCAGCAAAATGAAATTAGGTGACCCCGATGCCAGCGGAAGAAGAAGCCCGGTGGATACAGGCGAAACCTTTATACTGGACGTGGATATGGTGATCAAAGCAGCCGGACAAGTACCGTTTGAAGGATTAGTGACAGATTTGAAAATTAAAAATTCAAAAGGCAAAATTGTTATTGACGAAAATTGTTCTACGAATATCAAAGGCGTTTTTGCCGGGGGCGATGCCGTGAATGGCGGAAAGGAAGTGGTGGATGCGGTACAGGCGGGGAAGGACGGGGCTGCCTCCATCATGAAGTACCTGAATTTATGATGAATGTTTAGTGTTGAATTTTAAATTTCTTATACGCTATGAAAACCGAAAATAAAATAATGGAATTAAGCTTTGGGTTCTCGTTACAGATAATTGAATTATACAAAGCTCTCGTACAGGAAAAAGAATTTGTAATATCAAAACAACTTCTTAAAAGCGCAACAAGCATTGGCGCTAACGTGGAAGAAGCAAATGCGGCCCAGACAAAGAAAGACTTTATTGCCAAAATGTCAATAGCATCAAAAGAAGCGAGGGAAGCGAAATATTGGCTGCGGCTTCTGGATAAAAGCCAGATTGTAAAAAGGGATTATTCAGATTATTTGGTGAAAATCGAACATATAATAAACATCCTGACCAAAATTGTAAAAACATCGCAGGAGTCATTGAACGTAAAATAATTCAGCATTTAACATTCATCATTTAAAATATGGCCAACATATCATCAAACTTTCTCGGCATAAAATCTCCCAATCCCTTTTGGCTGGCGAGTGCCCCTCCTACTGATAAAAAGTATAATGTGCTGCGTGCACTCGAAGCCGGCTGGGGTGGTGTGGTATGGAAGACATTGGGCTCACAGGTAAAGAATGTTTCTTCCCGCTATTCGGCGGTTGACTTCGGCGGGCAGAGAGTGATGGGTTTTAATAATATTGAACTGATATCCGATCGTCCGCTGGATATTAACCTGAAAGAGATCAAAGAATGTTTGAAATTATTTCCCGACCGGGCCATGATCATTTCATTGATGGCCGACAACGACCGTAAAAGCTGGCATGAACTCATCAAAAAAGTGGAAGATACAGGGGCACATGGACTGGAACTGAATTTCGGCTGTCCGCATGGTATGACAGAAAGAGGAATGGGCGCCACCGTGGGACAAGACCCCGAGATCGCCTGCATGGTGGTGGAATGGGTGATGGAAGCAGCTACTATTCCCGTTATCACCAAACTTACACCTAATGTACATTCTGTTGTTCCTACCGGCCGTTCCGTAGTAAAAGCCGGAACGAATGCTCTTTCTCTGATCAACACGATACAATCTGTCACAGGTGTTGACCTCGACACTTTTGTTCCCAATCCTTATGTGGCAGGTAAATCAGTATTTGGGGGCTATTGCGGTCCTGCGGTAAAGCCGATCGCTTTAAAAATGCTGACCACTATCGCACAGGATGAGCTGACCAAAACAGTACCTGTCTCTGGTATCGGTGGTGTGAGTACCTGGAAAGATGCGGTGGAATTCATGCTGCTCGGCGCTTCCAATGTACAGGTGTGCACGGCCGTTATGAAACACGGCTTCCGTATCATTGAAGATATGTGTGAGGGGTTGAACAACTGGATGGATGAAAAAGGATTTAAAACACTGGATGATTTTATCGGTAAATCTGTACCCACCATCACGCACTGGGAAGACCTGGACATTAACTATCACCATATTGCAAAGATCAACCAGGACAAATGTATACATTGTGGGCTTTGTTATATCGCCTGCGAAGACACATCACACCAGTCCATAAAACTGGAATATGGGAAGCCTTATAACAAGTATACCGTGATCGATGAAGAATGTGTGGGCTGTAATCTTTGTAAACTGGTTTGCCCGGTGGACAACTGCATCACGATGGAAGTTCACCGCAAAGGCGATGAATACCTGAACTGGGTTGAATTTCAGAAAAGAGGGTTGCCTCTAAATGACCACTAACTTTGACAACAGTAAGGAGTACTTTCACTAAAAGTCAACTGCCACACCATGAACCAAAAATGGCGCCATAAACTGCACGATGCTTTTTTTGAGCACCACACCCCCACCGGCAGATTTTTCGACATCTTTCTGCTCGTTATGATCCTGGGCAGTATAACGATTGTTATGCTGGACAGTGTCCCCTCCCTGCATGCAAAACATAAAGAGTTCTTTCATCAACTGGAATGGGGATTTACCATCCTGTTCACAATAGAATATATTCTTCGTGCCACCCTTACAAAAAAACCACACAAATTCGTATTCAGTTTTTTGGGTATTGTCGACCTGCTTTCCATCCTGCCCACTTACTTTACACTGTTCCTGCCCGGTACACAACCCTTGCTGGTGCTCAGGGCCATGCGCCTGTTAAGAATTTTCAGAATATTCCGGCTGAGTCATTTTTTAACCGATCTCAGGTTTCTCTCCGCGGCATTGGCGAGCAGCTTTCGCAAGATCAGCATCTTTTTTATGTTCTCCCTGGTCATCGTCATCATCATGGCCTCCATTATGTACCTGGTGGAAAAACCAGAGGACGGTTTTACCAGCATCCCGCAATGTATCTATTGGGCCATCACCACCATTACCACCGTAGGTTACGGCGACCTTACACCCGTAACAGCCCTGGGAAAAGTAGTGGCCAACATCCTCATGCTGATCGGGTATGCGATCATTGCTGTTCCCACAGGTATCATTACCACCGAAATGGCGCTCGCCATTAAAAGCCGCGAAACCAAGCATGATGTGTGCAGGTCCTGCAACAAAAAAGGGCATGATCATGATGCGGCGTTTTGTAAACACTGCGGGGCAAAATTTGAGAGCGAATAGCTTGTGTATCAATAATTACGGCTTCTGGCTTTATATTTGCACTTTCCAGTACCGAATCCTATAAATATGAAACGCTTTAAAAAAATCCTTAAGATATCAGGCATCGTTTTTATTTCCCTGATCGCACTGGCCTTTATCATTCCTATCGTATTCAAAAAGCCTATTACACGACTCGTTAAGAAAGAGATCAACAAAAGTATCAACGCCAAAGTGGAGTTTGCAGATGTGAGCCTTTCGCTGCTCAAACACTTTCCCAAAGTAACCATTATATTGAAAGATCTTTCTATAGCCGGTGTAAATGAATTTGAGGGAGACACCCTGCTGTCCACCAAAAAACTGGAAGCCTCTGCCAATCTTTTCAGTGTCATCAAAGGCAGCAATATAAAAGTGTATGGCGCCCATCTTACCTCACCACAGCTGCATGCATGGGTGAACAAAGAAGGGAAAGCCAACTGGGACATTGCAAAACCCGCTACCGACACCAGCAGCACTGATACCACTTCCTCTGCTTTTAAAATGTCGCTGAAAAACTATTCCATCAGCGATGGATATATTGTGTATGAAGATGAAACGGCTAATACCTACACCAAATGGGAAGGCGTGGACCATAAAGGAAGCGGCGATTTTACCCAGGATGAATTTACCCTCTCCACCAGCACCGAAGCTGAATCAGCCAGTTTTACACAGGATGGCATCCCCTATCTGAATAATACAAAGACGGATATTGTCACCGATATCAATATTAACACAACAACAAATACCTATACTTTTAAAACGGACGACATAAAATTGAATGACCTGGCACTTACAGCCGATGGCTTTTTCCAGTTGCTCAATGACAGTACCTACAAAATGGATGTCAAATTCCAGTCGCCCACCAACGAGTTTAAGGATATTCTTTCACTGGTACCCGCCGTTTACAAACAGGATTTTGACAAGATCAAAACAAGTGGCAAAGCTTCTTTCAATGGTTTTGTAAAAGGAGTGTACAGTCCGAAGCAAATGCCGGCCTATGATGTGAAACTGGCTGTTACCGATGGATCTTTTCAATACCCTGATCTTCCCAAACCTGTAAAGAATATACAACTCGACCTGCATGCCAGTAACCCCGATGGATTACCGGATAATGCAGTAATTGATATAGCAAAAGGGCATTTGGAAATGGATAATGAACCTTTTGATTTCAAATTCTTATTTAAAAACCCCGAAACAGCAAAATACATTGATGCAGTGGCCAGGGGCAAGATCGATCTTTCACAGATCTCTCAGTTTATCAAACTGGATAATGGTACCAAACTGGCCGGTTTGGTATGGGCCGATGCTTATGCCAAAGGGAATATGTCTGACATTCAAAACATGCAGCCCTTTGCCGCAGGCGGTTTTTTTGATATAAAGAACCTGGCCTATTCGTCCAACGACTTCCCGCAACCCCTGAAGAACGGCAACATGAACATTCGCCTCGACAATACCGGTGGGGTGGCAGATAATACCGTGGTGGATGTTAGTGCAGGACATATTGAAGTGGGAAACGACCCTGTTGATTTTAACCTGCAATTGAGCAAGCCTGTATCTGAGATGAATTTTGCCGGTAATGCCAAAGGGCGTTTTACGCTGGACAATATCAAACAATTTATCACTTTAGAGAAAGGCACTTCTGTTTCCGGTATATTCAATGGCGATATGGGCTTCAAAGGCAACAAAGAGATCATCAGCAAAGGTGAATATGACCGGATGAATTTGAGTGGAACAGCCAGTCTCAGTAATTTGAAATATATAGACCCGGATTATCCCACAGGCATTACCGTGAGTGATATGAGTGCTACCCTGAATCCATCCAGTGTTACCATCAACAGTTTCAACGGAAATTATCTCGGTTCTAATTTCAGCGGCAATGGATCGCTGAATAACCTGCTCAGTTTTATGGTACGCAATCAACCACTGAGCGGTACCATCAATGCCTCCGTGGATAAAATGAACCTGAACCACTGGATGGGTACGGAAGAAAACCCGGCCGCACCAGAAGCGATCACCACGGCTGCCAGCACCAGTTCCGCCCCCTTCCTTGTTCCTGCCAATATGGATATAACACTAAACGCAAAAGCCGGGCAGGTAACCTATGATAAAGTCAGTTATAATAATATCAATGGTAATCTATTACTAAGCGACGAGACAGTAAAACTGCAAAATGTAAAAGCCGATGCCCTGGACGGCAATATCCTGCTAAATGGTTCCTATTCAACAAAGAATAACAAGACCAACCCGGATATCAGCCTCAGTTATGATATTAATGACATGGATGTACAGAAGGTATTTACATCTTTCAATACCGTAAAAGCGCTGATGCCAATCGGTAAATTCCTTTCAGGAAAACTGAATTCGGAGCTATCCATGACCGGCAGCCTCAAAGGTGATATGATGCCCGACCTGCAAAGTTTAACGGGGAAGGGCAACCTCCTGCTGATCGAAGGGGTATTGAAAAAATTTGCACCGCTGGAAAAAATTGCCACTACCCTGCAGATCGACCGTTTGAAATCCATCAGCGTTAAAGACATCAAGAACTATATTGAATTTGCCAATGGCAGGGTATTGGTAAAACCTTTTAACCTGAAAGTGGAAGATATTGCCATGCAGATTGGTGGTAAGCATGGGTTTGACCAATCCATCGATTATGTAGTGGGCATGAAAGTGCCGAGAAAATACCTGGGATCATCTGGTAACGACCTCGTCAATGGCCTGGTGACCAGCGCCAACAGCAAAGGCATTCCCCTGAAACTGGGAGAAATGATCGACCTGAACGTGAAAGTGGGTGGCACACTCACCAACCCCTCTATTAAAATCGACCTGGCCCAGGTGGTGGGTAATGTGGCAGATGAGCTCAAGCAACAAGCAGTGGATTTTGCAAAAGAAAAACTGGATAGCGCAAAGGCCAAAGTAAAAGATACATTGACAGCGGTAAAAGACAAGCTGAAAGATACACTGAAGCAAAAACTGAAAGACCAGATTTTTGGTAAAGACACTTCAAAAATCAATAATGCCCCGGCAGATACCTCTAAAAAAAGTACAGGCCAGGAAGTGAAGCAAAAACTAAAAGACCTGTTTAACCGCAATAAAAAGCCAAAGACGGATACGACGAAGAACTAATACTAAAAGATTTTTGGTTTTAGATTTTAGGTTTGTGGAAGGCTCCTAAAGTCTAAGCCTGTCATTGCAAGGGCTATGACAGGCTTAAAGAACAGATTCCGATTTCATCGGGGCCACTCTTATATACATTAATGTCGGGCAGACTGGATTCGAACCAGCGACCCCTACGTCCCGAACGTAGTGCGCTACCGGGCTGCGCTACTGCCCGAAAACCGGTAATTCCTTAAGTAATTTACATAAAAAAGAAAGCCTGCCGTCGCTAAAGCGGGGCAGGCTTGTCGGGAAAGCTGGACAAATGTCGAACCAATTTATCCAGGATTTAGAGGCTATTTCCGCCTTTTGTGACCAAAATCCAGAATTAATCACTCTATAAGCCATTCCACCAATAATTTGACTGCAAATGTAGGGAAATCCGCTTTTGGATCGAAGCCCCTTGTCTTTTATTAGCTGATCCTGCCAAAACATAATTACAAAGATTAAAAGGCATGCTTTATAGCCATAAGATGGTTAAAAGTTGTCACGACTATTTTTCAAACCTATACTTACAGCTTGTGCAAAAAGCATGGTTTAATAATCTTGTATTACTCATTTTTAATCTCGACAAACGTAAACATCCACTTTACCGGGTTCTGCCAGTCTTTGCCTTTGAATGATGCAATGGGGACTTTTATTAAAACATTGTTCCAGCCTTTTTGCAAAAATATTTTTGTGGGGAGGCGGTATTCATAACCTTCATCGGCCAGTGGTAATTCACTGTTTCCCTTTATGCCGGCATGTTTCCAATACGGAGGAGAAATCAATCTTCCATTTATCCATACGCTGCTGTTCTTATTATCCCAGGCATCCTGTGGCGGCGAGTCGGTGGACGGTGACCGGGAAATATTATTGAAGCCTATCCAGAAATTTGTTTCGCCTGCCTCATCAGCCCAGATTTTTGTTGAAGCATAAAAGGTTGTGCTTTCTTTAGGCTGTTCTATAGCCCCTTTTATCAGTGGCGCCCACCAGTGACGCAACACAATAGTGCCGCCAGTTACTTGCTCATATACCGGCTCTTTTGTTTCATTAAATTGATTTATTTCAGGTGCAAATGTTTTGTTTGTTTCGCCATGGTTATCGTAAGGCCCGTAGAGTTTCCAAACCAAATTGCTTTGTTTTGTATAAGAAAAGGGTTTATGTTTAAAGTAAAGTTGTTTATTATCGAGCAAACGGTTTTCAAAATCAATGAATACTTTTATATCTCCATCGCTGATGTTTGATATCCATCCCTGTTGCCCGCCGCCCCGCCAGCTTCTTTCTGCAAAGGCCAGCATGGCAGGATAAACAGGGTTCATCCTCAAGACATCGTCTTCTTTACTTACTGCCCTGTCGTGCCACATGCAAATTGTGCCACCCAATAAAGAAGCATCGCCTTTTTCTTTATCGCCGATTTTCCTGTTAAAGATTGTTACTACACTTTCCAATGGGTCCATGTGATTCAAATAAAGATGGCGTGAATCAATAAACTGAATGTTGATATCGGATGTATGATGTGCATTATCATCCATCCACAATTGACGAATGGTGCTGTTGGTAAAATTGCCGCCGGGCTGCCAGCCAATAACTTTTTTTCCCAGGCTTTCAATATAAGCCGTTACTTCTGGAACAAAATTGTTGTTGGTTATTTTCACTTCATCTGCACCAATATGGATATAAGATACATCATAGGTTGCGCAAAATTCTTTGAGAATGTTTTTTACAATCACTAAACCGGAGTCGCTTTGCATATC
Source organism: uncultured Chitinophaga sp. (assembly GCA_964606155.1). Lineage (GTDB taxonomy): Bacteria > Bacteroidota > Bacteroidia > Chitinophagales > Chitinophagaceae > JJ008. Next base: position 75,115 of record CAZSGD010000003.1, on the reverse strand, counting down.
AGTTTTCATTGCTCTTTTAAATGCAGCGCTGTGTCCGGGCATATCAATTTCAGGTACAAAAGTGATATGCCTTTCTTTGCAATAAGCAATCAGTTCTTTTATTTCCGCTTCACTGTAATACATTCCTTTATTACGCAGCATATTTTCAGACGTCGTCAATTGCGGATATTGCTTTATGGTTATTCTCCAGGCAATATCTTCTGTGGCATGAAAATGAAATACATTCAGTTTGTATGCCGACATCACATCAATCTGCTGCTTTAGTAATGGCACAGACATATAGTTTCTACCTACATCAATCATATATCCACGCCAGGAAAATGCCGGCCAGTCGGTAATGCTACAAGCATCTATAATGCCTCCGTCTCTTAGTAATTGTTTCAAAGTTTGTATGCCATTGAAAATTCCATGTGAGGTGTTTGCAATCAACCTGATAGAAGAAGCTGTTACTTCTAATTTATATGCTTCGATAGCCTGTTGAGGTACAGTCAATTTCTCCAATAAAATTTCAATATGGGGTTGAGTGTTGCTTGCTTTATCCGCCAACTGCATTTCCCAGCCAATGGATTGCAGCCATTGCTGCAATTGCAAGGCTTTCTGCTGTAACGATTTATCTTTTACTACAATTGTTTTACACTGGTATAAAGCAAAACTGCCCTGCTTCCATTGCAGTTGCTGCGGCAGCGGTATCAGTGAAGGTTTGGGTTGCAGGCCATATACATAGGGATAAATGAGGTGCTTCCAAAGCTGATAGGCATTGCCCATTAAATGCAGGCCATCGTTGGTTAATTCTTTCTTCAGTTTTCCATTTTCATCTGCAAAGGAGCTGTACAAATCAATAAACTGGTATTGGTGAGTTGTTGCATAGTTTTTAAGTTGCTCATTTAGTTGCCGGATAGCTGTTATGTTCTTTGTATGCCCGCCAAATTTTCCAAAGGTTTCATTCACCGGTAAGATACTCTGCACAAATACTTTGGTTGCTGCCGATTGTTGTTTGACATAATCACTGATGAGTAAAATATTCTTCAGTACACTGTCTGATGCAATTCCCCTTGCCAGGTCGTTGGTGCCAATAAGCAGAAAAACTTTTGCAGGCTTTCTGTTTGTTACAGCATCTAAGCGATGAAGCACCCCGGCACTTATATCGCCACTGATGCCCTGGTTTATCATTCTCTTATCGCTAAATAACTGTGCCCATTCGCCGCCATCGGTTATGCTGTTGCCCAAAAAAATAATTTCATTTTTTGTATGCGGCATGGCACGGAAGAATGAGGCCCGCTGGTGATAATAGGTGGGGAATAAAGTGTCGGATAATACAGGCAGACTTACCTGGGCGGCAATTTCGGTTAGCACAAGTAAACCACAAATACAGGTTATTATTTTTTTCTGCATAGTTCCGCTTCATTCAATAGATGAAATTGGTTTATTCAAATGATTTTTGGGTTACCACAAATCCGGTTGACCTCGCCACGGTGATAACCGCTTTGCCATTATACATATCATCTACCTCAAAATCTAATCGCTGGCCCGGAGTGAGTGTTGGTAACAAATATTTTTTACCGCTGAGGTAATTATCTATTCTATCAGACACATATACTGTATAACCCCGAACGGTATGCTGTGGCAACCCAATGCTTCCGAATATCAGCAGGTTTAATTTCCCTTTTTTCCATTGCCTTACATTTTGCACTTCCACCGGCGATGAAAGCTCCCGCAATACTTTCATTGATGGCTTGGGTTTGCCATACATATCATAAATGCCATGTATACGGCGGCGGTATTTGGTAGTATCGTAAGTGCCGGGGTAATGTGTTCTATAATCAGTCAGGTCAAAATAGATTGCGCCTTCTACATAGGGTTTGCTTTCGTAAATAGCCATGTGGTATATCAAGTCTTCCACTCTTCTTTCATCATCGCCTTTAAAGTTGGGTTCACACAACCCAAACTCCGAAATAAAAAATGGTTTATCGGGGTAGCTCATGTGTACACTGTCTAAGTAGTTATGAATTTTTCCGGTAGGCAAATCCCACCAGCTACCGCCATATTCATTCATCATCAGGTAATCGCCATCTGCTGCTGCATCAGCAACAAATTTTGGATTGTTGTAAAAGGATTGCGTTAATGTATTACTCACATAAGCTGTGTTCCTTGTGGGGTCTAACTCTTTTGAACGTTTCAACAAGTCTGCAATCATTTGTTTCATATCCACATCTCTTGCCCTAAGTTCATTGCCCACACCCCAGGAAAAAATAGATGGGTGATTATAAAAATTATAGACCATTCTTTCCAGTTGTTTCATGGCAATGCTGCGGATGGTATCATTGGCCGGTGTTTCGGGCCCCCATAGCGGTACTTCCTGCTGTACGATAATGCCATTGCGGTCGCAGAAATCGTAAAACAATTCATCCTGCTGAAAATGCTGGCGAGTAAAAATTGCATTCACCTCTTTCATCAATTTGCATTGGCTGAGAATAACCGAATCGGTTTCTGCAAAACCGAAATCGGGGTTGCTGCCCGCCGTCCATTCCACACCCATTAGCTTAACATGCTCACCATTCAGATAAAATTTTCCATTTACCAGTTTTACTTCCCTGAAGCCTGTTACTGCCGATATTTTATCAACAGCCTTATTATTCTTCAAAACAGTTACATCAATGCGATAGAGATTAGGAAAATCAAAATGCCAGGGATTTACTTTTGGTAAAATAATATTCACAACGCCTTCATTGTTTTTCCATTCAGGGTTGAATGTTGTGGCCAACACAACATTTTGTGTGGATTGATTTTCTTCAGTAATGGTTACAGCAAAACGCAAATTTTGTGGTGCAACTTCATCAAAGCCTAATTTTATTTTTAATGAGCCTTCAGCAGTTGCCACATTTAGTTTTGGCTCTGCATGAATATAGGCGGCTGCAGGTTTATCGCTTACAATCAATGCCACTTTGCGGATGATGCCGCCATCGTTGGGCCAGTCAAACGAACTGCCAAATGGAACTTTATTTTTTCCATAATCATTATTTACTGCAACGGTGATAGTATTTTCTTTGCCAATAATTAATTTGCCGGTGAGGTTCACAAAAAATTTGTTGAAACCATCGCCAATATTTTCATCAATCTTTTTCCCATTTAGGTAGATATGGGCAGTATGGTTCACAGCGCCAAACTGAAGCTTCACCGTCTTATTTTTCCAGGAAGCAGGCACCAATATTTTCTTTTGATACCAGCCCCAGCCATAATAGTTTTGGGTAGCTTCTGTTATATTCCAGGTGTGTGGCAGTTGCACAGTAACAGCACTTGAAAGTGGTTGTTCATACCATTTTGCAGTAAGTCCTTCGGCTTTTTTATCAATGGCAAATTGCCAGTTACCAGTCAGTTGAAGACTATCTCTTTGTGCTGATGCTGCAACTGATAAAACAAGGAACGTAAAGGGGATAATATTTTTATTCAGCATTCTTTCAATTTATCTTATTCAACAATTATTTCATCTGCAAATATCCATGCCGGTTTACCTTCTCCCGAATGGCCTTTGGGCAAAGCATCTACCACTTTTGCAGTAACCCTTATAAACCTTGCCTGCTGCGCCGGGAATTCAGCTACAAAATCTTTGATAGTTGCAGCTTTTTCATTTTCCGGAACTATATTGTTTATGGTTTTTACTTCATTAAAATTATTGCCGTCCACAGAGGTTTCAAATTTTACCCATTGCGGCATCATTATCCAGTCGGGATAATTTTGCAGGCAGCCTAAAGTAATTGAGTGTATGCCAGTGGGTGCCCTCAAATCAATAGTAGCAATCAAATCTTTTCCGCTGAAGCCATGCCAGTATTTGCCCACAGCATTGGTTCCCCTTACACCATCGGTTAATGAGTTAGGGCCATCGGCCATGTAATAACGGCTTACCGGGTTAGTGTAATTTACATTTTTACCAATGGCTTTGTGCATGGCAAAGCTTTGTTCGGCTGGTACTGCATTCATAATTTTATTATTTACCAGTACGGATACTTTTAATAAAACTGATGAATTGATTTGAACAGGCTTTGTATATTTTGCACTCTGCAAGCCGGGCTGTGTGCCATCTGTTGTATATACCACTTCGCCTTTGTATGCGTCAGTGGAAAGCTTTACAAACAACTGGCCGTTTTCGGCAACAGGTTTTATGTCGGCCTTATAATTGGCATTACCATAATTCCATCCCTTTTGTTCAAAGGTTTTATAATGCACCTGTATCCTTTCATTAAAACTATTCCAGTTTTTATTTTCTTTTAGGCTCCATACTGTTTCGCTAAGGGCCAGCATACGGGGCAACACCATGTACTCGACATGTTGGGTGGTTGGCACATATTCCGTCCACAGATTGGCCTGCGCCCCCAATACAAATTTTGATTGCTGTTCGTTCAGTTCTTTAGGTATGGGGTCATAATCATAAACTTTCTTTAGTGTATTAAAACCGCCAATGGCTACAGGTTCGCTGGCAGGGTCGGCCTGGTAATGGTCAAAGTAAACCGGGTTGCCCGGTGTCATAATCACTTCATGGTTTTGTTTGGCCGCTTCAATACCGCCTGCTTCGCCACGCCAGCTCATTACCACTGCATTGGGAGCAAGGCCACCTTCTAAAATTTCATCCCAGCCAATAATTGTTCTTCCTTTTGTATTCAGAAATTTTTCAACCCGGCGGATAAAATAACTTTGCAATTCATGTTCATCTTTCAATCCCTCGCTCTTCATTCTTGCCTGGCAACGGGCACATTTTTCCCAATGGCTTTTAGGCGCTTCATCTCCGCCTATATGAATGTACTTAGAAGGAAATAAAGCCAATACTTCACTAAGCACATTCTCCAGAAACATAAATGTACTGTCTTTGCCGGCACAATAAATATCATCAAATACTCCCCATGTTTCCTGCACAAATTTTATGTTGCCCTGGCTTTGCAGCAATTTACTCTTAGCTGAAACCGGCCCGGTAAGGCTGGTAGGCTTTTCAGGAAAACAACTCAACCAGGGATAAGCTGCAATGGCTGCAGAAGAGTGGCCGGGCAATTCAATTTCGGGCACTACGGTAATATTTCGCTGCGACGCATAAGCCAATACTTCTTTTACTTCTTCATGTGTATAAAAACCGCCGTACCTCAGGTTATTGTTGTGTGTGCCGGGATAATTGCCAACAATGGTACCATTGCGGTATGCTGCCTTTGTTGTAAGCTCAGGGTATTTTTTTATTTCAATGCGCCAGCCCTGGTCTTCTGTTAAATGCCAATGAAAATAATTGAACTTATAAGCAGCCATAAAGTCAATATATTTTTTTACAAATGAAACCGGATAAAAATGACGGCCAACATCAAGGTGCATACCACGGTATTTAAACCGTGGATAATCAGTAATGCTCATACATGGCAATTGCAATAACTGATTTGTATTTTTATCAGCCAGGCATTGAAGCAGGGTTTGTATTCCATACACCATTCCTGATTTGGTATTAGCCATAATAGTTATTCCTTTGGGAGTAACATCCATGCTGTAACCTTCGCTGCCCAACGTTTCATTTTTTTGGATGATGAGTTTAATTGCTGTTGCGGCAGCAGCATTAACAGGCAAATCCAAACCTGTAAGCTGTTTAACTTGTGACTGTAAAAAATCAGCCGCTGCTTTTATTTCAGGCTGCTTTGTATTGTACTGTAGCACTGTGTTTTTAGCGATAGTAAAATTTCCCTCTTTGTATTGCAGTTTTACCGGTTGGGGAATGATGTTTACAGTTTGCTGGCTAAGGCCTGTAAATGGCAGGCAGAGCAGCAGGAGAAATATTCGTTGGCTCATAAAAAAAATCTAATTCTATTTAAAATATTATTACAAGCTTATTCATTTGCTATTGACAAGTTGTAATCAGCATTATTATAAATGCCATCTCACAAATGCTTCCATCGCTTCATACTCTGCCAGGCCAAGTTTATTGTAAAGCATGGCAGTGGCCCTGTTCCGTTCTTCAGCCCTTTGCCAAAATTCACGGCTGTCGCTTCCCTGAAATACCACGCCGTCTTTCTGCGACTGGTGTTTAAAAATACCGTAGCGTTTTTTCAAAACCTGGTCGGGGCTCATGGGCACAGCCATTTCAATGGCATCAATATCCCATTCTGCCCAGGCGCCTTTGTAAAGCCAAAGCCAGCATTCTTTCATAAAATCCTGGTGTTTTATTGTTTCGATGGCTGCAAAAATTGCGTCTAAGCAAACCTTGTGTGTGCCGTGAGGGTCGGCCAGGTCGCCGGCAGCAAATATTTGGTGCGGTTTTATTTTTTGTATTAATTCTGAAATGATGTTGATGTCTTCCTGCCCCAGCGGTTTCTTTTCTACAGTGCCGGTTTCATAAAAAGGCAGGTTTAAAAAGTGCATATTCGCATCGGGTATGCCAACAAAGCGGCAGGTGTTTTTTGCTTCGCCTTTTCTTATTATGCCTTTTACATGACGCAATTCATTAGTGTCTTTAACAGCATTTTTCTTTTGCTCCAAAAAGTTGGCTGAGTTATTAAATATTTGTTCTGCATCCGGTGAGTTTATTTTAAACTGGCAATTAAAGTCCTTCACAAATTCAACAAACCTAAAAGCTTCATCATCTGCAACAGCAATATTGCCGCTGGTTTGATAGGCAACATGCACTTCATGACCCTGGTCGGCAAGACGTTGAAAAGTTCCACCCATTGAAATAATATCATCATCGGGGTGTGGGCTGAAAATGATAATCCTTTTTTTGGCGGGTGCAGACCTTTCGGGCCTGTGAGTATCATCAGCCTGGGGTTTACCGCCTGGCCAGCCTGTAATGGTGTGCTGCAGCCAGTTGAATACCTTAATATTTATTTCATAAGCGGTGCCATGCAAAACCAGCAGGCTGCTCAGTCCATTTTCGTTATAGTCGTTGTTTGTTAATTTTAATATTGGTTTATCGCATAACAAGGAAAGATGGATGACGGCCTTTTTAATCATTTGCTTTGTCCATTTCACCTCTTCGGTAAGCCAGGGGGTATTACAACGGGTAAGCAGAGCCACTGCAGCATCATCCAGATAAAATGAAGTATTTTGATGTGATTGTAAATAAGAGCCGGGTACAAATTCACTCATCGGCCCTTCAACTGCTGCTTGTATTATTTCGGTTTTTCTTTCTCCCCATGCAAGCAATACAATGCGGCGGGCACTTAAAATAGTTTTTACACCCATGGTAATGGCTTTTCGTGGCACATTGGCAATACCGGAAAATTCCGGCGCCGCATCAGAACGGGTAATCCTGTCAAGCGTTATGAGCCGTGTAACAGAATTTATATGCGACCCCGGTTCATTGAAACCAATATGCCCATTGCGGCCAATGCCTAATAGCTGAATGTCGATACCACCTGCATTTGCTATTGCTTGTTCGTATTCTTCACAATGCTTTTTTAATGCTTCTAAATTCATTTCTCCATTGGGGATATGGCAGTTTTCGGGAATAATGTCAATATGCTTAAACAGGTTCTCCTGCATAAAGTAGCGGTAGCTTTGAACGGAATCAGGAGAAATTGGATAATATTCATCGAGGTTAAAACTAATAACATTTTTAAAACTCAGGCCTTCTTCTTTATGTAATCGTATTAATTCTTCATATACCTTTTTTGGTGTAGAGCCGGTGGCAAGACCCAACACAGCATTTTTACCTTCATTTTTTTTTTGCCCTATCAACCCTGCTATTTCATGGGCAACTGCTTTGCATGCATCATTAGCGGCGCTAAAAATGGTAATGGGTATCTTTTCAAAAGAAGCCGCTGGTTGTTGTGGAATGTTTCCTTTTATCATGATGTTATTTATAATTGCTACGTTAACATAAATGTGTTTATTCCAAACTAAAAACATGCAGTTGGCTCAAGTTGCCGCTTTATGGTGGGATGAAAAAACATTTCTCTTCGTCCTTTTATTTCCACTCTAATTCAAGAACCGTATCAATATCCTCAACTACAATATTTTCCAGGTAAATAAAAACACCTTCGGGTTGTTGTTTAAAACGAACAGGTTTTTTGCCGTCAAATTCAACAGCCTTTACTATTTTTTTGTCAATACCCGGTATGAACAGGTATTCTGCTATTGGTTTTTTGAACAGATGCACATACAATGATTTATTCTTCGTAGTTATCGTTCCCCAATCTTGTGGTGTTATGATATTACCACGGGTGCCATAAATGGTTTCTCCATATTGTTGCAACCAGTTGCCCACGGCTCTTAATGTATCCACAAACTCCTGCTGAATTTTTCCATTGGCCATTGGGCCTACATTCAGCAACAGGTTTGTATTAAGCCCTGCCGCATTCACTAAATAGTGAACAATGTCTTTCGTAGTTTTATAATTGTTATCTGTGATATTATAACCCCAGGAACCATTGATGGTCTCACAGGTTTCAAGCGGCAGTGCTTCGGAGGCTTTTTGAAAACTTAAACCCGATTTATTTTGTCCCGGTAAATCTTTTTCAAACATTTGAAAATCCTCGCCGGGTAGCGGTGACAGATGATGGTTGTTTCCGATAAGGCAGGCAGGCTGTAATTGATGGATAAGGGAATAAATTTCATTATATTTCCAGTCTATTCTTGATGCCCTGTCTGCATGGCCTTCTTCATTAGTTTGGTCCCAATGGCCGTCAAACCAGATGGACATTACTTCACCATAGTTGGTGAGCAGTTCAGTCAATTGGTTTTTCATAAACTGCAGGTATGATGCATAGTTTGATTTTTCAGTCCTTCCTGTTCCTTTGCCGGTGCGGCCGGTTTCATAAGGGTAATCGTTGCGATACCAGTCGAGGGTGGAATAATAAAGGCCCAATTTAATTCCCTGTTTTTTACATTCGTCCGCCAGCGTTTTTAATACATCTTTTTCGTAAGGTGTGTTGGTTATTTTCCAGTTTGAATATTTTGTATCCCAGTTGGAAAAACCATCATGATGCCGTGTGATAAACACGATGTATTTCATCCCGGCATTTTTTGCAGTGGCGACCCATTCAGCGGCATTAAATTCCTGTGGATTAAAAACATTCAGCAACCTTGTATAATCCTTCACTTTTATATTGCGGTTGTTCATCACCCACTCGCCATTGCCTAACACACTTGATAGCCCCCAGTGAATAAACATGCCGTATTTATCATTCTGGAATGTTTGACGGGAAACCAGGTTTTCCGCAGAGGGATGATATTCTTGTGCAAAGGCAGGTATAAAACTCAGCAGCCCAATAACGCAAACAATGATTTTTTTCATAATTATTCTAAGATTTTTATTTTGAATGTTGATGTAGGAAGATTTTCAGAATTTGCAAGATTGCCATCACTGAAAGATTTCCATCCATAATAAACAAATTCCGGTTTCTTATCAGAATAAATGAGAATACCGCTGTCACCCAAAATAGCTTTAACCTCGTTTACTCCATCTATTGAAAATCCTTTCAACTCTCCACCGTCAGATGTCTGCAATCCCTTTGCCATATACTGAAATGAAATAATCACTTTGCCGTTTATATAAACAGCTTTAACCGGCAACGGACCGGACGGAACAATGTTTTGCTTATACGTTTTGTTCAATGCCCATCTTGCCAGTCGTTCACCCACAGCTTTTTTATTGGTGGGATGCACATCATCTTTAAATCCAATATCACTGCACACTGCCATGCCGCTGTAACGGATCAGTTGCAACATTTTTCGTTGTTCATTTCTGAACTGCGGCCAAAGTTCTCCCTTGTATTTTACCGTATCAATAGATGAAAGTTGCACAAAATAAAAAGGAAGCTGTGGTTGCTTCCATTTTTTTCTATAATCATCAACCATCAACATTGATAACGCAGCATATTCATTTACTCTTTCTATTTCCTGTGCATTGCTTTCACCCTGATAACAGAGAATGCCTTTTACCGGCATTGGAAGTATGGGTTCAATGCCGCTTGCATAAGCAAAGCCCGGTTTGTAAGAATGATTTTTCCCAAATTCATCACCCGGCACATTATTTAAACTCCCGACATTTTGTTTCCCCCTTTCTTTTACCCAAACAGGCAACGCATCATTCATCAACCAATCGCCATTTATTTTGGATGAGAACTGTTTTTTGTTTTTTAAAGCACCCACACTGATAAAAGTTTCAAGCGGTGCCCCGCCGATAGAAAGATTGATTAATCCAACCGCTACTTTTGTTTCTGCTATGACTCCTTTTCCGAAATAATAAGCAACTGCACTCATTGTCTTAAAACTATTGCTGTCGCATTGTTGCCACTGACCCTGGAAAAATTTATCGGGAGTTAATCTTTGTACAACCGAATCAGTAAAGCCTGTTCCAAAAATATTTTTACCAGCGTAAGTTGGATTGTAAAAACGAAGTAATGGTTGCTGACTATTTTTACGCTCATCTTTAAAATGCATTTCTCTCATCATTGGCCATTCCATATTGCTTTGACCGATACAGATCCAGATATCTCCAATCAGAATATTCTTCAGAAGAATTTTATCTGCACCTGAGCTAATGGTAACATTTTGCGGACTGGCACTTGCTTTTTGTGCAGTTAAATAAATTCTCCATGAAGAATCGGGGTTTACTTTAGTTGATTTTGTTTCGTTTGCAAGTGAAACTTTTACAGTTTTACCCGGAATAGCTTTGCCCCAAACACAAATGGGTTTATCACGCTGCAGCAGCATATTATCGGAAAATATTTTAGCCAGTTGCAGTTGTGAATAACCAGTAAGTGGCAACAACAATATAACAAGAAAAATTCTGAACATCATTTCTCTTTCAAATATTCATCTAATATCTGCGTGCAATACCATTCCTGTCTTGGTAAATGAAATGGCCCTTTAAATAAATTCCCTTTCGCTGTTTGAGCTATTGTTCCATCACGATGTAAATAGCCAAACCATTCCCCATTTTTGGTATCATGAAAATGCTGGTAAGCATAGTCATGCACCATTTTATGCCATTCAGCATACTTCGGGTCGCCTGTCATTAAGTAAGCCAGCAGTGTTGCAATGATAACTTCATTATGCGGCCACCACATTTTCATATCCTGCCAATACTCCTGCACAGGTTTGTTATACACATCCCTGAAATACAAGATGCCGCCGTACTCTTTATCCCATCCTCTTTCCCACATATAATCAATCATGCGGCAGCCTAAATCAATCAGTCGGTTGTCATTATTTCTATATACCGCTTCATGCAAAATGAACCATGCGCCTTCAATGGCATGGCCGGGATTTAATGTACGTCCGTCAATATGGTCAATAATACTGCCATCGGGTGCCACCTGTTCCATTACACATTTAATATCATTTTTTACAAAGTCTTTCTCAATCTCGGTAATCCACTTGTCTATCCATTCATCACATCGTGGGTCGCCAATTGTTTCTCTTAACTGTTGTGCGGTATTTATCATTATCATGGGCACACCGATGCCTTTGGAAGGACGGGTGCCGGTAAATTTTGGAGGCAATAAACCCGGTGTGGTGGCATATTCAATACATTTTCCAAAAACCCGCCTGGCCTTATCTGCCGCTTCCTCATTACCACTTGCTTTGGCATACGCTGCTGCGGCAATTACATAAAATGTTTCGGAGAAAAAATAACGGCGTTTACGAATGGGCCTTCCATCTCTTGTAACATGAAAAAACATTTGTCCGTCGGTATCAAAGCAATGCTTGTTCAAAAATTCGTAACCAAGCTTTGCGCCATCTAACCATTCCTGCTTTTTTTCTACGGTGTTATACAAAGTAGATAACATCCAGGTGGCCCTTCCCTGTATCCAAACGGCCTTGTCATCATCTATCAATGAACCATCAGCATCTCTCATTAACAAAAATCCCCCGCACTCATTATCATATGAACGGGGGAACCAGAATGGGATGGTATTGCTTAGCAATTGCTCTTCATAAAAATGCTTCAATCCAATTAATTCTATTGTTATATAGCCCATCATGCAGAATTTATTTAATTATTTCGTTTACTGGTATTTTTACAAAGTATAGGTCTTTGGTTCCTTCGTATAAAATGCCAATTGTATTGTTATTAATTTTTGTGAGTGATGAATACCCGTAACATTGCCTTTCATCAATCAATAATTGGTTTGCCGGTAGCCATGTTTGCCCTAAATCCAAACTTGCTTTGATGGTAATGTTAAAGCGGCCTGATGATGTGTTGGGGTTACTGAAGAATAAAACGTCTTTCATCATCCCGGCTACATTCACCCTCGCTTTAATAAGGCTGGCCATACAAACCGGGTCGGGCAGTGTGTTAAATGATGTGGAATGTTCCGTCCAGCTTGTGCCCATATTGGTTGTGGTTGCTACACTGCGGAAACCGCCCCTATTGTCTCTCATGTTTAGCATCAGTGTGCCGGGAGTTGTTTCCACTACCTGGCTTTCGGTGGTGTTTGACTTGGGGCCCAGTATTTTTCCTTTCCAGCTTGTGCCGTTGTCATCACTGTAAATGATAGTAGAATAAGGAACCCTTGTTTCGTTCCAGTATTGTGCTGCAAAAACTAACTTGCCATCCTGCATGGCAATACCGCTGCCGGGGCCATTAAAGAATAAATGCCAGGCAGAGTTTTTTACTTGTGGTGTGATGGTGTAAGGCGCTGTCCAGGTTACTCCATCATCTGCGCTGCTTACTAATACAAATTGCCCTGTTGTATCAGGAGAAATACCGGGCAACGAACCTGCGATAGACCGGTTGCCCTTGCTCCATAAAGCCGCCACCCATATTTTTTTGGTAACGGGGTCAAATAAAATTGACGGGTCGCCCACGCCGTTATTATCATGTGGCACCCCCATGTCCATAATCACTCTCATAGGGTGCCATGTTTTGCCACTGTCTGTACTGCGGCTCATGCCCACATCAATATTGCCCGGTAAATCGGCGCTATTTATATAACGGTTGTCATATACAGCTATCAAAGTGCCACGGTCGGTTTGCACAATGCCGGGAATACGGTAAGTATTCACTGCATCATCTCCGGCTTTTCTTACAGCCACGCCGGTTCGTTTTGTAAATACAGCGGTTCCTACTTTTACCAATAACTCTTTTCCATCTTCACTAACAAGTTTCGAACAATGCAATTCAATTTTACCATCAATAGCTGCATCATTTTTTAAAGCAACACTGAACCAGATGAATTGAATACCTGCGCTGATATTAATAGTAACAGGGATATCAAATGTTGCTGAAGAAGGACTAAAAGAAGTTAACAAGTTGCTTGTTGAGAATGGCTCTGCGCCTGTAAGGTAAACATCAATTTTCTGAATGCTGCCGATGGCATCTGTATTTAAAGTGCATTGAAGTTTACGAAAACGCTGTTCACCGTTGCCTTCCGGAACAGAAACAGCAATTCTCAAAACAGGATTAGACGTTAATCCCTTTAAAACCGGCACTGACTGCGAATAAACAGATGCCTGAACTTCACCCGGCGGCGTTGTTGATGACTTTTTAGAGCATTGAAAACTGCTGATGCTAATGAAAAGCAGCAGTAGTAAAAATTCAATTCCGTTCTTTTTCATAAAAATTTATTTTACCTAATATGCCGTTGTTCTACAGTTTAAATATTTTCCCGGTTAAAATATTCTTACCGTATTCTTACAACAGCAAATACAATCTTTGAATAATTATCTTTCTCATAGAGTATCCCGATTTCCTTTTTATTCAAAAGAATAATATCAGAATAGGCCGTGTTATCTTTTTTGCCGGTTGAATCAACCAGGATACTTTTCTTCCAGGTTTTTCCTTCATCGTAGCTGATGCGAAGGGTGAGATTGTCCCTTTTCTGTGTATCGGCTGCATTACTGAATGCCAAAATTGCTTTATCTTTTTTCATTCCAATATTCAGGATACTTCCTTCATTCACGGGGTCGGGAAGGTTCCTGTCAAAGTAAGTAGTATCCCATGTTGCACCACCATCACTGCTGATGGACACAATTCTTGCTTTTACATCTCCCCGCTGGTTGCGGCTGTTCATCATCAGCCTGGCATTAGAAAGCGGCGCAGCGGTAGATTCATTGGAGCCGGGAATATTTACCGGCTCACTCACATGAAAAGTTTTGCCGTGGTCATCCGTATAAAAGCCATGTGCCTTATAGTCCATCGCTTCCTTTTGCGGCCCGCCGGCTGAGTGATTGGCTGCTACATAAATTCTTCCTTTGTATTTTCCCGTTTGAAACTGCATGGCATGGCCCGGTGTGTTGGCAAGTGTCCGCCAGTCTTCTGAAAAATTATATGCAGGGTTTACTTGTGGTTGATTGGGCCGATGCGTTTGTAAGGTAATATCCACCGGCTGGTTCCAGGTTTGTCCATTATCAACAGAAGTTTTATACCACGACTGTTTATAGCCATGTCCTTTTCTTACTTCGCCTTCATGGTTAGTGCCGGTGTTATAAAAAAGAAAGATGCGGCCATTGGGATATTGAGGGTCCGTTACATCAACTACCGGTGCAGGGTTGCCACATTGTAATGTATCAAACTCCGCCACATATTGTAATGCACCCCATGTTTTCCCTTTATCAATGCTTCGCTTCATTACTATATTTATATCGCCAAAATCACCGGCGCCTTTTACACGGCCTTCAACAAAAGCCAGTAAATCTCCATTGGGCAAGGAAATGATTGCAGGTATGCGGTAGCTTTTATGACCTTCGGCGCCGGAAATAAAAACAGGGATGGTTTTGTCCTGCGCTATTGATGCAAAGCAATCAAGGACAAAAAGAATTGATAAAAATTTTTTTTTCATTGTTATAGCTGCTTAATCGTTACTAATCTGAAAAGTCATTTGTCTTTGGCCGCAGAAAAGAAATCTGAATTATCAATGCCACGGCAACAATGCCTGCCAGCATGGCAAAATCCTTTCCCAAATTTCCCTTATCGGTTGCCTTGCCCAACCAGTCGGTAATAAAAGCCCCGGCAAATACACCCACCATATTCATGAGGCCGTAAGCTGTTGCCCGGTATTTTGCTGAAACAAACTGGCAAAGTATGGGCATATTGTTGGCATCAAACATGCCGAAACCAAAACCAAAACAAAAGGCTGCCCCAATAACCGTAAACAATGAATTGCCAAAGCCGATAAACAACAATGCCGGAATGGTTAGCGCCAATCCGATAGCGCTGGTATATATTCTGCCTTTTATATTTTTCTGCACCCAGCGGTCGGAAAGAATACCGCCGAATATTACCCCGATAAAAGAAGATGCGGCAATGGTAATGGTGGAAATGGGGCCGGCCTTTGCCATGGCGATGCTGCTCTCCATGTCAGGATACAATTTTTGGGCAAACAAAGTAGGCAACCAGTTTTTTACGCCCCAGCCAGGCAGGCTGGGTATGGCGAAGTAAAAAAGGATAATCCAAAAAGAAATATTGGTAAATAATAAGCCTAATCCTTTCACCAGGTTTGTATGGCCTGCTGTTTTGTTTTCCGTAACGCTCAGCGGCCCCAAAGCATTTGTTTTATTATCTCTTAAAAACAGGATTAACACCAGCGCATACATAACGCCGATAATGCCAAAGGAATGAAAAGCGGTTTGCCAGGAAAATTGATGTGCAATGGTAGCTCCAAAACCACCCAGCGCCTGTCCCATGTACAGGCCCGTCATGTGTATGCCTATGGCCAGCGATCTTGTTTTTGAATCATGAAACTCTGCAATTAATGCCAAGCCTGCCGGAATGTACAATGCTTCGCTTACACCCATGGCTGCCCTGAGCCAATACAACTGGTTAAAAGTTTGTGCATAGCCCATTAAAAACGTAACGGCGCTCCATACAAACAAACTGCCTACGATGAGCCATTTCTTACTTACCCGGTCTGCAATCATACCCGCCACCGGGCTCATAAATCCATATATCCAAAGAAACACCGCCATCAGCCTGCCGAAGTTGGTAGCGGTTTGCAGTTCGGCAATATCAATCATCATGGAAGGTTTCATGGTGCTGAGCATCTGCCTGTCCATATAGTTAAGCAGCGCCACCACCCAAAGCAGTGCAACAACAATCCAGGGATATTTTTTTGAATTTATCATTTTAGCCCACTGCGAATTTTTGCTGTTATTATCTGCGGAGTTCTTACCCCGGCTTTAATTTCTCCGCTTGGAATCATCACCAAATTATCCCACAAGAAAGCGGTGGTGGTGACTGGTGTTGGATAGGGGATATTGCCAATGGTTTTGCACTTGCCCGAAACCGGGTTATATAAAAGAACATCTTTACTAAAGCCGGGATGTGAAGAAAGCAACTGATTTTTTTCCTGGATTAACTGCTCTTTTTCGGAGGGGTTTGAAGCGGCATTAATTTTTGCGATATAGTTTTCTACTTTAGTGAAGGTAGCGCCCCTGTCGCCACCAAATAAAATAATACTTCCTGAACCAGTAGCTACACCAGTACCTGCTGACAAGGGGTAAGGTAATGACATTAATTCTTTCCATTGGTTTTGCGTAACGTTGTATTCAAACACGGAATTGTATAATTCGCTGTTGCCATTGGCAGATTTTCTCCTGCCGCCAATGAGATACAGGTTCAAAACATTTTTTGTTCCAACTGCTGCAAAAACTGCATGAGAAACCGGCTTGGGCAAAGGAGCCAGTTCCTTCCAGCCTGCAGTAGCATTATTCAAATCAATAGCCCAGCATTTACCGGAAACTCCATCACTGACTTCTCCGCCAGCTACAAAAACAATATTGTTGAAGCAGGTTGCTGATGCGTTGGTAGTGGCCGCAGGAAGCGCCGGTAGTGAGTCTACCAAAACAAGTTTACGGGTGTTATCCCATTGTAATAATGCTGCTTTACTAGACAACCCCTTTTCATTTTCGCCACCAGCAAAAAAAACGCCTTTAGGTGTACAGCAATTGGCTGCGTAGGCTATATTTTCAAGTAAACTGAAATTGCCGGTTACAGAGGTAAGCTTATTATCTTTTTTTGTGAAAACATAGATGCTGTTGTGGTATTTCTTTTTGCCTCCCTGCCATGGCAAGCTGTCGGGAAAGTTTGCACCACCTGCTACTATCATTTTGTTGTTATGAACACCGGCAACCGGTCCTGCTACACCTAATGACACAGGGGCATCCGGCATTGGGGGGAGTTGCCCTGCAATACTCCATTCTACCGGGGCAGTTTTTTTTTGCGCAATAAGTTCTGTTATTGAAAACATAAAGGCTATTGTGATAATGGTGTTATGGAATTTCATTATTGTCAGGCGGTAGCTTTTGCTGTTGCGTCTGCAGCCTGTTTCGCCACTACAGAACAAAAACTACTAAAGCCAAGCTGCCTTGTATCATTTTTGAATTTTTCAAAATCAGCTTCAGACATATTCTTTACTGGCAAGCGAAATTCGCCACAATCGAGGCCAATTAATTTCATATACGCTTTGCCGGTTGCTATTCCGCCGTATTTGCCAAGCAGGCGAATCATATCAATGGACTTTTGTTGCAAGGCATTCGCCGTTTGTAAATCATTTTTTGCAAAAGCATTCATCATGTCGTAATATAAAGATGGTGCATAATTGAATGTACTGCCTACTGCGCCTTTGGTTCCCAGCGCCAAGGCGGATAACATATTTTCATCTCTTCCCCAAAGCATATCATATTTGCCGTTCTTAAAATTCATGCAGGAAAGAAAATCCATAAAATCTTCGTGGGTGTATTTAACCCCGGCGAAGTTGGGTACCTTCTCATCAATAGCCTGCAGTAGGTCGTACATGGCAAAGCCAACCCCTGTTAATACAGGAATATGGTAATAGTAAAATGGCATATCGGGAACTACTGCCGCAATTTCGGCACACGCCTTTGCAAGCATATCCACATTGGCGGGCTTAAAATAAAATGGCGCTGTAAAAGAGATGGCATACAAGCCAATTTTCTTTGCATGAAGGGCCAGATCTTTGCAATCGGCAATGCTGGTGCCGCCCAAAAACATCATCACTTTAAAATCAGTATCGCCCTTGGTAGTGTCGGCCCATGCTTCGGCCATCTGCATTTTTTCTTTGGCCGTCATGGAAACACCTTCTCCGGTAGAGCCGCAAATGAATGCGCCGGTCACACCGTTTGATTTCAGCATTTCATAGTAGCGGGGAATTAGTGCAAGATTTAATGAACCATCTTTTTGCATTGGCGTAAATGGGGCTGCTATTAAGCCCTGTAAATGTCGGATAGCCATATTTCGTATTTGAAGTAGTAAGTTAATAATAGAATACAGCATAATAAAAAACCGGGAGCAAGAATACCCCCGGCCATTGCTTGCTTAACTGCTTATGCTATATGAGAAAAATATAAATATACTGCTGCTGCCAGGCTATTTTTAAAATGCCGGGTATCCGGGTGTTTGTGTAAGCCCCCTGTTATTAGTTAATGATGCCCTGTCAACCGGCCAAAGCACTTTATATGCTTCTGTTGATAACACACTGGTGTGCTGAAACACATAGCTATTACCGAAACGACGAAGGTCATGCCATCTTTTACCTTCAAAAATAAATTCAAATAAACGTTCCTGTAAAATAGCTTGTTTTGCATCGGCATCAATAGCCTGGTTGGGGAAGCCAATTGTCCCCGCAACATAATTTGCACCAAATGCCCTTGCCCTTACTAAGTTTATTTCGGTGGCAGGGTTTTGCCCCAGAATATTCTTGGCTTCCGCAATCAACAATAATAAGTCGGCGTATCTGTAGATAGGATAATCATTGCTATGCACCCTTACACCAGCCACCTGCTCACCTTCAAACTTTTTTACAAAAGCGCCGGCAATTACATATACACCAGGGCTTGGCCTTGTGTAAGCTGACTGGATGGAAAACCATTTACGGCTGTCGCTGTTATTAAACTTTCTAAATGTGGCAACCCTTACAGGGGCTCTCAACAAACCACCCCAATTATCCAGGGTGGCGCTGTTCATCTGTCTTGCATTTAAAGAGTCGTGAAAGTTTGCAATCAATGATGTTTGCGGATAAAACGTAGCTGCAAACGGTAAAGAGCTTTCTGCATTCAGATTGCGGACAGCAAAAATAATTTCACTATTACCCCGGTTAGTAACGGAAAAAATATTAGCGAAACTTGTTTGCAGTGTCAACGCAGGAATATTGGTTTGGATTTCTGTTAACGCATTGAGTGCAGTGGTAGCATCCGCAGCGCCGCCACCGCTTTGTGCTGTCCACAAATACACTTCTGCTTTCAGCATCAGCGTTGCTGCCTTGCTCCAGTAAGATTTTGTATTGCGGAATGAATAATCAGACCCATAGCTGGTAACAGATTTATCTATGTCTGATTTAATTAAAGCCATAACATCAGCAGCGGGTGAAGCTGCTTTGGCAAGATTGGCTAAGTCAACATCTGTAAACAATCCTGTCCATATTACCACATTGCCCCAGGCACGGGTTAACTGAAAATAGTAATAAGCCCTCATTCCGTATGCAAGACCGAGGTAATAGTTTTTATTGGCAGTGGATACAACAGTGGTTGAACTTAATTTATCAATCAATAAATTTAACTGTGCAATATTGCTGTAGAATCCGCCAAAATTTCCAACACCCGGAGCGTCTAAAGTGAGGTTTTGTTGCCAAAACCTTTCCAATCCCTGTGTAGCCTCACCGGTAAATGTGCTGGAACTGCCAGGCTCTGTTCCGTAAATGTCAGACCTTAGTTCACCTAAAGCCTGTATAGAGGATACATGGCTTCTAAAGCGGGAATGAATGCCTGATACAAATGCATCAAACTGGTCCGCAGTTTTCCAATAGCTGGCATCGCTAATACTGCTGATTGGAGTTAAGTTCAAGTCTTTTTTACAGGAATTGAGTAAAATCAGTGCTGTAATACTTATGGCGATATAATTAATTATTCGTTTCATGATTCATTTTTTTAAAAGATTAAAAGGCAACCTGTACGCCAAACACATAAGATTTTGGTGTTGGATAGTTACCTGCAAAAATTCCGTTAGATTTTGGTTCTGGTGAGTTGCCACTGAATTTGGTAATGTAAAACAGATTATTGATGTTCATAAACAGTCGTGCCTGCGACAAAACTCTTGTTTTTGATAACACTGATTTGCCGAAGTCATAAGACAGCGTAATTTCCCTGCAGGCTAAATAATCTCCTTTTTCATAAAACCTTGAGTTATTGCTTTGCAGCACCTGTCCGGCATTATTGCCACGGGTATAATTTTTCTTTCCGGCAGGGGCACCTACCTGGTCAGCAAAATAAACTTTCGGAATATCGCTCATTGAATTATCACCTGAGAAACCTTTCTTCTGCCAGTCAATATAATTGAAAGTACCCTGATAGTTACCAAGAGTTCTTGCAACTAAATCATTGTACAGTATGTGACCAACCGCAAAATCCCAACGGCTGTACAGGCTAAAGCCTTTATAAGAAAGTGTGGTTGAAAACCCTCCTGTAAACTTAGGATTGATATTGCCTACATATACCTGGTCTCTTGAATCAATAGTGTCATTTTTGTCAACATCCATCCAGTTAACATCGCCTGGAGTTATCTTACCTAAACCTGATGTAAGTCCCGGGCCGGAAATAAGTGCTACGGCATCGTATCTGTTGTTAGCGATTTTAACTATTTCAGCAGCATCTTGAAAAATAGATAATTGCTTATAGGCATATACTGCTCCAAGAGGTTGGCCTTCCTGCAAACCGCTTACCCAAATAACCTTACCGGCAGCAGGGTCAAAAATTTGAAAACCACCCTGCCTGTTATTTTCATTGCCGTTAAAAGGCAGTTTAGTTATTTTATTTTTTACAAATGCAATATTTGCACTTGCATCTAAGGTGATACCACTTTTTGTTTTTAAAATATTTGCATTAACAGTAAATTCATACCCCTTATTTTCCAGTTCACCATTGTTTGTAGTAATGCCGCCAAAGCCAGTGTAGCTGGGCAGCACCAGGCTTTGAAGAATATCGCTGTTTAATCTTTTGAAGTAGTCGAAAATAATGGTCACTTTATTTCTCAATATACCAAGGTCAAGCCCAATATCCGTAGTTGTACTCTTTTCCCATGCCAATTTTGGATTGACCGGCAGTGTGTTCAAAAA
Organism: uncultured Chitinophaga sp.; assembly: GCA_964606155.1. Classification (GTDB taxonomy): domain Bacteria; phylum Bacteroidota; class Bacteroidia; order Chitinophagales; family Chitinophagaceae; genus JJ008. The sequence goes on along the minus strand of CAZSGD010000003.1, from coordinate 54,083 downwards.
TCCAAGGCTTCCATTATAATTTCCCTGTGAGCCATATCCGCCCTGCACATCATAGTTACCAATACCTGAAGCATTACCATTTACGCCATAGCTGATACGTGGCTTTACAGAAGAAAGGACATCTGCCAATTTAGTACCTTTATAAAAATTTTCGTTGTGCAGGTTCCAGCCTACAGAAACCCCGGGGAAGAAACCCCATCTTGCATCTTCTGAAAGGCTTGATATACCATCGGCCCTGTGGACGAAAGTGAGCAGGTAGCGGTTGTCGTAATTATAATTCAACCTGCTGAAGTTAGAGATAATCCTGAACTCAGATTTACTGCTGAAATTACTTCCTGGGGCAAAAACAGTGGAAGCATTTACAGTTGGAATATCATCTGTTGGCGCACCGGTACCTGATACCTGGGTACTTAACGATTTTTGGCCGAAAGACTCGGCTCCAATCATTGCCTCAATGTTGTGTTTTTTACCAATTGATTTTGAATAGTTGATGATTCCGTTAAATGTTTTTTGCACTGTTCTTCCAAATGATGCGAAGGCTGGCCTCGTTGTATTAAAACCTTGCGGATTGGTATAAAGCTGTCCGTATGTTTGAGTAGCTTTAGTAAAGCCATCATTTACATTCTCAAACAAATAAATGTTACCCGAAAGTTTTACGTACAGGTTTTTAATGATGTCATATTTCACATATGCATTACCGGTGATCCTGTTAATTTCATTGTTACGTATATTTTTACTTAGCCAGTACAACGGGTTGCCATCTGAAATACCATTTCCAGGATTGGGAATTGTTTTTGCAGAATCAAGCCAGGGATTCATGGTTGGCCAAAGTCCGATATTTCTGTAGAGGGTATTGATTTCCCCAGCGACAACTCCATATTGAGATGAAGTGGAAAATGTGGCACCCGAGCCTACTTCCAGGTTTGGCTTTATTTTGTATGAGCCATTTATGTTTCCTGAAAAACGCTTATAGTCTGAACCAACTATTATTCCTGTCTCTTTATAGTAGTTAAAACTGGCAAAATATTTACCCCTGTCGTTGCCGCCGGCAACATTTACATAATGGTCATCGGTATTGCTGTTTCTAAAAACAAGGTCGGCAACTTCTCCGCTATGGTCTTTAAAAATAATTGTACCACCATAAGGGTCGCCTACGGTATCCCATCCGGCGTTAAGCAAGTAAGCATTTGAAGCATCATACTTTCTTATGTCGAACAAATTGAAATCTGCAATGCCTGTGCCCGATGGCACACCGGGGCCTGTTGGCAATCCGTATCCTCTTGATTGGTTTACTGCTGTTAAAGTTCTCTGGCTGTTAAAATTTCCCAGGCGATTATAGTAGATATAGTCCTTTGCATTCAGATAAGTATAGTCATCCCTGTTCCTGTTCAAACCTTTTACATATTTATAAGATACTTGTGCAGTTCCTGCTTTTCCCTGTTTTGTTGTAATGAGTATTACACCGTTTGTTGCCCGTGTACCGTAAATGGCTGTTGAAGCTGCATCTTTCAGTAATTCTATCGAGGCAATATCATCAGCCGGAATATCATTAAGGGACCGTATCACTCCATCAACCACGACCAATGGCGACACATCACTACTGATAGTTGAATAACCTCTTAAAAGAATTGAGGGAGAAGCTCCTGGTGTTCCTGAGTTGTTTACCACTCTTATACCAGCAACCGAACCTTGCAAGGCTGTACCAACATTCGCTCTTGGTGCATTTTTTAGCACCGCATTATCCAATTTGCCGATTGAACTGGTAATGTTTCTTCTTGATTGAGTGCCGTAGCCAACCACCACCACTTCACCAAGGTTAGATGCTTCTGTCTTCATGGTAACTGAAACTTCAGTAGAAGCGCCAACAGTTGTTTGCGCAGGAGCATAACCCGTAAAGGAGAACAATAGTACATCACCCTGTGATGCATCAATTGTAAACTCACCACCTGAATTTGTTTGAGTAGCGGTTGTTTTTCCCTTAACCGAAACGGTTACACCAACTAAGGGTTTACCGTCTTCATCAGATATGATTTTACCTGTAATTTTTTTGGTCTGAGCCCAAACCGATGTACTGATAACTGTGATTAACAACAACAGCAGACATTTTTTTAAAGCGGGAATCATAAAGCAGTTTTTTCGTTAAAATTATTATGTATGACATAATAAAGATAATATTGTGGTGACGTACTTCAGGTAGAAAGTTATCCACATAAGTTTATTATTGATAATCATATACATAGCTTTATTTTTATAATGCTGGTCTAAATTTCTTAATTTCGACTTACTAAATATTATGTAATACTTAAAGTATGATTAATACGATAAAAGAAACATTACCCACTATTGATAACAGCTCTCTTGTAGATAGAGTGGAAGCCAGCCTGGTAAGTTTATTGCAACAGCAAAAGCTAAAAATTGGTGACGCGATTCCAAAGGAAATTGACCTTGCTGAAACATTGGGTGTTAGCCGGACGGTTATAAGAGAAGCCCTATTAAGGTTGCGTATGATGGGCCTCATCGAATCAAAAAAGAAAAAAGGGGCGGTAATAACAAGCCCGGATTTATTTGGGATAATGAGTAAGAGTTTAAACCCCCATATACTTGACCAAGATACTTTAAAGCAAATGTTTGAAATACGTTTGGTATTGGAAATTGGGATGGCCGATTTGCTTTTTTACCGCATTACAAAAGAGGATATTGAAGAATTGAAAATAATTGTGAGCAATGAACCCCCAGCCACCCAATATCACTTATTTAATATTGAGCATGAGATTGCTTTTCATGGTAAATTGTATGAAATAACAGGCAATGATGCGATGAAGAAATTTCAAAAAATGTTATTGCCGGTATTTGATTATGTTCATCAAAGTGGATTACTTAAAAAACAACCGATGCTGAAAATGTTCGTTTCTCACCGGGAACTTGTAAATATATTAGAAAACGGAACACCTGAAGAATTCAGAAATGGTATGAGAAACCACCTGGAAAATCATTTTAAGAGATTGTTTGATTAATTTTATATGTAAAAGCTGTATTTCATATTTCTGTTAATACCACTTTCGTGGTACTTGTATTAATTTATTTACAGTTTGGTTTTGACTTTCAGTATTCCCGCCTAATAGTAAACACCTATATTTAAAAAAATGTTTGCTTTAACTAACGAAAGGATAGTAAAGGCTTCAAATATGATTCAAAAAATCTTATGAAACCCGTCAAGTCTTTTCAGACTATAGCTAATAAGTTGTTGCATAGCCTTCAGCAATTGTAATTTCCTGATTTCTCCTTATTGATTTGTATTGCTCCTCAACTACTCCCTAAATGCTCCGTAAATACTACTTAATTAATTTTGGATTTCTCTATGCCTACTCATAAACAGGATTGTGTATCACTCAGGGTTTACCGGACGCTTTTTATTTTAGGATATTTTTTTATACTTTTCCGCATCAAAGCCAATAACTGATGACAAGAAAAACAGGCAGGATGGCTTGCACTGCTTATGCTGATAAGTTCACCACAATACGGAAATATCCCACTTACATTAGTGGAAAACCAAACTATCCGTAACTTCTGGCCACCAGGCAGCGTTGCCTATAATGCTGAAAGTGATTTTGGCTCCATTTTAATCCGAGAATACAACGCAGGGCAATTTCGTATCTGCTTGGTATTGCTAAACCTGATCCGATCTATCCCTTTACTTTTCCGGGAACAAAAACCATTGGTCAGAAACCGGCTTATCCTGGAAGGCGGGTTTTGGATGAAAGCCAAAGGGAGAAATAAAGTGCTCCTAAAACCCGGACAAGTATTACTTTTTAATAAAGGGGATAAGGAAGAATCTGTTTTTTTTGAATCGGGTGGGCAGTATAGCTTCCTGGATACGGGCTATTCGGGTGCATTTCTTCAACCATTGATGTCTTCCTTTCCCTCGCTGGTCTCATTTATTCAAGAGCAGGCCCCTGGTAAGGAGCAGCGGCAAATCAAAGAACCCCAGTATGCTTTGCCAGAACTTACACGAATTGCAGAAAACCTCCTGAAATGCCCTTATGATGAAGGCCTCAGAAGAATTTACTTTGAAATAAAAATGAGGGACTATCTTTTCCAGTCTTTTGTCCAGGCCCGGCAAAACACCAAACAAACAAATTCTTTAAACCTCGCAGAACAGGAGGCTGTTTACAAAGCACACCAGATTATACTTTCCGATATCACCCGTCATATTACTATTCCTGAGATTGCAATTCAGGTCGGGCTGAATGAAAAGAAACTGAAAAAAGGATTTAAGCAGGTATTCGGATCAGGAATATATGAGTGCCTCCACCGGGAAAGAATGGAGCAGGCAAGGGCCATGCTTCTTGGCAGTGATAAACCCATCAAAGAAATTGCCTCCCTTTGCGGCTTTGATTACCTCACTAATTTTTCCACCGCCTTTCGCAGATTCTTCGGAGACACTCCCGGCGAACTAAGAAACCCATAAGCCTATCCTCATTACTCATGCAGTGACCTATATCTGGGTCACCATTTGCAAACAAAATAGTCCCGGTTGCATAATCTTAAAATTTCATAGTCACAGGTGGGTAAAACAATTTTACAATACCGGCCAATCAAACGAATTATTGCGCAATAAGCAGGCATAGCCGAAAACCTGTAGAAAAAAGTAGGCAGCATTTAACGAATAAAAAATTTACTTATGAAAAAGTATTTGTTAGCAATTGCAGTCATACTGCTGGCTGTTGGCTTCAGTGCATTTTATGCACCCTCCGGGGCTTCGGCCAAAAAGGCTTCCGCTCCTGTGACTACGCTGATCTGGTTTGAAGTGGATGGGACTACCGGTGAGGCCCTTGATCCGGACGGCGGCATGGTTAACCCGCCCGGCAGTTGTCAGACCAGCGGCTCCGAATATTGCTCAAGGGCGCTGGAATATCCTGGCGAGGTAACTTATGACGGACAATATCATATTGCCTCCGGGGTGGATATTACCACAGACTATAATGAACAGAAGTTTAAAAACTAAACTCCGGTCAAAGATGCAGGAAGTTTCTGTCAGAAACCTCCTGCATCTTTTATATTACAAGTGAGATATTACAAGTACATTCATTTCCCTATTTTCTCTTGTAATACTCATCCCGCATTTATCAAGAAGCTTTTTTATTTCCTCAAAACCAATCTTACCTTGTCTTACCCTGATGCTGATTCTTGTATCAACACTGCCTTCAAAGAGTAACGGCTCTTTGAAATTTCTGTTTTCATTGAAGTATGATAGAACCCTGGGGGGCGATTGATTACAAAATTCAGTTTCATCAGGATCATATTTAATATAACTGGTATTCTTACTATCGCTTTTAGTGTTACCATTGTTCCTGACGACATAAGAGGGGATATTTCTTTTTTCTACAGATGATTTTACCTTGAAATACCGGTCTAAATCCTCTTGCATGAATTTCAGGGCATCATTCTCCGTCACGCTGTCTCTATCAAAGCCAATCTTCAGTTCATAACAATAACAAGCTGAAGAAAACTCATCAGAATTTTTCGGTATAATGAATTTAGAAGAGTCTTTAACCCGTAACAAAAAACATTCATCATGTCCTTCCAGAACAAGCCGGACTGATTTTCTATAGGCCATAGCATACAGGACTTTGATAGGTGCGTTTATCGCAGTTATCTTAAATGTATTGGGACTGATTTTACTTACTCTTCCTCCACCTCCAAGACCTCTTACACTTTTTGTCAAAAGCGATTGATATAACAAATTACTCTCTGCTTCTTTTAGTTTTAGAAGGCTTTTTTCAGGATCATAGTCGCTGATCCTGTTATGTAAATCTGTAGGTTTCCCTTTTATAAACAAGGTGAGATTTCTATCTGTTAACTCCAATCCATTAGTAATGGCACAAATTTTACTTTTGTTATCCACCCAAACAACATGAGGCGCTCCTTCATGCGGAAACACTTTGTTCAGTGATGTGTCGTTTAATGCTATAGGCAGTTTCAGGTTTTTCAGGTACTCTCTTTTCTGATACAGTTTCTGAATGTCTTGATTACCTTCTGACGTTATCAATAGAATTTTCAACGTTTCCGGGTATTTTTTTTGCATTGCCTCCAGTTTAGGCATACTACTAATACAAGAGCCGCACCAGGTATTCCAGAAATACAGTATAACAGTATTCCCTTTTAACTGGCCTGTATTCAAAGATGCGCTTGTATGATTGATGATATTATCAATCCTTACATCCGGCAATTGCATACCAACTTGCAATGGTTGTTGAGCATTGCAGACAATAACAGTATGTATAAGACAAAAAGTTAGCTGTAACTTTTTTGCAAAAGTAGTATTCATAAAAATATTTTTTAATTAATCAGTAACCGGCATTCTGTGTCAATGCCGGATTGGTCAGGATTTCATTTAACGGAACAGGGTATAATACATCACTTGGTTGCCAGCCCGGTCTGATGGGGCCAAGTACTAAAGTGGCCCTGTCCGTTCTTTTTAGATCCAGCCAGCAGTGGCCCCATTCGGCAAACAGCTCAGTTTTTCGCTCTGTTTGCAGTGCATTGATCAGTTCCGGCCTTGTTAAAACCGGTGACAACCCCGGTAAACCCGCCCGTGATCGGATTACATTTATATCAGTAGTAGCCCCTGAAAGATCATTAAGCTCTATTCTTGCCTCTGCTCTTATCAGATATTGTTCTGCCAACCGCAGCACCATATAATACTCGGTATTTGTCGCTGTGGTTGCTTTATATTTTCCGGGATAGTAGTACTTCGTACCCTGATAAGTGATACTATCCACCCACCGGGTTCTGCGCAGATCCCCACTTCCAAATGATTGCATGGTGGCAACAGGTAAAATAACACGGGGAGTGGAAGCCATCGGGATGATCTGACTAATCTCCGGAGTAAAACCATTTCTGGGCAACAGTTGCAAGATGGCTTCTTTACTGTTTTTTAAAAAAGCGGTTTGTAGAGTTGGTAGTGGTGTATAAAGACCCGTGCCGATGATTTCACCAGCCTCTGCTTCGGCTTTTGTCCAGTCTTTCAGGTATAAATACACCCTTGCAAGCAAAGCACTGGCAGCCCACTTATTCGGCCTGACTTTTTCATTTGTAATATAAGTTGCGGGTAAGGCTTCTTTTGCTTCCTTCAGATCAGACAGAATTTGCTGGTACACTTCCTGGCTTTCTTTTCTTGGCATTACAGCATTACTTTGATAATCGGTTGAGAGTACCAGAGGTACATCGCCAAACAGGTTGACCAGGTAGAAATAGCAAAATGCACGGATAAACCTGCATTCACCCATGAGCTGTTGCTTTATACCAGGGCTGACACCTGTTGATTTTTGCAACCCCTCCAGGCCGGCATTGGCATAGTAGATGTGCTGATAAGCACTGCTCCATAAAGTTTGTACAGACGAATTAGCAGGGTTTAATTGACTTCCCAGAAATTCCTGTTCACTTACAGATGGATTAAACCTGTCCAGTTCACCACCGGAAAACCCTGCCAGCACTGTGGTCAAGCCGTTTGCAAAACCTGTGGAGCCATTGATCAGTGACCCGTAAATACCCGTTATGGCGGAACTGGCTTTTGCATCATCGGTAAATACTTCTGCACTGATGATCTTATCGGGCGGATTTGGTATATCCACAAATTTTTTACAGGATAAAAAAGATAGTGCAATGCACAAAGCAACCACTGCAATACCTGTATAGCTGTAAGTATAATGTCTTTCCATTGCTTTTTAGTTTTAGAGGTTAATCTGCAGCCCACCGGTAAATACTTTAAGCGGTGGCAGGGTGATCAGGTTTTGTGTTTCTGGATCGGCTCCTTTGTAGCCGGTTATTGTCAACAGGTTCTGACCTCTCAGGTAAATACGCAGCCCTTTTAGCTTCATTCTCTGGGTAAGTTTAAAGGGCAACTCATAAGCCAGCGAAACATTTTTTAACCGGATAAAGGACGCTTCTGTTATCAGGGCAGAAGAGCTCCGGTAGTTGTTATATGCTGCAAAGGCAGGATGAGATGAAGTAGTAGTGAACCGCTGGACGGTGGCCCTGTCACCCGGTTTTTGCCATCTGTCCATTACATAGACCGGCTGGTTACCGATTGCTCCCGGACGGGTGCTGAGGGTTGCAAGATAATTTTTACCGGTCTGGCTCCGAAAATCAAAGAAAATGTCTGCCTGGAAATTTCCGATGCGGATAGTATTAAGAATCCCTCCGTAAAACCGCTGACCAATCCTTCCCACATGCTTTATGTCCGAGGGGGTTGAAATCTTTCCATCCCGGTTAATATCCAGAAATTGGTAAACACCGTTACTATCATTTACACCCAGGTAATCAAATCCAAAGAAAATATCCAGTGGCTCCCCGATAATGTAATTGTATTTGTCAGAAGAAATATCCAACCCCGGATAACGAAGCAATTTGCTTTTAGGTATAGTGATATTAATACTACTTTGCCAAAATATTTTTTTATTCTCCTCTGATTTTACTGACAACTCTATTTCAAACCCGCTATTCAGGATACCGGCATCCAGGTTTTTTAAGATAGTGGAAAATCCCGTTTGAGCAGGCAGTCTGTAAAAGACCAGTTGATTATCGGCTTTGTTGCGATACCAGGCGGCTGTCAGTTGTACCCTGTTTTTGAACAACCCCAATTCAAGAGCCGCTTCTGTTTTTTTGTTTCGTTCCCAGCGGAAAGTCGAATTGTATAACTGTGCAGGCAGGATACCGGCTGCTCCCTGATACTGTGAACCGTTCGTGGCATTCCAGGCATCCAGGTATTGATAATCGCCAATCTGGTCATTGCCGGTTACGCCCACACTTCCCCGAAGTTTTCCGAAACTTAAAAACTTTGTCTTGGTACGAAAGATTTTTTCTTCGCTAAAAATCCAGGCCCCGCCAATGGCTCCAAAACTGGCAAAGCGTTTTGATGGCCCAAAACGGGAAGATCCATCCCTTCTGAGATTAAGGTTGACGATATACTTTTTTTGAATGCTGTAATTAATGCGGCCAAACAGGGCTGCATAATTATACTGGCTTAAACTGTTGGTGGCGGTAATCTGACCGGCAGAAGCCATATTGCCGAGCAGATCATCACTTGTGAACTGGGTGCCGGTGATCTTATGGCTACTTTGTTTACGCTGTTGAAAGGATAAACCGGCAAGGATATCGAGTGTGTTATTCCCGATTGGTTTGGTAAACTGTACCTGCGGCTCAATGATCCAACTTTTTAGATGACTTTCAGAAATCTCTGCCGACCCGGTTGTGCTGGCCGATGGTCGCTGCGCTTTGATAGGATGAGCTACCTGCTCGCTTAACTCCATATCATTATAGCCGAGATTGGCTCTCAACTGCAAAAAAGGAAAAACCCGGTATTGTATGGTGGCATTAGCGATCAGGCTGAGGGTCTCACCGTCATATTTACGGTGCAGGTAACTCATCGGGTTATCAAAACCGTTTACCCAGTTCAAATTTCCAGTGGAATCATATATTGGAGGCGCATCGGGGGGTAAGTATATAAAACGGGTTAGATCATTGTAGGATAGCTTTTTTTCATCCACGGAATAAGCTGCATTAGTTGTAATCCGCAGTCTTCCTCCTGGTGATGTATGAGACAGGTTTAGCCGGACAGAACCTCTTGTTGCTGGCTGATCTCCCGGAAAAACCGTTACTTCACTGTAATAACCTGCACCCAATAAATACTGCGTGACCGCATTACCTCCCGACAACGTAGCTTGTGCATTGGTGATCCTTGCAGTTCCTCCGATCAAAAGTTTTTTCCAGTCAGTGTAGCGGGTCGTGTCCCAAAGCAGTAAATCCGGAGCCAGTGATACAGTCGGGTTCACAGCATCGTTCCTGTAAGCCTCCCGCCTCATGGCGAGATATTCAGGTGTGCCTAAAAGGTCAACTGTCCGGGTTACTTTTCCAAAGCCAGTATAAAAGCTCACATCAAGATTCGTTTTTCCGGCATGGCCTTTTTTGGTAGTGATGAGTACAACCCCATTAGCCCCCTGTGAGCCATAAATGGCAATGGCATCAGCATCTTTTAAGATTTCAATGCTTTCAATATCGGAAGGATTAATGCTGTTCAGGGGGCTTTGACTGCTTGCATTCAGGGCTGACTGTGATAGGCTGTTACTATTCAGCATAAAGGGTACCCCATCTATGATATACATAGGTTGTGTACCCTGCGATAATGAGTTCTTGCCCCTTATCTGAAGAAAAAATGCAGATCCCGGAAGTCCGCTGCTCTGCGTTACCAATAGGCCCGGAACCCTGCCCTGAAGGGCCGCCATCGGGTTAGAGACAGGTTGTTTAGTTATTTCAGAAGCAGACACTTTGCTTACACTTCCGGTGTTCAGGCGTTTGGTGGTTGTGCCGTATGCAATGACTACTGTTTCATCCAGGCTCCCCACCGAGAGCCTTAACTGGATAATAACCGAGGTTCTTCCTTGCAGGCTGAACTCCTGGCTTTGATAGCCAATGCTGCTGATAATTAAAACCGAGCCAGGTTCAACTTCCTTTAACAAAAACTCGCCATTATCACTGGTAGCTGTTGCCTTGTTTGTTCCTTTTACGGCTATAGTGGCACCAGCTATCGGGATGCCATCTTCACCGGTCACCTTTCCGTTTACATCCGGAAAAGGAACAGAAACGAGATTATTTACAGCGTTTTTGTCCTTAAACCGGATAACCACCAATTTTTCCTCCAGCTTATAAGTCAGTGGTTGGTTTTGAAGGCATATTTCCATGACCTTATCCAGCGTGGTCTTATGAACCTCGATGGTAACCTTTTGGGACACCCTCATCTGGTCTGATGTGTACACGAACCGGTAATGAGTTTGCCCCTGGATCGCTTTAAAAACGTCCTCCAGATCAGCTTTTTTCAGCGAAAGGGAGATTTCCTGCGAAAATAACGGGGTGGCAGCCTGCAGGCCCAGGTAAAACAGTAGAATGATGGTAGCTTTCATGCTCTTTTTCAATATCCGGCTTCTTGCTACCCCGTACCAGTGCCTTTTGCCAAATGCAACGAATTGCATAGATTTGGTTTTTGGGTTAAAAAATAACAGTTACACGACTTGTTTTAGGTTAACTCAAATCCTCCGGGTAGTGATGCAAACGCTACCCGTTTTTTAATTAACCCCTTGTATAATCATTTATTCAGAAACAATAATTGTTTTGTCTTCAATTTTAAAATGAACCCTGTCGGTCAGTTCCAAAAAATGAAGCAGCCTTGACACGGGCACATCCTTTGACAATTCTGCTGTAAATAAATCAGCAGGTTTACCCCTGTAAACGATCCGGGCATCATACCAACGGGCCACCTGTCGCATAATACTCTCAACCGGGGCTTTGGTAAAAAGAAATTTTCCGTCCTTCCAGGCCAGCGCTTCTTCCAAATTGGCGGGTGTTACACTTGTTTCACCCCGCCCGTTTACTCTTGCCTGCTCACCGGGTTTAAGCAGCTTTTCATCGGCCCCGCTGCTGACTTTTACAGTTCCTTCCGCCAGGGTAATGCTGGTAAAGGGTTCATCCCGGTAGCCATTCACATTAAAATGCGTACCCAGCACTTCCACTACGACATCATTAACGCTGACCCGGAAAGGTTTTGCGGCATCTTTAGCCACTTCAAAATAGGCTTCACCGGAAATCCTTACCAGCCGCTCCTTCCCCGAAAAAGTTACCGGGTACTCAATTGAGGATTCGGCATTCAGCCAGACACGGGTTCCATCCGATAATACCAACTGGTAACGGCCTCCCCGGGGAATAGTAATGCTATTATTTAGAATGGTAGTCGCTAACCCCTTATCGTTTTCATAGCTTATTTGCCCGTCTATTTTTGTAATGACCGTTCCGCCTTCGCTGGCTAATTCTCCATTAATGGCGCTGTCTAATATGATCTTTCTGCCGTCTGATAATGTGAGCCAGGCTTTACTGCCGCCAGGGGCAATATCATTGGAAGGATTGATTACAATCTCCTGTGATTTACTGTCCTTCCTGGTGAATGGCTTTAAGACAAAAAGTCCGATTAACAGAATAACGGAAGCAGCAATGCCATAAGGCAGAATCCTGCGCCACCGGTTGCTGGTAACAGGCTTTGTAAAGGGAAGATGGTCTGTTTTTTCCTGTAAGGCTTTCTCCGTCTCCACCGTTTGCATCCACCTCATCATTTCATCCAGGTTCTTTTCATCCGTTAGCCGTTCAAACATCCGTAGGTTATCATCACTGGCGGCCACCCAATTGTCCAGTTCCTTGTGCTGGTCCTCAGTAATAGTGCCCTGCACATAAGCTGAAATCAGTATGGCAATACGATAGGCTTCTTTATCGCTGTACTCTAAAAAATTGTTGTTCATACCAGTAAGTTAGCACTTAATTGCCCGCCCAGGGGTAATGGCTATAGGTGTCAAAACGCAAAGGAAATCCAATCTGTCTAAATCTCTGAAAGATTTTTTAAAACATAAGTATTAAGCTCGTAGCAAGGATGACAGGCAGGATAAGCCTCCGACGGAGCAGTTGGATGGCACGGGCTTTTTGATTGCGGATGGTGCTTAGTGAAAGACCTAATTCTTGAGCAATTTCTCCTGAATCTTTGCCCTCAATAAAAAGCATTCTGCATATTTTTTTACATTGGGCAGGCAAGCTATCAATCGCCCTGAAAATGCTGCGGTAAAATTCGGCTTCAAGGATTTCGCTGAGAACTGTCTTCTCTGTATTTTCTGATAAAAGAGCCAGTTCCTTCAGCTTTTTACTACCTGTTTTGTGCTGGCGAAGCCAACTGATACTGCTATTGCGGGCAGTGATGTAAAGAAATGATTTGACAGAAGTGATATTATCAAAGCGGCTATGTTTTTCCCAGAGTTTCAGAAGGGTTGTTGAGGCTATTTCTTCGGCCACCGAGCGGTTGTCCGTGATACGAAACGAAAACCAGGTCAATGCAGCATAGAACTCCCGGAACAAAAAATTGAAGCCCTTTTGTTCGCCATCTTGAAAGGAGCGAATATACTCCGACGTTGTATCGTGGCCGTTGTGCCGCAAAAAAATACTCTCATAAAAGGTGATTGAGCCTTTAGCAGGATAATGCTTGAAAAAGGAAGGCGCAGGTCTCCGCTTACCGTCTTGAGGCCCTCGAAAAGCCCGACCACGAATAAGGGAGCCCACGCCTAAACGTGAGCTCTTCACTTATCATCTCGTGGTCTTAAAAGTTTCGAGGTTTCAAGACGAGACTCAAAGCAAAAGCTTCAATTATTTAATGAAGGTTTTGCAAAATATCTATATCAGTATAAATGTAAGAAAAAAGATACAAAACGTAAATATATAAATACAATATGTTAGTTTTCAGATACTCTATGCCCCCTTGATTTTACCTTTTCTTTCTTTGAGATAAACATGCCTAAAGAAGAAAAGAATAGCCAGTTTGTAGCCATTAAGTCAATGTTTTTGAGTGGTAGCGTCAAGCGTATGAAGGACATTGAAAAACTCTATCCAACTTTAGTGGCAAAGTCGCTTCGTATTAATCATAGCCGGTATATTCAAAAACTCTATAAGCCAGATGGATTTACCATTAGACAACTTGATGATCTGGCTAAATTATTAGATATAGATATTCAAATGATTCTGGATGTAGTTGTTAAACAACTAAATTCCCTTTCGAAGGTGGCTAAGAAGAAGTCAGAATAACCTTTGTGAGTAATTCAACCCATAATTTTATCGAATTAGTTTGAAATTCAAGTGCTTAAACTCTATTATCTTGTGCCGGTAAAAATTGGCTAAATCAAAAAAAACTAATAATTTTAGTATTTCAGAGCTAAACCTTTAATCTTTAGTGGCCGGTAATCATTTAAATCAACTTTTAGAAAGATTAAACCTGCTTTCTACAAATGCTGTTTTTTTTACATCCAGAAAAAGCAGGTATGCTCCTGTGTTTACACCAGAAGTTCAGCGCAAACTGGAACTGATTAACCCTGACGCTTATTACTCTTTCAATAACAAGCCTTACATCCTGTTTTTTGATCTTTCGGATGACTTAAATACACAAAGAGAGGATGAAATTCATAAACAGGTGTGGTCATTTGATTCTGCCCCGGTAATTTTTATAATTAAAAAGGGCGATATTGAAGTTTATAACGCCTTTTACTATCAAAAAGAAAGAAACCGACTGGAGAGGCTGTCTGCTGATGAAAACGAAATTGTTAAGCAATTTTCATTCTGGAATGTTCAATCGGGAAGTACCTGGCAATGGTTGCAGGTTGAGAAGTATAAAGACACTATAAACAAAAAGAGGGTTAATCAACGCCTGTTTGATAATATAAAAGCCGCCCGGGAGAAACTCGAGGAAACTGGCTTGAGTCCATCGGATGCTAACATTACCATTCTTCGTTTAATTTTTATCCGCTACCTCATTGACAGGGGTGTAGGTATCAAAAAAGAATTTATTTCCGGCGATACAATTTTTGAAAAAAGAAAAGGTCTTAGTGATTTAATTTTAAATGGGACAAAGCTTTCTGAATTTTTTGAATACCTCAATGATCGCTTTAATGGCACCCTTTTCAAACAGAAATCTTCCTTCCGGCTAAAGAAGGAACAAGGTGTTTTTTTATCTCACATATTTGATGTGAGAAAAGACAAAGTATCACCATCCTTATTTGATGGTTTTTATTTTGATGTTTTTGATTTTAGCATTATTCCTGTAGAAGTAATAAGCGGTATTTATGAATCTGTTATTGATGATGAAACCAGGGACAAGGATTCGGCGGTATATACACCACCTTTCTTGGTTGAGTATATATTGGAAGAAACTGTTGATAAGTATTTTAAGAAAAAAAGAACATCAGAATGTAAAATATTTGACCCTGCTTGCGGTTCTGGAATTTTTCTTGTGCAATCTTACAGGCGAATGGTGGATGAGGAAATAAGAAAAACCAAAAATGCCAGTGTAGAAAGTAGCAGGTTAAGGGATATAGCCGAAAGTAATTTATTTGGGATTGATCTGAATGAACAAGCGTTATTGGTAGCTTCATTTTCCATTTACATCGCTATTCTTGACTACAAGGAGCCTAAAGAAATCAATACGTTTAAATTCCCCAACCTGATCGGAAAGAATCTTTTTGCGGCAAATTTCTTTGACACTAAGCATGAATACAACGAAGTATTTGAGAATGTTGACTTCGATTTTATTCTGGGAAACCCCCCCTGGAAAAGTAAGAAAGACGATAAGGTACATACCCAATATATTAAGGACAAAAGATTAACTGTGGGTAGGTATGAAATTGCACAGACATTTTTGCTAAGGTCCGCTACTTTTATGTCTGATACAACTCAGAGTGCCTTAATTGTCACGAGCACAATTTTTTACAATATATCTTCTACAACCAAAGCATTTAAAAATAATTTTTTAAACAACTTTAGCCTGGATGTTTTCTTTGATTTATCCGCTGTCAGGAGGTTGGTATTTGAATCGGCTATCAGTCCTGCCTCAATTGTTATTTACAGAAAGGCTATAGCAGAAAAAGCATTAAACAATATAGTGCATCATTATTCAGTTAAATCAAATATTTTTCTTAAATATTTCCGATCACTTGTAATTGAAAAGTTTGACAGGAAGGAAATCCAACAAAAATATTTTGTTGATTATGATTGGATGTTTAAAGTAGCGCTGTATGGTAATACACTTGATTTTAATCTTCTTAAGAAAATAAATGGTATTGAAATAACAGTTGATGACTTAATAGATGAAAAGGAAATATTTAAAGGAGACGGCATTCTTAAGGGTAGCCCTAAAGATAAACCGTTTAGATTCTTAATTAATAAACCTATAGTAGAAAACAAAGAGGTCACTCCATTTTATACTTCTGTATCAGAACACACAAGACGATTAAAAAGAGATGACGTATATCTTGAAAGTGGCCGCCGAATTGAGCTATTTGAAGGCGAGCATATATTACTTAAGGCTCAAACTGAAAATGAATCAGAAATTGTAGTTTCTTATTGTGAGGAAACGGTTGTCTTCAGGCATGACACTTTAGGAATAACATCTAAAACTCAACCTGAAATATTAAAAACTATTTATTCATATTTTATTTCTAAATTTTTTACTTATTTCCAGTTTTTACAGACTTCTGCATGGGGCATAGCTACCCGTCCTGCCATCAGACTTGAAGAATATTTGTCTTTCCCTTTTGTTAGACCAGGTGAAGATAAAATCAACAAATTAGTTAAGCTTGTAAATATTATTTTATCACCCATAAAAAAATATTATCAAAGTGATGTCAGATCAGAATCAATTCCATTTTCAACTAATGCAGCTACAGAATTGAATACTATAGTAAACAATCTTTACCAGATAAGCCCAATGGAATGCGACCTAATTGATTATGTAATGGATGTTTCTCGTTATCAATTTCAGGAAAGTAAACAAGCAACATTTCTAAAAAAAGTACATACTAATGAATCTTACATTAGAAAATATACTGACGTATTCTTTTCTGAAATGGAAGACTTGTATGATGGTGAGTTTCTGCAAGCAGAGATTTACCCCTTAAACTATTTCATAGCAATTAATTTCAAAATGCTTCCAGAAAAGCCATCATTTGAAGATCGGATAAAAATTATTGAAGACATTACAGATGAAACAAAAGTGCTTTCCTTTCTCTCAGGTAATCTTTCTATCTGGAGCCTCACAGATAGTAAGAATGCAGCAAGTAATATTTTTATACAGAAGGATATTAAAGGTTTTGAAAACGACTCCTTCTATATAATCAAACCCAATGAATTCAAATGCTGGCACAGGGCAATGGCCTGGTACGATGTGGCAGAAATTAAGGAAATGATAGAAAAGGCTGAAATAGAAACCCTAACTGAAAGCAAATGAGTTCTTCGGCAAAGAAATTTATTCAAAAAAGACCTCAAAAATATGCCCTTACACTGGAGAGGGTAAACTATATTTTTTCTTACATTCATTTTTGCCATAATACTCTGATAGCCGACCGGATTAAGTACAGCCGACAATGGGTGAAAAATAATACGAGAGATAAGTTTGAAAATTTTGTAAAAAAAAGGCTTGTACACGACTACTTGAAAAAGTATAAAAAGAAATATCCGGCTAAATCTGCCATTGAAGAAATAATGTTTGAGTGTGAGCCGGAAATGCCATACAAGCAGCATCATGCTGTATCAGGGAAAAGTAAAGAGGCAAACGATAGAATTGATATAAAAGTTAACCGCATTGGGCTACAGCATATCTGGAAAAGCATTGACGAACAGGATATTTACCTCGCTATTGAGTGTAAAATACTTTCAAAAACTGCTGACAATGCACAATATTTAACTGACATTCAAAAATTTTGCGACAGGGAACATTACCAATTTCGCCTACCGATAGAAGGAATGCTTGCTTTCAAAGAAGCCAAAAGTATTAAGTCCTCTGAATTTGCGGATGATCTAAACAAAAGATTGACTGCAAGCCAGACTATTTCCACTAAGGAACCATTGAAAGAAAGTGGGATTCCATCATTTCAAAAAAACTATTACTACTCACGTCAATTTAGAAACTTCGGCAATAAACCAGCCTTTTCCATTTGTCATTTGTACCTTGATTACTCTGATGTATTAACTACCTAAATTCAGAGAAGATTATACAAGTTAATAGGAAGTATAGTCGTCACCAACTGCATAAAAATTAGTCCCTTTTGCATAATAGGGTACTATTTGAAAAATCGCTCAAACTGCTTTTTTTGTAGCCGATAACGAACCCTAAGCAAAATATCTATGAACCAAGTAAGCCCTGCATTTACTG
Source organism: uncultured Chitinophaga sp. (assembly GCA_964606155.1). Taxonomy (GTDB): domain Bacteria; phylum Bacteroidota; class Bacteroidia; order Chitinophagales; family Chitinophagaceae; genus JJ008. The sequence continues at coordinate 36,304 of CAZSGD010000003.1, read as the reverse complement.
CCACCTGTTCCCACAAGACTGCATCCTCACATCCTCATTCATTTGAACTTCTTCCTGATTGCCCTGAAGCTGCTTCGCATCTGTTGCGAAGATCCAGGTTGAATTTATCGCCAGTTTCCTGAACTGCAACCACCAGAATGACCTCACATTAATCCCGTAATACCATCCGGGATATTAACCGTATGCTGATACATCTTTACTGTATCGGTTCGGGTAATCTGTCCGCAAGGGTCTCACTTAGTGTATTCCTTACTAAAAGGTAATCTATCAAAAATCTATCCTATAAATAACCAATAAACCCAGCCATGTCAAAAAAGAAAATCAAACTGGACCGCTATTCTGTTAAAGAACTCTCTGCTTTCTATGGTGTCTGTCACCGTACCATGAAAAAATGGATCAGACCCTTTGCAGTTGAGATTGGTGACAAAAATGGTCGTTACTATAATGCTAATCAGGTAAAACTCATTTTCGATAAACTGGGATTACCCGGTGACTATGAACTATACTGAGCACAAGTGACATTGTTTTGCATAACCTGGAATTGTTTGACACAAACCATACATGAAGTGACACAAACTTACACAAACCGGTAAACTAGAATTTTCCCCTGATTGATATTTGCTTTATAAATCATCCGCAACTATGGATAAACAACTACAAACCGATCACTCAACATCAAGTAATGTCTTTCTCACAGGTACTATCCTGTTGGCCAATCTTGACTTTGCCGGGTTAGCCGACTATGCGCTTAAAGCCTTAATAGGAGGCGCAATATGGCTGGGCTATAAAATGACATCCGATTACATGGAAAGAAAAAGAAAGAAATAATGAGCAAGGCCGGGAAGCTCATCACCATTGCTCTTATCGGCGGCGGGGCAATTGCAGGGTATAGTTATTACCTGCGCATGAAAAGAACGGAGGCAGAACTGGAAACTATTCCGGATGCAAAGATTCACCAGGTGAGTTGGGACGGTCTGACCATTCGATTGGATTTGTTAATGAAGAACCCAACAAAGGGAAGTTTTAAAGTAAAATTTCCCTTTGTTAAGCTGACTTATAAAGGCGCAACAATTGGCAGCTCTCAGGTGACAGATAAGGATATAATGATACCTGCGTATGGTCAGGTAAAGATTGAAAAGATACTGGTCAGCATCCCGATCATGAGCATTTTCACTGTGTCCAGTTCAATATTAAAAGCGATCCAGAACAACGAACAGGTAAAGATCACGGCGACACTCATTACAACGATTGATTTGGGAATGGTAAAAGTGCCCTTTGAAGAAAACCACGAAGTGATACTTAAAAAGTGAACCCCCTAAGCCCCTAAAGGGGGGATTAGAAAACAATGGAGGCAAGAAATAAACGAAATATTAAACCAGGTTATGAATATGATGAGCTATTCCCAAAATCAGAAGGTGATACAGAAACAATCCGGAAACATGCAAACGTCCATCATACGGTAGCATTTATTCCAAAAGTAGTTCAGCAAACACTTAACCAAACCAAACAGGTAGCCAAAAGACTAAAAGGAAGAAATGTTTATGAAATGTGCAGCAACATCTGGTATTTTGTTTATCAACACATCAATTATAAAAAAGACCAGGAAGGATTTGAGCAGATACGAAGTCCTTCGAGATCATGGCATGACAGAAAACAGGGGGTAGATTGTGATTGTTACTCGGTGTTTATATCCAGCATCCTGACCAACCTGGGTATTCCGCATATTCTGCGAATCACCAAATACAACCGGGACTACTTTCAGCATATCTACCCCATCGTGCCAATAGGCAATAATTACATTACTCTTGATTGTGTAACGGATCAATTCAATTATGAAGTTCCTTATTCAGCAAAAAAAGATTACCCGATGGACTTACAATACTTAAACGGCTTTGATGGTGACGGCATGGATGAACTGGGGAAGATTTTTAAAAAGAAGACGGCGAAAAAATCCCCTGTGAATACTAATTCCAATGCTCCTGCGAAAAAAGCTGTGCCTTCCTTAATTCAGAAATTGCAGGCAAAGAAGGCTTCAGCAATCACACCTGCTCCCGCTCCGGGATCTTCCCCATCCATGCCAGCACCCAAAAAGAAGAAGAAAGGGTTTTTTAAGAAGGTACTAAATGTGGTGAATAAGGTTAATCCCGCAACTGTTCTGCTCCGCAATGGAGTGCTGGCCGCCATGAAGCTGAATGTAAAAAATGTTGCGGCAAGATTACGCTGGAGCTACCTGACCCAAGAACAAGCAGCCTCTAAAGGGATTGACCCTGCAAAGTTTCAAAAGCTGGTAGCTACCAGGCAAAAATTAGAGAACATTTTTTACGGCGCTGGCGGTAAACCGGACAATTTAAGAAAGGCAATTCTTGGTGGAAAGGGTAACAAGGACAAAGCTGTAAGCGGTCTTGGAATGTTGCCGATGGGTGAATGGTCAGGCAATATGAATCAATACACCCCGCTTGAACAATTGCTCGGACCCGAAGTATATTATTCAGAAAACATGGAAGGAATGGATGGCTTCAGGGGCCTGGGTGAGTTGGGAGAACCTGTTACCCTGGCATCAGTCGGTGCGGCAATGGGAGTAATAGCGGGCATAGTAGCTGCACTCAAACAAATTGGCGATGTTTTCAAAAAGAAACAACCGGGGTCTGAAGATTTTGATGAAAGCAAAACAGATGCCCCTGAAAATAGCGTAAGCGTAAAAACAAACAATGAGGCATCTGCATCCATCCCAACCAGTGCTACAAATCCAATTCTTCCATCGGGTACAACATCGCAGGATTCTGCGACTGACTTTGAAGAAAACAATTCAGCAACGACAACTGCACTGGTGAAAACAAACGGAAACTCTTTGCCGGCCACCGCTGAGAAAAATATTTCAGAAGAAATGCCGCCGCCTGAGGCAAACACCAATTCAGCAACAGATGTAAATAATAGTTCTGGCTCAGATACCAGCAACGATAAACAAACATTTTGGGACAAGAATAAGAAATGGATAAAGCCGGTTGCAATTGGTGTAGGTGGGCTTACTCTTATTGCAATTGGATTCAAAATGATGAGTGGAAACAAAGAAAAGAATAAGTCATCTCCTTCACGCAGTTTGTCAGGCGTACCACATAAAAAGAAGAAAAAGAAAAATCATCATCGTAAAAAACATAAGCAAAAGCAAGCGGTAGCACTTATTTAATTCCATTATCCTCATTATTATCAAAAACCTCAAATTACATGGCAAACAAAAAGAAAAACCGTTATAAAAGCCAGGCTAAGAAAAAGCAGTTTCTTGTCGGGCTGAATGAAGGACTTCCCACTAAAGGGAATGTCAAAAACACTGCACTTGAAACCGGGAAGGACATCCTTGTAGGAGTGCTCGGCGGCGGCTTGCTTGCAGCCATAATTGGCAAACCCTCATTGCTTGTGGGAATAGTCACCACCGGAGCTGGTCACTACACAGACAGCAAGATCATTCAAATGATGGGGCTGGGTATGATGGCTGCAAACGGTTTCACCAAAGCGAGTTCTAATTCTGTAAGTGGACTGGAAGGGCTTGACGGTATCAAAGAAAGACTGCAAGCCTACAAAGAAAGCATGAAAGAAAAGTTTTTTCTCGATAAGATCATCAAGAAGCAAAAAGATGCTGCTGCCACCAATGGAATCGGCGAACTGCAATACTTCACCTACAATGACCCGATGAACGGACACCTGGCAGCACTCGATGACATCGAACAACAGGTAGCGGAGAGTGCAATGCAGTTCCGGGGTCAAATGACCGGCGATGATGATTACCTGGTCGGTATGGTTGAAGAAAGGATCATCTGATCAGTATTGCTCTACAGAAATGACAAACTCAATTTTTAATTCGTAAACCCAATAACTATGTTAGGATTTTTAGAAGGAATTGAAGAATACAACAATGCCGGTGCATTGATAGGCATCGAAGGCGTTGACGATAATGAGCTGCTTGGTGCATTGCGCCGTATGAACCCCATTAAGCGGCAGCGTACCATCAACAAATTATCAAACACCGGAGCAGCAAGCCGGGGCAGCCGTGCGGAAATGGAAAAACATTTCGCCGAACTACCGGCGCATATCAAAGAAGGACTTGCAAATGGCTCACTGCGTCTTGCAGATGCAACGATCTATTCCATTAAGCCTGCTACATCGAAAACCATTAAAATGTTTGAAACGCAGGATGACAAAGAGATCGGGCTGCGCAATGTTTCTAACGCAAAGCTTCCAAAGAACCAGGCATTCCTTGTTTCAGGGATTTATCTTTTGGCCGGTGTGTCTGCAGATGCAACTAAAGACAAGATCATTGCCACAGAATACAAAGGGCTTGAAGTTTTCAATTCCATTGCCAATGGTGAGTTCTCTCTCAAGTGCAATAAGAAAGCAATTGTTCCTGAAACATCCAATGCAGTTTTCAAAACTTCGGCATATCACCAGGTTCCGATAGGTTATTACAAGCTGGCTAATCCCCGCCTGATCGAAGATGATCTGCTGATTGAAATGACCATTGAACTCGGAACGATGGATGGTGTAGCCGCAAACACTTACATCTTTACCGGCTTACACGGAACCGTCACTACACCATAGAAAGTGCTGAACCGGTATCAATGGGCTGCGATTGCGGCAGCCCTGCTCTTTCCTGCGTTGTTATTTGCAGCGGGCAAAAGTTCTTCAAAGAAAGATGCGATCAAAAATCTAAAAGCATTCCTGCTGATGATACAATTCGCAGAAGGTACAATCGGTGCAAATGCTTACCGGATGCTATATGGTGGCAGTTTGTTTTCAGATTTATCCAAGCATCCCAATAGAGCAGTAACAAAATGGGGCATTACCAGCACTGCCGCCGGTGCGTATGGCTTCCTGTACAGGGTATGGATGGAGCTAAACCTGCAATTGAAGTTGCCGGACTTTAACCCGGCGTCGCAGGATAAAGCGGCCATTGAAATGATAAAAAGAAAGAATGCTTTGGTTGATGTATTGGCAGGAAGAATTGAAATGGCGATTTATAAATGCAGAAAGATATGGGCATCTTTTCCCGGAGCGGGCTATGGACAAAGCGAAAAGTCATTATCATCATTGCTCGGCTTTTATGCAAAAGCAGGCGGTCAATTGGTAAGATCATAAATCATTACTATGTACAAAAGAGTAAAAAAGCGATTTGATATTTCAGTAACAGAAGCGAACACCGTTCACTCTAAAACCTTTGAACTTGACAAAAATATTACTGCGATTCATGGTATTCTATTTACGTCTGACAGAGACGATCTCCTATATTATCGTGGTACTGGTAAGGTAGAGATCAACCGGCAGGAAATCTTTCCTGAAGGTTATGAAATCAAGTTGCTGATGACGGGATTAAATGTATCCCCTAATGACAGATACTATCAACTGCCTGCTTTGCCTCCGGGAAATGGAAAACTGAAAGTGGAGTATAAAGACAATAACGAGGAAAGATTAGGATTCAGCAATTACAGGATAACAGTGTACCTGGATTGTGAAATAAATGAACCGGCATGATAAGGGAGGAGGCCATACTGTATTCAACGGACATTATTCGTTATGGGCAGTCCTGCTATTTCCAGGTGGAGCTGCCTTCTGATACGCAAAAGATCATTGGTGTGGAAGTAACAGCTATCCGTAAGTCAAGTGGTGCAACAAGCAGTGATATGTTCTTTTTCTTTGGCTCATTTGAACCGAATGTTCCGGTTGCAGAAATTGACTCGCTATTTAAGATTCTTAAAACGGAAACAATAGGAAGATTGACATTACACATCCCTGAAACCGGGGGTGTTTTTTACCAGGATGACATCAGGCAAAAAGATATTTCATCCAAGTATGCTGACTTTACGCAGTACCCTGTGCAGTTTGGTCAATGGTCACATGACCGCAAGCGGTACGAAACAAATATCAATGTCAGCACTTGTTCCAAACTGGTAGAAGGTCATTTTAAAGATACATGGGGAGCCTTGTATAGTTATCATGTTATCTACCAGCTTAATATTTATATCTGGATTGAAAAATACATAGCCAATGACAACAGGGTTTGCACTTGATTATATACCACGGAGAATGTGTGAGCTTGGACATGGTTCGCAATACTTGGTCCGTTACAGGCATATTGTTTTAAAGCCAAAAGAAGTTAAAACGATTAATGCTACAAACCAGTTGTTTTTACTCGTTGATCCGTGTGGCGATTTAAGAGTGGAAAGTTCAGCAGGAATTTATGATCAGAGTGAAGACCAGGTAAACGAACTCAACTATGAACACAGGGGAGAAATCGAAATAACCAATCAATCCATTTTTAACAACCATGTCCGCTTCATACAAGTGATACCTCAAATCTGTAAAAACACATGCCAGTAACAAACGATAAATACGACCAGCTAAAGATTGACAAGCTCAAGCATTTCTTACAGGAAATGGCAGGCAAAGGCAATGCCCGGCCCTTTGAAATTTTTGTGGACAATTTGAAAGTAGTTCCGAAAACCGAAGACCCAAAAGATTTTGACAACTACGAATACTATATGAATGAGGACACGGAAAAAATCCGCATTCTCATATACAACTCTGCTGCATCTCCTCGTAACGATCAATATTGCTTCTATGTTCAGCAAATCAAAATGGAAAAACCCCTGAGCGGTCTCGGCGACCTGGATGGCATAATACAGGAAAAACTCAATGCCCGTGATAAGGAATATGAGCTGGGCCGCCTGAAAGATGAACTGGATGAGACCAAAAAACAATTGGAAGAGGCCGAAGAATATGCAGAAACGCTGGAGCAGCAATTGGAAGAAGCTAAAAGCAACAGGTACAAATTAGGCAAACTCGACCTGGTGGAACTCGGTGGAGCTGTACTGGAGAAACTGGCAATAAAGAACTCACCAGCGTTGGAGAAAATCGGATTAGGAAGTTTGGTTTCGCCAGGGAATGCTCCCGCCACAGAATCATCGGAGGAAACTGAAGCGACTTTCCAGAAAAAGGAATCCGGCGAAGCATCAAACATGACAGCAGAGCAATTGCAATACATTCCCCTGTTGCAGCAGCTTGACCAGGCTTTCGATAAACCGCAGCTCGAAACCGTCATGCAGATATTGGCAAAATTCTCTGAAGAACCGGAACAACTAAAAACAGTTGCTGAATTATTAAACATTCCAAATCCGTCATAGTATGAATAAATACCATTACGATATTTCAATTGAAGCTAAATCAGAAAGCGAAGCGGAAGCAAAAATGAAGGCTCTCATTACGCTTGCATCAAAACTTTCTGAGAAAGAACTATCCAAACTGGCGCATGTGATTAAACATGATCCGGTCAAAACAGCATTAGCAAAAAAATACTTAGGCGTATAAACCTCAGGCCCCTTCAAGCTCCCCCAAAGGAGGAGGCATAAAGAGATTGCTCTATGAAAACCACAGAAACTTCCATCCATGAGCATGATGAGTTCACACTTGAAGAAAAGATCAAGTACGGGATAATTGGAGTAATTGTATTGGGTGGGAGTTTCTTTATTGGAAGAAGTATAATCAGGAAAGCAAGATCAACAAGTGAAGAAAAGAAAACTTATGAGGAAGGTAATGCAGCTACCTATGCCAAACAGATTAAGATGGCTTTTGAAAATGATATGTGGTGGGGCTGGGGAACAGATGAAGATGCGTTACGAAGAACATTGATCGCCATACCAAGCAAAGAAGAATTCAGAAACGTGATAAACTCTTATCAAAAGCTGTATGCAAGAAGCCTGATGGCTGATATGAAAAGCGACCTTTCAACAAGTGAGTACAATGAAATGCTGGCCATCATTGCTACAAAGCCGGAACGGGGAACTGCGGCGATCCAAATACAAAGTACCCCGCAACAATACCAGGCCTGGGCAAAAAGACTAAGGTCTGCATTTAATGTAAGCACATGGGGCTTTCTTCCTTATGGTACTGACGAAGATGCCATCAAAACAGTTTTTTTGGAAATGCCGACACAGGCAGCTTTGCTGGAAACAACGAAAGCATATTACCAGCTATATGGTGACGACCTGATGAGTGATCTCAAAAGTGAACTGGATATATGGGAATGGGCTTCGATGATGAGCATCATGGAGAAGAAGCCGAAGGCATAAAGTGATATTTCTAAACTGGCAGCAGGCAATAAAACAATACTATGAAAACAAAGACAAAATCCAAATCACGGGCAAAGACTTCAGGCAAGAAGCAACAAAAGAAAAAGATCATCATTGCATCCATTGCTGTGGGAGCTGCTGGTATTCTCGGCTTCTTCGGCTGGCAATATTTGAAGAAAAGAAGGGAAACGAAAAAGGCCAATGAATTGGATGAGGTTTTAAAAGCGACCAGTGCCCCCAACACCAATTCATATTCTGCATCATATACACCTTCAACATCAAAAAATTCAGGGTATCAGTCTTCAAGCTCTGCTAATACAACTCCTAAATCAACACCTGATAAAAATGTCTTTCCTCTTTCAAAAGGCAGCAAAGGCAACAATGTAAAATTATTGCAACAGGCATTGATAGCTAAATACGGCGCAAGCATATTGCCACGATACGGTGCTGATGGTGATTTTGGAACTGAAACGGTGAATGCCTTGAAAAAAGCGGGCCTTCCAGCAACGATTAATGAAAGTACGTTTAATGTGTTGACAGCTTCAGTTAAGGCAAATCCTACCGATGTTGGAAAAGATTTATATAATGCCGCTGCCTCCAAAAACTACAGCAAGGCACTTTCTCTTCTGAAACAAATGCAAACTACCGAAGAATATGCAGCAGCCAATGAAGTGTTCAAACAAAACCGGATTAACGGAGTAAGGCAAACAATTGTAAATGGTTTACTGAATGTGTTTACATCACCTTCCCAAAAAGAAGCAATCAAGTTTGAGTTTCTGCGAATGGGTTTGCAGTTTGACGGAAATAAATGGAGCCTGTCAGGATTTGATGGCAAACCCATTGTAACAACAGAAGCGACAACAGTATGGCTTAATGCTACTGACGGAGTAAAAGTACCTGCACGAATGGTTTTAGGAAGTGAAGTAACCCGCAAACTCGACTATACATTGTTTGAGAACAATGGCAAATACTTCCTGGTTACAACCCGCTCTGTAAAATATTTAAACTGAAATCCATGAAAAGATATATTAAACACATCATTGTGCATAATACCGCAACATTTGACCCAAAAACCAGCCAGCACTACGGTTGTTTCCATTATGTAGTGGAACGTAACGGTGAAATAAAAAAGATTCATCCCGAAAATGCCGTATTCAAACATCTTCCCGACGTGGACAATGAAGCCATTCATATTGCCTATGCAGGAGGAAGAAATAAGACCGGCGCATTAGGTGATACCCGGACACCGGTGCAAGAGGAAGCCCTTTTTAATAAACTCGTTGCTCTGTCCGTAAAATATCCCGGCGCCAGGATCATCGGGCATAATGATCTCGATGCAACAGCGAACTGTCCCGGCTTCTCTGTAAAGGAATGGCTCAAAAAATATGAACCTGACCTAAGCCTTTCTGCATAAGCAATCAGTCCAACAATAATCTGTACCCAATATGAGAGAAATAAAATACATCGTAGTGCATTGCACTGCTACGCCTCCAGATGCGAGAATTGAAAATATCCAGCGTTACTGGAAAGAACATCTCGGATGGAAAAACCCCGGTTATCATTATATCATTAAACGAAACGGTGAAATTGTAAAGATCACAGACGAGAATACTATCGCCAATGGTGTTGGTGGTCACAATCGCTATTCCGTACACATTTCTTATATCGGCGGAGTAGATAAAGATGGTAAACCCCTTGACAACAGAACCGATGCACAGAAACATGCCTTGTTTAATAAACTGGTTGCTCTCTCTGAAAAATATCCTGCTGCAACTATTTTGGGACATCGTGATTTTAGTCCCGATAAAGATGGTGATGGAAAGATTGAATATTATGAATGGATAAAGGCATGTCCCTGTTTTGATGTAAGAGAGTGGCTTCAAAATTATACACCTGACCTTGACCTGGCTGCCTGATGTTAGCTGCAATTGTCAATGTACTACGTTTCAAAACATACAAAACTTATTCCCGACCGTATGAACTTAATATCGTAGGAATAAGAGCAAACAGCACTATTGCAAACCGCTTTGATGATGAAATTCATGTATTCTTTAGAAATAACACCGGCAGATGGGTGCATTATATTTTCCCCGCTACTACTGATCCGGGGACCTACTGGCTCAAAAGCCCAATGCACCCGCAGGGAACAGCAATACTTCAGCAAGGTCAGTACAGAGATGCTTACCAAATAGGATTGCACAGGGGTAAATACTATGCCCTGGTTCAAAGAAAACCGGTAACAGTATTAAGAGACTATGACCGCAATGCGCTATTGGATTTTCAAAATGGCCGCCCTGATACCGGGATGTTTGGCATCAACATTCACCGTGCCTCCCTAAACGGAACAACCAAAGCAGTGGATGTATATTCTGCCGGGTGCCAGGTGCTTGCCAATATTGATCATTTCAATTTACTCATGCGGCTTTGCGAAAATCACCGGCAGTTATATGGAAACAACTTTACTTATACCCTAATTGATAAAAGAGCGGTAGCAAGAAAGCAAAACAGAAATGCGGCGATAGCATTGACAGGGATAGGAGCATGTATCGGAGCAGGAATCCTCACTTATAAAATCCTTTTATAATGAAGAACTTTATTAAACAACTTTTTAAGGATAAAGAGGGCAGCTTCAGTTTGAGAGAGCTGGCAATCGCACTGTTTATTCTCGTACTGATCATAAGCTGGATCGCTCAACAGTTTTTCTCGCTTCAAGTACCGGAGTTTATGTTTTACTCATTTACTTCACTCGTTGCTGCCGGGTGCTTTGGATATTCCATTGAACGCAAAACCAAACTTTAACCAAATAATCCTACACTATGATTTCATTTACCCTTCGATCTTCCATTGCCATTGGCTTGATCTCCTTCTTTCTCGGATTTGTGTGCTGCGCTTTTTTATTGGGAAGATGCAATAATGACAAACAATCGAAAACGCATCTCCAGGTTGTACAAAACCTGGAGCAACAGATCAAAGATTCAGAGGCGGTTTATCATAAAAAAGTCTATGAACTCGAAAATAAGAATAGCCAATTGCAGAAAGAATTAAGGTCTGCTCAAAGCGAACTACTTATTATCAAACGAAAAACAAGCCAAAGAGAAACCCGCATTAAGAATTTGATTCAACCACAAGGTTTACCTGCAAAAGATTTCCTGAAAAAAGTAACTGGTAGTTCAATGAGCAATAACATTAATCCCTCCAATTGCGATTCATTAGCAAATGAGGTGACAGAATACATAAAAGAGAATGCTCTAAAGGACAGCTTGTATGAAACACATATCCAATTGCAGGATAGCGTTATCGTTAATAAAGATTCCATTATTGCCAATACAACGAAACTTCATTCGGAGCTAAAAACAGCCTTTGATTTTACCATTCAGCAGCAAAAACAACTGATAAGCCAAAATGAGCAACTGTTTAAGAAACTGAAAAGACAAAAACGACGAAGTAAACTTATCTCTGTAGGAATGATGGTACTCTCAGGGGCGGCAGTGAATTATTTACAATATCATTAGAAACTATCCCGGCGTAGCACATGAAAGAAAAGGCAATCGTATCAACTGCAACTCTATTGACTTCCCTGCTTAGTTATTGGTATGCGAAGGAAGCAGGTAAGGATGCTGTCCCTTATGTGATGCTTGGCGGGTTTATCGGTTCGCTTATCGGGGAAACACTGTCTGAAAAAACAAACACAAAAAAGGATGAATCATGAGTTATGTTCTTTATGATAATGGTTCTTCCATCAAATTTATCCGGGAACCGGAAGGAGATGAACTGACGTTGATGAAATCTTTCATCAAAGAATTAACTATTGTACGGGAAGATGTTATCAAAATCGGTGGTGATTGCTGCTCTTGCGGCTTTTATTTCCGGCACCAGGACGTAAGCTTTCCGGTAACAGTATCTCCGATAATATTAGTGAGTACCATCAGCCAATGGGTTACTGGATATGACCCAACTCCACCAAACGAATAACTCACATGACTTATCAAATTTACAATGATGGAGAGCACCTACGATTTACTGCTGACGGTTCTGTCTTCTTTTTGCACAAAAAGAAAATTAAAAAGGTAAACCTTGTCAGGGAAGACATAATCAAAATCAGCACTGAAAATTGCGAGCAGACTATTTACTTCCGCAGGCAAGACGTCACAAATCCGGTAACAGTGGATGCGCAGCACCTGGTTGATATTATTGATGTATGGATTGGCGGTTATACTGAAAACCCATCAAGGTAAGTTCGCATGACTATTGACAAAAATCTTGAACAATTCGTTTTAGCAGTTGAAACCGACTTGGCTAATAAGAAAAGCCATAACAAGAGGTCTATTGAGAAACTGGCTGCATCATTTGGCATAACTGATAAAACCGAAGTCAAAGAACTTACCGAACTGGCCATTGTAAAAAGGGCAAGGATGTTGGCGCATGAACCGGGAACTATAAGGGAAAGATTCGACGCTATTGTTGATTTATACAACTCACAGGTTAATCTTTCACACCGAACATCGCAAAGTATTTTACTGCAACAATATTCCACCCCTGCGCCAATCGCTTACCTGGCCGGGGTTTTCTGCGGCATACATAAACCCTATGTACGCAGTAATTATTTCGAGCCTTCTGCCGGTAGTGGACTTTTAACCATTGCAGGCAATCCATTCAATTTTGTGGTGAACGAAATTGACCCTACCCGCAACAGGAACCTGCAAACTCAATCATTCGACAAAGTACTAAGCCAGGATGCTACCAGACCATTTGTTGACTATTTGAAAACCTTTGATGCGGTATTAACTAATCCTCCATTTGGCATCATAGAAACAGAAGTTTTGTATGATACATTCCGGATAAAGTCATTAGAGCATGTAATGTCACTTAGAGCATTGGACTGCATGAAGGATACGGGCAAGGCAGCCATCATCATCGGTGGTCATACCCGATGGGATGATAAAGGCAGAATACAGGCAGGAAAACAAAGGATATTCTTCAATTATTTATATAGTCGCTATAATGTAGCTGACGTAATCAATATTGACGGCCACAAACTCTATTCAAGACAAGGAACATCTTTTGATGTTCGGTTGATCTTGATTAGTGGCCGAAAACCTATACCAACCGGAGCAGCTCCGGTATTTAATCCATTGATTGATGTTGTTGTGAAAACATTTGACGACTTGTTTGAAAGAGTAATGAACGGATTGGAAAATCCTGTAATTGAAACTACCCCTATGAATAAACTAATCCTTGAAGCCGAAGCGTTGGCTCTTGAACTAAGATTGTTGAATGCAAACAGCGGCCTCGGAAGTATCATCCCCGGTAACATCAATAAAGAGCTATACAAATCATACTTGTCCGTTCGTGAAAAATACAAATCGTTATTTAAGCTCATTGTTGTTATGCCTGCTCAAAAGAATGGTGAGTTTGAAACATTTGATTTAGATGCAGACAGGCTTGTGTATATGTACTCAATTCCGTTTACAAAATTTGCTCTTATCAATGGCAAAAAAGTATATGGCGTTGAAATCAGCGCAAAGCAACTCCATCATATTCGTGAGCAACTGCGCAAAGGAGGATATGAATTATTGATTTCAGGCCATGAATCAGAGGGCGTCGGACTTGGTGCACCTTACGAACCGGCGTCGGATGCCTGTGTAGTATTAAATACACAAGTTCCCGATAGCATGGCATTTGAAACAAAATCCGCTATTGAAGGAATAAAGCAGGAAGTAGGCGGCGACATTGACAATTTTGTCCGGCATCGTTTGAAATATCCAACAAAAGCGGCTCTCTGCAAAGTATTGTCCGCTGAACAAATTGATGCGGTCGCAATGGCGATTTACAACATAGAAGCAAGAGGCCAGGGAATGATTATTGGTGACCAGACGGGTATCGGTAAGGGTCGTGTGGCCGCTGCTATGATCCGCTATGCAGTGAACCAGGGAGTAAAACCCATGTTTCTCACAGAAAAGGCGAACCTGTTTTCTGATATTTACCGTGATCTGTCAGCAATTGGCTCCGGTCATTTAAAACCTTTTATCGTAAATGGACGGGAAAGCAAAACAGATATCAAAGACGAGGATGGCAATGTTATTTACCAGGCCCCGCCAGCCCCGCAGCAACAGGAAATCATTAACTCCCGTGTTGTTCCATCGGAATATGATTTTGTAGTAGGTACTTACTCGCAGTTCAATTCGCCTGAAAAGAAACCAGAGAAGCCAGGCTTTCTAATGGCAATTGCAGAGGAAAATATTTTCATTTTGGATGAAGCGCATAATAGTTCAGGTTCATCCAATACGGGTAATTTCTTGCAGGGAGTGGTAAGCAAAACGAAAGGCGTGGTTTTCTTATCGGCCACTTTTGCAAAGCGTCCGGATAATATGCCCATCTATGCTATGAAAACAGCGATTGCAGATTGTAACATGAGCCGGGATGATCTCGTAGATGCTATAACAAGAGGCGGCGTTGCCCTTCAGGAAGTGTTATCATCGCAATTGGTAGCAGAAGGGCAAATGCTGCGAAGGGAAAGAAGTTTTGAAGGTGTGGAAGTCAATTATATCAACCTTGACGAAAAAGCAGAAGAACACAAAGCCATTGCTGATAATATCACGGAGATACTTCGTGATATTATTGCTTTTCAGTCAAATCATATAGATGAAGAAGTCGAAGAACTTGATAAAATTGCAGTCGCTGAAGGAAAGGAAGTTGAGATAAGGGAAGGTACATCACAGGCCGGCGTTGATAACCTTCCTTACTTCTCCAAAGTATTCCAGGTGATTAATCAAATGCTCTTCTCTCTGAAAGCCGAATCAGTTTCTGAACGAGCTATCCAACGATTAAAAGAGGGTAAGAAACCCATCATTGCCTTTGCTTCCACAATGGGCAGCTTTATTGAGACAATGGAAAATGACCAGGGAATGCGTGTCGCTGATGGCGATACCATCAATGCGGATTTCACTGAGGTATTAAAAAGAGGATTGGATGGCATCCTTCGCTATACAGAAAAAGATACTGATGGTAATTCAATATTCAGAAAGTTCCAGGTAAGCGAACTTCCGGTTGAGGCGCAGACAGAGTATCACCGCATACTGAATAAAATCAAAACCGCATCTACTGGAATCACCATCTCTCCCATTGATGTTATCATCAAAAAAATACAGGACGCCGGATATTCGGTAGCAGAGGTAACAGGAAGAAAGTTGGAAGTTCAAATGAACCTGAATGCAAGTAAAGGGTTAGTGCTATCAAGAAAACGAATCAATACCAATGATGCCTTTCGGCAGTTCAACAATAATGAAGTAGATGTGCTGATGATAAACCAGTCCGGTTCTACTGGTGCATCGGCTCATGCAATCCCAACAGCAAAAGTTTCTAAAGAACAAGTACGACAAAGAGTAATGATTGTTTTGCAGGCTGAACTGGATATTAATACAGAAGTTCAGAAAAGGGGAAGGATAAACAGAACGGGCCAAATCTTAAAGCCGATATATGATTATGTAACATCGGCGATACCGGCAGAAAAGAGGTTAATGATGATGTTACAGAAAAAGCTGAAATCACTTGATGCCAATACTACGTCCAATCAAAAACAATCTACAAAGATTCTTGATGTACCGGATTTTCTGAATAAGTATGGTGATAAGATTGTCCGGGACTATTTGATGGAAAATAAAGATGTGAATGAGCTATTGGATGATCCGCTTTATTTATCCGATTCAAAGGCAGATAGTGGCAGCCAGGATGTTAATATTCTGGAAGATGCGGCCCACAAGGTATCGGGGCGTGTCGCAGTGTTATCTACTAAAATGCAGCAGGATTTTTACAATGAGATAGCTGAACGGTATAACGATTATGTAGAATACCTGAAGCAGATAGGTGAATATGATCTGGAAGTGGAAGCCATGAATCTGCAGGCTGAAACTCTATCTTCCAAAATCATCAAAATGGGAAAAGGCAGTGACAGCGCCTTTGGTGACGACAGTTTGCTGGAAACCGTCCGTGCCAATGTACTAAAGAAACCGTTTACCAAATCAGAATTGCAGAACCTGATTAATGAATCTTTGGGGGGACATGATGCTAAACTCCAGCAATCTGATCTTGCCGAAGATTTTATTAAATACCAGGCAAAACAATTAGAGCTTGAAGACGAGGAAATCAATGTAAAGTATGATGAACTCATTAAGAACGTGCCGGAAGAAAAAGGGGTAAAGAAAATCGAAGCGAAACATGGTCCCGATGCAGCAAGACAAGAAATATTGAAGCGAACTGCGGAATTAGAACAGGCGAGAAAAGATAAACAAGAGCAGGTTAAAAAGGTATTTGAGAATCGTAAACAATACCTGCTTAAAATCTTTGGTTTCTTTTATACAGGGCGTAGTCTCAAATACCCTGTTGAAACTTACAATGCCGGCAACGAGTTAGTACCTGCCGTATTTATCGGATTTGTAATTGACAAAAAAAAGAAGAACCCTTATGCTCCCTCTGCTATTAAACTTCGCTTTGCAATTGCTAATAGCAATAAATACCTCGCTATTCCCGCATCCTATTCAGATGATATTATGGCCATCATTGGAGCCAGTGCAGATATTGAGCAGCCTTCAATGGAAGAACTATTGAAGGAATGGGAGGATTATACCAAACAAAACAATGTTGACCGGCGGGTAAGGCATATCATCACCGGCAATTTATTGCAAGCCTTTAGCGACTTTAAGGGAAAATTGGTAAGCTATACTACCAACGACACAAAAACGGTAAAAGGAATACTGATGCCGGAGAACTGGAATCCCGGAGAGCAAATCCAGGATCGTGTCGTTGTGCCGATAATAAAAGCACTACCCTTGATTAAGTCGCTTACCCAGAATAACCAGGTTGTAACCAATAACGGGCTTTCCATATTCAGGATAAGTGAAGGCTATCAATTAATCATATCAGCCTCCCGTTCCAGGGGAGGTGATATTTACCTGGATAAACAAATACTGGAATTGGTGGTTAAGAACAACTTTGAAAAAGTATCTGATAAAATGGTAGCTACACTTCCTGAAAAGAATATTGGCAGGATAGTCGAGCTGCTTCAGAATAATCATAGTTGTTCAACTACCATTCATTCCTCTCAGATGAAAGATTTAAAGTCGGATGGAATCCGTTATTCCAACCGGAAGAAAATTGAACCGCCAGATAAAGAGCAGGAAATGGATAATGTAAGAGTATTGGAACTGGAAGCAGAAGCACTTGCTCTTGAACTTGAATTATTGGCCGCATAAAATCAATCCCTATGATTGCTACAAATAATTACTTTAATAAAGTAAGCACGATTAATTTTTCGGAACTGCCCGAAGCCTTTAAAAAGGGTCATGAATTTCTGGTAAAGGCGACCAACAACGGTGAAAGCTGGACGTCCTACCAGTCAAGTGAAACGGTAAAAAAGACCATTGATATTTATCTCGCCAAACTCAACGAGTTTGTAAACAGCAGTAAAGATGCTGAACCTAAACAGAAAAAAAAGGAAACTCAGCAACAAACTAATAGAGCGATCATACAGGAAGCAATGATCAAACAAGGATTAATTAATCCTGATGATAAACCTAAAGGCAAAGGAAAAAAGAAGACTAAAAAATCGGGAAACGATCTTCAGCCGACAATGGTGGAGAGAATACCTGATGAACTCCGGTTTATTAAGCGATTTGTAAACCTGAATGGAAAATCAAAGACGAAAGAGGAAATACTCCGTTTTATCAACTCACTGCAAAAAGCTATCCTGGAAAAACGAATCCGCAAAACATCCGCTTATGCAGAGCAGGTAAGATTTATTCAGAATAAGCTGATCGAGGTATATAACTCAATGAAAGCAAAAATCAGGATAGAACTTAAATCCGAAACTTTTGAATCATTGAAAAACCTGACGAAAGAAGAAAAAGTAATGTCTTCCGTGAACTTTATCAAAAATTATATCGGCATGAATGGAAAGCCGGGCATGAAGAAGAAAGCTGACAGTCTTCTAAAGCGAATTACCCGCATGGTAAATAAAAAACAAATTCCTGCAGATGATCCATACATGGATGAGCTTATTCAGATAACAAAAAACCTCGAAGCATTTTTAGATACTCCTTCCATGAAAGTCCTGGCCATTGAGAAAAATGAACTGAACGGATTGGAAGGTATTTTAGGTTGTGCTTGTCAGCAATTAAACGGCCCGGGCGTATTACCACCAGTGATGAGCAGTATGGATTTTGCAAGACTTCAGTTTAGTACAATCGGCCTGAAAGGAAAATGGTATGACTTGATCGGAGATCCCTCGTCCAATTTTACAGCGATGGTATTTGGCAGGCCAAAGATGGGTAAGTCTTATTTATGTATTGAATTTGCCGGATACCTTGCCCGTAATCATGGAAAGGTATTGTATGTTGCAAAAGAGGAAGGTTTAGATTATACCTTACAGAGCAAACTGAATGAAACCAATGTCAAGCATCCGAATTTATTCGTCGCTTCTCAATTACCTGTATCTCTTACCGATTATGATTTTATATTTCTGGATAGTGTAAGCAAATTGGGCTTGCATCCTGATGATTTAAACCGGCTGAAAAATCAGCACCCTTCCAAATCATTCATCTTTATTTTTCAAACCACCAAAGACGGCAGATTCAGGGGAGCCAATACATTCCAGCATGATGTGGATGTTGTTATTGAAGTGCCGGAGAAAGGGAAGGCTGTGCAGATGGGAAGATTTAACCAGGGCGGGGAGATGGGGATATTTGAGGATGTTTAAGAATAATTTGTGTAAGCAAATACTTACACATATATTTGAGTAAGCAATTACTTACGCTTATGCCTCCAGAACAAAGAAGAGATGTCTTTCAGGCCATTGCCGATCCAAACAGGCGGCAGATGATTGACTTGTTGTCAAAGGAGCCTTTGACTCTAAATGTACTTGCTGAAAAATTCCAGATCAGCCGACCTGCTGTATCGCAGCACATCAAACACTTGGTTGAATGCGGAATTGTCGAAATAGAGCAGAAAGGCAGAGAGCGATATTGCAAAATAAAATCAGAGAATCTGGTTCCGGCTTTCCTGTGGTTAGAAAAATTTCAACAGCAATGGACAAAGCGAATTGATTCTTTTGAGCAATACGTTAGTCAAATACAATCTAAAACCAAAAAACAAAAAAAATGAGTACTAAAGACAATCTTAAAAGCCGCACATTAACGATTAACAAAGTATTTAATGTACCGGTAAAAGCTGTTTGGGAGGCATGGATTAAACCAGAGCATATCATGGAGTGGTGGGCACCGCCGGGTATGAAAATAAAGGTCGAGGAGCATAATTTTAAAGTAGGCGGCAAATGGAAATACACCATGCCCATGCCTGATGGAAACCTATTTATTTCCGAAGGAACCTATTTGGAAATTGAGCAATACAAAAAAATAATAACTACGGCTGATTTCAAACCCATGACGGAAGGAGTTGAAATGCATATACTTTTTGAAGAAGACGGGGACAAAACAAATTTTACCTTCAGTGTAGTTCATGCAACAGAGGAATATTGCAAGCAACAGGAAAAAATGGGCTTTTATAACGGATGGGGTTCTGCATTCAAGAGAATGGAAACATTATTGGCTAACCTTTCCAAAAAATAATTTATATGGATTTCAAAATCAATATAGCTGCTGTTATCGTAGCAGCTATCGCCACATTCATTGCCGGGTTTGTATGGTACACGGCACTTTTTGCAAAGTCATGGACAAAGGAAATGGGTTATGACATTAACATGCGGCCAGATAAAAAGGCAGTGCTGAAAGGAATTGCGCTAATGTTAGTTGGTAACTTACTCTTTGTTTGGGTGCTGGCCTGGTCAATGGCAGGCTGGCAATTTATTCCGGGAGCGAAAGAAATGGGACCAATGGCGAACGGATTTAATTCCGCAATATTTCTTTGGCTGGGCTTTTTTGTACCGGTTCACCTCTGGCGCATTGTATGGGAAAAAAGAACCTGGAAATTGTTTTTCATAAATGCAGGGTATCACCTAACAATTTTATTTATAGCAGCATTAATACTTGCATTCTGGAAATAACCTGGTATTGCAAAAATGAATGCAGACGTTTATTTAAGCTGATTCACTACTTGAGAGACTTACTTTAATAATTCTTTTATAACTCCAATCAATATAGTGGCGGCAAGTTTCCGCCATTTTTTTATTTAAATCTGTCTCTATGAATAAAAGGTCTCCCAGTTTTGATAACGATGATGAGTTAATTGTATATCTGGAAAAGAATTTCGTTAAGAAGGAACCTTTGAATCCAGATCAACTTAGGCAATATCCGGGCTGTGAAAATTATACCGATGAAGAAGCCGGGTATATTATTCAATCACTTGATAAACTGGCCGGGGTCGTAATAGCTTTTACGGCTTATGAAAATTGCTATTGTATTGATAATCAACAAGATGTATATTTGAGCTGTGATAGCAAGGTAGTCAAACTACCGGTTCCTTCCGAATCAAAAAAATCAGCAGCATGAATACAAGTTTAGATCACTTCAGACAATGGGTAAAAAGACCTTCAAACGCATTGGAAAAACCAACGCAAAAAAGAGCGGTGGTATATACCCGTGTTTCTTCTAAAGAACAATACGACAAAAATCTTAGCCTTGACTGGCAGAAAAAAGCAATTGATGAGTTCGCTTCAAGAAACGGTTTTGAAGTAGTAGATTATTTCGGAGGAACATTTGAAAGTGCAAAGACAGACGGACGAAAAGAGTTTCTCCGTATGCTTGATCTCATTAAAAGGAAGAAAGGTAAGATAAGTCATATATTAGTTTACCTGCTTGACAGGTTTAGCCGAACAGGTGGCGGCGCAATTAAACTGGCCAAAGATCTTCGTGAAAAATATGGCGTAACGATTATTGCCGTTACGCAGCCAATTGATACCAGCAATCCCGGTGGTGTTTTTCAACAAAACATGCAATTTCTTTTCAGCGAATACGACAATCAGTTAAGAAGGCAAAGGGCGATGGCAGGAATAAAAGAAAAATTGAGCAGAGGAATATGGTGCATTAAACCTCCAATGGGGTATGATATTGTAAGGTCGGATGGGAACAGAAAAATTATAGTTAATACTACCGGCAAAAAACTAAGAAAGGCATTTGAGTGGAAAGCAAAGGGTATGAAGAACGATGAAATACTCAAACGATTACAGGCAATGGGTGTGAAAATATACAAGCAAAAATTGAGCATGGTCTTTTCTAATCCGTTTTACTGTGGAATTATCTCAAACAAGATGCTCGATGGCAAGTTGGTCGAAGGAACACATGAAAAACTGATACCACACAACTTATTCTTAGAGGTTAATCAGGTAAGAGCAAGTGCAAAAGGAAAATATGGAGTAACGCACAAAAAAGAAAATGACGAAATCCCATTGAAACTTTTTATACAGTGCGATAAATGCGGTAAGCCTTGTACAGGTTACGTTGTTAAGAAGAAGAAATTGTACTACTATAAATGCCGCACTATTGGTTGTCGGTGCAATAAAAGTGCAAAACAACTCAATCATTCATTCGATCAACATCTGACCAATTATTCTTTGAAACAACATCTTATTCCAGGCTTAAAACATTGCATCTACTCAATGCTGGACAATCATGCAACTTCAAACCAGCAGCATCTTAATACCCTTAAACGTAACTTGTCTGATATACAGAAAAAGATAGACGGGTTGGAAGAAAAATACTACCTGGATAGTGATATGCCCCGTGAGACCTATGAAAAACTAAGAAGTAAACTGACTGACGAGAAACTGAAAATTAAAGAATTAATAGCCAATACTCCAGAAAGCAGTTCGAACCTTCGACAGCATTTTGATAATGCAGTCAAGATTGCCCTGAAACTCAATACTGGCTGGACTTCCAGCAATTTTGCCACTAAGGAAAAGTTACAAAAACTACTATTTCCGAAAGGAATTCGCTATGACTTCAACAATGAGGCATTTCGAACCATTGAGGTGAATGAAGTTTTTGAGCGTATTCAGCCACTGGACAGCATTTCAGAGGATGACAAAAACAAACAAGGCAGCATTAATGCTGCCTTGTCCTGTTTAGTCGGGTGGACTGGATTCGAACCAGCGACCCCTTGCACCCCATGCAAGTGCGCTACCGGGCTGCGCCACCACCCGAATTTCCGGTCGAAACGGGTCGCAAAGCTACATGATAATTTCGCAATTCTGAAATCAAAAACCGCTATCTTCGCCCCTTAATGAAGCTACTCATTAAGCAAGCACGGGTTACCGATCCCTCCTCTCCTCACAACGGCCAGATTCTTGACATTTTTATTGAAAACGGTATCATCACGCAAACCGGTAAAAATATCAGCACCAAAGCCGATCAAATCATTGACAGGAAGGGCCTGTATCTCTCACCCGGATGGGTAGACGTTTTTGCCAATTTTGCCGACCCGGGTTATGAATACAAAGAAACCCTGGAAACCGGCGCCGCTGCCGCTGCCGCCGGTGGTTATACAGATGTTTTCGTGATCCCCAATACCAACCCCGTCATTCATAATAAAGCAGCAGTTGAATATATTGTTCAAAAAAGCAGGTTATTGCCAGTGAATGTTCATCCCATTGGCGCAGTAACAAGAAATACAGAAGGTAAAGAACTGGCCGAAATGTATGATATGAAAGGCAGTGGTGCCGTAGCATTAAGCGACGGCCTGAATAGTATTGAATCGGCCGGCCTGCTGGTAAAAGCATTGCAATACATCCGGCCCGTGAACGGTATACTTATACAAATTCCGGATGACAAAAGCATCAATCCGCATGGACTGATGAATGAAGGGATCGTATCCACACAGTTAGGCTTGCCCGGCAAACCCGCTATGGCAGAGGAACTGATGGTGGCCCGGGATATAAAACTGGCCCGGTACGCCGAATCCAAATTGCATTTTACCGGCATCAGCACAAAGAAATCGCTGGAGTATATCAAAAGAGGAAAAGATACCGGCGCCGGCATCAGCTGCTCCGTTACTCCCTATCATCTTTATTTCTGTGATGCTGATGTAAAGAATTACAATACTCATCTTAAAGTAAACCCGCCTCTCCGTACCGCCGAAGACAGAGAGGCGCTTCGCAAAGCGGTGGCCGATGGACTGGTGGATTGTATCGCCACACATCATCTGCCTCATGAGTTTGACAGCAAGATCATGGAATTTGAATATGCCAAATACGGCATCACAGGTCTTGAAACAGCGTATGCAGTACTGAATACCGTATTGCCCAATTTATCACAGGAGCAATGGGTGAACCTGTTATCGATCAACCCCCGCCGTTTGTTTGGACTCGAAAATATTTCTGTCAGGGAAGGAAGTAAAGCCTCACTCACCCTTTTCGATCCTGCACAAAAATGGACCGTCACGGAAAAGGACCTGAAGTCCAAATCTGTCAACACTCCTTTCCTGGGTACAGAGCTGACAGGAAAAGTGGCAGGTATTATTAATGGTGATAAGATCACACTGGCATAATTATTCATGAAACTATCCCCACTGATCAAAGGAATCATTACAGCCGCCACCATGGTGGGCTTTTCCCTTTTCGCTTACAATAATATACCGGAAGCATCCAGGCTGCATTACCTGGTCTATGTTATTTATGCCCTGGGAATTTTATGGACGTTGGTTACCTACCGTATGTCGCCTGCATTTACCGGCAGTTTCAAAGACAGTTTTAGCGCAGGTTTCCGGTGTTTTATCATCGCCACTTTGATCATGGTGGTTTATACTTATGTATTTGCACGGATGCATCCTGAATTTGCGGAAGAATCTGCCAGGGCTTTCCGTGAACAACTGGTTAAAGAAAAAAAACCCACTATGCCCTCCGATATAGAGGCGCTGGAAAAGCAGGTGGCCAGTTATAAAAAGGGCTATCCTTTCGCTTTAGTTTACGGCTCAATTTTCGGATATTTGATAATTGGTGCAGGATTAACCGCTGTGGGATCTGCACTTTTAACAAGAAGAACATAGCTCATGGACCTGTCCATCGTTATACCATTGATTGATGAAGCCGAATCATTACCGGAACTATCCGCCTGGATAGAGAAAGTAATGAATGAGAACAATTATTCCTACGAGATCATATTTGTGGATGATGGCAGCAGCGATAACTCCTGGCAGGTGATCGAAGATCTCCGCAGCCGCAACCCAAATATCAAAGGCATCAAATTCCAGCGCAATTATGGAAAATCTGCCGGTCTCAATGAAGGTTTCCGAGCCGCTACCGGCGATGTGGTGATCACCATGGATGCAGACCTGCAGGATAGCCCCGATGAGATACCCGGGCTGAGAAAGATGATCAAAGAAGATGGATATGACCTGGTAAGTGGCTGGAAGAAGAAGCGGTACGATAACACACTCACCAAAAATATCCCTTCTAAATTTTTTAATGCGGTTACCCGCCGTGTATCGGGTATCCGGCTGCATGATTTCAATTGCGGGCTCAAAGCCTATAAAAATAAAGTGGTGAAAGGGATTGAAGTGTATGGTGAAATGCACCGCTATATCCCCGTACTCGCCAAATGGGCGGGTTATAAAAAGATCGGGGAAAAAGTGGTGGAGCACAGGGCACGGAAATACGGCCATTCCAAATTTGGCTGGAGAAGGTTTGTGAATGGTTTTTTAGATCTGACCTCTATCAGCTTTGTCGGGAAATTCTCCAAACGCCCCATGCATTTCTTTGGTTTGTGGGGAACTATCTTTTTCCTGGTGGGATTAGGAATTTCCATCTACCTCATCGTTTCCAAATTTATCGATACCAACTTTGCATTGACAAATAAACCCGGTTTTTACCTGGCACTCACTTCTATTATTATCGGCATGCAATTATTCCTGGCCGGCTTTATCGGCGAATTGATCTCCCGTAATGCACCGGGGCGTAATTCTTATTTGATAGAAACCAAAACAGGTTTATAATGGCGAAAGTGGTGATCATAGGTCCCGGGCATCCCTTGCGGGGAGGATTGGCCACATTCAACCAGCGCCTCGCCAAAGAATTCAATGACCAGGGACATGATTGTTCTATCTATTCTTTTTCCCTGCAATACCCTTCTTTTCTTTTTCCCGGCACCACGCAATACAGTGATGAACCGGCACCGAAAGACCTGGTGATCCATTCGGCGATCAACTCTATCAACCCGTTCAACTGGATAAAAGTGGGGAATAGATTACGAAAAGAAAGGCCGGATATTATCGTGGTTCGTTACTGGCTGCCTTTTATGGGCCCGGCGCTGGGCACTATTTTAAGAAGGGTGAGAAAAAATAAACATACACGCATCGTTTGCATTGCCGACAATGTGATACCTCATGAAAAAAGACCGGGCGACAAACCTTTCACCAAATATTTTTTACAAAGTTGTGATGCCTTCATCACCATGAGTGAAAAAGTAATGAGCGACCTGCGGACATTTCAAAAAGAAAAACCGGCGATACAGGTTTCTCATCCGCTCTATGATAATTTCGGCGCCATCATTTCCAAAAAAGAAGCCAGGCAACATTTAGGCATACCCGAAAATGAAAATATTATCCTGTTCTTCGGCTTCATCCGCACCTATAAAGGGCTTGATCTGCTCTTTGAAGCCATGGCAGCTTTGCAAAAATCAATCCCGAAGTTTCGGGACAAAAACCTAAAACTACTCGTCGCTGGTGAGTTTTACGAAGACGCCAAACCCTACCACGATCAAATAGAAAAACTCGGTATCAAAGACCAGCTCATTCTAAGAACGGATTTTATTCCCGACAGTGAAGTAAAATATTATCTCTGTGCAGCCGATGCGGTGATACAACCCTACCGTAATGCCACACAAAGCGGGGTAACCCCCCTGGCTTATCATTTTGAAAAACCCATGGTGGTGACCAATGTGGGTGGCCTTCCTTCCCTGGTGCCCGACGGAAAAGTGGGCCTGGTGGTGGAACCACAACCGGAAGCTATTGCAGCAGGCATTGCCCGTTTCTATCAATTAGGTGAAGATTATTTTATTCCGAATTTGAGAATAGAAAAACTAAAATACTCCTGGAGTGTGTTAGTATCCAGCATCCTTAAATTGGCTGAAAATATTTGATTATCTTTATAATATGAGTTCAGCAGAGTTATTAAAAGAAATAGACCTTCTGCCATTAAATGAGAAGCTGACCCTGATTGAAAAAGCAATTAAGGACATCATAAAACATAATTATGTGCAACAAATGAGCCTTGCTGCTGAATCGCTTGAGCATGAGTATAAAACAAATAAAGATTTGACGGTTTTTTCAATCTGGTAAATGATCTACAGAAGTAAAGCTCCTTTACGAATTGGATTGGCCGGCGGCGGCACCGATGTAAGTCCTTACAGCGACCTGTACGGCGGCGCCATTTTGAATGCCACCCTTTCATTGTATGCTAATGCCACGATTGAACCCCTCGCAGAGAACAAAATCATTTTAGAAGCTATTGACCGGGATGAGGAACAGGTTTTCGACTATACCTCCTCGTTACCCATTGATGGTAAACTGGCCCTGTTAAAAGGTGTCTACAACCGCATCCAGAAAGATTATGGCATCAAAGAACAGGGCTTTCGCCTGTCCACTTTCGTGGATGCACCGGCCGGTTCAGGATTGGGAACATCTTCCACACTGGTGGTAGCCATCATCGGGGCTTTTGCAGAAATGCTCCGGCTGCCATTGGGTGAATATGATATGGCCCATTATGCCTATGATATTGAACGAAAAGACCTGGGCCTCGCTGGCGGTAAACAAGACCAGTATGCAGCCACTTTTGGCGGTGTCAATTTCATGGAATTTTATGGCGATGATAAAGTGATTGTCAACCCATTGCGGGTGAAACAACAATATTTATTTGAATTAGAAAATAACCTGCTTTTATACTACACTTCCACCAGCCGCGAATCTGCCGAGATCATCAAAAAACAGAGTAAGAATGTAACGGATAAAAAGGGCGCCCCTATCGAAGCCATGCACCAGTTGAAACAACAGGCACAGATGATGAAAGAAGCATTACTAAAGGGAAGACTGAATGAGTTCGGTGAGATCCTCGACTTCGGCTTCCAGCAAAAAAGACAAATGGCGGAAGGTATCAGCAACCCGCTCATGGAAGATATTTATGAAACAGCAAAAAAAGCCGGCGCCACCGGTGGTAAGATATCAGGTGCAGGCGGTGGCGGTTTCATGATATTCTACTGCCCCGGCACCACCAAATACAAAGTGATCAAAAGTTTGGAGAACTTTGGGGGAAGGCACCGGAATTACCAGTTCGTGGAGCATGGGTTGAAGACATGGACGATATAACTGGTTGCTGATTACTTGTTACTGGTTTATTCATTAAAGGTTGAAGATTTCTTTTATGTTAGAAAAGATTAAGAACATTATTGAGGCCTCTGTTGATACGAAGAAGAAGGTATTACAGGATGCTGCATTGCTGGCCACCATTGAGAAAGTGGTGGAGGTGGTGACCAGTGCTTTTAAAAAAGGCAACAGGGTTTATTTCTGTGGCAATGGTGGCAGTGCTGC
Source organism: uncultured Chitinophaga sp. (assembly GCA_964606155.1). Classification (GTDB taxonomy): domain Bacteria; phylum Bacteroidota; class Bacteroidia; order Chitinophagales; family Chitinophagaceae; genus JJ008. Next base: position 8,669 of record CAZSGD010000003.1, on the reverse strand, counting down.
CGATGCTCAGCACCTGGCTGCTGAATTCTCAGGCCGCTTTTATACCGACCGTAAAGCCCTCCCTGCGGAAGCCCTGCATTGCAATACTTCCTATCTCACGGCCGTGGCCAATGATTACAGTTTTGATGTGATCTATTCCCGTATGATCGATGGTATCGGCGAAGCCGGTGACGTTCTCGTGGGACTTTCCACTTCCGGCAATTCAGCCAATATCATCAAAGCCTTTGAAGTGGCCCGGAATAAAAAAATGATCACGGTAGGCTTTACCGGCGAAACGGGCGGCAAAATGAAAGATCTTTCCGATCACCTGGTCAATGTGCCCTCCAAAGACACACCCCGCATACAGGAAAGCCATATCACTATTGGACATATCATCTGCCAGTTAGTAGAGGAGAAATATTTTTCCTGAATCTGTTTGCCGGCATGAAGAATATTACCGATAAGACTATTGAGCAACTGGAAGGGGTCGTTTACCCGCTAATAACGGATAATACCCGCCTCGTCAATACTATATCAGTATTGAGAAAAAAACCATTGAAAGATTATACAATAGAAGACCTTCGTATCAGTATCGGACAAAATGTGGGGCTACCCTATCTCATTCCCGTAGCGATTGAAAGGTTGAGTAAGAATATTCTGGCAGAAGGAGATTTTTATGAAGGGGATCTGTTGAGCAGCGTTCTTACAGCTGACAGAAATTTTTGGCAGGAAAATAAAGAGCTTTGGAAAACGATTTGCAGCCTCTATGAAAAAAATAAACATATTTTTTCTTCCAATGCTGGCAATGAATTCAGACCAATAAATAAAGCATACGAAGATTTTCTTCTGATCCACCCGCATGATTAAAGAAGCGATCATATTAGCAGGCGGACTCGGCACCCGGTTAAAGGATACTGTTCCTGACCTGCCCAAATGCATGGCGCCCGTGGCAGAACGGCCCTTTTTATTTCATGTCATCAACAGCCTGCGCATGCAGGGCATTGAAAAATTCGTTTTCTCTTTGGGGTACAAACACGATGTAATTGAAGAATACCTGCGCCAGCAGTTCGCCACCCTTACCTACCAATGCGTCATTGAAGATGAACCTTTGGGCACCGGTGGCGCCATTCAACTGGCCTGCAGCAAAGCCACAGAAAAAAATGTCGTGATTGCCAATGGGGATACTTTGTTTAATGCAGATCTGCACCCGGCCGCTGCCTTTCACCTGCATAATATGGCGGAATGTACAATCCTGTTAAAACCCATGTCCCGTTTTGACCGGTATGGCGTGGTGGAACTGGACAAGGACAGCCTGGTAAAAGATTTTAAGGAAAAACAATACTACGACCAGGGTAATATCAACGGTGGTCTCTATATCCTGGATGTACCCAAATTCCTGGAAGAAGAATTCCCTTCAAAATTCTCTTTTGAAAAAGATTACCTCGAAAAATATTTCAACCAGCGCCGCATCTACGGTCAGGTACAGGATGAATATTTCATCGATATCGGCATTCCCGAAGATTATAAACGGGCCCAAAAGGAACTGGCAAGGCCCCCGCTGGACCTAACAGCCATCGATAAGCGCTGGACATTATTCCTCGACCGCGACGGGGTGATCAACGTGGATAAGGATGGCAGTTATATTTTTAGCCCCGATGAATTTGTTTTTATGGAAGGCGCCCCCGCCCTCTTCAAAAAACTATCGGAGAAATTCGGCCGCATCGTGTTGGTGACCAACCAGCGGGGTGTGGGAAAAAAATTAATGACAGAAGCAACACTGCATGACATCCATGCAAAAATGACCGGGGCCATTGAAGAAGCCGGTGGCCGCATCGATGCCATCTATTATTGCACTTCCATACATAATGACCACCCCCTGCGAAAACCCAACCCGGGCATGGCCTGGAAGGCCAAACAAGAACACCCGGACATGGATATCAGCCGATCTGTGATCGTAGGCAACAACCCCAGCGATATGCTTTTTGGCCGTAATGCCGGCATGTACACTGTGTTCGTAAAAACCACCCGTCCCGCACAGGAGTTCCCGCACCCGGATATTGACCTCATTTTTAACTCCCTGTCCGATTTTACGAAAGCCTTATAAGAGTTCACAAAATTTTACAACCCTTTTATCGTTAGAGGCATCTGTATTAAATAGTAACTTTGTATCATTACACTCATCCGTGAAAAAAACGATCCTCTACATATCCGTCGTGGGCAGCCTGTTGCTGGCACAGCCCGCATATTCCCAAAAACAGATCAGCAACGCCGACCGTAAAAAATTACAGGCCAAAGAGGATACATTAAGTCTATTGTCCATGCGCCTGCATACGGACAGCCTGACCGAAAACCGGATGAAAGCCGACAGCGCTTTTACCAAAACACTGGTAAGGACCCTGCAGATCAAAAATTCCTTTTATTACCCCTTCGATTCCGTGCTGGGTGTTTCCAAACTCTATGCACCCGATTCCAGTTTCCGCATCATTACCTGGAATATCGAATACGAAGAATTTTATTCCCGCCAGCGGGGAGCTATTCAATTACCCACCCCCGACGGTTCTCTGAAACTGATCCCCCTTCGGGATGTATCAGAGTTCACCGATTATCCTGAAGATTCTGTACGGGGAAAAGGCAACTGGATCGGCGCCGTGTATTATAATATCGTGAAAACACAATATAACGGCAGGAACTATTACACACTTTTTGGCATTGATCATAACCGGGCCCAGAGTAATATGAAATGGATAGAAGTGCTGACTTTTAATGAAAAAAAAGAACCTGTATTTGGCGGACAGTATTTCAGCTATGCCAATGATTCCATACCTAAAAAAACCAGGTACCGCTTTAGTACAGAGTTCAAAAAAAATGCAAGGGTACTGGTCAACTACATTCCCGATCTGCAAATGATCTTAGTGGACCATCTTATTTCTGAATCTGAGCAACCCGAACTGCCCTGGACGCTGGTTCCGGACGGAGACCAGGAAGGATTCCAATGGGATAAAGGCAAATGGGTACATATCGACAAGGTCTTCACCTTTAAACTCCAGGATGGACAAGCCCCCGTTGGCGAACCCCTCATCGACGGTAAAGGCAATAAGAACGAACAAAAACTCCAGGAAAAAACAGATAAGAATAAAACAAGGGAGAACTAATTAGCCAATTAAGCAATGACTCAATTTGACAATTAGACAATACCTGCATTAATCACCAACCCCAATTAACTAATAAACCAATTTACCAATAAACTAATTAACCACCCCACTTTCAACAACTTCAAACACTTTCAACCCCTCCCCGCTCTAACAAACCAGCAACCAGTCAACCGCCCCACCAATAAACCAATTAACCAATAAACTAATCAACCAATCAACCAACCCCCAACACTTTCAACCCCTCCCCGCTTTAACGAACCAGTAACCAACAACCTGCAACCAACAACCTGCAACCAACAACCAACCCCTCCCCGCTCTAACAAACTACAAACTATAAACCAGTATAGCTATCTTTATAGTTCATGGAAAAACTCACTACTGTCATACGTCCCCCCAAAGGATTTTCATTAGGACTAAAAGAATTATGGCATTACCGGGAACTGCTCTATTTCTTTACCTGGCGTGATATCAAAGTAAAATACAAACAAACCTATCTCGGCATTCTCTGGGCCGTTCTGCAACCCCTCTTGCTGATGTTGCTCTTCACCTTTATTTTCTCCAAAAACTGGAAAATTGATACCGGCAATATGGCTTATCCCGTTTTTGTATTATCCGGTTTGATCTGCTGGAACCTGTTCAGTTCCTCCGTCTCCCACGCAGGCGAGAGCATGGTGCAAAATGCACAGATCATTAAAAAAATATATTTCCCCCGGCTCATCATTCCGGGCTCATCCATACTGGCCGCCCTGTTTGACTTTATCATGGGCTTCTTCATTTTTGCCATATTTTGTTTTGTTTACAAACAGGAATTACACTGGACCTATGTGCTGCACTTTGCAATAGGTATCCTCATCGTGCTGGTTACCGCATTTGGCGCCGGCACTTTACTGGCTGCATTAAACGTTAAGTATCGCGACTTCCGTTATGTGATGACCTTCCTGTTGCAGGTATTGTTTTTTTCCACCCAGGTCATCTACCCGTTGGCTTCCGTGCAGCAACCGGGGTTGAAATATGTGCTGGCCATTAACCCGGTGAATGTGGCAATTGAATTTTTCCGTTCACCCCTTACCGGATATTTCCCGGATATGGAACTGGTGGGTATCGGGCTAACGTCGATGCTTATCCTGTTTTGTGCGGGTATTTATTATTTCAGAAAAACAGAAGCCTATTTCGCCGATCTTGCCTGATGCAGCCAGCTATTGAAATACGCAACCTGGGCAAAGAATACCACATCGCCACTTCTCAGCCTTACCTGGCATTGAGAGATGTGATCACACATTCCGCTAAAAACTTATTTAGTTCCGGCAGATCATCAAAAGAAAAATTCTTTGCCTTACAGGGGATCAGCCTGGATATACAGGCCGGCGAAAGGATCGGTATCATTGGTAGAAATGGCGCCGGCAAAAGCACTTTGCTGAAGATCATCAGCCGCATCACTCCTCCCACCACGGGCCACATAAGTTTGCTTGGCCGTGTGGGCAGCCTGCTCGAAGTAGGCACCGGTTTTCATCCGGAACTTACCGGGAGGGAAAATATCTATCTCAACGGATCGATACTGGGCATGAAAAAAACAGAGATCAACCGGCAGCTGGATGCCATCATTGACTTTAGCGGCGTGGAGAAATTCCTGGATACACCCCTCAAACATTACAGCAGTGGCATGCAATTGCGGTTAGCTTTTGCCGTGGCAGCACACCTGGAGCCGGAGATATTACTGATCGATGAAGTACTGGCGGTAGGCGATATCGAGTTCCAGAAAAAATGTATCGGTAAAATGGAAGAAGTGAGCAAGGGCCAGGGAAGAACGATCTTGCTGGTAAGCCATAATATGGGCACCATACAATCCTTTTGCAATAAAGTTTTATACCTGTCAGATGGTAAAATGAAAGCCTTTGGAGAAAAAGATGCCGTGATCGCTCAATACCTGAAAGACATCACACAATCCACCAACCGGAGCAAAAGCACGGGCAATGGAAAAGCCACCATACAGGATACACGCCTGCTTTCCGGCAATCATACTGTTTCAGAAATACTGATGGGTTATCCTGTTACCATTGCGGCCACTATTAGCGCTGCTGAATCTTTAGAGAATGTGGAAGTCGCCTTTAATATCCGGAATATTTTCGGCGAGATCATCACTCACAGCACCACCCTTGACCGGCAATTACAGTGGAGTATCGGCAAGGATAAACCCATATCCGTTGAAGCCAGCCTCTCTTCATTGAATCTCAGCCCCGGTTATTATTCTCTGGATATATTTGTACTCAACAAAGGTGAACTCTGTCATGGCATCACCGATATGCTGGAATTCACGGTGCTGAACTCTGATAAAGCATTACGGCCTGACGGCTTCCCGGCCCATGTAAAAATATTCAGCGACACCCAATGGAAAACCAGCGGCCATGAAACGGTATGATTGCTTTATATTCAATGATGAGCTGGACCTGCTGCGGCTGAGGCTGGAATACCTGCAAAACAGCGTTGACTATTTTGTGATCGTTGAATCCACCAGAACACTATCCGGTGGGCCCAAGCCCCTTCATTTTTCGTTGAACAAAGAAAAGTTTGTGCCCTTCCTGCCCAAGATCATTCACCTCGTGGCCCCCGCCAATGATATGCCGGCATGGGAATACGAATATTTTCAACGGAATTATATCAAAGAAGCCCTGCAAAACTGTGCCGGTGAGGATATCATCGTTATATCCGATGCAGATGAGATCGTGAACATCGGGGATATTTTATCACGCCCCGGGTTGCAATTACCGGCCCTGGCAGAACTGACGGTGCATTATTATTATTTCAATCTCCGGTCCGACAAAAAATTCCGGGTCAATCTCCTCGCCCCCTGGGGTTTTATCCGGGAAAAAGATATAGGGGACAGGAATACCCTATTCCCCACCTATACCAGCCATATCATCACTACCAATCCCGGCTGGCATTTTAGCTACCTCTATGGGAAGGATGTTGCGGCCTATCAGAAAAAGATCGCAGCTTTCTCCCATACCGAATACAATACGGGTTATTATTTAAATGAAAAACGGATCAGGGGCTGCGTAAATGCCGGCGTCGATCTTTTTGAAAGGCCCTATATTCATTTTCACAGAAATGATGCAAGCATTCAGCCTATACTTCCGCTGATCAAAAAATTATCACTGCACCACCTGCTGTTTAAACCCGGGCAGCGTCTTCAAAATTGGTGGTTTCTGTGGCAGAAAGTTTATTTTCGGAAACTGAAAAACGTGTTTCAGCAAAAAAATAAAGGGTAACATTCCCATATGCCCCGATTCTCCGTTATCATACCCAATTATAACCATGCTCCTTTCCTGGAACAAAGGATACGGTCTGTACTGGAACAGAGCTTTGCCGATTTTGAACTCATTATTCTCGACGATCATTCCACCGACAACAGCGCCGACATCATCCATAAATACAGGGAACACCCATTAGTATCGCAGGTCATCATCAACGAAACCAACTCCGGCTCCCCCTTCCGGCAATGGCAAAAAGGTATTCAAATAGCCAAAGCAGAATGGATATGGATAGCCGAGAGCGATGATTTTGCTGATAAACATTTTTTGAAAACGGCAGATATAGTGCTGCAGGATGATGACAGGACCACACTTTTTTATACCGATGCAGCGATGGTGGATGCAGCCGGTCAGCCGATACCGCCCGGTTATTTCTCGGAGATAAAAAATAAGTTCTTTGGTACGGATAAATGGAGTGATAGTTATGGGCAAACAGGTATTGACGAACTGAATGAATACCTGCAACTCATTTGCGAAGTGAACAATGCCGGCAGTGCCGTGATGAAAAAAGAAGCCCTCCTGCCCTTTCTCGGTGAGCTGGCCACTTATCAATACCATGGCGACTGGTTCTGCTATATTAAACTGGCACTGGCCGGTAATATTGCGTATGCGGCCGACAAAGCCAATTTTGTACGGATACACCCGGAAAGCCAGTTGAACAGGGACCGGTCGCAGCAAAAAAGCAAACTCGAGCATTTTTCTATTTTGCTGCTATTACTGCAGCAAAAAGAAATAAGTGATAAAAAAAAGATCATCCGATTTTTTTGTGAACAATACATCAATGTCGGCCTCCGCCACAATGGATTCGGCGGCAGCATCTCCATCATTTTTTCTTATTTTAGAAAAAGTTTTTTCACCGCCTGGCGGGTATTGTTCCATATCCTGCTCATTAAACTGACCAGGAGAAAAGTAAAACCAATTTTTTAAACCATGTCTGCGGGTAACCGGCATATCGTAATTGTGTGTTCTTACCTGCACGTGCCGGGTGGTTATGAAAAAGTAATGGTGGCCCTGGCTAATCTTTTTGTACAAAAAGGTAATAAGGTCACCCTGCTGATACTCGACGAAACAAATAAGATTTTCTATCCCCTTGATCCTGCCGTGCAGGTGGTGCAGCAACACCTCAGCTTTGGCATTGGTGGCAGCGGCAATACATTTACAAAAAAGGTCCGGCTGATAAGGGATATCAAAAAACTAAAGCGCCTCATTGCAGAATTAAAACCCACGCATATCATCGCCACGGAATATCATTTCGCTGTGGCATTGCTCTTAGCTGGCGCCCGCAAACACGCATCGCTTCTGTCCTGGGAGCATCATCACTATCACAGTGTGAAAAGAAGCGCTTTCTGGGATTTTTTATTCCGCTATGCCTATAAAAAACTGGACGCCATCATTGCCCTGAATGCGGATGAAACGGTGTATTATAAACGATTGAATGAACGCTCCTTTACAATCCCCAATTTTATTTCTGAACCCAATACCGGGCCCATCCCTGATGTACCGGATAAAAAGATACTCCTTTCCGTTACCCGTTTCAATCATATCAAGGGGATCGACCTGCTGATGGAAGTGGCTGTCAAATTGCTGCCCGCTCACCCTGATGTGATATGGAAAGTGATCGGTTACGGTCCGCAGGAAAAAGAACTGAAAGATTTTATTGCCAGGGAACACCTGGAGAATCAACTGATCGTGATACCGGCCACCGGCAATGATATTACGGCTGCTTACCGGGAAGCCCTTCTTTTTATCATGACCTCCCGCAACGAATCGTTTGGACTGGTACTAACCGAAGCCCTGAACAATGATGTACCCTGCCTGGCTTTTGATTGTGAAACGGGGCCCCGTCACATTCTGCAACATGGGGTGAACGGCTGGCTGATGACCGCCATGGATGCTAAAACCATGATTGAAGCACTGACGATCTTACTGGATAATGATCCCCGTTTGGAAGCTATGCGCAAAAATGCAAGGGCTTCCGTGGCCAAATTCCTGCCGGATAAAGTGTATGAAAAGTGGGAGCAGGTATTAAAATAATTAAAAGTCTGTCTCAAAAGTGTAAGGAACACGAAAAATTTTTGTCCCGAAACTTCGGGATTGGTTTTTGGTTTTTGGTTTTTGATTTTGGAGTTCCCTGAAATTGCCACATTTCCTATCCGTTTGAGCTGCGTATTGCGTGGCGTTCGCTGCTCCGTTGCGTACGCCGCGGGAAATCCCTTGTATTCTTAGTGTT